>CANQSA010000001.1 GCA_947626415.1 uncultured Lachnospiraceae bacterium
TCTATGCTGAAATGCATTTCTGCAATTCATCCAAAAATATTTCATTTTAGACTTGACTTTTAATAGTTAGTCTTTTAATATATGCTCAGTTCCTGCCTGATCTTATCAATAAACGCTTTCTGCTGGGAAACCCGATCATGCTGCTTCTGGATCAGATCGTGCAGTTCATCCACACAGGTTTCCAGCGCATCATTAACAACCAGATAATCATATTGTTCCATGATTCCGGCCTCTTCTTTGGCTCTCGCCATCCGTTTGGCAATCACGTCTTCCGTTTCTGTCTGCCGCCCCCGCAGCCTTGCTTCCAGTTCCGCCATAGACGGCGGCGTAATAAATACCAGTACCGCATCCGGAATCTGAGCCTTTACCTTCAGCGCGCCCTGCACCTCAATCTCCAGCAAAACATCTTTTCCTGCCCGCAGCTGCTGTTCCACATAACTCTTCGGAGTCCCGTAAAAATTACCACAGTAATTGGCATATTCGATCAATTCGCCCTTCGCGATCATATCCGAAAACGCGTCCGGAGACTTAAAAAAATAGGAAACGCCTTCCTGCTCTCCTCCCCTCGGCTGTCTGGTCGTCGCGGAAACAGACAGCGCGTAATTGTCATACTTTTCCAGCAGGCTCTTCATAACGGTTCCTTTGCCTGCACCGGAAAATCCGGATACTACTACTAAACTACCCTGCATCTCTCTCCTCCGTAACTATTCCACATTCTGCACCTGTTCGCGGATTTTCTCGATACAGGTCTTTAAATCGATCCCGCAGTTGGTAATCTCCAGATCATTCGATTTGGAGAGAATGGTGTTGGCCTCGCGGTTCATCTCCTGCGCGATAAAATCCAGTTTTCTGCCGATATCCGTACCGTGCTCCAGCGTATCCCGCATGGTCTTAACATGACTGGAAAGCCTTACCAGTTCTTCATCCACGCATATCTTATCTGCGTAGATGGTAACTTCCATGGCGATCCGGCTGTCATCGATCTGCGTATCCTGCAGGAGTTCTTCGATCCGGTCCGTCAGCTTTCCGCGATATTCCGCAATGATCTTCGGGCTCCGCTCCGTGATAAAATCCACATAAGTCTGAAGCTCTGTCAGTTTATCCAGCAGATCTGCTTTTAACTGAACGCCTTCCTGGATCCTGGCCTCTTCAAATTGTCTGCACGCTTCTTCCAGAACCGCTTTCATTTTCGGAACGACTGCCTCGACATCCTGTTCGGTCTCCCTGGCTATGATCACGTCCGGCGAAAACGCCAGTTTTGAAAGTGTCATATCATCCGGTATTCCCGGAGCCGTTTCTTTCATCCGGTCAAAAATCTCCATATAGGATCTGGCCAACTGTTCATTATACTGCAGGCTGATATCCCGCTCTTCCAGTTCTTCATAATACAGGAATACGTCTATCTTCCCTCTGGACGCGTACTGTTTTACCACAGAACGAAATACACTTTCATACGCGTTCAGCTTCTTCGGCATCTTCAGACTCATATCTAAGAACCGATGATTGACAGATCGGATCTCCACACGCAGCCGGAGCGTCTCATCCAGACTTTCACAGCGGCCGAATCCCGTCATACTTTTTATCATAGCCTTCTGTCCTCCTATCCGGCGGCCCTTCCGAGCGCCGGGATTTCTTGACATACTGAATTATTATAAATCAATTCTTATCTGCCGTCAATATATTTGAGTTGACGAATTTGTGTTTTCCGCTTACAATAAGGAAAGACTTTATCGGAATCGGAGGCATTTATGGCATTTGACGGAATTACGGTAGCCGCATTGACGGCCGAGCTCTCAGATAAACTGACCGACGGCAGGATCTTTAAGATTGCTCAGCCGGAGCCGGACGCGCTGCTGCTTACGGTAAAAAAAGAGAAATCGCAATATCGGCTTCTGCTGTCCGCCAGCGCCAGCCTGCCGCTGCTTTACTTAACGGAAGCAAACCGTCCGAACCCTCCGGCCGCGCCCAACTTCTGCATGCTCCTCCGGAAGCATATTCAGAATGGAAGAATCGCGCGGATCTGGCAGCCGGATCTGGAACGGATCGTACATTTTGAGATCATCCATTATAATGAGCTGGGAGATCTGTGTCAGAAAACGCTTACCATTGAACTGATGGGAAAACACAGCAACCTGATCTTTCAGGACGAAACCGGCACGATCATCGACAGTATCAAACATATCCCCGCCACCGTCAGTTCCGTCCGGGAAGTATTGCCCGGACGCCCCTATTTTATACCGGAATCCACGAAGAAAACTTCGCCTTTAACAGTTACTCCGGAAACCTTCCGGACGGCGCTTGCCGCCGCGAACATGCCTGTTTATAAAGCGCTCTACCTGAATTTTTCCGGGATCAGTCCGATCGCAGCAAGCGAAGTATGTGAGACTGCGGGAATTGACGGACGTATGGGCGTCTCTGACCTGTCGGAAGATACGCTTTATCATCTGTACCGGATATTTACGGATTTTTTGGAACCGGTACGAAACGGCCGTTTTTCTCCGGTCATCTACTATGAAAAGGAAGAACCCGTGGAATTTTCAGCCGTTCCCCTGCAGACCTTCGGGCACTGCCGGACGCGCCTCTTTTCCGGGATCAGCGAACTGTTGGAGACGTACTACGCGCAAAAGGAACATTTTACCAGAATGCGCCAGAAATCCTTTGATCTGCGCCGCATCGTACAGACAGCTTTGGAAAAAGACTATAAAAAGTACGACCTGCAGTGCCGCCAGTTAGCGGATACCAAAAAACGGGAACAGTTTCAGATATACGGGGAACTGCTCACAGCCTATGGGCACCAGATCGCTCCGGGGTCCAGATCTTTCGACGCGCTGAATTATTATACCAATGAAACGGTCACGATTCCGCTGGACGAAACCGAGACTCCGATGGAAAACGCCAAACGGTATTTTGAAAAATACGGGAAACTGAAACGGACTTATGAAGCACTGACAGAGATTACGGCACAGACCGCCGCTTCGATCTCCCATCTGGAATCCATTTCCACGGCGCTGGATATGGCTCCCGATGAGACGACCTTAAAAGAGATCAAAGAAGAACTGATTGCTTTCGGCTATCTCAAGCCCCACTACGGAGCAAAAAACCGCCGCGGAACCCCAGCAAAAAAAGAACAGACGCTCAGCCGGCCGCTCCACTATCTTTCCAGCGACGGCTTCCACCTGTATGTCGGAAAAAACAATTATCAAAATGAACGGCTGACCTTCCAGCTGGCGTCCGGCAGCGACTGGTGGTTTCACGCCAAAGGAATGCCGGGTTCCCATGTCATCTTAAAGGCAGAAGGAAAAGAGATCCCGGACCGGGCCTTTGAAGAAGCCGCTATGCTGGCCGCCTACTATTCCAAAGGGCAGCTGCAGGATAAAGTAGAGATCGATTACACGCAGCGGAAGCATTTGAAAAAAGTAAACGGCGGCGCGCCGGGATTTGTCATCTACCATACCAACTACTCCATGGTGATTACACCCGGAACTGCAAATTTAAAGCAGGTCGAATGACCTGCTTTTTATAATCCGGATAAAACCCCGATTTCGGTTCCGGTCTCTTTATTTCACTTTCATCAGATTGTTCTCGCTTTCCTTCACATCTCCGTGCAGAATCTTGCGAAGCTGTGTTCCGCTGTCCAGCAGATAGATAACGCCGATCATAATAAATGCGGCAATCAGCAGTTTCACGGGCAGAAAATGTACCAGACGGATAATGGAGGCTCTCAGGAACGTAACCTCACAGATTCCGTAAATGCCCCACGCGATCGTACTTTCCAGGCAGATGATTCCCTTATAGTTAAACGGCTTATTCGTATAATCCCACCAGACATAGCCCAGCTTCCAGATCATCAGCTTCGCTACCAGCAGTTCAAACAGAGTGGCCAGCACCGCCGATACCAGAAAAACGAGCAGCAGATTATCGGCAAAGGAATCCAGGACCACATTATAGATCAGGAACTCTCCCATCCCATAAATGGGGCAAAAGGGACCGCGCGCAAATCCGCGGTTCGTAATCTTATGATTACACCAGGACATATAAATCGATTCCACTACCCAGCCGATAAAGCTGTAACCAACAAAAACACCTGCCAGCGTCAGAATGTCATCGTGCGGGATTACCTGCTGCACGATGCCCATCATGGTATCCATAATACATAAAACCTCCGTTTCTTCTCACTCGTATATCCTTCCGGATCCGGTTAACCGTCTCCACTAACCCACAGTACTTATCCGCATATGTCACTACATAGGACTCCGCATATCGCGGAAGCTCAATCGTGATCGGCCACATATGCTTCCTGATAATATCCTTCTCTCTTTCATTCAGGCTGAAATATTTGGTCGCGTTGAGCAGCGCGGTCTTGGGATGCGTCAGCCCATGCAGATGATTGCCCGTATCACGAACCACATAATGCCAGTCATACAGGAACAGATCATGCAAAAGTCCTCCCCGTGCCGCAGACCAGTAATCCAGCCGGTAGCTCCTGGCAATCCGGTAAGACAGATAGGAAACGCCCAGACAATGCTCCAGCGTAGTGGTCGTCCCATGCTGGATATACTGTCCCATCTGCAGAAACTTCGGATGCTTCAAAATATCCGATACACAGGCAAGATAACCGTGATCGCGAAAACACTGATCTGCGATCTCACATGAAGTTTTATGAACCGCCTTCAGAACACCTTCCTTCAGCAGACAGATTTCTTCTTCTGTTAACCCTGTTCCTTGCCGCATTCCCCTATTTCTCCTAACCGATTGCTGCCCTTATCATAAACAATTCCCTATCGTCTGTCAAGAAAAAAAATTGAATTTTCAGAAACCTTTTTCTGTAAAAATACAGAAAAACAGCACTGCTATCCGCTTTGCCCCGATACCGGGAACCCATTGGAAATCACAGTGCTGCCGCGTGCCAAGATCAGTTTTTATTACAGCGTTGTACCGGACGTAAAGATACTTTTTACCCGCGCGATCTCTTCTTCCGTTGCCTTCTCTGCCGGAATATAATAAGACTTGCTTCTGGCAATCTCATATAACTCCTCCTGAGACATTTCACACTGATTCCGGATCTGCTTTAACGTCTGCTTTAACTGCTTGTTATCCGTCTGCGGAATCATCTCGCCGAACTTACTCAATTCCGCGTTTACACTTTCCAGGCTGTCAACAACCATGATCTTCTCTTCCATCTTTCAAATCCTCCTAACCTAAAAACTGCATCAGCTGCTGCTTGGTCTGCATCGCAGACTGTGCTGATTTCTGGAAAAACTGTTTGATTTGCGGATCTGTTGCCTGTGAAGCATAGGCTGTCATTTTACAATGGCTGTTGTCATAGCCCATGATCAAATGACGTAAATTCTGCAGCTCTAATTCTGTTAAATCTGACATAACAAAAACCTCCTGTTGTTTATTCTTACAGTGTAAGTATCTCAAATACAGGAGGTTTTTATTCTCTATGCAATATGAAAATTCAACTAACTTTCCGACCGGTTCCGACAGCTTTCCCGCTCTTAGTAACCTAACAGCCAGCTATACAGTTCCTCATATCTTCTGGCGGAAGTATTCCAGGAATAATCCTTCGCCATGGCACGGTCAACCATCTTGTTCCATTCCCGTTTCTTATCATAATAGATCCGCTCCGCGTAACGGATGGTATTCAGCATCTCATGCGCATTGTAATTGCAGAAGGAGAAACCGGTTCCCTTGCTCTCATACTCATTGTACGGCTCAACCGTATCTTTCAGACCGCCTGTCTCCCGGACAATGGGAAGCGTACCGTAACGCAGGCTCATCAGCTGACTTAAGCCGCAGGGTTCAAACAGAGACGGCATCAGGAACGCGTCGCAGGACGCGTATACCTTATGGGACATCTGCTCGGAATAATAGATCAGCGCAGCGACCTTATTATTATACTTCCAAGCAAAGTGGCGGAACATATTCTCGTACTTCTCCTCGCCCGTACCCAGTACCACAAGCTGGATACCGTCCTGGCAGAGCTCATCCATAATGCAGGCGATCAGATCCAGTCCCTTCTGGTCTGTCAGCCGGGATACGATTCCGATCATCATCTTCTTATCGTCCTGCTCCAGCCCCAGTTCTTTCTGCAGCGCACGCTTGTTCTTTACTTTTTCCTTCCGGAAATTATCCGCCTGATACGGATATTCGATCATCGCATCCGTGGCAGGGTTGTATTCTTCATAGTCGATTCCATTTACGATTCCGCACAGGCTGTTGGATCTGGCACGCATCAATCCATCCAGGCCCTCCCCGTAAAACGGCGTCTTAATCTCGTTCGCATATGTATCGCTGACTGTTGTTACATAATCTGCGTATACGATACCGCCCTTCAGCAGGTTCCCGTTCTCAAAATCCTTCAGCTTGTCCGCCGTAAAATAATAATCCGACAGCCCCGAAATATTCCGGATCGTTTTAATGTCCCATACGCCCTGGAACCGCAGATTATGAATGGTCATAATGGACTTCATATCCCGGTAGAACTCACCGCCGCGGAAGCTGTCCTTCAGATATACCGGGACAATACCGGTCTGCCAGTCATGGCAGTGCACGATATCCGGTTTGAAACCGATCACCGGCAAAGCGGACAGAGCCGCTCTCGAGAAGAAGATAAACTTCTCGATATCCCACAACATATCGCCGTATGGCTTAAATCCCGAAAAATAGTACTCATTATCGATGAAATAGAAGGTAATTCCCTCTAATTCTGTCTTCATAATGCCTACATATTTCTCGCTTCCGCAGAAATACATATAGAAGTGGGATATATATTCCATCTGGTCTTTCCACTTCTGTGCCATACACATATATTTCGGCAGAATCACTCGTACATCATACTCTTGCTTGTTAAAACACTTCGGCAGAGAGCCCGCTACATCTGCCAGCCCGCCGGTCTTAATGAACGGCACGCATTCAGATGTCACAAACAAAACCTTCTTCATCGAATAAACCTCCATCTCGAACTCAAATTGATATTTCCATTATAACCTATCCTTTTGAATTTTTAAAGGTATTATTCGCAAATTTTTAAATTATTTTACTTTATACTCCAGGCGGATCTTATCGGCGATCAGCGCGATAAACTCTGAATTTGTGGGTTTTCCTTTGTTGTTATTGATCGTATAACCGAACATTTCCTCAATCGTGTCCATCTTTCCTCTTCCCCATGCTACTTCAATAGCATGACGGATCGCACGTTCTACTCTGCTGGGCGTTGTATCATTCATTTTCGCGATAGCCGGATACAGCACTTTTGTAATGGAATGCAGCATGTCCCCATCGTTGATCGCCATGATGATCGCATCCCGAAGATAATGATATCCTTTGATATGCGCCGGCACACCCAGTTCATGGATCACATTGGTAACATCCGTTTCCAGATTTCTCTCTATATATTCCTGCTTGCTTTCATACGGATTGATCCGTTTGCCGTCGTAATTCTTTTTCCCCTTTTCCTGTACAGCGTATTTTACCTTATTCAGCACCATTTCCCGGTCAAACGGCTTCATGATATAATAACTGACTCCCTGGGAAAAGGCGTCTTCTACAATATTTTCATTTCCGATCGCAGACAGAGCCAGAAATGTCGGGGCCTTTTCTATTTTCTGATCCCGGTTCACACGGTCGATCACTGATAGTCCGTCCAGTTTCGGCATGATCAGATCGATCAGCACCACATCCGGCTTTTTCTCCTGGATCATCTGATAGGCATCCTGTCCGTTTTTGGCTTTTCCAACCAGCCTGATTTCTTCATCTGCAGTCAGTATTTCTTCCAAAGTCTGCAAAATTCTATCGTTATCGTCTGCAATCGCTACGTTTATTTTTGTCATAACAGCTCCTTTCTCTCCAAATAATTCCATTTACGTGCCACAAGCCCATTATAGTTTTTCGCAAATCTTCTTGCAACCTAATTGCACCGCAGGTATCGACGCGTTTCGACAGGCGTCTGTCTTATGTAACGCAAGGGCGCAGGGAGTCTGCCGGCGCCTGCGCCCCATGCGGTCTTACCGGGAAAGCATATGCTCGATAAAAATGCCGTATCCTCTGGAAGGATCATTGACAAATACATGCGTAACCGCCCCGATGATCTTTCCGTTCTGCAAAATCGGGCTTCCGCTCATTCCCTGCACGATCCCGTTTGTAAGTTCCAACAGTTCCGGATCCGTTACATGGAGCACCATACCGTGATTCAGATTCCGGTCGTTCATATTGACCTCTTCGATCTCAATATCATATTCTTTTAAGGTTCCGTCTACCTGACACAGAATGCTTGCCTTTCCGGTTTCGACTTCCTGCTTCCATCCGATCTGCATGGGTTTCCCGGTATACATATGCTGCATTTTTTCATTGCATTTTCCGAAAATCCCCTGCCCGGTATTTGCCTCGATCGTACCCAGCACATTGTCTTCCTGATAGCGGATGTTTCCGCACAATCCGCCCGGATTTCCATTTTCCCCTTTTTTTATTCCCCATACATTTGCCGCATATAATACGCCTTCCTCTGAGGAGAGCAGTTCTCCGGTATCCACATCGCTGATCCCATGACCCAGAGCGCCGAAATTTCCACTGCTGTCAATATAGGTAAGTGTTCCGATTCCCTGCGTATCGTCTCTGACCCAGACGCCCAGCTGATACCGGCCCGGTTCTGTCTCTACCGGCTTTATTTTTACATCCAGCAGTTCTCCGTTTCTTCTGATCTGCAGTTTCGCGTCCTCCCCGCCGGATTCTTCTACCAGATAACTAAGCTGGGATTTACTGCTTACCTGGGTACCGTTATAAGAAACGATATAGTCTCCCGCCTGTACGATTCCGTAAGAAGGTTCAATAAGCGCTCCGTCCATACGGGTAACGGAGGAAGTTCCAATCACCAGTACCCCATCGGTTTTTAAATAGATCCCGATCGGGATCCCGCAGGGAATCAGTTCCGTTTTTTCCACCACACTGACTGAAACTGATTTGACCGGCAAGAATCCAAAGAGCTTTACATCCATGGTATAATTTCCGGTCTGTGCGGAAGCAAGTACGACCTCCTGTCCGTTTTCAGACATGGATACCGCGTCATTCCGAGACAAACCCAGCCCTGCCGCCACTTTAAGATTCGTATCCTGATTTACAAACATATGAATGGAATCCGGGATCGAATCATAGGCAGTCTGCAGATAGAAAACAGCCGCAAACAGCATGACCGCCGTCAGAAGCAGGCACAATAAACGCCTGTAGCTTTTCTTTGTACTCGACATACGTTACCTCCCAAAAATAAAATAATCCAAAAAGAAAAAGGAAGAATACCTGTTGTACTCTTCCTTAGTATCTGTCACGATTTGATTTTGACACTGCTATATTTTTGTTTGTTTTGCCAGTTCTTTCATTTCTTTCGCGTTTTTAAGCACCGCATCCGTGATCGTTTCTCCGCCCAGCAGCCGCGCCAGTTCCGCAATGCTTCCGGACTCCGAAAGCTGCGAAATCTCCGTATAGGTTCTGCCGGATCTGACAGTTTTTTCAATTTTATAATGCCGATCCGCCATAGCGGCGATCTGCGGCAGATGCGTAATGCAGATCACCTGTTTCTGCTTTCCCAGCTGTGCCAGCTGTTTTGAGACCATCTGCGCTGTTTTTCCGCTGATCCCCGCATCGATCTCGTCAAAGATCAGGGTATCCACTTCATCCTCTCTTGCCAGAATCGTTCGGATTGCCAGCATGATCCTTGAGAGTTCACCGCCGGAAGCAATCTTAGCCAGCGGCTTTTCCGGCTCTCCAGGATTTGTGGAAATCATAAATTCCACTTCATCCGCGCCGCTGCTTTCCGGTCTGTCTAATTGCCGAAACTTTACAAAGAACCGCACATCCAGAAAATTCAGCATGCGCAGACTCTCAATGATCGCCGGTTCCAGTTCCTTTGCGGCCTGTTTCCTGAGCGTCGTCAAAACTGCGCTCTCTTTTTCCAGCTCTGCCCTGACATGCGCCAACTGTGCGTTTGCTTCCTGCCGCTTTTTATCATAATTCTGCAGTTTGTCAAGCTCTGCCTTTTTTTCTTCACAAAATGCCGCTATTTCCGTAACAGTATGCCCATATTTACTCTGGAGATTCCGAATCAGATCCAGACGTTCCGTCATTTCCGCTAACGCCGCTTCATCGAGAGAAAATTCCTCCATATAATCCTGGATCCCTCTGGTAAAATCGGAACAAAGCGCTTCCAGATCCACGATCTGTTTTTCAAACTCCTCTAATGCCGGGTCCAGATCCGTCAGTTTTTTCAAAGCGCCCGCGCTTTCACTGATGCCGTCCTGAATACTTCCGCGGGAATCATAAGAAAACCGGCTGTAGATTTCCTGCAGAGTCTCCAGAATCTTCTTTCCATTCTGCAGTTTCCTGCAGTTTTGTTCTAATTCCGCTTCCTCTCCTTCTTTTAGCGCGGCAGACTCTATTTCGGAGATAACAAATTCCAGATACGCGCACTCGCGCAGTCTGGCTTCTTCATCCATATCATAAGAAGCCGCTTCCTTTTCCCATTCCCGATACTGCCGGTACAGGGCGGCAACTTTTTCTTTCTGCATCCGGATACTCTCTTTGCCAAACGCATCCAGGATTTCCAGATGTTTCTTTGTATACAACAAAGACTGATGGTCATGCTGCCCGTGAATATCCAGCAAATGCCGGGTAATCTGCTGTACGGTATGTAACGGAACCGTCTCCCCGTTGATCTTGACGGTACTTCTGCCCTCTGTAATCCGGCGGGAAATAATGACGGCGTCTTCATCGGCCGCGTCCAATCCCGCATCCGCCAGAAAATGCCGTTCTTTTTCTCCCATAGAAAAAACCAGTTCCACCAGAGCGTAATCCGCATCCTGTCTGATCAGGTCTTTTGAGACTTTTTGTCCCAGCGCCAGATTTAAAGACCCCAGAAGAATGGATTTACCGGCTCCGGTTTCACCTGTCAGTATGTGCAGACCGTCTCCAAAATAAACATCCGCCTCTCCGATCAAAGCCAAATTTTTTACATGAAGATTTTGCAGCATTCCTACTCCTTTTTCTGGTTTTTCTCTAATATCGTCTCTAACTTTTCGATCATTTGCCTGCTCTGCGCCTTTTCGCTGATGGCGCAGAAAATCGTATCGTCTCCTGCGATACAACCGATAATGCCGGTTATGCGAAGCGCGTCGATCGCGGCCGCAACCGCCATTGCCATACCGGATACCGTGCGGATCACCAGCAGGTTTCCCGATGCTTCCACAGAAAGAAATCCATCCTGCAGGACGCGGATATATTTTTTCCTGGGATTAATCTCCGTGTTCGTCATCACCGTATATTTCTGCTTCAATCCGTGAGAAGGCACCTTGGTAAGCTGCAGCTGCCGGATATCCCGGGATACCGTAGCCTGCGTTACATCAAAACCCGCATCCGTCAGATACCGCGCCAGTTCCTCCTGCGTTTCGATCTCATATTGCTCGATCAATTCCAAAATTTTCTTATGTCTTAAGCTTTTCATGACCTTCTCCTTATATATCGCTCATTTTCTGCTGTAAAACTTCCAAAAACCCCAAATTTCCAAGTTTTAAAACCGATGTAGTTTTTCCTGACCGCCGGATCTCAATCCGGTCTCCCGGTTTTAAGGCAATCGTCTCATAACCGTCAAACGCGGCGATCGGTTCCCCCGTATTGCCCTGACTGCCGCCGATCTCGACGGTTACCACGTCTTCCGCCGACAAAATGATGCTCCTGGCGTTCATGGTGTGCGGGCAAATAGGCGTCAGCAGGATCAGATTGGCTTTCGGCTCCACCAGCGGGCCGCCTGCCGAAAGATTATAGGCCGTAGAACCGGTCGGCGTCCCTGCGATCATTCCGTCCGCCCGATACTGCTTTAACAGTTTGCCATTAACATATACACGAAAATCCAGAATCCGGAGCGGACCGCTTCTGTTAACCACGATGTCGTTCAACGCGATATGAGAACCTATACTGTTTCCGTTTCGGATCACATTTCCGGATAACATCATCCGGTGCTCCGTTTCATGGCGGCCTTCCAGCAGCGCATCCAGCTTCTCCGTGATATTTTGCTGATCCAGTTCTGTCAAAAAGCCGAGTTTTCCGAAATTGACGCCGATCAGCGGAATATCTCTGGCTGCCAGATCTCTGGCCGCCTGGATCATCGTTCCGTCACCGCCCAGCACGATCACGCATTCCGTATCTTCCGGCACCGAATTCGGATCGGTATACCGATAGCCCCGCTTCTGCTCGCATTCTATACTTTCATGGACCAGACAGGTCCCGCCGTGACCGATAATATACTGTTGGATGTGATTTGCCATCGTCAGCTGATTGTCCTTTTCCGGATTGGCAATTACAAAAAAATGTTTCATGTTTAACCCCATCTACAATTTTACAGATCCAGGGCGCCGTGCGCCGCTTCCACGACCTGCTCCGGCAGTCCCGCAAACGCTCTCTGTGCCGCGGCGTCCGCCGCATTTGACAGATACAGCAGATATTCAATATTTCCTTCCGGTCCCTTTACCGGTGAAAATTCCAGATCCAGGAGTACATATCCGATAGAGGCCGCAAAATCCGCGACAGACTGAATGACTTCCAGATGTACCTGCTTATCCCGGACCACACCCTTTTTCCCTACTTTTTCTCTTCCCGCTTCAAACTGCGGTTTGATCAGACAGACCACCTGCCCGTCCGGTTTCAGCAGCGCCTTAACGGGTCCGAGTACCTTTGTCAGAGAGATAAACGACACGTCGATGGAAACAAAGTCCAGCTGTTCCGGCACATGTTCCGGCAATACATAACGGATATTCGTCTTTTCCATACAGACGACTCTGCTGTCATTGCGCAGCTTCCAGTCCAGCTGTCCGTGTCCTACATCTACCGCGTAAACCTTTGCCGCACCGTTCTGCAGCATGCAGTCGGTAAATCCGCCTGTGGAAGCTCCCACATCCATGCAGACACAGCCGGCTAACGAAATGGGAAAACAGTTGACTGCCTTTTCCAGTTTTAAACCGCCGCGGCTTACATAAGGCAGGGTATTGCCGCGTACTTCGATTGATACCTGCGGGTCAAACATAGACCCGGCTTTGTCTTCTTTCTGATTCTCGACATAGACGGCGCCGCTCATGATCACTGCCTTTGCCTTTTCTCTGGACGCTGCCAGCCCTCTGTTTATCAATAATATATCCAGCCGTTCTTTCATTCTGCCATTTTCTCCTGAATCCGTCTGACGATCTTTCCGGCTTCAAATCCGTTTTCCCGCATCAGAATATCCAGACTGCCATGCTCTATATACAGGTTCGGAATTGCAATGGGCAAAAATGCCTGTTTATAATTCCGGCTGTTCAGATAGCGCAGTACATGCTCGCCGAATCCGCCGTTCAGCACATTTTCTTCCATCGTGACGATACAGCTGTGCGTCGGGATCAGACGATCCAGCAGTTCTTCATCAATGGGCTTTACAAAGCGCGCGTTTACCAGCGTTACATAATGCCCCTGCTCTTTTAAGAGCTTCCGTACCTGTTCTGCCAGCTTTACCATATTGCCAGCCGCAATCAGCGCGATCTCCTTTTCTTTATACAGGATCTCACTCTTACCGAAGCAAATCGGCTCCTTGAATTCTTCCAGCCCGGTATAGGCTTCGCCTCTGGGATAGCGGATTGCTATCGGGAAAGAAACATCTGCCGAAAATTCAATCATCCGCTGCAGTTCCCAGCCGTTTTTCGGCGCCATAATATGCATATTGGGAATATTAGACAGATAAGACAGATCGAAGATTCCCTGATGCGTCTCCCCGTCGCCGCCTACGATCCCGGCCCGATCAATCAGGAACGTAACCGGCAGATTCTGAATACAGACGTCGTGGATTATCTGGTCATATCCTCTCTGCAGGAAGGAAGAATAGATCGCGACAAACGGATGGAATCCGGCGGCCGCCAGTCCTGCCGCAAAAGTGACCGCATGTTCTTCCGCGATTCCTACATCAAAGAACCGCTCCGGGAAATGCTTCTTAAATGCTTTTAATCCTGTCCCATCCGCCATGGCCGCGGTGATCGCTACCAGATTGTTCCGCTCACTTCCCAGTTCAACCATCTTTTTGGAAACCAGGTCCGTATACGTTATAGTTTTCTTTTGATTTAACGGTTTCCCGGTCATACTGTCAAAGGGTTCCACCCCATGAAATCTGGCCGGAAACTTCTCCGCATAGGGATAACCCTTTCCCTTTTTGGTGATTACATGCACCAGAACCGGATGCGGCAGATGGATCGCCTCTTTGAAAATGGAAAGCATCTCTTCGATATTGTGCCCGTCTACCGGTCCCAGATATGTAATTCCCATATTTTCAAACAACATACCCGGCACGATGATCTGCTTAATACTGCTTTTTGCCTTTTTCAGTCCCCGGATCACATTGTCACCGATACCGGGGATCTTATTTAACGTATTGACGACGCCGTTTTTCAAATCATTATACCGGCTGCCGGCACGCATTTTACTTAAATAACGGGACATTCCGCCCACATTTCTGGAAATAGACATCTCATTGTCATTTAATACAATAAGAAAATTCCGTTTCAGAGAAGCCGCGTTGTTCAGCGCTTCAAACGCCATACCGCCTGTCAGCGCGCCGTCTCCGACTACAGCAGCCACCAGGCTGTCATCCTTATTCAGCCATTTTCCGTTTACAATTCCCAAAGCCGCAGACAACGCGGTAGAACTGTGTCCGGTCCCAAAACAGTCGCAGCTGCTTTCCCTGCGCTTGGGAAATCCGCTCATGCCGCCATATTTCCGCAGGCCGTCAAATTCTTCTTTTCTTCCGCTCAGTAATTTATGCGTATACGACTGATGCCCTACATCCCAGACCAGCTGATCTTTCGGAAAATCCATCACCAGATGCAGCGCGATCGTAAGTTCCACAACGCCCAGATTGGACGCGAGATGCCCGCCCGTCTGGCTGACCTTCTCGATCAGAAACTGCCGGATCTCCTCCGCAAGCACGCCGTATTCTTTCGGATCTATTTTTTTTATGTCATTTACCTGTTGTATTTGTTCCAGTACCATTGTATTCCCTCTATTTTCTGCGTTTTGTCAGATATGTAAACAAATCCGGCAAAAATGTTTCCTCCGGACTGATCTTTCGTACCAGCGCAGCAGCCTCTTTTGTCAGCTGCACAGATGTCTTTTCCGCCTGTTCCATTCCAAACAGTGAAACATAGGTTGTCTTTTCATTCCGAATATCACTGCCGATCGGTTTGCCCAGTTCCTCCTGGGTTCCCACGATATCCAGGATATCATCCTGAATCTGAAAGGCAACGCCCAGCTTTTCTCCGGCTTCCCGCATATCCTGCCGCTCCGCTTCGGACGCGCCGCCCATAATAGCGCCTACTTCCATGGAGCAGGAAAGAAACGCCCCGGTCTTATAGCGGAAAATATAAGAGATCAGATCCGCGTCCAGTGGTTTCCCGGTCATGATTACATCTACATATTGTCCTCCCAGCATGCCGTCGATTCCGCCGGCTTTGCTTAAACAAAGCAGGGCCTGTCCGTACCGAAGCGGATTTTCTGTCTCTGTCAGGCCTTTGGCTGCCACTTCAAACGCATAATTTAGCAGCGCGTCGCCCGCCAGGATTCCGGTGCTTTCGCCGTAAACGCTGTGCGTCGTGCGCTTTCCTCTCCGGTATGTATCATTGTCGATCGCCGGAAGATCATCATGGACCAGCGATGCGGTATGCATACATTCTATTGCCATCATAAACGGTTCTGCCGGTTCTGTCCGTCCGCAGAACATCCGGCAGGTTTCCGCCATCAGCATGGGGCGAAGCCGTTTCCCGCCTGCCAGAATACTGTAATTCATGGCCTCTGCCAATTCTGCGGCATAGCCTGTCTCTTCCGGAAGATACCGGCGGATGATCTGATTGCACCATTCCGTTTTTTGTTGTATCTGCTCTGTTATTTTCATAAATCTGTCCCCTCTGCCGGAGTTTCCTCCAAAACAACCAGCTGCTTTTCTGCGGTTTCGATCCGTTCCTGGCAAAACGCCGCCAGCTTCATTCCCTGCTGATATAAGACCATCGATTCTTCCAGCGAGACAGAAGGATCTTCCAGTTTCTTTACCACCGCATCCAGTCTGTCAAACGCTTCTTCCAGCGTCATGGGCCCCGCTTCCGTCTGCTCCGGGTCCTGTTTTAATGCTTCCTTTTTTTCTTCCATATCCTCTTGTCGTTCCCTCTTTCTTTATATTGAACTGCACTCCGTTACCTGTGCGGAAATTTTACCGTCCGACAGCCGGATGGTAAGCAGATCCCCCGGATTCACCTGTTCCGGATGTTCTAACGGGATCCCGTCTGTCGTAATATATCCATACCCGCCGCACAGTTTCTTTAACGGAGAAAGATCCTGCAATCTTTGACAGATAAGTTCCAGCGAATGTTTCTTCTGCGTCAGTTTCTGCCGGATGCAGTACTGCAGTCTGGTCCGATATTCGCTGTACTGATTCCATTTCTGTTCCAGTCTGTTTGCAGGAGCGCAGAAGCGTACGATCGTCTGATACCGTTCCAGGCGAGACGCCGCATTCTGTATCTTCTGCCCGGCTGCCTTCTGCAGACGCGTTTCCAGATCGCAGGCATACGACAGTGCCTGCCGGTAATCAAATACCGCCTGTTCCGCCGCCGCAGACGGCGTCGGCGCACGCAGATCCGCCACCCAGTCCGCAATCGTCGTATCCGTTTCATGTCCTACTGCGGAAATGACCGGCGTATTGCAGTTAAAAATAGCTTCCGCTACGATCCGTTCATTAAACGCCCACAGATCTTCGATCGAACCGCCGCCGCGTCCCACGATCAGGACATCCAGTCCCATCCGGTCCAGACAGCGGATTCCATTCACAATGGTTTCGGCAGCGCCGTCACCCTGCACCTGTGCCGGATAAAGGTAAAGCTGTACGTAGGGATTCCGCCTGCCGGCGATCTGTACCATATCCTGAATCGCAGCTCCGGTCTTTGCCGTGACAATCCCTACCCTGTTGACATAACGGGGAATCGGTTTCTTATAGATCGGATCAAACATCCCCATTTCTTCCAGTTCGTTCTTCAACTGCAGATACCGGGCATACAGATCTCCCACGCCTTCTTTCCGGATCTCTTTTGCATAGATCTGATAACGGCCGTCCCGTTCATAAACTGAAATCTCTCCGCTTACGATCACCCGGTCTCCGTTTTCCATCCGAAACCGAAGTCCCTGCCGGTTCCCGGCAAACATAACTGCCGGCAGCACGCCGCCGGCATCCTTCAGGCTGAAATAAATATGCCCGGAGGTGTGGTATTTCAGATTACTGACCTCTCCTTTCACAGAGATCCGGCCCAGCATAAAATCCTGTTCAAACAGATTCCGGATATATCGGTTTACCTGACTGACTGTATAAACATTTCCCATCTCTGCTCTCCGTTCCCGTCAGTTTTCGCCGTTCTTTTTCACCAGCTTGGCCAGCACGCCGTTAATAAAAGACGGGGAATCATCGCCGCCATATTTCTTAGCCAGCTCCACAGCCTCATTGATCGCCACTTTAACCGGAATATCGGCATCATATTCCATTTCATAATAAGCCAGCCGCAGCAGGGTCAGATCCACCCGATTCATCCGATCCAGATCCCAGCCCTCTGACGCGGCCGCAATCGCGCTGTCCAGTTCCGGCAGATTTTCCAATACCGCTTTTACCCGTCCGGCAATAGCAGCCTGTTCTTCTTCCGTGGACTCCGCCAGCCCGTCCGCATAGGCAAAGAACAGTTCACACTGTTCCGCATGCTCCTCTTCCCGGTAAAAAGTCTTGTCAAATAACAGTTTGAACACATTTTCCCTCTGCTGTCTCCGTGTCATACTACTCTCCATTCCGCATATGTAAAAGGCTGTTACAAGTATCCTCTGCAACAGCCCCTCGCTCTTATTTCTGAATGTCTACACTGGCAATCTTTACATTAACCGCTGCCACTTTCAAACCTGTCATATTCTCAATCGCTGCTTTTACCTTTTCCTGTACCTTGCCGGAAACGTCAACTAAATTGTATTTATACTCCAGATTCAAAGAAAGATCCACTGTTACGACGCCGTCTTCCACTTCAATGGTCACGCCCTTTGAAAGATTCTTCATTCCCAGCTTGGAAATCAGTTCCGCTGTAATGTTGCCTGCCATGGAAGCGACACCCTTTACTTCCATCGCCGCCAGTCCCGCAATGATCGCAACCACATCATCCGCGATCTGAACCTCGCCGATCGAACCGGCCGCATCCGTCCTGTACATGTTCTCCGATCCCTCCATGTCCGTTACCTCCTGTCATATTTCATAATGCATATTTATACGGATATTATACCAAAAAAACGGACAAATGCAAGTGAAACTTCCTGGCAGTCCAAAGTTCTTCTATTTTTTCGCTTCTTCCTGGATCGGGGTAATATAAATAGCGGAAACCTCCGCGCCGGTCTTGCGTTTGACGATATCCTCGATCTGCGCCCGGTTCATATCGGACAGATCATTCATTCCGACCGCCACATCTACCTTTCCGTCCGTGATCGTTACAACGGAATTGCTGTATCCCTTGGCCGTCAGCAGATTCTCGGCAGCCACCTCCCGTTCCTCATTTTCCGTCAGTTCAACCAGTTTTTGTACTGCTTCCTCTTTTGCGGCGTCGTTGAGACTGTTATTGTCAATGATGCCCTGCAGCGTCTGTTTGCTTTTCGCGCGGACCTGCTCCCGATTCAGTTTTGCCGCTGCCGCGATATTATCCGCGCTAACACTGTTTACCAGCACGGCCTCCCCGGGATTGGCCCCGGTTTCTGTTTCTTTGGATTCCGCTTCCTTCGTCTCAGTCTGCGTATCGGCAGACAATGCTTCATCCTGTCCTTCCTCCGGGCTGACGATATCCACGCCGGTCTCCGCTCCCTGCAGCAGGATCTGTTCCGAGTCCGGATTGATCTCCGTCCCCGCCTGTTTTTCCCTGCTCTGATTGGCATAAGTCAAATACCCTGCAACCGCAATCATTACCGCCAAACCGGTTGCAATCACCTGATTTTTTCTGATTATTTTTTTTCCTTTCATGCTGATCCTCCCTCTTCTTTATTCTTTGCTTACTGCATTTCGGAAACTGCAACTTTATTTGCGGGCAGTTCGAACAGGGCTTCCACCACCTCTATGATGGCAGCCGCAACCTGCGGATTCTTGCCGCCCTCCGCAACAACTGCGATTCCACTCACTGACGGGGTTAGTTCCTTTACCACATAAGGTATCTGATTCCCGTTTTCGTCCGTTATGTACACACTGTTCTGCTGATTCCGGATTTCCTCGTTTTCAACCCGCCGGTTGTCTTCTCCCTCCTGACTGTTTTTGTTTTTTTCGTATAAGCTGTCCTCCTGAATCACCTTTTCCGCTGTGGATTCCCATGTGATCATAACCGACACCTTTCCGGCTCCGTTAATCTCCGAAAGCAGGGCTTCCAGATTTTCTTCCACACTCTTCCGATACGCCGCGTCATTCTGTATTTCCGCAGTCGGTCCGACCACGGAAACCTGTTCTTCTCTGTCTTCCGATTTAACCGGAAGACTGACGATCACCAGCAGGACCCCCGCTGCAGCCAGCAGGATCCATTTGTCAATTCCTATATTCTTAAATTTAAATTTTTTTAGACTTCTTTTCTCTCCTTCCATCACTCACCTCTGTATTGTTATATGTATATTCGCAGCTTCAATGGGATAGAAGTCGGAAATATAAGATTTTAATTTGTCGATCACAACCGTCTGCTTTTTATTTTCTTTACTGTACTCAGAAAACAATTCCCTGCCTCCGCTGCTGTCCGCCAAGGCCAGTTCCAGCGCAAACGCATTTTCCCCACTGTCCCAACTAAGATTCAATTCCCTGATCTCATACTGACTGTCCCCGATCTCTTCCTCCAGCCGCTGCCGCAGAATATTTTCAGTCTCCTCCAGCATACTCTGCCGGTAAACGCTGTTTCCCTGTTCCAGTTCCTGTTTCCAGTCGTTCAGATTCTGCTCTGCAAAAATACTGTCAAACAAATTGCCTGCCTGTGCCGCGATGGTATCCAGAATCGGGAGCTGCCCCAGGCAGGACAAAAGCAGCATGATCCCGCCTATGGTGCGGATAATGGGCTTATACGATCCGTCCGGCAGCAGACTCAGGATAAAACTAAGCAGCAGCATATATACCGCAACCTGTCTGATAAAATTCAAAATCGTTGTCATGAGTCTCCTCCCTTTTTGTCAATTGCTTCCGTTTGTCATCAGGCAAGTCAGTGCAATCGTAATAAAAAATAAAAAGCACGCGCCAAACAGAACCCGCATCAGCAGCTTCAGGCTGTCTGTCAGCGCCTGCATACACTGCGTAACTCTGGGATCCGTCACCGGCTGCAGCAGAGCGCCCGTAAACTGGTAGAGGAAGGTAAATATGCCCAGTTTTAAAAACGGCAGAACCGCCAACGCCGCCAACACCACCAGCGCCGCCGTACCAATCCCGTTCTTCACGATGCAGGCAGCGCCCAGAATCAGCTGCCCCATTGAACCGATACTGCCGATCCCCGGAAAACTGCTGATGGTTTTTCCGAAAGCACTGTTTTTGAAAGTATCTACGGACGGCTGGATCATTCCTTTTACAATATGCAGACCGATTACCAGCCCGGAAGTAATCCGTATCAGCCACTGCATGACCATAAGCAGCAGATTGGCAAACCCGCCCAGCATGTCCTCTTTCGCGATTCCGTTGACCAGCCGGATGACAAAATACAGCCATACCATCGGCAGCAAAATCCGTACATAAACCCACTGGACCACCATGATCAGAAGCATTGCCAGTTCATAAAATACCGCCGCGCTTCCGATCTGTCCCGCGCTTCCCATCGCCAGATAATAAGACGGGAGCAGCACCTGCATAAACTGGAGCAGATCCGTAAGCATTTCCTCTACTTCCGCAGCCAGCGGCCGGAATACGGCAAGCATAACGGCGATCAAAAGCATATAAATCACATAAAATCCGGTATCGCTCATTTCCCGGCTGGTAAAAATAAAGGCAAAATTGGTAAATATCGCGCTGAGAACCGCTATGGCAATTACCGTTCCCAGCTGACTTCGTTCTGTCCGGACCGCATTAGCCATCTGGTCTCCCGCTTCTTTCACCGCCTCTGAAATCAGATCGTCTCCGTCCGATTCCACAACCTCAGACAAAATATCCGAAAAAGAACCCACTGACAGCCCCAGTTCGGACAAAACCTGATTGACCTGTTCCAGATCCGTATCCTCTAAATATTCCTGCAGGATCCGGTCTTCATCGTTTTGCCCTTCATCCGTCTTCGCTTCCGCTGCCTCCGCTGTGCCAGCTTGTACCAGACAACAGACCAGTAGAATCCACAGACATATCCATTTTTTCATGCTTCAAATAACCCCATTACCGTATCCAATACCGCCGTCAGGATCGGAATACTGCTGGCAATCACCGCCAGTTTTCCAAAGACCACAATCTGATTTGCCACCGCCTGATGTCCCGAATCCCGGCAGATATCCGCCGCGAACCCGGAGACATAAGTAATGCCAAGCATTTTCATTAAAACCTTCCAGTAATTTGCCGACATGCCGACCTTTTCCCCGATTCCCATCAGTTGTTCTACGACATCGGAAAATTTGTCCGCCGCCAGTATCATGATCAGGACACAGACGCCCATACTGATATACACGCCGAACTCCGGCCGGATCCCTTTTACAAATAATGACAAAAATACGGCTGCGATCCCGCAGACCGCCACCATGATAACCTGCATGCATACGCCTCCATTTTATCCCACGGCCGCCTCAAAGCTGAAACAGCTGCCGCATCGTCTCAAACAGCTCATAAATATAGGGAATGATCCAGTATAATACCAGGATCAGTCCGGCCAGGCTGGTCAGAAACGCATGTTCTTCCCTTCCGCTGTGTTTTAATACCTGACTGATCACGGAAACCAGAATCCCTACAGCGGCAATCTTAAAAATCAAACTCACTTCCATATCGGTTTTATACTCCGTTAAATCACCAAAATCATAAGAAACAGGCCGCCGGTCCAGCCCAGACAGAAATACAGACGATGATTATTTTCGTAACTGCTTTTTGCATCTGCGATCTGCTGCTCCAGATACTGCTCATACAGCCTTAACGCTTCCACCTGCTTTTCTTTCCGTTCCTGACCGAGCGAAGCGCCGAACGCCAAAAACTGTTCCAGTTCCGCCTGCTTCAGCCCACAGTCTTTCAAGCAGGTTTGTCCTTCTTCTTTCCATAACGCCGCCAGACAAACTCCATCCGGCTGCCCGGCTTTTTTTGCCAGTGCAGTAAAAAATATGCTCACTTCCCCGGAAAGCTGCCTGCCAACCGCCCGAAAGTTTTCTCGCACCGGTACCGCCCGATACTGGATCTCCTGCATCAGCAGCCGGATCCCACGCTGTATGGCAGTCAAGGTTTCTACCCGGCTTTTTAAGCGCAGGCAAAACCAAAGTCCGATCCCGCCGCATCCGAATAAGATTCCGCAGATTCCAAACAGCTTCACCATATCTGCGCCTCTTTTGCCGTCATCACCTGATAATCCCCATGTCCCCGGATCAATACAAACCAGTCAAAGCAATGCTCCGACAACAGTTGATTCAGCCAAGGCTTTTTCTGCAGATCCGTCAGGGAATTTCCGTGCACAGTCACAAACAGTTTACAGCCGCAGCGGATCACATAACGGATCGCTTCCACATCCTCTCTTCCTCCGATCTCATCTACCGCCATAATACTCGGTGCCAGAGCACGGACCGCCATCAGCATACCCTGATCCTTTGGGCAGCCGTCCAGCACATCTGTGCGTTTTCCCACGTCATACTGCGGATTTCCGCGATAACAGCCTGCGATCTCCTTCCGTTCATCGATCAGCGCCAGTGATTTTCCTTCTATGTAATTACTCACCTGCCGCACCAGATCCCGCAGCAAGGTCGTTTTTCCCATTCCCGGCGGCGACAGGATCAGCGTGTGCCCCACGCCGCAAACCCGGAACCGATCCAGAATCGGATTGGCGCATCCTTTGATCTCATGCGCGATCCGAATATTCAGGCTTCGGATCGGCGCCACTGAGACCACCGTTCCGTTTTCTACCACAACCGTTCCGCCCACACCAACCCGGTGTCCGCCTTCTATGGTAAAAAAGCCCTGCCGAAACTGTTCTTCATAGACATAGGGCGAAGCATGACACAGCTTTTCCAGCATCTCCGCAAATAACTCCTCTGTCAGAATCCACGCATCCCCGCTTTTCGTCATCAGCCAGCTTTCCCGAGTTCCACAAAGGATCTGTACCGGCCGGTTACAGCGCAGCCGGATCTCCTCTACATCAGCCAGTCTGATCCCGCAGTCCGACAGTCTTGTCCGTAAAAAATCCGGTAAAAAATCCCAATTCTGTTCTGTTGTCATATCCCTGTCCACCTCCTACGCTAATATATGCGGAGTGAGGGAGGATATGACCGGCACGAAAAAAATTTCTCAACATAACAGTCCCTGCGCCATTTTTTCTTTTTTCGATAAAAGAAAAGAGATTGTATGCAGATTTTTCACAAATCATACATACAATCTCTTCTATTCTGAATAATATTTTTGATTCTTACTGTTCGGCTTATCAGGAATTGTCATCTTTAGCAGTCCGCTTTTCAGCAAGGGCTTCAGATGATTCTCTCTAAAATTTGAGCGCCCGGATAAACCGCAATAATCCTGCAGTTCTGACCTCGTTCTCGGCAATTTGCAATAATCAAGCAGCTCTCGTAACGTAACCTGACCTACAACTTGATCTGCAACTTGACCTGTATCTTGGCCTGTCACTGCCTCGCCAATATCCTCTCTGAACTGAGCAGAGATATCATCAAGAATTCGATCAATCTGAGACAGCATGAACTCGATAAAAACTGTAGATTCACCATCCATATGGCACCTGGCAATCGTACTGTAATATTCGTCCTGTAACTTCTCAATCTGGCTTTCAATCGGAATATATTCAAATACCGGTTTCCATTTGGAAAGAATAGCGGTATGCCATAGTCTCGCCATTCTTCCGTTTCCATCGGTAAACGGATGGATAAAGACAAATTCATAATGGAAGACACTGCCAAGGATCAATGGATGAATCCTGTTTCGGGCGCTTTTCATCCAGAGAAACAGATCATTCATCAGCTTTGGAACCAGTTGGGCAGGCGGCGCCATAAAAATACACTGGTCACCGTTAAATACCCCTTCCTCACCCTGGCGAAAGCTGCCGGATTCCTCCACAAGATATTTTGTCATAATGCCATGAAACCGCTTTAAGTCTTTTATGCTGTAAGGATTGATTTCAGAAAGCCGGTCATATGCGGCATACGCGTTTTTGACTTCTTGAATTTCTCTCTGCTCACCCAGGACGGCCTTACCGTTAATAACATCCCTGACCTGTCCTAAAGAGAGAGAATTTGCCTCGATTTTCAAAGAAGAATGAATGGATTGGATCCGGTTGTCTTTTCTTAAATACGGTTTTGTCTCCAGACTGCTGTTTGCCGTAATACGTCCGATCTTTTCTGAAATAGATGACACATATGTTATAATTTCATTTGTAATTGTAAAAGGCGGTTTATAATCCATGAAAACAACCTCATAACCTTACCATACTCTTACAACCTTACCGCTCCGTGATCTCGCTGTGCAACTCCTGCAGGGACTTCACTTCGCCGCTCTTATGCCGCTTCAGGGACTGAATCCCGCTAATCGTAGCCTTAGCAGCCGCAATCGTAGTCATATACGCAACCTTCTTCTTGATCGCCGCTTTCCGCAGATAACTGTCGTCTGCTTTCCGTTCCTGTCCGACCGGCGTATTGATGATCAGATCCACATCGCCGTTGGTGATCAGATCCAGCATATTCGGTCTGCCTTCCTGGAGTTTGTAAACCATTTCCGCTTCAATGCCGGCTTCCCGGATCAGTTCACAGGTATGTTTGGAAGCCAGGATCTTAAAGCCTGCGTCCGCAAAATCTCTGGCAACCTCCACGACTTCGGGCTTATCCTTGTCGTTGACGGAAATCAGCACGGTGCCGGACAGCGGAATCCTGGTCTGGGTGGCCTCCTGCGCCTTATAAAAGGCTTCGCCGGAATGCTTTGCCAGTCCCAGCACCTCTCCGGTAGAACGCATCTCCGGCCCCAGTACGGGATCAACCTCCTGGAACATATTAAACGGAAATACGGATTCCTTCACGCCGTAATACGGGATATTCTGCTCTTTTAAGGCCGGAACCGGCGACGGTCTGCCTGTCAGCTCTGCCGTCACAATATCAATGGCAAGCGGCACCATACGGATGTTGCAGACCTTCGATACCAGCGGCACGGTTCTGGACGCTCTCGGATTGGCTTCCAGCACAAATACCTTGCCGTCTTCAATGGCATACTGCATATTCATCAGACCCTGCACATGCATCTCCTCGGCGATCCTTCTGGTGTATTCCTTAATGGTCTTTACATTTTCCTCTGAAATATATTTAGACGGCACAATACATGCGGAATCACCGGAATGTACGCCTGCCAGCTCAATATGCTCCATAACGGCGGGTACAAACGCATGGGTTCCGTCACTGATGGCGTCTGCTTCACACTCCGTCGCATGTCCCAGAAAACGATCGATCAGGATCGGACGGTCCGGCGTAACGCCGACTGCCGCATTCATATAGCCTACCATCGCCTCTGCGTCATAAACGACTTCCATGCCGCGGCCGCCCAGCACATAAGAGGGGCGTACCATAACCGGATAGCCGATCTCCTTGGCGATCTGCAGCGCTTCTTCCACATTGACCGCCATACCGGACTCCGGCATCGGAATGCCGAGTTTATCCATCATGGCGCGGAACCGGTCACGGTCTTCCGCCAGATCGATCACCGCGGGAGAAGTTCCCAAAATTTTCACACCGTTCTTTTCCAAATCAGCCGCCAGATTTAACGGCGTCTGTCCGCCAAACTGCGCAATCACGCCTACCGGCTTCTCTTTCTTATAAATACTCAGCACATCTTCCAGCGTCAGAGGCTCAAAATACAATTTATCGGAAGTATCATAGTCTGTCGAAACCGTCTCCGGATTGCAGTTTACGATGATTGTCTCAAAGCCCAGCTTCTTCAGTGCCAGAGACGCATGCACACAGCAGTAATCAAATTCGATTCCCTGGCCGATCCGGTTCGGACCGCCGCCTAAAATCATGATCTTAGGCTTTCCACTGCTGATCGGATTCTTGTCCTCCGCATTGTATGTGGAATAATAGTACGCGCTGTCCTGCGTTCCGCTTACATGAACGCCTTCCCAGGCCTCTTCTACGCCCAGCGCGATCCTGCGCTCTCTGACCGCGTCTTCGCTAATCCCCAGGATCTGGCTCAGATATTTATCGGAAAATCCGTTCTTCTTTGCCGAGATCAGGGCTTCATCAGACGGCAGTTCTCCCGGATGGGCCGCAAGCGCTTCTTCCTCTTCCACCAGTTCTTTCATCTGTTCGATAAAGTACGCTTTTACCTTCGTGATCTCATGGATCTCTTCAACCGAAGCGCCCTTCCGCAATGCCTCATACATCAGGAAATGCCGCTCGCTGGAGGGAGTCAGCAGCATCCGCAGCAGCTCCTCCTTAGACTTCTGATCAAAATCTTTTACATGTCCCAGACCGTATCTGCCGGTTTCCAGGCTGCGGATTGCCTTCTGGAACGCTTCTTTATAGGTCTTGCCGATACTCATAACCTCACCGACAGCGCGCATCTGTGTTCCCAGTTTATCTTCCACGCCTTTAAACTTCTCAAATGCCCAGCGGGCAAATTTAATTACCACATAATCACCGTCCGGCACATACTTGTCAAGCGTTCCGTACTTACCGCACGGAATATCCTTCAGCGTAAGCCCCGAAGCCAGCATAGCGGAAACCAGCGCAATCGGAAATCCGGTTGCCTTGGAAGCCAGTGCCGAAGAACGGGACGTTCTCGGATTGATCTCGATAATGATATCCCGGTCTGTCTTCGGATCGTGCGCCCACTGTACATTGGTGCCGCCAATGACCTGAATGGACTCTACGATCTTATAGGACTTCTCCTGCAGCCGTTTCTGTACCTCTTTGGGCACGGTCAGCATAGGCGCCGCGCAGAAAGAGTCTCCGGTATGCACGCCCATGGGATCGATATTTTCAATAAAGCATACCGTGATCATATTGTTGTCCGCGTCCCGGACTACTTCCAGTTCCAGTTCTTCCCAGCCCAGAACGGATTCCTCTACCAGAACCTGCCCAACCAGACTGGCCTGCAGGCCGCGGGCACAGACGGTTTTTAACTCTTCTACATTATATACCAGACCGCCTCCGGCTCCGCCCATGGTATAAGCAGGACGCAGTACCACCGGATATCCCAGCCTGTCCGCGATGGCGAGCGCTTCTTCTACGGAATAAGCGACCTCGCTTCTTGCCATCTCAATCCCCAGGCTCTCCATGGTATGTTTAAACTCGATCCGATCCTCGCCGCGTTCAATGGCGTCAACCTGAACGCCGATTACCTTGACCTGATATTTATCCAGGATTCCTTTCTCTGACAGTTCAGAACACAGATTCAGTCCGGACTGGCCTCCCAGATTCGGCAGCAGCGCGTCCGGCCGTTCTTTTTCGATGATCCGTTCCAACCGTTCTACATTCAACGGCTCAATATAAGTCACATCCGCGATCTCCGGATCGGTCATGATCGTCGCCGGATTGGAATTCACCAGCACGATCTCATATCCCAGCTTCCGAAGTGCTTTACAAGCCTGCGTACCTGAATAGTCAAACTCGCACGCCTGTCCGATAATAATGGGTCCTGAACCGATTATCAGTACCTTATGGATATCCGTTCTTTGAGACATCTTTTTTCCTCCATCAGTCATATTAAAAAGCAAACTTTTACTGCAATGTATTATACATGAAAAGCAGGTATATCGCAATGCAAGAATTGTCTTTTTTTACAAAAAAATTATTTGTGGTATGGCTCCCCGTGAAGAATGCGGTAACTCCGGTAAATCTGCTCCAGCAGGATTACCCGCATCATCTGGTGGGGAAATGTCATTTTTGAAAAACTGAGCGCGTAATCGGAACGCCGGAGAACTGCCTCTCCCAGTCCGATCGAACCGCCGATCACAAATACCACCTCACTGTTTCCCTGGATCCCCAATTGCCCGATCTTTTCCGCCAGTCCTTCCGAATCCAGCATTTTTCCGGTAATTTCCAGAGTGATCACATAGGCGTTTTCTTTGATGTGCTTAAGCAGCCGTTCCCCTTCCCGGTCCCGGATCTGCCGCTTTAGGGCTTCGCCGGCCTGATCCGGCGTCTTTTCATCCGCCACCTCGATCACATCCAGTTTACAATATTTGCGCAGGCGCATGCTGTATTCCGCAATGGCGTCCTGCCAGTATGATTCTCTGATTTTTCCCACTGCTAAGATCGTAATATGCATAAGCGACTCCAATGTTAAATTTTAGTTAATTTTGCTTTTTCAGTTGTTTTTCTTCTGATTTCTTTTTATAATAGATACAGTCCGATTCACAAAACCGGATATACGCTACACTTAGATTGAGAGGTACCGACCGATGAACCGATATGTTTTATACTATGATCCGGACCAGACCGCGGTGGAGCAGGCCGAAGAATACCTGACAGAACAGGGGATCGCAACCCTGGAATCCGCATGGAATCCGGAAGATCAGGTCTATGAGTTATCCACCCTGGAAGAAGAGTTTGAACAGGCCAAATCTCTGCTTCTGCGGTTTTTAAACCGACAGCTTGCGGAAAGCGGGGACGACGCCGAATCCACAGAAGAATCCGGGCCATTTTCCGATCCTGAAACCAAGCAGGAACGACTGAAAGAACTGAAAGAGCTTCTGGAAATTCAATCCGGTCAGCACGCCTATGTAAATAAGCATACGCAGTTTGAAGATAATTTTTCGTCCGCTCTTATTTTACTGACCTTCGGTGTCCTCGGCGTTATCTTCATTATATTTGAAATGTGCGGGATCACGCATATCCTTACGCTTTCCAGCATTATGCGCTGGGTGTTCTATATCTCCATGGGGATCCTGTTCTGCTTCTTTATATTCTGGGGGATCCGAAGCCTGTCTCATTCCCGGAAGCTGAGAGATCAGGCGGATACAGAGGATCAGACCATACAGGAGATCCTGGACTGGGGGAAAGCACATCTGACGGCGGAGGCCATCGACAGTACCCTGGAGCCCGACCTGTCGGAATCCGATCTCTATTTCAACCGCGCCGCGGTGATCCAGCAAAAACTGGAAGCCGCTTATCCGGACCTTGAGGTTTCCCTGCGGGACGAACTGTGTGAACGAATTTACGAAATGCTTTTTGAATAATCTGTTAAAAAAGAGGCTGTATGCGCAGCCTCTTTTTAATCTTTATACTTCGTAATCCAGACACGCACGGTCCGTCAATACGCTTCTGACATATTTTCCGGCAGCCACATGGCCGTCGCTTACCTGATAAGCCTGCAGTGCTTCTTTTGTCTCAAAACTGCTGATTAGGGCAATATCCCGGTTGCTGGACTCCATTTCATTGATCGTTACGGAGATGGATAAAATTCCGGGAACTTCATCATGCAGCGCTTCCAACAGTTCTTTTACGTGCTGCATTGCTCCCAGCTTATCCTCTACTTCATCCTTTACATTCCACATCACAATATGATGAACCATTCCATACCCTCCATTTTAATCCTTATTTCTGTTACTGATTACTTAAATATTCATGAATGCCCTTTGCGCCCGCTTTTCCTGCTTCCATGGCAAGGATAACCGTCGCCGCGCCTGTTACCGCGTCACCGCCGGCATATACGCCTTCTTTGGTAGTCTTTCCGTTCTTTTCATCCGCAATAATGCACTTCCATTTATTGATCTCCAGACCTTCTGTGGTGGATGAGATTAACGGATTGGGGGAAGTTCCAAGCGCCATGATCACCGTATCCAGTTCCAGTTCAAATTCAGATCCGGGAATCACAACCGGTCTTCTTCTGCCTGAAGCATCCGGCTCCCCTAATTCCATTCTGACACATTCCATACCGGTTACCCAGCCGTCTTCATTGACCAGGATCTTCGTCGGATTCGTCAGCAGATCGAACACGACGCCTTCTTCTTTCGCATGGTGAACTTCTTCCACTCTGGCAGGCAGTTCTTCCTCGCTTCTGCGGTAAACAATATGTACTTCCGCTCCCAGCCGAAGCGCGGTTCTCGCGGCGTCCATCGCCACATTGCCGCCACCTACGACGGCAACCTTCTTGCCGCCTACAATCGGCGTATCATAATCTTCCCGGAATGCCTTCATCAGGTTATTTCTGGTCAGATACTCATTGGCAGAGAATACGCCGTTCGCATTTTCTCCCGGGATTCCCATAAACTTGGGAAGTCCGGCGCCCGAACCGATAAAGACTGCCGAAAAGCCTTCCTCCTGCATCAGCTGGTCAATGGTAATCGACTTGCCGACTACCACATTGGTTTCGATCTGAACGCCCAGTTTTTTTACGTTCTCGATCTCTTTCTGCACAACCGCATCTTTGGGAAGACGAAATTCCGGAATTCCATATACCAATACGCCGCCCGGCTCATGCAGTGCCTCAAAGATCGTCACTTCACAGCCCAGTCTTGCCAGATCGCCGGCGCAAGTCAGTCCTGCAGGACCGGAACCGATCACGGCGACTTTCTTTCCGTTTGTCTTTTCCGGCGCTTTGGGAACATAGCCCATCTCTCTTGCGGTATCCGCCACAAACCGCTCCAGCTTTCCGATAGAAACCGGATCGCCTTTGATCCCGCGGATACATTTGCCCTCACACTGCGTTTCCTGCGGGCAGACCCGCCCACAGATTGCCGGCAGGGCGGAATCCTGCGCGATCACATCGGCAGCGCCGATAATATCGCCATCCTTCACTTTTTGAATAAAAGCGGGAATGGATATGGAAACGGGACATCCTTTTACGCACTGCGCGTTTTTACAGTTCAGGCAGCGACCTGCTTCCGCCTGTGCTTCTTCCAGATTATATCCCAGACAAACTTCTTCAAAATTGGTCGCTCTGACCTTCGGCTCCTGCTCTCTGACAGGAACTCTCTTCAATACATTCACATCCATTACTGATTACCTCCGCAGCCACAGCCGCCATGCTTATGTGAAGCGCCTTCCTTCAGCTTCAGCATCGCCCTTCCTTCTTCGGTCTTATACATCTGCTGCCGCTTCATCGCCTCGTCAAAATTAACCAGATGCCCGTCAAATTCCGGTCCGTCTACACAGGCGAATTTTACTTCATCGCCCACGGTCACACGGCAGGCGCCGCACATTCCGGTTCCGTCTACCATGATCGGATTCAGGCTGACGATCGTCGGAATCCCCAGTTTCTTCGTTAAAAGACAGACAAACTTCATCATAATCATAGGACCGATGGCAACGCACACATCATAATGCTTACCCTGATTGACTACCAGATCTTCAATGACATTGGTCACCATTCCCTTTCGCTCATAAGAGCCGTCGTCCGTCGTTACATACAGATTCCCGGCAACCGCGCGCATTTCCTCTTCCAGGATCAGCAGGTCTTTCGTCTTTGCACCCATGATCACATCTGCGTCAATGCCATGTCCGCGCATCCATTTTACCTGCGGATAAACCGGCGCGGTTCCTACGCCGCCTGCAACAAACAGATATTTTCTCTGCTTTACGGTTTCCAGCTCATCGGTTACAAACTCCGACGCAACTCCAAGCGGACCGATAAAATCGCGGAACGCGTCTCCGGCTTTGAGCCAGGACATCCGCTCCGTCGATGCGCCGACAACCTGAAATACAATAGTAATGATGCCTGTTTCCCGGTTATAATCACAGATCGTCAGCGGAATCCGTTCTCCGACTTCATCGATCTTGGCAATAATAAACTGTCCCGGTTCACAGGAACGGGCAATCCTGGGTGCTTCCACATCCATCAGAAAAATCTTATCCGCGATATTTTCTGCTTTGGTAATTCGATACATAAACAAACCTCCTTGCAGCCATGCTGTTTTTCCCTTACTTAACGCCGGCTTCCAGCTTATAGCCGTTTCCTTCCTGCTGTGCGCGGTAAACAGATCCGTCGGAACAGCTGACCGCATACCGCTCAACCGTGTTATGCTGGGTGGAAATGATATAGTACAGTTTTCGATCCTTCAGATAGGTCTCAATATAAGTAAATCTCATTTCCGAGCCGTTTTCAAATTTTCCGTCCAGATTTTCCAGAATGCCTGCTGTCAGCAGAGCATTTTTCAGCTGATCCAGCGCCGCGGTATAGGAATACGCGCGGTAAGGCACAAAATTATAAATACATCTGGTTACGCTGCTCGATACGTCTCCCGAATTATAGATGACCGCCGTCAGCACCGTATTTCCGATCGGCATATCAAACGGTTCTTTGTATTCGGTTGAATTCTTATCCGGTATGGTACCGTCTGTCGTATAATAAGCAGTACACCCTTCCGGGACTTCGATCGTGATCTCTCTGAATTCCGTATAGTCACCGCTTTCGGGACTGATCTTCGGCGGCATAACGGCATTGATCTTATATTTGACTGTCATAACTTCGCTCTTGATCCCTTTGGGATTGATCGCGATCGCCTTCAGGGTAACCTCACCCGGATTACTGAACTGCAGTGCAGTTTCATACAGATCCGATTTTTCAGTCGGTTCCTCTCCGTTCGTCGTATAATAGATCTTATTCTCCGACAAACTGGTCAATTCTACCGAGATCGGCTCATTGTATTCTCCCTCCGCAACGCTGGGCACCGGGGTTGAGAAATCATAATCCTCCAGTTTATCTCCGATCTCCGTTCCCTGGACCTTAGACATCAGATTTTCAATCTTTGCTACATTATCCGTTTTCTGATATAAAACCAGCAATGCTTCGTAGTAACTGATCTCATTGCCGTTTAACCCGATCAGATTCTCCAATACGGTGATCGCTTTAGATTCTTCCCCTTCCATCTTCTCATAAGTCTTCCAAAGCATCTCCTTCGCTTTGATCTTCTGTTCTACCGTATTCGCCTGATTATCGGCCCGGATAAATTCCGAGACCGCCGCCTGCCAGCTTTCTTTATCGAAATAACTCTGTGCGTTCTCGTAATACTGATTAAATTTGGCATTATCCTGTCCGAAGATCAGTAAATAAGCGCCGCCAAGCACGCCGATGATGACCAAAACGACAACGACTGCGGTAATGATCGCACCGGTCCGCTTTTTCTTTTTCGTATTTCGTTTCCGGTCTGCCTCTCTTACCGGTTCTCTTTCCCCTTTCCGCTTAGAGCCGGCGGGTTCCGCATCCGTTCTTCTGCCGGGGCGCTCTCCGCGTCTGTCTTCCGGTCTTTGGCCTCGTCTTGCGGCGGCCGATTCCTGTTGACTCTTACGCTTCCGATTGGAACGATAACGATCCGGAATCTCATCCAGATCGTCGTCATCATCCGGAATCCAGACTTCTTCTTTTCTGCGTTCGTTATGTACGCTCTTCTGGATCTCTTCTACGGGAAGATAATCGGAAACATCCATATCGTCAGGAAAATCAATATCATCAACGGATTCCCTCCTGGTATTCTTCTGCGTCTCCGCTTTCTTCCGTTCGGTATTCTGCGCAACCTGTCTGGGTACCGAAAACTTTCCCGTATTTTCGAGAATATATTCCACATCGCTGGAAATATCCTCTTCCACGATGTCCATATCCTCGACTTCGTCAATCGGATTTCCGCACTTCAGACAAAACGCCTGTCCCTCTTTATATTCCTCTCCGCATTTTCTGCATTTCATAGCTGACCTCCACGTTTCTTTTCTATGCGCGATAATGCAATAGAAATTTACACTTCTTTTTATTTTATCACATATTTTTTATTCTTGCAAGCCAACTTCTGTTACAGTTTCGTTACAGAGTAGACACACCCGCAATAATTCTGCCGGTACAGCCCATATTCGGCAGACAGCTCCACAGACCGCTGATATCCGCCCTTTTTCTTAAAATCGGAGACCAGATAAGCTACCCCGTACTGTTCTCCCAGTTCCGTTCCGATGGCATTCAGAGCGTCCGCCTTTTTTAACGGGCTGATGGAAAGCGTTGTGGTAAAATAATCATACTGTCCCGCCTTTGCCAGCTGCGCCGCGCGTTCCAGCCGCAGCCGGTAACATACCATGCAGCGCGCTCCGCCTTCCGGTTCTTTCTCCAGACCTTTTACGCTGTCATAAAATTCGGCAGGCACATAGGGTTCCGGGATCAATTCTACCGAATACTTACAGGGAAGCGCCTCGATCAGCCGCTTTTGCTCCTGAATCCGATAATCATATTCCGCTTCCGGAAAAATATTCGGATTGTAATACAGAACCGTTATGGAAAAATACCGGGACAGATATTCCAGCACATAACTGCTGCAGGGCGCGCAGCAGCTATGCAGCAGCAGTTTCGGAACGATTCCCTGTTCTTCGATCTTCCGGATCGTTTCATCCAATACTTTCTGATAATTCATTTTGCGCTCCTTTATTTTCCGGAAAAATAATTGTCAAAAATATTCTTTGTCACGTTGACCGCGCTGCCGTTTCCGGCCTGGATATCCTCCAGCACGACCGCGATCGCAATCTGCCGGTCGCCTTTGGAAGCATAGCCCACAAACCAGGAATTGATCCTGCCGTTTTTATCCAGTTCCGCCGTTCCGGTCTTTCCGGCTGCCTCGTACCGATCCGACAGCAGGGCGGTTGCTGTTCCTTTCTCCACCACACTCCGCATCAGGGTCTGCAGCAAGGCGCTTTCCTCGGCGGACAGCAAGTCCTTTTGTTTGGACGGAGAAAACGTTTTTACTTTGCTGCCGCCGCTCGTTTCGATCCGATCCGCTATATACGGCTTCATCAGAACACCGTTATTGGCCACAGCCGACGCGACCATCGCCATATGCATCGGCGTAACCGCTGTTTTTCCCTGGCCGATCGCAGTCTGGGTGCGGGTAAACAAATCCGCGCCCGCGCCGATATCCGTGCTGCTCTGGGAAGCTGCCATCGGCAGCCCCAGATCTCTTCCGAAAAGCATTTCGTTTAAGGTTTCCGAGAACTTCTGCGGGTCAAGCCCTTCCCCGATCGTGGAAAATGCGCCGTTGCAGGAATAGGCAAACGCGTCCTCCAGCGTTTCCGTTCCATGGGCTTCATAGTCAAAACAGTGGATCGCGTACTGGTCGTCCGTATCAAACTCTGTATTGCCGTCGCATTGAAACGAATACTTGTCTGCATCCCCGCCGCTTCGCAGCCAGGCTACGGTCGTAAAAATCTTAAAGACCGAACCGGGCGTATATTTTCCCTGCGTAACCCGGTTGACCAAAACGGACTCCGTGCTGCCCTCCGAATTCAGGTAATCCCAGATGTCCGCTATGGTATTGGGGTTGTAATCCGGCTTGGAAACAGAAGCCAGGATCTTTCCGGTAGACGGTTCCAAGACCACGACCGCGCCGTTATATCCGCCCAACGCCTGATACGCCGTTTTCTGCAGGGAAACATCCAGCGTTGTTACCAGCCGGTCTCCCTGATTTTTCTCGTTCTGCAGCTCATGGAGCATCTGCTCGATGGGATTGATATTGGAGGTAAGCAGATCAAAATTATAGTTTAATTCCAGCCCGTATTTTCCATAAGAATCAATTCCCACCACATGGCAGAACAGATTGTCGAACGGATAAACTCTGGTTTCATTTCCATCCGCATCCACATCGGTACGGGCAAGTACCTGTCCGTCGGACGCCAGAATATCACCCCGGATCACCCGTTTCGCGAAATCCTGCTGCCGCTTATTATATGGATTATTTACTACTTCACTGGCCTCAGAAACCTGGAAATAAATAAAATATCCCAGCAGTATGAAGAACAGACCCGCAAATACATAAGTAATCCGCAGAATCTCCCGGTTAATCCTGATTTCTTTTGAGCTTTTTTCTTTCCTGCGCGATTCTCTTTTCCCGGTACTCTTTTTCCCGGTATTCTTTTTCTGCTTTTCTTTGTTCATCTGCTTCTTCCTCATTTCTGCCGATCATATGCAGACCCTGAAGGATCGCAAAAATAATCAGCGTACTCAGTACGGAACTGCCGCCATAACTGACAAGCGGCAGCGTTACGCCGGTAGACGGGATCATCTTCATAGCGCCGCCCACGGTTAAAAATACCTGAAACGCATAGGCAATCCCCAACCCCACTGCGATCAGTTTATAAAAATTCCGTTTCTGCATCATGGAGATCTGTATAAATGTCATAAAACAGCACAAACAGATCATGATCACGGTAATCGCCACAAATCCGCCCAGTTCTTCGGCAATGGCGGAAAATACAAAATCCTTCTGCACGACCGGCAGATCGTTCGGCCGCCCTTGATACAGTCCCAGCCCCAGCCAGCCGCCGCTGCCGATCGCAAACAGCGACTGCGTGATCTGATATCCGCCGCTGTCGATCAAATCCGGACTCCAGGGATTCAGCCATGCGGCCACACGGGTCTGCACATGGGAGAACAGCTTATAGGCCAATACCGCCGCCACGCTTCCCGCCGCCATCCCAGCCGCCAGATACCAGACCTTTTTCGTCGCCACATACAGCATAAACAGATACACCAGGAAAAAGATCAGAGCGCTTCCCAGGTCGGTGGACATGACCAGAATGATGACATGCGCGGCCGCCAAAGCCGTGGCAATCACAACTGTCTTAAAATTCTGCTTCGCGGACAGGATCGCCGCCACAAAAAATACAAACAGGATCTTTACAAATTCAGACGGCTGTATGGAAATAAAGCCGAGATCGATCGACAGATTCGCGCCGTAGCTGACCATGCCAAGCACCAGTACCACAGCCAGAAGCCCCAGACCGAATCCACAGTACAGCCATGTGAATCTGTGCAGATTTTTTAGTTTTACCAGCAGCAGCGGTACGATCATACTGAGGGCTGTTCCGACAGCTACAAAAACAAACTGTTTCACGGCCCGGTGAACATTCTGCTGGTAGTCCAGTCTCGTCAGAATCACAAAACTGATCGCTAAAAGCATACACATGTTATTGAGCAGCGGCCGGCTTAACTTCGGATAAAACGCCGGATATAGTCCCAGGACCGCGATAAAATAGACGACTTGCGCGCCGTAGAACAAAAAATATTTTTCTTCTCCCGTCACCAGCACGATCACCACATAACCGATCAGATGCACAAGAAACATCCAGAAAATCTGCATTCTCGCCATCCGGGCTTTCTTTTCCGGCGGTTTGTCGCGCAGGATATTAAAACTTGTAACTGTATAAAAACCCATACAAAGTAAGATCAGATACTTTGATATGGTAACCGCAATCGTTTCCAAAATTATTCGACTCCTCTTTTGAAATGTCCCCGGGTAAAGTCCGAAACCGTATTTTTTACCGGTTTTCCTTCCAAACCCTGCCCGTAAGCAGATAAGATCTGCTCGGTCCGTTTCCTGTCTTCCACTGTAAAATCCAGTTTTACCGCCAATGGCCGCAGCGTACGGATCTCATGCTCCATTCCCAGCAGCACCAGCGGCTGGCAATTATAGATCCGGTTATAGCAGAATCTGCAGTTTGTCTCTACCGGGAAGCGGTTGCGATACCGGTCTTTCAGTACGATCGTTCCCGGCTTTTTACAGCCCTTCAGATTCATACGGATACAATTTGCCGTCGTCATGACCGGCAGATGCCCGTATATGGTCAGAATATCCTGTCCGCATCCGCGGGCAAGCAGTTCCCTGTAATTCAGTTCCAGCGGCAGAACACAGCTTTCGGCGCCAAGCCGCCGGTTCACCTCTCTTGCCCGCCGGTTCCACGCATAGAGATTACTGTCAAAAATAACCGGCCGCTCCGTATGCGCTCGGAGCAGATCGAGTGTTTCCAGACTGCGAATCACGTAACCGTCGTAATCATCGAGTCCTTCTCTTTCCCAGACTTTTTCATAATACGTATATTCTGCCTGCCGGAAGACCGGCGGAAATACATAATAAACAACCCGTTCCCGCCTCCGGCTCTCCGCCAGCAGAACGGGATCGGCGGCGTTCGCTTCCACAAATAAAATCCCGGCATAGTCCCATTCCAATGCGGCCCGCCACTGCTCTTTCGCGGACACCTGACAGATGATCCGGTCGGTTCCGTAGATGTTCTCCGAATCCCTGCGCATCGGAAAGAGGCTTGCTTTTTCTGCCTCTTTTAATGATAGCACAGGGTTGTGACGATTGCGTGTTCGGCGAAAACCGGACAAAATTTCTTCGGTCAGTTTTTGCTGTCCCTGTCTGCGGATGGCATTCAGCTGACCCACTGATAAAAAGCAGCCGTCTTCCATCTCAGTCTGCAGCTCCTCCACTTGGAACGGCGTATTGCCCCATTTTCGCAGCTGTTTCTCCACTTGTTCCCGTAAGATCGGCTGCGTTGACGCTTTTTGTACCACATCGCCTGAAATCTCCGTCGTAACCTTTCCCGAGCGCATTTCCAGCCGCAGTGGTTTTCCGATCTGCAGATAAGCCGAAACGGACAAATCCCGTTTCAGTTCCTGTTTCAGATACCGTGTCTGTATTTCCTCCGAAAGTTCTTGATCTTCTTCCCGGAAGGCATTCTCCCGGAAAGCGATCATATCAGGGCCGTTTTTCTTCTGATAATAGCTTTCGCTGAATCCGTTCCGGTTAAATAACGCGGATAGCTTCTGCAGGTCTGCCGCTTCCACCCGGTATCCCTTTCCTCCGTTTTCCAGATACCGATCCAGATACTTTCTGTAGATGCTGACGACGCCTGCCGTATAGACCGGCTTCTTCATCCTGCCTTCGATCTTTAGGGAATCCACGCCTGCTTCCACGATCTGCGGCAGCAGAGACAGCGTACACATATCTTTAGGACTTAATACATATTTATGGACGGCGTCATTGACCACTCTGCCATCCCATTCCACATCATAGGGCAGGCGGCAGGGCTGCGCGCACCGTCCCCGGTTTCCGCTTCTTCCGCCGATCAAACTGCTTAATAGACACTGTCCGGAATAGCAGTAACAAAGCGCGCCGTGCACAAAGCTCTCAATCTCCACCTCGGTTTTGCTTCTGATCTCCGCGATCTCCGAAAGGGACAGCTCCCTAGGCGTTACCACCCTGCTTACTCCCATTTCTTCCAGCAGCTTTACGCTCCGGACTCCCGACAACGTCATCTGAGTACTGGCATGAACGGAAAGCTCCGGAAACGCCTCCCGCACAAAAGCCAGCACGCCCAGATCCTGTATGATCACAGCATCCAGACCTGCCGTATAGAGAGGCTGCAGATAAGAGAATAGCTGTTCCTCCAATTCTGTTTCTTTCAGCAGCGTATTAACCGTCAGATAAAATCTTCTGTCATGCAGATGGGCGAAATCGATTGCCTCCAGCAATTCCCGTTCCGTTAAATTCTGTGCGTAGGCGCGGGCGCCAAAGCGCGTACCGCCGGCGTATACCGCATCCGCACCGGCCGCATAGGCCGCTTTTACACTTTCCAGACTGCCGGCCGGCGCCAGCAGTTCTACATTTCTTGTTGATTCCATATATTTTCAAAAGAACAGCCGAATCGCAAAGATCGGTTCGGCTGTAATAGGTCCTATTTATTCTTTCTCTCTTTTAGTGCTGCCTCATATCGCACGATCTCTTTCTGCAGTTCCAGAATCTCATTCTGCATCGTTGCGACCTCTTTATTCGCGGCGTCTAGCTTGATCTGTGTCGCGATCAGCTCATGCTTCATATCATACAGAGACTTCTCTTTTTCATCCAGATCGCTCTCCAGCATATCCGCCTGCTTCTTCGCCTTAAAATAGTCATCCGCAATATTCAGCTGTACCATAGTCGTCTGGGTATCCAGGTTCTGTCTGGTAAATGCAGGATTCTTTCTGAATTCATTGATCTTATCGTTAATGTACGCGCCTACCTTCTGCAGATACGCTTCACTTTCATAACCGCTCAATGTGTAAATCTTCCCGCCGATAATGACTTCCGTCACATTTTTCGATGACATCGTTTATCCTCCAGTTTCTTACCTTCTCATTCTCTCCGTAATCGGTATCTCTGTATAAAAGCTATGCTCTATTATAAAACGAATCTCAGAGATTGACAAGTCCTATTTTACCGCAATCGCAAATGCTGATATGCCAGTTCGGTCACGATCCGGCCGCGCGGGGTCCTCTGAATCAGCCCATTTTGAAGCAGATAGGGTTCGTAAACTTCTTCCAGCGTACCGGCGTCTTCGCTCAGTGCGGCAGCCAGTGTATCCAGTCCGACCGGACCGCCCCCGAATTTCTCGATCATGACCATCAGGATATTCCGATCCCCCTGATCCAGTCCCAGCTTATCCACTTCCAGCAGATCCAGCGCGTAATTCGCCACTTCTTCCGTGATTACGCCGTCATACATGACCTGCGCGAAATCCCGCACCCGTTTCAGCAGACGGTTGGCAAGCCGCGGCGTACCTCTGGAACGCTTCGCCAGCTGCAGGGCACCCATACTGTCGATCTCCACATGCAGCACCTGAGCCGAGCGTTCAATAATGGTCTGTAATTCTTCCTGGCTGTAAAATTCCAGCCGGTGCATTACGCCAAACCGATCCCGCAGCGGCGCCGTCAGAAGACCTGCTCTGGTCGTAGCGCCCACCAGTGTAAATTTCGGCAGCTCCAGCCGGATAGAGCGGGCTGCCGCGCCTTTTCCGATCATAATATCAATGGCATAATCCTCCATCGCCGGATAAAGCACTTCCTCCACCTGCCGGTTCAGCCGGTGGATCTCGTCTACAAACAGTACATCGCCTTCTGCCAGATTGTTTAAAATCGCTGCCATCTCTCCCGGCTTTTCAATCGCAGGCCCGGAAGTTACCTTCATATTGACGCCCATCTCGTTGGCAATGATCCCCGCCAGGGTAGTCTTCCCCAGACCCGGAGGACCGTAAAACAACACATGATCCAGCGGTTCTCCTCTGTGTTTGGCAGCTTCAATATAAATCTTCAGATTCGCTTTGGCGCGCTCCTGTCCGATATAATCCCGCAGCAGCTGAGGACGCAGCCGGGTTTCGATTCCGGCGTCTTCCTCCGTATAAGCTGTCGTAATGGTTCGCTTTTCCATTCCTCTGCTCCTTTGCCCTAAATGCGTTTACATCCTGCCGATATGCCGCAGGGCTTCTTTCAATACCGTTTCCGTCTCCATATCGGGCGTTATCTCCACCGCCTTCACCGCTTTTGCCGCCTCCGCGGCGCCATATCCCAGAGCCGTCAGCGCCTCGATCGCATCCTGCCGAACCGGGCTGCCCGCATACTCTGCCTTTCCGGCTCCGCCGACGTTCTCCCGCTTGGCGGCAAGCTCCCAGGCGTCTTCGATCTGGATCTTGTCCTTTAACTCAATGATCAGCCGCTGCGCGGTCTTTCCACCGATTCCGGGCGCCTTGGAGATGGTTTTACTGTCTCCTGCCAGCACGGCGAACCGCAGGTCGTCCGGAGAAATGGTCGAGAGGATCGCCAGCGCTCCCTTCGGTCCGATCCCGCTTACGCTTAAGAGCATCTGGAAAATTTCCATATCCTCATGCGTTAAAAAGCCGTAAAGCTGCAGCAGATCTTCTCTTACATGCATATATGTATATAATTTTACTGATTCTCCTACCGGAGGAATCTGTTCAATAACAGTCGCCGGCACAAAAACCGAGTAGCCGATTCCCTGATTTTCAATGATAACGTGGTCCGCGGCCGCAGCCGCAACCGTCCCTTTTATAAACGCGATCATCTGATAACGCTCTCCTTTATACAACAATCTTTTGGATTCTCGGATAAACGATGTCCGACACGATTCCGATCACCACGCCGGTTAGCACGCCTGCCGCCAGCAATATAGGCGCATAATACCGGATTGCGTCTGTTCCGATCAAAAACGCCGCCGCGATCAGCTGCCCTGCGTTATGCGCGACTCCGCCTGCCATACTGACAATCACCATATGAAATCCGGCGCCCTTCATCAGGATCATGACCGCCAGACTGAGACAGGCGCCTGCCAGGCTGAAACAAAAGGAAAACAGATTTCCAAACAGCAGCGCCGTACAGATCAAACGGACTCCCTGTACCATGCAAGCCATCTTCCAGTCATATAAAAACAGGATCAGCACAACAGCCAGATTTGCCAGTCCGATCTTCGCCCCCGGCACAAAAAACGGGAGCGGGATCAGGGCTTCTATATAGCTTAAGATCATGGCAAAGGCGGCAAACAACGCCGTAAACACCATTCGTTTCATATCCGGATCCTCTCTTATTCTACTGCGCGACAGCATCCGGCGCGTCCGCCCCGCTCTCCCGGATCCGTATCACCAGACGGTTCGGCAGACACACGATCTGTTCTCCGGCATGGGAAATGGTTCCCTGCTTCGCGCACAGGCCGTCCGGACAGGAGTATTCCGTCACCCGGACGCCGCCGTTTTCGATCACGACAAGATTATAGGCATCTCCCTGTACCGCGCGGTAGGTCCGTTCCGCTTCCATCGGAAACTGTTCGATCAGCGTGCCGTCCCTGTAAATCTCCACCGTTTTGCCTGCCGCAGAGGGCAGAAACAGCCAGATAAGAATTCCGGCTATAACAGTTATGATTCCGATTCCGATTGCGATCCAGTCCTTTGTTTTCAAAATTCCGCTCCGAACAAATGTTTTACTGCTTTATCCTAGCACAGAATATGCGGTTTTGCAATCTTTTTCTTTTTCCTTTACAAAGCGGTATTTCTTGTGTATTCTAGGAAATATGAAAGAACGACTTTTCCTCCGGTACAAATTCACAGTTCTGCTTTTCAGCAGTATTTTTATCCTGTCCGGCTGCAGTCCGCGCTCCGCGGAACCGATCACCAGAACCGGATTTTATTTTGATACCATAATCTCCGTTACCGTGTACAGCGAAACGGACGCCGCCTGTATAGACGGGGCGTTTGCGCTCTGCGGGGAATATGAGGCACGTTTCAGCCGGACGATACCGAGCAGTGAGATCAGCCGGTTAAATGCGGACGGGGTTCTGAAAGACCCGGACGCTTCCACCGTCGACATTCTGGAAACGGCGCTGACTTATTCCGAAATGACGGACGGCGCCTTTGACGTCTCTGTCGCCCCACTGTCCGTACTCTGGAATTTTACGGGAACGAACCCTTCGGTTCCTGCTGCCGCCGATATCAGCGCTGCCCGCAGTCTGGTTGACTATCACCACATTTCCGTAACGCCGGATGCGATCACACTGCAGTCCGGCGCGCAGATCGACCTGGGCGGCATTGCCAAGGGTTATATCGCGGATCAGCTGAAAGCCTATTTCCTCGAACACGGGGTAAAAAATGGCATCATCAATCTGGGCGGCAATACGCTGACTTTCGGGGAAAAACCGGACGGCAGTGCCTATAAAGTCGCCATCCAGCGCCCGTTTGCCGAATCCGGAGACACGATTGCTTTTCTGGAGACCCGCGACTGCTCCGTTGTCACTTCCGGCTGCTATGAGCGTTATTTTGAAGCAGACGGAACGCTCTATCACCATATCTTAGATCCCGCCACGGGCTATCCGGTTCAGAATGACCTGTACAGCGTAACCATTTTATCGGATTCCTCCGCTGCCGGCGACGCGCTGAGCACCGCCTGTTATGTACTGGGCAAAGAAAATGCCATCCGTCTGTTACAGACAATGGATGGCATTGAAGCTGTTTTTATCGATCAAAATGAACAGATTTCCGTCACGGACGGTCTGACCTATAACGCCGACACCGGAAAGATCGGCTGGAAATAGCAGCCGTCTTCTATTTGACTTTCCGCAGACTCACGCGGAACAGCCGACGGAACAGCTGCTTTCCGTGAAATGGGATCAGCGGCTCTATATAGCTGGTTCCGGTAATGGTCTTATTGCAGACGATGGAAAGGATCAAAAGCAGGATTCCGGCCGCGAATCCGATCCAGTCAAAAAGGGCCGTTAAGATAACGTTAGCAATCCGCATGAATTTCAGGGCGTAGCCGAATTCATAGCTCTCGTGCGTAAAATTGGAAATTGCTACCACTGCCATGTATAACATGACCTCCGTGTTAAACCAGCCGGACTGCACCGCCGTCTCTCCGATGACCAGACCGGCGATCAAACTCAGCGGCGTATTTAACATATTCGGCGTATTCACGGCTGCCAGTTTGAGCCCGTCGATGGCAATTTCCAGAATCAGGATCTGAAATACAATCGGAATATTGACGGCTTCCTTTAATTCAATAAAAGACAGCCAGTTGGGAATCCACTGCGGATTCTGAATAAGCAGCATAAACAAAGGCGTCAGGATAACCGCCGTAATCGTAAGCAGGGTTCTCGCGAACCGCAGATACGTTCCGATCAGCGGTGGGAAATAATAGTCGTCCGCTTCTTCGATCACATCAAAGATCGTAGTCGGAATGATCATTGCCGCCGGAGAGTTATCCACCAGCATAATGATATGTCCCTCCAACAGAGAGGCCGCTGTCGCGTCCGGCCGTTCCGAATATTTAAATTTGGGAAACGGATTCCACCACTTCCGCTTATACAGACATTCCGCCAGGCTCTCCTGATTCATAGTCAGGGCGTCTACCCGGATATTCTGCACCTTTTCCCGGATTGCGGCGAGCATGCTTTCATCCGCTCTGCCTTCCATATAACAGATGCACACGTCCGTCTGGGAGGCTTCCCCCACCGTATAAATTTCAAATGATAACTGCGGGTTCCGGATCCTGCGCCGGATCAGCGCCGCATTGCTTACCAGCGTTTCCACGAATCCGTCCCGGGAGCCGCGCAGTACCTTATACTTTTCCGGTTCTTCCACGCTTCTGGCAGGATATTTTCTGCAGTCGATCATAACCGCGCGGTCGAAGCCTTCTACGATCAGACAGAGCACGCCGGACAGAATCATCTTGATGATATAGGCTTCGTCATCGGAAAGATCCACTTCCACATAAGGCATTGCCGACTTGCTCATCTCATAGGCATTTGCAGGCATATCCGCTTCTGTCAGCTTATAAAAGAACTCCTGCATTTTCTCCATCAGCTCATCTTTTACAAATCCGTCCACACAGTAAATGCAGCCCCGTTTCGTACCGACCCGGATCACCCGGTGGATCAGATCGAAATTTTTGTCGATCCGCAGGGTACGGTTCATGGCTTCCACTGTTTGATCAAAATCATTGGGATAAAAAAAATCAGACATAGTATCTCCTTTCCAGAGCGCTTACGCAACCATTATAAGAGGTACTATTTCCGATTTTTTCTTTTTTATTCCATAACCAGACTCCTTTTTCCCACTTCCACGGTTTCGGTCAGTTCCCTGTAGGTCTTACAGATCAGCACCACCGCAATGGCAAAGGTTAAAAGATCCGAGACAGGCATGGAATACAGTACGCCGTCCAGTCCCCAAGACAGCGGGAGCAACAATGCGAAGCCTACGCCAAACACAATTTCCCGTATCATGGAAAGCATCGTAGACGCCGCCGCTTTTCCCATGGCCTGCAGAAAAATAAAACAAGCTTTGTTGATACAAGCAAATACGATCATACACAGATAGATCCGAAAGGCTTTCAGGGCAAACTCCGTATAATACCCGCTTTCATTCGCGGCGCCGAAAATTGCGATCAGCTGCCCCGGAAAAACTTCCACAATAAACAGCGCGATCGCGCCGACAGCGGCCTCCGCGGCAAGCAGTCTGGAAAACAGGCTTTTCACTCTGTGTTTAAGTCCCGCGCCCATATTATAACCCGCGATGGGAATACAGCCTGCCGCCATCCCGACTACAATGGAAATGACAATCTGAAAGAATTTCATTACAATTCCCACCACTGCCATAGGGATCTGTGCGTACTGCGCCTGCCCGAACACCGCGTCCAGCGCGCCATATTTTCGGACCATATTGTTGATTGCCGCCATAGCCGCAACCAGAGAAATCTGTGACAGGAAACTGGTAACGCCCAGCGTCAGTGTCTTTCCGCAGATATAACGGTCCGGATAAAAATCATTTTTCCCCGGTCTGACTAACTTCATTCGGAACAGATACCAGCCTGCCAGGATTGCCGTGGCAATCTGTCCGATCACTGTCGCGACCGCCGCGCCCATCATTCCCCATTTGCAGAGGAAAATAAAAATGGGATCAAGAATGATATTGATGAGCGCTCCCAGCAGCGTGGAGACCATGGCAAATTTGGGAGAGCCGTCCGCCCGGATGATCGGATTCATCGCCTGCCCAAACATATAAAACGGGATCCCCAGGGTGATCCAGAAAAAGTATTCCCTTGCATACTGAAATGTCGCCGCGTTGACCGTTCCTCCGAACATGGTAATGATCGGAGAAGAAAAGATCAGATAGACCGCGCAGAGCAGCAGGCCGCTTCCGATCATCAAAACGATAGAATTTCCTACGCTTTTCTTCGCCTCATTTACTTTTTTCTTTCCCAGACTTAAGCTGACAAACGCGCAGCAGCCGTCTCCGATCATGACCGCGACAGCCAGAGCGATGACCGTAAGCGGGAATACCACCGTATTGGCGGCATTGCCGTAAGAACCAAGATAACCGGCGTTTGCAATAAAGATCTGATCCACAATATTGTACAGTGCGCCGACCAGCAGAGAAATAATACAGGGAATGGCATATTGTTTCATAAGGGTCCCGATCCGTTCACTCCCTAAAAACTGATTTGTTTCTGCTTCCATTTTTGTTTCCTTTCTACCATAAAATTTCACACAAAAAAACAACGTACAGCACGCAACCGGATTTACGCTTACAGTGCTACACGTTGTATTTTTATTTTACTTAAGAATATCCGCTCTGTCAAAGGCAATTCTGCACAAAATTTTCGTCAGACAGATTGGTAATATTGTATTCCAGATCGATACATTTCCAATCTTCCCCCATCAGATGATACCATTCTGTTTTCGGCGGATCCGCTTCACAGAATCCGACGGTCCGATAACAATGATACGCAGAAGGATTGTTTTCAAAAACGCCCAAGGTTACCTTCCGCACGGTCCGCATCGCAGACACAGCACGCAAAGCCAGTCTGAGCATCTCTTTTCCATAGCCTTTCCCGCGCTTTGTCGAATCCACAATGATAAATCCAAACCGCAGCGCTGTTTTTTCTTCGTCTAAAACGCGTATCAGCAGATGGCCCGCCGGGCCGGTTTCATCGAAGGCTGTCATTACCTGAAATGCTTCCCGCTCCTTCATAGCGTCATAATATGCGTTCAGATCTTCCGGTGCCATCGGATACGTTCCCAATCTGCCCGCGCTCCACTGGTAAAATGATTTTTCATTTTGAATCCAGCCTGCCACATTTTTCGCGTCACTGCTTTGATAGGGCCGCAGCCTCAGCATAGGTCTGTCCTCCGTTACCATATGATATTTCTCGGGCATTTTTCTTTGCAGATTCCGCAGCCCGTACATTTTTCATAATCAATGGACGCCACATGATTGGTGATGGTAATGGCCTGTTCCGGGCAATTCTTCGCACAGATCCCGCAGCCGATACAGCCCGCCTTACAGGTAGTTCGCATATTTTTGCCGGTATCTCTGGAAACACAGTTGACGATACTTAACGCCGTTTCCGGCACAATTTCAATGATCTGTTTCGGGCAGACCTTTGCACATTTTCCGCAGCCGGCGCATTTCAGCCGCTCTACCTTAGCGATTCCGTCAATAATGGAGATTGCGCTGAAATCGCAGACTTCCACACAGTCTCCCAGACCCATGCACCCATAAATACAGGATTTTTTCCCCTGTCCGGTTACATAATAGGCCTCCCGGCAGCTCTGTCCGCCGCTGTATTGATAACGGTCGGTAGTGGCATTACAGTCCCCGGCACAGCGCACATGGGCAAACTGCCGCACGGCAGAGACTTCGACGCCCATGATCTCACCGATTTTCTCCGCGGCCGCCACGCCGCCTACCGGGCAGGCATTGGCAGGCGCTTCTCCCTTTGCGATCGCAGCCGCCAGACCGTCGCAGCCCGGATAGCCGCAGCCGCCGCAGTTATTGCCCGGCAGCGCTTCCCGGATCTCAATTTCCCGTTCATCTACTTCAACCGCGAATTTCTTTCCTGCCACACCGAGCAGCAGTCCGATCAACAGACCGACGCAGCCCACGATCAGCGTAGCGCTGACAATTCCCATAATACTCATAAGGCACCTCCTAAATCACACCGGCAAAGCCCATGAATGCGATCGCCATCAGACCGGCTGTCACCAGAACGATCGGCATTCCTTTAAAGGACGGCGCAATATCGTTATACTCGATCCGCTCCCGGATTCCTGCCAATATCACAATGGCAATGGTAAATCCGACCGCGGTTCCCAGCCCGTTTACCACGCTTTTCAGCAGCGTGTACTCCTTCTGAACATTCAGGATCGCAACGCCCAGAACGGCACAGTTGGTCGTGATCAGCGGCAGATATACGCCCAGCGCCCGATACAAAGACGGCACCATTTTCTTTAATACCATTTCCACGAACTGCACCAGGGCAGCGATCACCAGAATAAATACAATCGTCTGCAGATACGTCAGATCCAGCGGAACCAGAATGCCCGTATAGATCAGACTGGTGCAGGCGCTGGCAATGGTAATGACAAAAATAACTGCCGCGCCCATGCCGGCTGCCGTAGAAGTTTTCTTTGATACGCCTAAGAAGGGACAAAGACCTAAAAACTGGCTCAACACCACATTATTGACCAGCGCGGAACCTACCGCGATCAGCAATAACTCTTTCATGCCTCTACCTCCTCTTTCGGATTGCCGCATCTGTTTGTGCAGCCGCTGCAGTCGCCGTTACAGCCTTCCTGCGGCTTCTTGCCCTTTGCGGCGCGGATCTTATTCTGGACTGCGACCAGGCAGGCCAGCACGAAGAACGCGCCCGGTGCCAACACAAAAATGGAAATACTGAAGTCCTCTGGTATGATCCGGTATCCCAGCACGGTACCGGCGCCTAAAAGTTCCCGGAACGCGCCCAGAAGCGACAGGGCCACCGTAAAACCGAGTCCCATGCCCAGCCCGTCAAATAAAGAAGGAATCACCGGATTCTTGGACGCATAGCTTTCCGCGCGCCCCAGAATAATGCAGTTTACTACTATCAAAGGAATATAGATTCCCAGCGCGTCATTGATGGACGGCAGATATGCCTCCAGCAAAAACTGTACAATCGTCACCATCGTTGCCACGATTACGATATACGCAGGAACACGCACGCCGTTGGGAATCAGATTCCGCAGCGCGGCGATCACGACGTTGCTTAAAACAAGAACCAGCGTCGTCGTCAGTCCCATCCCAATCCCGTTCATCAGGGAGGTGGTCGTCGCAAGCGTCGGACACATGCCCAGCATCAATACAAAGGTTGGATTTTCTTTGATAATCCCGTTATATAATCGCTCTAACGCCCGTTTCATTCCGCCGAATCCTCCTTTCCGGTCAGATAGTCAAAACAAAGCAGCGCCGCATTGACGCCCTTTACCATCGCCTTTGTGGTAATGGTCGCGCCGGAAATCGCGTCAATTTCCGCCAGTTCCTCTGTCGGCTCGCCTTTTTCCGTTTTGGTATGTACGAACTTTTTGGTCTTAATATTTGCAAACTGACCTAAAAAATCAGCCGTATCTGCTTTCATGCCCAATCCGGGCGTCTCTCCGATGCTCAAAATGGAAACGCCGCTTACCGTCCCGTCATTCAGGATTCCTACGGTAAATTCAATATCGCCTCCATATCCTTCCGACGGCGTGACCGTGATTACATAACCAACCGTCATACCGGCCGCATCTTTGCCTTCCATCACGGAACCCACCGTTACTTCCGAAGGCGTAATGCCCGCCCCTTCTATATACGAAGCAGCCGCAGCCGCGTCATAATCCAATTCCGTATAGGTATCCGCACTCGCCAGTACAGCTTCACAGGCCTCCTGCTGTTTCCGTATCTCCTGCTCCGCCCTCGGCGCTTTCGTCACCTCATAGATCAACCCCAGCAGCAATCCGGAAGAAATGGTGATCGCGCACAGGATCAGCGCGTCTTTTAAAAACTTAGGCATTTCTCTTCCTTTCTGCCGCCTTCGCGGACTTCTTCCTTCCGAATGCGCTCGGAATGGTGAGTTTATCAATTACCGGTACCAGCAGATTGCAGAAAATAATCGCATAGGAAACGCCCTCCGCCGATCCGCCGAACAGCCGGAAAACCGCGGTCAGCACGCCCAGACAGACTCCAAACAAAATCCTGCCCTTACTGCTGATCGGAGATGTTACATAATCTGTGGCCATGAAAAACGCGCCCAGCATAATACCGCCGCCGCATAAATGTGCCAGCAGCCACTGATAGTCAAACCCTCTCCCGCCAAACAGGATCAGGCAGACAACAAAGGTCGCCAGATAGGCAAGCGGGATTCTGAAATCGATGATTTTTTTGATCAGCAGGAAACAGGCGCCGACCAAAATAGCGATCACGCTGGTCTCGCCAATCGTACCCGGAATATTGCCGATAAACATATCAAGCAGGTTCACTTCCTGGCCTGCTTTCAGTGCAGCCAGAGGCGTAGCGCCTGTCAGGCTGTCAAATGTACCGTAAGAAAAATTCGTCATGGCGCTCGCAAAGGAGATCAGCATAAAGCATCTGGCTCCCAGCGCCGGATTCATAAAATTCTGTCCCAAACCGCCAAACAGCTGTTTGACAACCAGAATGGCAAATACCGCGCCGACAATCGCCATCCAGACCGGCAGATTGGGCGGAAGGTTCAGCGCCAGCAGCAAACCGGTCACCAGGGCGCTCCCGTCCCGTACCGTCACCGGACGTTTTACTCCCTTTTCATATAAAAATTCTGTTGCCAGACAGGCCGCAATCGTCACAATGATCAATAAAAGCGCATGGAATCCGAAATGGATCACGCCGAACAGAGCTGCCGGAACCAGCGCCAGCGCCACGCGGTACATAATGCCTGCTGTCGTCATACGGTCACGGACGTGGGGATTGGAAGATACATGCAGTAATGAATCCATTATTTCTTCCTCCTTCCCAGAATATCCTTGCGCATGGACTTGATCGTCTGCGTCAGATCCAGCTTGGCCGGACAGATATAAGAACAACAGCCGCATTCACAGCACTCCATGCCGTTTAATTTGATAAAGGTCTCTTCGTCATGGTTCCTTGCCGCCTTGGCCAGACGAGTCGGCAGAACCCGGCCCGGGCAGACCTGCACACACCGGCCACAGTTGATACACTGCGTCTGTGTAGTGGTGGAAACCACATCCTTTTTTACACACAATAAACAGGAGGAACCTTTTTCAACCGGCACATCCAGCGCCAGCATCGCCGTTCCCATCATAGGACCGCCCGAAATAATCTTTTCCGGTGCTTCCGAAAAACCGCCTGCCGCTTCTACCACTTCCCGGTGGTTCATACCCAGCGGAACCAGGAAATTCCCCGGCTCGGCAATCGCGTCTCCGGTCACGGTGATCACGCGTTTTGTCAGCGGTCTGCCTTTGATCACAGCCCGATAAATCTCATATACGGTATCAACATTGCATACAATACAGCGCGCGTCCAGAGGAAGCATATCCGAATTGATCTTCCGTCCGGTCAGGGCATAGATCAGCGTACGCTCTCCGCCTTGCGGATATTTTGTCTTAACCGATCTGACAGAGATATCCGCATAGCCTTTTGCCGCTTCTGTCAGTTCCCGAACCGCTTCCGGTTTGTTGTCTTCGATCCCAATGATCCCTTTGGCATTGGGAAATAAAGTCATAATAATATGTAAGCCTTCCAGGATTCCTTCCGGATCCTCTAGCATTCTCCGATAATCCCCTGTAATATACGGTTCACACTCCGCGCCGTTTACCAGCACATAGTCGATCTGATCCGGTTCTTTGGGCGCCAGCTTCACATGGGTTGGAAAACAGGCGCCGCCCATGCCTACGATCCCGGCTTCCGCGATCCGGGAAAGCAGCGTTTCTTTCCATGCCGCGTCTGTTCCCGGCTCCAATACCGGCAGCTTGGGCGCTTCTTCATACTGCCCGTCATTTTCTACCACCACGGAAAGCACCCGGTTTCCGGATACCGTCATCCGCGGTTCGATCGCCTTCACGGTACCGGATACCGAGGCGTATATAGGTACGGACATCAATCCGTCTGCTTCTGCAATCTTCTGTCTTGCCAGAACACGGTCGCCAACCGCCACAATCGGCTTTGCCGGCTTGCCAATGTGCTGCTGCATCGGATAGACTAAATCCCCGGTTGGTCTTAACCGATGTATAAACGCTTCCTGCGTCAGGGATTTTCCATCCGCCGGATGGACTCCGCCTTTAAATGTGCGTCTAGCCATTGTTTGCACCTTTTCCTCTCTTTATACATAATCGCATACACTTTATCATATAGGAAACCGACAGATTTCGCAAGTACTTTTTCAGTTCTTGCTTTTTTTTCCATGCCTGCTATAATCATTTTATCGGCGGCGGACAGTTGTTATTCTCAAATAGAACCAACTTTTGACCCCCGTCATTTCTACAGAAAGGATTTTCCCATGAAATGTAATATAATTGAAATTCCGGATTTTTCTCAATCTGTTATGGCGCTGCACAATGTCTGCAGCTGCCCGCTTGACAAAATTTTATTTTTTGATATTGAAACAACCGGACTTTCCGCCCGCAGCAGTTATTTATATCTGATCGGCTGCGCATACTATAGCAGCGGCCGTTTTTATCTGAAACAATGGTTTCTGGAAAACCCGTCGGAAGAAAAGGAAACTTTGATCCGGTTTTATCATTTTATGCGCTCCTATGACGTTTTGATCCATTTTAACGGAACGACTTTTGATATGCCGTATATCCTCCATAAATGGCAGCGCTATGCCCTGCCCTACGACTTTTCCGGGATAGAAAGCATCGACCTTTATAAACTGCTGCTGCCGTATAAAACCCTGCTCGGCCTGCCAAACTTAAAACAGAAGACACTGGAAGATTTTCTGGGGAGGGATCGGAAAGATCCTTTTGACGGGGGACAGCTGATCGCTGTATATCAGGAATATCTTACGACACACGATCCCCGCGGACTGGCCTGCCTGTTATTACATAATAAAGAAGATGTGGAAGGGCTGACCGCTCTGCCTGCCATGCTTACTTACGGGAATTGCCTGCGCGGCGAATTTGATTTTAAAAGTGCACAGGTTACCGAAGGCCATACGGCGGACGGAACTCCCTGTTTTCATCTGGATCTCTGCCTGCAGTCCCGGCTCCCATTTCCGGTTCCTGTTACATACCAGAAAAACGCTTATTATCTGAAAATGAGCGGGACACAGATGGTCATTACGGAAACCAGTCCGGACGGTATGTTCCATAAATACTATGGAAATTATAAAGACTACTGCTATCTTCCGGTTGAAGATACGATCATTCCGAAGTCCATGGCGGCCGGAATCTCCAAAGACAGAAAACGGCCGGCGACAAAAGCGACCTGCTATTCGCGTTTCTTCGCCGGCGATGAATTTTTGCGCGATCCAAACGCCGTTTCCGCTTACGCCGTCAGCCTGTCTGATTTTTTAATGACAGTAAAATAAACAATTCCATTTCCTAACTGGCGTTCTAATACTTACCAGTGTATTTTCAATCAGACTCCATATACTAGGACTGTAACAAACAACAACATGCGGTTTTCACTAAAATCAAGGCCGCGGAAATGGAGGAGTTTATTATGACATCATCATCTAACAAGACAAATGTACCTGAGGCAAAGAGTGCCTTAAATCGTTTTAAGATGGAAGTTGCAAATGAAATCGGCGTACCTTTGACTGACGGTTACAACGGTAACTTAACTTCCGCACAGAACGGTTCTGTAGGCGGTTATATGGTCAAGAAAATGATCGAAGCACAGGAAAGACAGATGGCCGGTAAATAAGTAACCTAGCCGGGCAAATGAAAAGAGACTGCTGCATCCCTGTTTTTACAGGCTTACAACAGTCTCTTTTTTTATCGTTCTGCTTCCGGCATCCTGCTAAGAAACAGCCCTGTCTTTTTTCCTTTTGTCCTTCCGTTCCTGCGGCGACAGGATCAAATGCGCCAAACCGATCAGGACATAGATTCCGTATACGGCCAGAGTCAGTCCCAGTTTCCAGAAATCCACTTTGGCTACCGCAGCAACCTGATTGACATAATAATCATACTGCAAGAAGATATTGGAAAGTCCCAGCACGATCTGAAAAACATTAAGCAGCTCCGCGAAAAACAGTAAGATCCCGGATTCCGGCAAAAGCAGCGCCTTTAAGCCTTCCGCCAGCATCCAGCAAGCCGCCGCGAAAAACCAAAGCAGATAAACCCAGGAAGTGATCCCGGAGATCGCTCTGTTACCGAACAGCATACTGTTTAAGACAGAATAGTTGACAATCAAAAGCACTTCGATCAGACCCAGCAGACACAGACCGCGGCAGATCCGGAACAGAGATTCCCGGAAAAATCCGCACAGAATGGTTACCATGCTAAACGCCAGTAAAACAAAATAATAACTTAACTGCATCGATACATTGTGTCTGTATAGGGTATCGCCGATCAGCAGACAGCTCAGCGCCGCCGCCAATAAGCCCAACAGCATAACCGGAATATTGGCCCGGGATTTCTTCACAGCGGAAGGCGCCGGATTGAACACCGGATTGGGAACCGGCTTTGCCGGTTCGGCCGTTTCGCCGGAAAACGCCGTCATTTTCGGCAGCGCCGCGGTGTGCCAGAGATCCTGTTTTACAGGCTCCGGTTCCGGGAAATCCGCTTTCGTCCTTGCCTTCAGCCATTCTACGATCTCCGGAAACTCCATTCCGTGAGAGGCCTTAACCAATACCGTATCGCCCGGCCGCAGACACTGCGGCAGCGCCGCAAACAACTGTTCCTTGGTTTCAAAATACCGGACTGTCCGGCCGCCGGAAATCCTTACCGAAGCGTCGTAAGCGGCTCGGCTTAGCTTTCCTACATATAAAATAACGTCCAACGCCCGCATCGCGGCATATTCACCGACCTGCGCATGCAGCGCCTCTTCTTCTTTTCCAAGCTCAAACATATCGCCCAGGATGGCCGCCTTCCGGCCGGACGCCTGGCTGAGCACGTCTATGGCAGCTTTCATAGAAACCGGATTGGCATTATAACAGTCGTCCAGAATGGTAAAAACATCAGTTTCAATCCGGTTATTTCTCCCGCTGACGGTCTGGATTGAAGTGATCCCGGCGGTCATTTCTTCCGGTGTCATCCCGAGGATCTGTCCGACAGCCATGCCGGCCATGGCATTTAAGATCATATGTCTGCCCGGAATCGGAATCTTTGCGGAAATGGTCTGCGCGCCGATGTGGAAGTCGGCAGAAATGCCGTCCAGACCCAGTTCTTTGATATGATCCGCGTAAATCGCGCCTTTCTGATTCTCGATCCCATAGAAAACGGGCGGCGTTCCCTTTACCTTGGCAATGGTCTTTAATTTATCGTCGTCACCGTTTAATACAACTCTTCCTTCCGGCCGCAGATAGGTGAAAATCTCCGTCTTCGCGCGCAAAACGCCGTTCCGGTCACCCAGATTTTCCAGATGGCAGTAGCCGATATTGGTGAGCACGCAGATATCCGGTTTCGCGATCTGGCTTAAGCGCGTCATTTCCCCAAAGCTGTCGATCCCCATTTCCAGTACGGCGACCTCGTGTTCCGGCCGGATCTGAAAGATCGTCAGCGGAAGGCCGATCTCATTGTTAAAATTCCCTTCTGTTTTCAATACCCGGTATTTCTGTCCCAGAACCGCAGCAATCATTTCCTTCGTGCTGGTTTTGCCCACACTGCCGGTTACGCCGACAACTTTAATATCGGTGGCCTCCCGATAATACGCCGCGATCTCCTTTAACGCCTGCCTGGTGGATTCCACCTGAATATAAGGACGCGTTTCCTCCGGCAGCGGCTGTTCCGTCAGCGTACAGGCTGCTCCTGCAGCAAATATGTCCGGAATAAAGCTGTGCCCGTCAACCCGTTCCCCGACGATCGGGATATATAGATATCCCGGCTGTATCTGTCTGGAATCGATCACAATTCCTTCTACTTCCTGTCCGGCAAGCGCGCCGTCTCCGTGGTATACACCGTGACATGCGCCCGCAATGGCCTCCAGCGTCATATTCTTCATCATTGTATTTGTATCCTTCCTGTTAATTTTTCTCGTATTTTTTCATGGAAACTTTTACCAGATAGTCGCACAGGGCCGGAAAATCCATTCCCAGCTGTCCTGCTTCCTGCGGCAGCAGGCTGACCGCCGTCATTCCGGGAAGCGTATTGGCCTCCAGACAGTAATATCTGCCGTCCGCATCCAAAAGGAAATCCATTCTGCTGTATGCTTCCAGCTTCAGCGCCTCTGCCGCGCGCTCCGCATCCCGCTGCATGGCTGCCGCAACCGTTTCATCAATCTCCGCCGGGCATACCTCTTTTGTCTTTCCGCTGTATTTATTTTCATAATCATACCAGCCGTCCGCTATGATCTCAATCACAGGAAGTGCCTTTCCGTCAATGACGCCGATTGAAAGCTCTCTTCCTTGAATATATTGCTCGATTACGATCTCATCTTCATACGAAAACGCCTGTTTCAAACCTTCTTTATATTCTTCCTCTGTCCTGCAGATATAAACGCCGATACTGGAACCTCCGCAGCAAGGCTTTACCACACAGGGCAGATAGGGCGCCGGCTGCTGCAGGGCAGCGGAGAGTTCGCCGCTTTTCAGAACTTTGCCTTCCGGCGTGGGGATCCGGTATCCCATCAGAACCTGTTTGGCAACGCCCTTATCCATTGCCATAGCGCTGCCCAGATGTCCGGTTCCGCTGTAACGGATTCCAAGCAGATCAAACATCGCCTGCAGTCTTCCGTCTTCTCCGTTCTGTCCGTGCAGTCCCAGAAAAACAAAATCCGCCTGCCTGCATAATTCAATCACGTTGGTGCCGATCAGCGGCGCGCCTGCCTGCAGGGCAGCTTCCACCTTCGGCGTATTCCGACGCATCTGTTCTGCCTGCGCCTCCAGCGGATAAGCGTCTCCCCGGTCAAAAAGTGCTGTCTCTTCCGATCCAAAGAATACATCGACCAGAACGGCGTCATACCCCGCGGTCCGCAGCGCGCTGCAGATATTATAACCGCTGTTGATAGATACTTCCCGCTCGGTACTGGTCCCGGCCGCCAACACTACAATTTTATTTACTCCCATTTCATTGGTATCCTTTCTGAATCTGTTCTCTCATATATCATACTGCATTTCTCCCTAAAATGCAATTTCATAAATTCATTTGCGCCGAATATTTCTCAATTCGCTCCGCCAGCTTTTGACTGATGCGAAAGCGCTCCAGTTCCGTACATTCCAGTTCTCCCTTTTCATAGCGACTGGCGGCTTCCGATGCGGCTTTCATCAGTTCCGCGTCCTGATAGATATCCGCCAGATGAAATTCCATATCGCCGCTCTGCCGGACCCCGAGCAGGTCCCCCGGTCCCCTCAGCCGCAAATCTTCACTGGCAATGTGAAACCCGTCGTTGGATTGACTTAGGATTTCCAGCCGTTCCATGGTTTCTTTCTTTCTGTTGGTACTGATGAATATACAGTAGGACTGTTCCTTTCCGCGCCCCACTCTGCCGCGCAGCTGATGCAGGGCTGCCAGTCCGAACCGCTCCGCGTTCTCCACCATCATCACCGTCGCGTTAGGCACATTGACGCCCACCTCCACAACGGTCGTAGATACCAGCACCTGGATTCTGCCTGCGGCAAATTCGTCCATGATCCGATTCTTATCGGCAGGCCGCATCTTTCCGTGCAGCATGCCCACACTGATATCCTGCGGTAGCGCATGCTGCAGCTTCTGCGTATACGTAATAACGTCTTCTCCGTCCATCAGTTCACTGGCCTCTACCAGCGGACAGATCACATAAGCCTGCCTGCCCTTTCGCACTTCCTTTTCAATAAAGGCATAGGCCCTCGGCCGGTAATCAGCGGTAACCACACAGTTTTTAATGGGAATCCGGTTCGCCGGCATGGTATCGATAATGGAAATATCCAGATCGCCGTATAAGATGATCGCCAATGTACGGGGGATCGGCGTAGCGCTCATTACCAGAACATGCGGCTCCATTCCTTTTTTCATCAGATTCTCCCGCTGCCGCACGCCAAACCGATGCTGCTCATCTGTAATGACCAGCGCCAGATTCCGATATACTGCCTTTTCCTGGATCAGTGCATGTGTGCCGATCACGATATCCGCCATACCGGAAGCAATCTTTTCATAAGCGTCCCGCTTTTCTTTTGCCGTCATGGATCCGGTCAGCAGCACCACATGATAAGGAAGGCCGGCCTGCTTCAGTAATTCGGTGATGCTCCCCAGATGCTGTCTTGCCAGCACTTCCGTAGGTACCATAAACGCCCCCTGATATCCCTGCTGCGCCACACTGCACAGAGCCAGAACGGCAATGATCGTTTTTCCGCAGCCGACGTCTCCCTGGATCAGCCGGTTCATCGTCTTTGTACCCGCCATATCCCGCCGGATCTCTTCCCAGACATGCTGCTGTGCAGGCGTAAGCGTATACGGCAGATGCGCCTGCAGCTGTTTCGCCGCTGTATGATCCGTGATCACATATGCGTTTTTCTGTTCCGCCGTCTGGTTCTTAAAGCTCCGCAGGACGGAAATAAAGAAGAAAAATTCGTCAAAGACCAGTCTGCGTCTGGCCAGCCGCCAGGCTTCCTGATCTGATGGGAAATGAATATTTTCGACAGCGAAATTATATTCCGCCAATCCATATACGCTCCGCAGAGAGGCGGGCAGATACTCCGGTTCCAGCACATGCATGGAAAGCGCCTGTTTCACCGCCTTGATCATCAGGTTATTGCTTAACCCCTTCGTCAGCGCATATACCGGCTGCATCTGATGCAGTTTCTCCGCATAGGCTTCGACCCGGTACAGGGCAGGCTGCTCCATCAGATAGCCGTTTCCTTTTTTACTCAGTTTCCCCCGGAAAATATACCGGTCGCCTTTTTGCAGCTGCTGCTTCAGATAAGGCATATTGTACCAGGAAATCTGCACCCGCTTTCCATCCATATCGCGAAAAGCGCTTGCTGTAATCGTAAGCTGACGGATCCTTCTTACAACCGCGTATTCGGAGAGTACGCCTTCTATCGCGGCGATCATATCCTCCTCCGCCTCCGAAACCGTTACCGCAGGCGTATACAGATCGTAGCGCCTGGGATAGAACAGCAGCAAGTCCTCTACTGTATCGATCTCCAGTTTATGTAAAAGCTGTGCGGTTTTATCTCCGATTCCTTTTAATTTCCTGATATCCATATCCACACTCCATAAATAACGGTCAAAAAATTACGAAACTTTAAAAGTATTTTAAATTTTTGAAAAAGTGCTTTACTCTTATTTAAAAATAGTATATCATACTACTTGGTAAAAAAAATGAATTTTTACCGAATTTTCCATATTTTATATGGGACAATCAAATACCGCTGAAGCGGAAAGGAGAAAAACGATGTCAAGCAAGAGATCATCTGACACACATTCTCCTGAATTTTTACCGATATTATTACTGACCATGTTTGTATTGATTGTATTTCTGGGGTATGCAGTCATACATGGGATCAGCTATGATACGAGGGGTACAGAATCGACGCCGGAACCATCAGCATCAGAGTCATCTGATCTGCCGACAGAATCAAGCGGGGAAACAACAGCAGAGGACACCAGCCGGGAGTCTGTTTCCGGAACAACACAGAAGGAAACATCGACTGAGGGAAAATCAACAGAGGAAAAATCGACTGCGGAATCCACGAAAAAGGACGAAGCAACGAAAGCAACGACGACAAAGTCGGGAAAAACCACCTCTGCAACTTCTAAAACATCCAAAGAGACGACGACAAAGAAGCCAAAAGAGACTGCCAAGGAGACAACCTCTAAAAAAGGAACTGCCCTTGACGCCGATACGCTTTTTAAGAACTCTCTGTTTATCGGGGATTCCCGTACGGAAGGATTACGTCTGTTTTCCGGTATCAAGAGCGGGACTTTTTATTCCAATACCGGACTTACTGTTGATCAGGTCAGCTCCGTGAAGTTTGTAACGGATGGGAAAACCAAGAAAACAGTGATCCAGGCATTACAGGGCAAGAAATTTGATAAAATTCTGATTGCCCTTGGCATGAATGAACTGGGATGGCCAAGCGCGAAAGTCTATTCTGACAAATATCAGGAGATGATTAAACAAATTCGGAAATATCAGCCGGATACTCCAATTTATATCCAGTCTATTATTCAGGTAACAAAAAGCAAATCCGACAGTCATGCGTATATGACACGGGAGACTGTCAATAAATTTAATGCTGCGTTAAAGAAGCTGGCGGATAACAAGACTATTTTCTATATTAATGTTAATCCGAAGCTGATTGACAAAAACGGATATCTGAAGGCGGATTACAGTTCCGACGGCGTTCATCTGGTCTACGCCAAATACGCGATATGGCTTCAGGAACTGGTTGACTACTTCAACAAATAAGGAATTACAATCAAAGGGTAAGTGTGATACATAATGAAGAAACTGATCTTAATCGGAGCAATCTTATGCTCCATGGCTATTACAACCGCCTGCGGCGAATCCACGGAAACGAAGAAAACGCCACAACAGCCCGGCAGTGAGACAACAACGACCACTCCTCCTGCTGCCGCATTTGACGATGCGAAAGCAAAAGAGCTGGCACAGGCATTGGTTGACGGAGGCATTTTTGAAGGGGAAATGGCAGAAGTCGACGCATCGATCGTACAGGCCAAATATGAACTGGACGACACGGTAACCTGTATAACCGCTTACCGAAACGCTTCTATGAACCCGGAAGAAATTACCATACTGAAAAGTTCTGAATCTCCGGACAGTCTGATCGACGCCTATCTGGATACACAGAAGACTTCCTATGATTCCTATATGCCGGAAGAGGTAAAGAAAATCGAGCATGTGATCCGCAAAACCTCCGGTGAATATACCGTTGTGATCGTATGTAACGATACCGACAAAGCAGAAACCATCCTGAAAGATTATTTCGGATAACGTTTCCGCTCGCTGACAACAGAACCATAACAAAAAGCTTTGCGCCTGTTCTTCCCGACGCAAAGCTTTTATTTTATCTACGAAATCCTGTATTGGCTGTCTTCTATTCTACGGAAACCAGATAGTAGTAAATCGGCTGTCCGCCGTTATTCACCTCGATATCGATATCCCTGTAGTCTTTTCCCAGCAGTTCCGCGATCAGATTCGCATCCTCTTCAGACACATCATTTCCGTAATAAATACTGATCAGTTCGGAATCTTCATCTACCAGTTCCCGGATCATGGCAACCGTAGTCTCCGCAATATCCGATCCTACCGCAAGGATGCCGGAATCGCCGATTCCCATAATGTCGCCTTCCTTGATCGTCTTATCGTCAATGGAGGTATCGCGCACGGCATAGGTAACCTGTCCGGTCTTCACTGCCGCCATCGCTTCTTTCATCGCTTCTGTATTCTCTTCCACAGACGCGTCTTCCACATAACTGATCATCGCGGAAATGCCCTGCGGCACCGTTTTGGACGGAATCACAACGATCTGTTTGTCTTTCGTCAAAGACTGCGCCTGATTGGCAGCCATGATGATATTCTTATTATTCGGAAATACGAAGATCGTATCCGCGTTTACCTGGTCGATGGCGTTCAGCACGTCCTCTGTGCTGGGATTCATCGTCTGTCCGCCGGCAATCACATGGTCGACGCCCAGGCCCTCAAAGATCTCATTCATACCGCTGCCGATCGATACGGAAATAAATCCAACCGGTTTCCGGGGTTCGGCAGGCTTTTCCGGCTGTGCTTTCTTTTCTTCTTTCGCCGCCTTCTGATCCGTTTCTGTAAACGGCTTCTCCCGGTGTTCTTCCCGCATATTGTCAATCTTCACATTGGTCAAGGAACCATACTCCAGACCCTTCTGGATCGCCAGACCCGGATCATTGGTATGTACATGAACCTTAACCGTACCGGCATCCGATTCTACAGAAACGGAATCGCCGATCGACTCCAGATATACCCTGAGATTCAGCTCCGCAGCCTTATCATAGGATTTCTCCGGCATAATAATGAATTCTGTACAATAACCATATTGGATCGCTTCCTGCGTTCCGGACGCTTCCTGGTCTTCTTCAAGGGAAAGATCAATCTCCTTGCCTAAAAGCGCATCATAGGCTCCCTTCATAACCTGCATCAGACCCTGTCCGCCGGAATCCACAACGCCCGCCTGCTTCAGTACCGGAAGCATCTCCGGCGTCTGACTCAGCACATAATCGCCTTCCTCAATGATCGCGGCGATCATCTCTTCCAGATCGTCCGTCTGCTCCGCCATCTCTGCCGCTTTATCTGCCATTCCTTTGGCGACCGTTAAGATCGTACCTTCTTTGGGCTTCATAACAGCCTTATACGCCGTCTCTACCGCTCTGTTCGCTGCTGCCGCCAGAATCTGTGCATCAATCGCTTCCTGATACTTGATCTCTTTTGTAAATCCACGGAATAACTGAGACAGAATCACGCCGGAATTACCGCGGGCGCCGCGCAGGGAACCGGAAGAAACCGCTTTCGACAATACTTCCAGAGTAGGCTCTTCATCTGTAATATTGCCGATTTCTTTCACTGCCGACATGATCGTCAGCGACATATTCGTTCCGGTATCGCCATCCGGCACCGGAAATACATTCAATTCGTTGATCCATTCCTTTTTCGCTTCCAAATTCTTCGCACCTGCCAGAAACATGGCGCGAAACATTTTTCCATCAATTCTTGTACTGCTCACTTCTAAAGCTCCTCCTTGTAGCCGCTAATCAATTACGCGAACGCCTTCCACAAAAATATTGATCTTCTGTATCTTCATCCCCGTATAGGCTTCCACCTTATATTTTACATTAGAAACCAGATTGTCCGCTACAGAGGAAATATTCACCCCGTAAGCGATCACAATATGGAAATTCAGGGTTATGGCATTCTCTTCATCGATTTCTACGCGGATTCCCTTCACCAGGCTGTCCCGTTTCAGCAGTCTTACCAGACCATCCTTCATATTCACAACTGCCATTCCTACAATACCAAAACATTCAACAGCCGTAGCGCCGGCGTAGCGCGCGATCACATCCGGATCTACCGTGATCGTTCCCAACTGCGTGTTCATTCGTCCTTCCATAAGCCTACTCCTTTCCCAAAGTCATATAATTATATACATTATAACCGTTTTCTTTCAAAAAGAAAAGCAAAATATTTAATTTCTTACGGCAAAGTCAAAATATGAAAAAAACGCTTGCTTTTTCAAATGCTTTCTGGTACAATGTCATTTGTTGCAGGTCTGTTATGACCTAATTCCAGTGAAGGAGGTGCAAATCATGGCAAAGTGTGAAATTTGTGATAAGGGTGCTCATTTCGGAATTAAAGTGAGCCATTCCCATAGAAGATCCAACAAGATGTGGAAGTCTAATGTGAAGTCTGTCAGAGTAAAGGTAAACGGTGGTACAAAGAAGATGTATGTTTGTACAAGATGTTTACGTTCCGGCGCTGTAGAGCGTGCGTAATGAAAGAATTCAGAATTAAAAAGGTGCTGCAAAACAACTGAGATTCCGTTGTTTTGTAGCACCTTTTTTATTTTTAATCTGTTATTGGATTCCGAAAAACCGGTCAATCCCGTTCGCGATCCCCGTCACGAGCTTTGCCTGATATCCGCTTGCGGCCATATTCCTGTCCTCCTGCGGATTTGTCATATACCCCATTTCCACAATCGTAACCGGGACCTGCGCCCAGTTGATCCCGCTCATGGTATCTGTTTCCCAGACATACTGTTTGGCGCATCCGGCAGAACGGACCAGCTCATCCAGCACATATCCCGCCAATGCTCTGCTTTTTCGATAGAGTTTTCCGTTATACGGATTGCCGGAGGTCTGACATATGGTAAGCGCTCCGTTTACGGTGGAATCCGAAGATCCGTTTGCATGGATCCGGATCAGTGCGTCTGCATTTGCCCGATTGGCGATTTCAGCCCGTTCCGCATTACTGAGATTCACATCATTTTTCGTCCTGACCATGATTACCGTATAACCCCGTTTTTCCAGTTCCTTTTGTAACTGCAGCGCTACGGTCAGATTTAGTTCATATTCATAAAGCCCTGTCACGCAGCCCCTTGTGCCGCTTGCCACCTTGGCTTTCATTTCAGCTGCTCCCGGTCCAACCGGTTCTTTCTCACTGTTCCCCCGGCTCTGATGTCCTGCATCAATCGTGATCACATATCCATTTCCAACCGGCTTCTCAGTCGGTTGGACGGTTGGTTTTACGGTCGCCTTCTCGGTCGGTTTCACTGTCGGTTTTACTGTCGGTTTTACTGTCGGCTTCACTGTCACCTTTTCGGTTGGCTTCAGAGTTGGTTTCACAGTTGGTTTTTCGGTCGTTGCAGTCGGCTTTTTGACCGATGCCTCCGTCAATTTTTCGGTCGGTCTTGCGGTCGTTGTGGAATTCTCAGTCGGTTCTTCTGTCGTACCGTTTGATTCCTCTGTGATCTCAGCCGTTGTAACCGTCGGTTCTGCAGCTGATTCCGTTTCTTTGGTAATTCCGTTCTGCAAAACTTCGCTTTCCGCCCGACATCCGGTCAGAATCAGCAGCATGCACAGAACAAACAACAATACCGTTTTGATTGATTTCTTCATCTGAAAAGCCCCTGCCTTCTCTTATCGCTTTTCTGCCACTTCTCCCTGTTTTTTATAAATGGAATTAGCACTGACAAATCCCCGAACGGAAGATAACGGATAAATATTGGTATTTCTGCCGATCACGGTTCCCGGATTCAGCACGGAATTACAGCCGACTTCCACATGGTCTCCCAGCATGGCGCCGAATTTCTTGCAGCCCGTTTCTATCTTCTGCCCGTTTACATTAACCGTAACCGGCGTTTTATCTGATTTGACATTCGAAGTAATGGAACCGGCTCCCATATGGGATTTATATCCCAAAATGGAATCTCCTACATAATTATAATGGGGAACCTGGACGCCGTTAAACAATACCACATTCTTTAATTCCGTGGAATTGCCGACCACGCAGCCTTCCCCTACCAAGGCGTTGCCCCGGATAAAAGCACAGTGGCGAACCTCTGTATTCTTTCCGATGATCGCCGGTCCGTTTATATATGCGGTAGGCGCGACTCTGGCACTCTTTGCGATCCATATATTCTCTCCGCGCTTCTCATACTCGGAGGGGTCCAGGGTTTCCCCCAGCTTGCAGATATATGCTCCGATCAGCGGCAGTGCCTCCCACGGATAGGTAAGCCCGGTAAATAAATCGGCCGCTATGGTTTCCTTTAAATCATATAAATCCTGAATCTGATACATGACATTCTCCTATTCTACCGTTACGGATTTAGCCAGATTTCTCGGTTTATCTACATCGCAGCCCTTTAATACCGAAGTGTAATAAGCGATGAGCTGCAGCGGCACTGCCGCCAGAATCGGCGTCATCAGATCCTCCACGTCCGGAATCCGGATCACATAATCCGCCGCTTCCGGATCTACCTTTGCGGACTTCTTGCAGATCAGCACAACATTGGCGCCTCGCGCCTTTACTTCCTTAATATTGCTGACTGTCTTATCATACAGATCCATCTGCGTTGCCACAGCGATCACCGGCATGGAATCGGTCACCAGGGAAATGGTACCGTGTTTTAACTCACCCGCTGCATAAGATTCCGAATGGATATAGGAAATCTCTTTTAATTTCAGAGAGCCTTCCATGCTCAGTGCATAATCCAGTCCTCTCCCGATATATAACAGGCTTTCCGCGTTCATAAGCTTGGAAGCCACCATCTGACAATCCTTTTCACATTCCAGGGTTTCTGTCACCAGTTCAGGAATCTGCTGCAGGGCCGCGATATGCTGTCTGCACTCCTCTTCTGTTATCTTGCCGTTGGCATAGGCCAGTTCAAACGCCAGCAGATACATCACCGACAACTGTACCGTATATGCCTTCGTGGAAGCCACGGAAATTTCCGGACCCGCATGGGTATAGATCACATAATCGGATTCTCTCGCGATCGAAGAACCCTTTACATTCACAACGGACAGGGTCTTTGCTCCGTTTTCTCTTGCCAGCATCAGCGCTGCTTTCGTATCTGCCGTTTCTCCGGACTGAGAGATCAGGATTACCAGATCCTCTGCAGTCAGAATCGGATTCCGATAACGGAATTCGGAAGCGATATCCACCGTCACTTCCACTCTTGCCAGCCGCTCAATAATATATTTTCCAACCATGCCCGCATGCATTGCCGTACCGCAGGCCACAATAAAGATTCTGCGGAAATGCATCAATTCCTCCGCGGTCAGTCCGCATTCCTCCAGACTGGGCATGCCGTCTGCGATTCTGGGAGCAATCGTCGTCCGGATTGCAACCGGCTGTTCATTAATCTCCTTTAACATGAAATGCTCATAGCCGCCTTTTTCCGCTGCGTCTACATCCCAGGTAGCCGTCTGCAGCTCTTTTCGAATCGGCTTTTTATGCAGATCGCAGATCTGGATATCGTTTTCCCGGATCACGGCAATCTCATCCTGCTCCAACAGATAGTAATCCCGCGTATATTTTAAAATCGCAGGTACGTCGGAAGCGATAAAATTCTCGTCTTTTCCCACGCCGATGATCAGCGGGCTGTCCTTTCTGGCCGCAAAGATCCGGTCCGGGAAATCCCGGAACATGATCCCCAGCGCATAAGACCCTTCTACTTCCGCCAGCGTTTTCGCAATCGTCTCTACCGGATCCCCGTCATAATAATAATCCAGCAGCTTTGCCAGCGTTTCTGTATCGGTCTGGCTGACAAAAGAATAGCCCTGTTCTTCCAGGAATTCTTTGATCTGCTTATAATTCTCTATAATCCCATTGTGTACAATGGTAACCCGTTTATTACCGTGCGGATGGGAATTGATATCGGAAGGCTCTCCGTGCGTCGCCCATCTGGTATGGCCGATGCCGACCTTCCCCTCCGGCTTATGTCCGGTCTCCATCTTGCTGCACAGATTGCTCAGTTTTCCCTGTGCCTTCTCAACCGTGATACTGCCTTTCTCAAACACCGCAATACCGGCTGAATCATATCCTCTGTATTCCAGCTTTGATAACGCATCGATCAGAATATCCGTACAATTCTTTCTGCCTACATAACCTACAATTCCACACATACACTGAAATCCTCCGTTTTATCTTTGATAATTCGCCGCTGCCGCCTGAAACCCCTGCCGTAAACTGCTCTGATTCTTTAGCTGCAGCACGACTTCCGTCCGGCGGCGGATAAATCCTTCTAATTTTTCCATATATTCTTCAGGCGTAATACTGCCTTCCGCCACATAAGAAAGTCCCTTTTCCCAACTGGCAGTCAGGTCAGGGTTCAGCAGGGAACGGATGGAGCCGTTCACCACGTCAAATACCAGTTCTCCCAGCAGCGTTGGCGTAATGACCTGCGTTTTCTTCTGGAGTGCGATATACTGAATATGGATCAGTTTCTTCAGGATCTCCGCCCGGGTTGCGCTGGTTCCGATCCCGCTTCCTTTGATCTGTGCCCGCAATTCTTCGTCCTCGATCAGCTGTCCCGCGTTTTCCATCGCCAGGATCATAGAACCGGAATTATACCGTTTGGGCGGAGAGGTTTCTCCTTCTTTGATCCCAAGTTCAGACACGGTTATTTTATCACCTTTTCGGATTTTATTCAATCTATTTATGGAAAGATTGTTTTCCTGTCCTTCTTCCTTATCTGTTTCTTCCTGTTCGGAACGCCGCTCCGCGCTTACGCCCGTCACTTTCAGATAGCCTTCCTCTTCCAAAACTTTAAAGTTAGCGAAAAACTGTTCCGAACTGATCTGCAGAACCAGTGTTGCCTTTTTATAAACAGCCGGCGGATAAAAAATCGAAAGAAAGCGTTTTACGATGGTTTCATAAATCCGTTTATTTAAAGCAGGCAGACTGTTTAAGGCGCTGCCGCCCTGTCCGGTCGGAATAATGGCATAATGGTCGGTGATCAGTTTGTCATTGGTATATTTGCTTTTTCCGATTCCTTTATACGCTCCGTTTTCCAGGATCTCCGACGCAAACGGCGCTGCGAACGGGATTCTTGTCAGTCCCCGCAGATTCCGGCCGATTTCTTTTGCCACTGCCGAAGACAGTACCCGCGCGTCTGTACGGGGATAAGTCACCAGCTTCTTCTCGTAGAGATCCTGCACCACCTGGAGGGTTTGGTCCGGGCTGATCTTATACAATTTAGAACAGGTATTCTGCAGCTCCGCCAGATTAAATAAAAGCGGCGGCGCTTTTTTCTCTTTTTTCTGTTCTTTCGATACCACCTCTGCCAGAATCGGTTTCGTCTCGGAAAGCCGGTCGATCATAGCAAGGGCTGCATCTTTTTCCTTAAATCCATTATCTTTGTAGAGAACCGGAGAATGAAAATAGGCAGAGCCTTCCACCGCCTTCCATTCCGCTTTTATCACCGCGTCTTCTATCTGTGCGGATGCCAGCACCCGATAAAACGGCGTTTTGACAAATGCGCGGATTTCCCGTTCCCGGCGGACTACCATTCCAAGCACACAAGTCATAACCCGTCCTACAGAGATTACAGTGGATTTTTGTTTCAGAAAGCCGGAGATCAGGCTGCCGTATTCCAGCGTAAGCAGTCTGGAGAAATTGATTCCCATCAGATAATCTTCTTTTGCCCGCAAATAGGCGGACGCAGCCAGATTGTCATATTCAGAAATATCCTTCGCTTCCTTGATTCCCCGTATGATCTCCTCTTCCGTCTGGGAATCAATCCATACCCGCTTTTGTGTTTTCCCTTTTACGCCCGCCATCTGCGCTACCAGCCGGTAAATGTATTCTCCTTCCCGTCCGGAGTCCGTACAGACGTAAATGGTATCCACATCTTTTCTATTCAGCAGTCCGCTCACGATCCCAAACTGCTTGGAAACGGCGGGAATCACTTCATACAGAAAATTCTCCGGCAAAAACGGCAGGGTTTCCAGGCTCCACCGTTTTAGGCTTTCATCATAGCGATCCGGATAACTCATGGTAACCAGATGTCCCACGCACCAGGTCACGATCGTATTCTCCCCTTCCAGATAACCGTCCTGCCGCTTTGTATTTAATTTTAAAGCCTTCGCGAATTCTGCCGCCACACTGGGCTTTTCCGCGATAAAAATTGTCTTTCCCATCGAACGCTCCGTTTCAGGCCTGCTCATCTACCGTCAGGCTGTAAGCCGGCAGGAATTGTTCCGTAAAGTAGTCTACTTCTTCCATCTGCATATTTCGGACTGTCTCCGAGATCGTTTCTTTTGCTTTTTTGAAATCTTCATTCCCCATTGTAGTCTCTTCAATACATTTAATATATGCCGACAGCTTGTCCGCTGCCTTTACATATTTCCACAGTTCGGCGTCCGCTTCCTCCGGCAGTAAGACCGACCGGTACGCTCCGGTCAATTCCTCCGGCAGTTTCGAGAGCAGGCTCTTTGCCGCCACCCGTTCCACATGCTTATAGGCGTCCCGGATCTCCGGCGCATAATATTTGACCGGCGTCGGCATATCTCCCGTAATGATCTCTGTCGCATCGTGATAAAGCGCCAGAACAGCCAGGCGGTTACAGTCGATCTGTTTTCCGAATACGGTATTGCCGATCACGCCCAGGGCATGGGCGATCATTCCCACCTCCAGACTGTGTTCGGCAATATTCTCCGTCACGGTATTCCGCATCAGGCTCCAGCGGTTGATATATTTCATTCTGGATATTTTCGCAAAAAATGTGTACATGTGCGCACCCTCCGTTTTCTGAATTAAGAAAGGAACTGAAGCAGGATTCCGCACCAGTTCCTTTCAGTATAATAGGTTCCGACTATTTTTTCCAGTTATTTCGTATAAAACTTATAAACCGTGGTGGAATGGAAGTTTTCGCCCGCTTTCAATATCGGCTGCGGGAAGTTCGGCCGGTTGATGCCGTTGGGATAATACTGCGTCTCAAAGCAGGCCGCGCTGCGCTGCACATAGGAAACGCCTCCCTTCCCGATCTCTGTGCCGTCCAGGAAATTGCCCGTATAGAACTGAATCCCCGGCATATCGGTCCAGGTTTCCAGTACACGGCCGCTCTTCGGATCCGTCATTCTCGCCACCAGATCAAAATGATCCGCGGAAGTCTTTAATACCCAGTTGTGATCAAATCCAGTTCCCCAGACGATCTGCTGGTAATCACTGTTGATATCCCGTCCGATCGGCTTCTCGACTGTAAAATCCATAGGCGTTCCCGCCACTGCGGCAATCTCGCCGGTAGGAATGGATTCCGAATCCGCAACGGTAAATTCATCCGCGTCGATCCACACCAGCTGATCCAGCACCGTCCCGGAATCATGTCCCGCCAGATTGAAATAGCTGTGATTGGTCAGATTCAGTACCGTATCCTGATCGCACACCGCTTCATAGTCAATCTTTAACTGATCGTCCTCCGTAAGCGTATAAGTTACTTTCACATCCAGATTTCCCGGGAATCCCTGGTCGCCGTCCGGGCTGTGATACGTAAATTCCATTGCCTGCCCGTCTTCGGCCGCATAGGTCCTGCCGTTCCAGAGGCGTTTGTGATAGCCGTTAAAACCGCCGTGCAGATTATTCCTGCCATCGTTCTGATCCAGTTTATATTCCACACCGTTTAACGTAAACTTCGCCTCACCGATCCGGTTTGCGTGCCGTCCGATGGTAGAGCCGAAATTAGGACCGTTTACAAAATAGCTCTCCAGATTATCATACCCCAATACCACGTCAGCCAGATTCCCTTTGGCGTCCGCAACCCAGAATTCCACTAAAATAGCGCCGTAGTTGGTAAAGACCGCTTTGGTTCCCGCCCGGTTGGTGATCGTATACAGGTCAGCCGTCTGACCGTCTTTTGTCGTTCCGAACACTGTTTTCGTTACTTCCATATGTACCTCCTGCAACTGAAATTTCCTGTTTCTATCCTAACACAAATCGCAGGACTTGTCTACAATTCCATTTCTTTTTCCGGTACCATGCCCAGCGCGATATTCAAGTTGCCGTTGCGGCAGCGCAGCTTATCGATAAACTCTTTCGTACTGACGCCTTTTTTTAATTCGATATGATAGGTCAGTTCATATAAGGCGCCCAGATTGGTAGTCTTGACTTTTTCCAGTACACACTGTCTGGTATAAGCGTCAAACACTTCGTCCAATGCGCCTTCGTAGTTTAAATTCTCCGGGATCGTGATCTTTAACTGCTTTACGCCCTCTTTATGTTTGGCAAACGGGCTCCGCATCAGCGCTACATATAAGGCGCCGACTACGACGGTAATCATTGCTGCCAGGGAAATATAACCCACGCCGGAGGTCAGTCCGATCGCCATGGCAAAAAAGATACAGGTGATATCGCGGGAATTGCCGGGTACGCTTCGGAACCGGATCAGGGTAAAGGCGCCCGCTACGGAGAACGCTCTGGCCACATTACTGCCTACCAGCATGATTACCAGGGCTACGATTGCCGGCAGAATCACCAGAGAAACCGCAAAGTTTAACGAATACCGCTTATGACTGTCGCTTAACACATATACCAGGCTCAGCACGCCGCCGAGCACCAGAGCGACCAGTAAACAGGTACACACCGCGGGAATCGTCATTCCGCCTTCCGTTGTCAAAATTGTCTTAAACATAAACTATCTCCTTATTCTGTATTCTTTGTGTATATTCAGTTCCGTATTTGGAAAACGAATTGGGATAAATGCCGCAGTCTGAAAGAATATCGACAAACCACAGCGGCATGGCGGCCTGTACCTTCACTTCCATCAGCCACTGATCCGGCGGCAGCAGTTTCGTCCCGTAGGATCCCGATTCCAGCCGCACATCTTCCCGTCTGGTGGTGATGTTCGTGTCAAACGTAACCCGAAACTCCGGATCGTCTTTGGCAAAAAAAGCATAGCGGTCATAACTTAGATACAGAGCCGGATATACTTCATAAAGCTGCCGGAAATAAGCCAGCTCATCCATAACCTGCCGGTTCATAAACGGCTGATATGCCGGAAGCACGCCTGTTTCCAGAAAGGAATACGCATCCTGCAGCCGGATCTTTGTCCGCCGCTTATTGACTACGCCTTTATATTTCTTTTTAATGCCCAAAAACACCTTATCCTCCGGTTTGGGGACGCCGTACGCCCTAAGCCGGAGCTTCTCTTTATAGAGCGGTTTTTCCAGAGAACGGCGGATCAGATCGTCCTGCCGGGTATCATAATAGATGCTGGCAACAGAATAGGTTTCTCCGCCCACATTGTAGCGGTCCGGCTCCATCCAGTCTGAGATCCGCTCCGTAACCCGGTGAAACAGATCCGTATCCAGCAAAAACTTCTTTTCGTAGCGCTGAAACGTCTCAATCGCCATCTTCGATTCCTCCTTCCGCTCCTTCGTCCGGCCGCGCGACGGTCGGCAGCTCAAACCAGAAACAGCTTCCTTTTCCGATCTCGCTCTCTACTCCGTAGGCGGCTCCATGCAGCTTCAGAACGCCCTGTACGATCGAGAGCCCCAGTCCGGTTCCCATAATGGCACGCTTGTGGGTCTTGTCGATCTTATAATACCGTTCCCACACATTCTCCAGCTCTTCCTCCGGGATTCCGGCGCCGCTGTCGATCACGGAAACATGCACGATCCCATCCTGTACCCGCTGCTTCACAAGCACAGTCCGATCCGCGCCGGTATAATTGACCGCATTGCTGACCAGATTGTAGATCACCTGATAGATCTTAAATTCATCTGCCTCCACATAAGCCGGACAATCATATTCAAACCGGATGGTATATCCTTCATTTTCCATCATTTTCGCGTATCTGTCAATTACAATTCCGATACTGCCTGTCAGATTATAAATCTTTTTCTCAATATTTGCCACGCCGGACTGGATCTTGGAAATATCCAGCATATCATTAACCAGTCTTGTAAGCCGGTTAGACTCGTCAATGATCACCTGAATATTCTCGGGGGAATTTTCTCCCGGCAGATCCCGCATCACCTCCGCGTATCCCATGATCATGGTAAGTGGGGTCCGCAGATCGTGCGATACATTGGCAAGCAGCTCCCGCTGCAGGCGCTCCGCCTTTCCCAGTTCCACTGCCGCATGGTTTAACGTCTCCGACAGTTCGCTGACTTCCCGGTATTCATGCGAATCAAACTGAACGTCAAAATCTCTGCCGCCCAGTTGTTTGGCGGCGCGGTTTAGTCTGATGATCGGCTTTGCGACCAGACTGGATATCAGAACCGCCAGCAAAAAGGCAACGACCAGCATAATAACCGAAACATAAATCAGCTGGATCTTTAAGGTATGCACCGTAGCGTCTACCGGGGAGATCATGGAGTTTAAAAAGATATATCTGCTTTCCCCCGCCTGCGTGGTTACCTTGCGCACCATTAGGATCTTTCTGGTATCCTCTACATTCGGCATCCCGTCCAGGCGGTTCGGTTTATCGGGCCGCATCGGTTCTATCCCGCCCGTATTGTCTTTATTCCCGTCAGTCAGCGTTTTCTCCTTCAGCCACCGTTGGTTCCAGTCATGATCCAGGATCTCGGAAACCGTTTCCCCGCTGTCTGCCTGTTCCATATAGGTATACAGCAGTCTGGGATCCCATCTGTGAATCACACAGGAAAAGGAAGCCTCCGCCCCCATGATTTCCGTTCCCGTTTCATCCGCGATCAGGGAACAGATCCCATAATCCTCCGCCAGCTGTTCCAGCACGGCGTCCAGGTCGCTGTCCGAAATGGCGTCGGATACATTCTCCATCGCTGTTTCAATCTCGTTTTGCTTGATCCGCTGGTAAAAGCTGTCCAGATAGACAGTCTGCAGCAGCCACAGGCTGCCCAGCATCAGAACCGTAAAAATTCCCAGTGTCCCCAGCAGGATCCATGTGATACTGATTTTTCTACGCGGCTTCTTTTTTCTTTCGCTATGCATCAAACCGATATCCTACCCCTCTTAATGTAACCAGAAACTTCCGGTATTCCCCCAGGCTGTTCCGCAGCAGCTTGATATGGGTATCCAGTGTCCGGTCGTCTCCGTAATAGTCATAGCCCCACACATCCGTGATCAGCTTTTCTCTGGTCAGCGCGATCCCGCGGTTTCGCACCAGGAAAAACAGCAGATCGTACTCCTTCGGCGTCATCTCCGCCTTCTTCCCGTCTATCGTTACGATCCGGCCGGTAAAATCAATTTCCAGTCCTTCCTTTCGGAAAATCTCATGGGTATGTTCATCCTCCAGAATACGCTTATTCCTGGAAGCCACTACTTTCACCCGCATCATCAGCTCTTTGGGAGAAAACGGCTTTACCACATAGTCGTCAATTCCCAGCTCAAACCCATGGATCCGGTCATATTCCTCTCCTCTGGCGGAAAGCATAATAACCGGGATCGGCTTGATCTTCCGAATCTCCCGGCAGGTAGAAAACCCGTCCAGTTCCGGCATCATCACATCCAGAATGATCAGATCGAAATCCTGTTTCTTACAGATCTCAATCGCTTCCATCCCGTCTCCGGCTTCCTCGATGGTATAGCCTTCAAATTCCGCGTATTTCCGGATGATCCTGCGGATCTTCTCTTCATCATCTACAACTAAAATATGGAACATGGCGGCATGCGCTCCTTTCCGTTTGCGATTCTTTTCATGTATTTTACACAGGGAATGTGTCGATATGGTGATAGGGAAATGAATCCTATTGACATTTTTCCAATATCCTTTATAATAAAATATGAAATTTTTTTCACAAAAAAGGAGAAGAAACATGAGAAAAATCAAATTAACCGTTTTGACGGTCCTGACTGTTTCCGTTCTGGCACTGACTGCCTGCGGTGACAAAGAAGACGCGAAAGACAACGCTTCCCAGACTACCCCGACAGAAGCCGCAGTTACTACGACGACACCCGCTGCGGATGACAATGCCTCCGATGGCGCCGCACAGTTTTCTTCCATGAAGGAATATGTGGAATCCAAAGATGTGCAGGATATGGTGACCACTCTGAATGAGTCCCTGAAAGACGCCGGCATGGTTTTAACCATTACCGGAGAGGACAATAAGATGATCTACACCTATAAACTGAATGTAGAATCGAACGACGACACAAAGAAGACCCTGCAGGATGGTCTTACCGAACAGGCGGATACTTTTAAAACTGCCGCCGCATCTCTGAAGAGTTATGTGCCGTTAGACAATCCGGTCGTTGTCGTAACCTATCAGGACAAAGACGGCAAGGAAATCATTTCCCAGGAATTTCCCGCAGAATAAGATCTGATATTTTTTAATCCCTGTCTGCCGGCATAAAGCCGCAGGCAGGGATTTTTCATTGCAGACAATTCTTTTATACACCTAAAAACTGCTTTACAACCGCTTCCATCTCTTCTACTTCACATACGGTGTTATGACGGATCGGCGCCGTTCGGATTTCCTCAATTGCGTTGGGAACCCGCACCCCGGAGATTCTCGACAATTCATCGACCAGTTCAAAATCACTCCAGGTATTATACTGCAGATCAATGGCGTTCATGACGCTTCGCGTAAACTTATACGGGCTGGCCGTAGACGCGATTACGGTCGGCGTCCGGTCTCCGGTCTGATCCACATACTTGCTGTATACTTTAGCGGCAACGGCTGTATGGGTATCCATGATATAACCGGTATCCTTATAGGTCTTTTTAATAATGGCGGCTACTTCCCTCTCATCTGCAAAATTCCCGTAGAAATCTGACAGCTGCTCCTTCATCTCAGGCGTGATCGAATAGCTTCCTTCCTTCGCAAGCGATTCCATGAGCGCTTTGTTTTTCCCGGCGTCCGCCCCGGCGATCCGATAGATCAGACGCTCCAGATTGCTGGAGATCAGAATATCCATGGACGGAGACGTAGTCAGGATAAACTCCCGGTTCTTGTCATAGGTTCCGGTGCAGAAGAAGTCAAACAGCACCTTATTGTCATTGGACGCGCAGATCAGCTTCGCGATCGGCAGTCCCATCTGCTTTGCGTAATAAGCCGCCAGGATATTGCCGAAATTACCGGTAGGTACCGTTACGTTGATCATTTCACCTTCTGCGATCTCCCCCTGCGCCAGCAGTCTGGCATACGCATATACATAGTAAACGATCTGCGGAACCAGACGTCCGATGTTAATGGAATTGGCGGAAGAAAACTGAAATCCTTTGTCTGCCAGCTCCGCGGCCAGCGCCTTATCATTAAACAGCGCTTTGACCGCGCTCTGCGCCTGGTCAAAATTGCCCTTGATCCCCACGACAAAGGTATTGTCTCCCTTCTGCGTCAGCATCTGTTTCTCCTGAATGGGGCTGACGCCTCCCTTCGGATAAAATACCACGATCCGGGTTCCCGGTACATCTGCGAATCCTGCCATAGCCGCTTTTCCCGTATCGCCGGAGGTTGCGGTCAGGATCACGATCTCACGATCTACCTGATTCTTTCCGGCCGCTGTAGTCAGAAGATGCGGCAGGATTGACAGCGCCATGTCTTTAAACGCGATCGTGGCGCCATGGAACAGCTCCAGATAATATACGCCGTCCACATCTGCAAGCGGCGCGATCTCTTCGGTATCAAACTTCTCGTCATACGCCTTCGCAATACAGCTTTTCAGTTCTTCTTCGGTAAAGTCCGTTAAAAAGAGCTTCATAACCTCATAAGCCACTTCCTGATAGGACATTTCGGCCAGCTTTGCCACCGGAACGTCCAATGCCGGAATCCGTTCCGGCACAAACAGGCCGCCGTCGTCAGCCAGTCCTTTTAAGATTGCCTGGGACGCGGTTACCTTTACGTCTTCACTTCTGGTACTCTGGTACAGTAAATTCATATCTGCCTCCGTTTATTGCTTGTTAATGTAATTGATCAGTCCTTCTGCTTCAATGATCTTCTGCATAAAAGGCGGAAATGCCTGACCCTGAAAACTGGTTCCCTTGGTTCTGTCATAGATCATACCGCTGTCAAAATCCACTTCCACTTCATCTCCGGCATCAATGCCTTTGCTTGCCTCGGGACACTCAATGATCGGCAGCCCGATGTTAATAGCATTCCGGTAGAAGATCCGCGCAAATGTCTCCGCGATCACGCAGGAAACGCCGTTTTCTTTGATTACGGCGGGCGCATGCTCCCTGGAGGAGCCGCAGCCGAAGTTTTTCTGCGCTACGATAATATCGCCTTTTTTAACCTTCTTTACGAATTCCGTATCGATATCTTCCATACAGTGTACCGCCAGTTCCTTCATATCGGGAACATTCAGATACCGCGCAGGAATGATCACATCCGTATCTACATTATCTCCGTATTTAAAAACGCTTCCACATGCTTTCATAATTACCCGTTACCTCTCTTTCTAATCCTGGGGACCTGCTATTTTTCCTGCGATGGCGCTTGCGGCTGCCACTGCCGGACTTGCCAGATAAATCTCAGAATCCACATGGCCCATACGGCCTACAAAATTCCGGTTGGTCGTGGATACCGCCCGTTCGCCTTCCGCCAGAATTCCCATATGGCCGCCCAGACACGGGCCGCAGGTCGGCGTGCTGACTGCCGCGCCCGCTTTGATAAAGGTCGCCAGCAGCCCTTCTTCCAGCGCCTGCAGATATACCGCCTGGGTTGCAGGGATCACGATACAGCGTACGCCCTTTGCCACATGTTTGCCTTCCATTATTTTCGCCGCAATCCGCATATCCTTGATCCGCCCGTTTGTACAGGAGCCGATTACAACCTGATTGATCGGAATATCGCCTACCTCGTCAATCGTTCTGGTATTCTCCGGCAAATGCGGGAACGCTACGGTCGGACGAAGCGCAGACAGATCGATGGTATAGGTTTCCTCATATTCCGCGTCCGCGTCCGCCTCAAAAATCCGGTATTCTTTGGCAGAATGCTCTTTCATATATTCGATGGTCTTCTCGTCTACCGGGAAGATCCCGTTCTTTCCGCCGGCCTCAATCGCCATATTGGTCATGGCAAACCGGTCATCCATAGACAGATACTGAATCCCGTCTCCGGTAAACTCCATAGACTTATAGAGAGCGCCGTCCACACCGATCATACCGATAATGTGTAAGATCACGTCTTTTCCGCTGATCCACGGAGCCGGTTTTCCGGTCAATACGAACTTTAACGCGCCGGGTACCTTAAACCAGGCTTCTCCCGTTGCCATGCCGGCTGCCATATCCGTACTGCCTACGCCGGTGGAAAACGCGCCCAGCGCGCCGTATGTACAGGTATGGGAATCCGCGCCGATCACCACGTCGCCGGCTACAACCAGTCCTTTTTCCGGCAGCAGGGCATGCTCGATCCCGACTTCTCCGGTCTCATAAAAATGTGTAATGCCATTCTCCGCCGCGAATTCTCTGGTACATTTACAGAGCTGCGCGGACTTAATATCCTTATTGGGTGTAAAATGGTCGCAGACCAGCGCGATCTTCTCCCGGTCAAAAACGCCCTTCTTCTTCATTTTCTTCATTTCCCCGATCGCAACCGGACTCGTCACATCATTTCCCAATACCAAATCCAGTTTCGCCTCGATCAGCTGCCCGGCCTTTACCTCACTGAGCCCGGCTGCCGCTGCCAGAATCTTCTGGGTCATTGTCATTCCCATACTGTCTGCCTCACTTTCTTTCATTAAGATATTGCAATTCTATCATAAAAGATGCTATAATGCCAATATATATTTTTAATATCTGTCATAACTATATATTATATCCAGGACAGGAGAAAACGGAATGGAGTTCAATACAGATTTATCCCTTTATCATATTTTTTATCAGGCGGCGGAAACCGGAAGTTTTTCCAAGGCTGCCGACAGACTGTTTATCAGTCAGCCCGCTGTCAGCAAGCGGATCCAAAAGCTGGAACAGTCGTTAGATACCCAGCTGTTTCTGCGGGGCGCAAAGGGCGTGACCCTGACAGACGCGGGCAGGCTGCTCTACGATCAGATCTCGATCGCTTTCCGCGCCATCTCCCAGGGAGAAGAACAGGTCATGCAGTATCAGAAGCTGGGGCTGGGACGGATTCAGATTGGCGCCAGTTCCACCATGTGCAAGCATATTCTGCTTCCCTACCTGCGGCGCTATATCCGAGAGAATCCCAACATTGAAGTGAATGTGCTCTGCCACTCCTCGACCTCTACGCTGAACGCACTGCACGCCGGGCAATTGGATCTGGGACTGATCGCCCTGCCGGATATTCCGGTTTCCGAACAGTTCCACTATCTGCAGGACGTACACTATATTTTCGCCGCATCGCCCGCTTATCTGGAGAATATGCAGGCCCGCGGCTTTACCGCCCCGCGGGAGCTGCTGGAAAACGGCAATATTATGCTGTTAAACAAAGAAAACGCGTCCCGCCGGCACGTTGACGCCTATTTCAACGAACAGCACATTACAGTCGGAACGCCTATGGAGATCAACAATATGGTTCTGATCGCGGATTTTGCCCGGATCGGCCTGGGCATCGGCTGTGTGATCGAAGAATTTGTCTCCGAAGAGCTGGCCGGGGGCACACTGGTAAAGATCCCGTTATCCGTACCGATTGCTCCGCGCAAGGTGGGATTTGTTTTTCTGAAGGATCACTATGAAATACCGGCTGTGGTACAGTTTCGCAAATTACTTGCAGACACGCCGGAATAGAGGAATGAAAGTTACTGGCGCCTTTGTGGAGCGCCGACAAAAAACGGGTTCTGAACGCGATTCACTCCCGCTTTCCGCGCACATAGCTGCCGCATTCCACAAAATACTCCTGATAATCGCTGATCTTAGTCTCCAGCTTCTTCATATCCTTAGGCGGGATCTTTCCTGCATCCCGCAATTCCTTGACTACGGTCACATAGTGCAGGAAATCCCGGTAAGCGTCTTCCCGGTAATTGTTCTCCAGATTCAGCTGCAAATCAAATTCCGCCATTTCAATCGCTTCTTTTACATCTTTTTTTAACATTCGATCTTCTCCTTTACGATATACAGACGGTCAAACAGACCTCCCACATGGCCGTCGTCGCCGCGCACCGCGAACTTCACAGTCACTTTTTCCTTTCCCGCGGTCAGTTCCGCAGGAATCCGATAGTAGCTGTCATAGAACTGAACCGGCTCCATTTCGGCGACCGTCTCCTCGCACAGCAGCACATCATCCACATAGATATTAAACGCATTGCCCGCGTTGCCGCTAAAGAGCTTGAGCAGCAGATAGTTCTCCGAATCCGCGCTTACCTTCATCTCATAGCTGAACCAGCCCTTTTTGCCCCACGCATGGCGCAGCATATAGCCGGCGCGGGTCAGCGCTCCGGTATTCCTGCCTTTGATATGGTGCAGCAGCTCATACTGGTCGTTCCCCAGCGGAATCACATCCACACAGGCGGCTTCCCGTCTCGCCCGCAGTTCCTGCTCTGCCAGATAAGCCTTCAGTTCATCGGAACCGTCTGTGATCACGCGCCAGTAAATGCCGTACCGTTCTTTATACTTCAGATAGTGCGGCGCAAAGACCAGATCGTCCCGATCCGTTCCGACCAGATGAAATTCCAGTTCCGCTCCGTTTCGGACGATATGGCGCTCATACGCTGCGATCCATTCATCCTTATCCGCCGTCACGACAAAATCCCGGATCTGCATATGTCTGGTGGGAATCGTAACGTCCACGCCGGTGCTGTCCTCTGCCATATCTTCCTGTCCCAGCCCTGCGCTTAAAACCACCGGGCCGTAACGAAAAGCAACCACATCCGGATTATCCGGCAGCCGTTCCATCATGACCCGCATCGGAATCGTAACCGAAAGAACCGTGTGCCGGGAACAATCCACGAACACATACCCATTCTTCAAAACCGTTTCCGCCTGTTTCCCATTTGCCCGAACCGTCATATTCTCTGTTGCCCAGTCCGGAACCCGCAGTGCAACGGTACAGTCGCCGTCCACCAGGATTTCACTGGTCTCTTTCCGGGGAATCTCACTGCTCTGGGTAAGCGTCACGCCCAGTTCCTTTGCTTCCAGCACCGCAGATACGTACTGATTGATATAAATAACCGATCCGTCATGGAAATACAGACTGTCACCCAGCTTGGTAAAATTCTCCATACCAGTGCCGGTACAGCACCAAAAGCTGTCAAACGGCGTGCTGTATACCTTGAAAAACCCGGTCGCCATCGGCTGAAAATAGGTCGTCATCCCGGTTTCGGGATTCTGAGAAGACAAGATCGCGTTTCGGTATGTCCGTTCGTAAAAATCCATGTATTTCGGATTCTTTGTAAGAAAGAATAAAGAGCGGGACATCTTTAACATATTATAGCTGTTACAGGTTTCGCAGTTGCAGCTGGTACGCTCTGCATCCAGGATATAAGGCTCTCCGAAATGTTCCCATTCTGAGTTCCCGCCGGTGATATAAGTATGATGGCTCACCACCATATCCCAGAACGCTTCCGCTGCCTCCAGATACCATTCTTCCCCTTCGCCCAGGGCAATATACCGCTCCAGCGCGCCCAAAAACTTGGGGATCGTGGTATTGGCATGTTTTCCGTTTAAAATATCGTTTCCGTCATGGATCGGAGCAAATAAAGAGAGCTCGTCAAATGCATGCGCGGCTTTCGCATGGTCGGGATTCCCGGTCAGTTCATATACCTGATACATAGCGGCATTCATTCCGCCATACTCGACAGCCAGTACGGTTTCCTGCATTTTATCGTCCCAGCGGGCGGTCCGCTTATAAACCCAGTCTCCCAACTTCGTCACGATATGCTTTGCCGTTTCATTCCCGGTCAGGTGATAAACGGCCAGCAGTCCCGTTATAATCTTATCCATGGTGTACCAGGGAACCCAGCAGGGCTTCTCCTGTTCCACATTGTCAAACATCTTCTCCGGAAATGCAGACAGATATCCGTTCTCATGCTGACACAGGCTAAGCTCCTCTATGATATAAGCAAGCTTCCCGGCAATTTCCGCATCCCGCGTCCCTTTTACAGCCTGAGCAGCCGCTGTCATATAATGTCCCAGGATATGCCCCCGGATCTGGGTCGACTCCCAGCCCGGATATTTCTTCGCTTTGGGCTCTAATCCTCGGGTCTCCCGAAATCCCGCCAGCAGGCGGTCTGCCTCATATCTGCGCAGATACTGCAGTTCCTTCTCCAGCGCATTCTCCATATACGGGTCTTTCAATATAATTTCATCCAGTGCAAACGGCTTCAGCATATGCGGTTTTCTCCTCCAGTCCGGCCCAAATTGATGGTTCCGTTTTCTTTTGAGTCTATCAGACTCCGATGTAAAAGTAAAGAGCCGTTCTTCTCTTTTGGTGTGAAAAGGTCAGATATTTTCCATATTCTGACCGCAATCATAAAAATGGTTCTTTCACAGGCTGTCAGCACAGCGGAGCAATAATCCGCAGGAGCCCGTCGACAAGCCACTTTTTAAAGCTCATTCCGATATTCTCAACGGTTCGTTCCACACATTTTTCCTGTGTTTCCAGAAAGTCCGCTTTCAGATCATCCAATAGAGATGCCCGATAAAATAGTGAATTATTTTCAAAATGCAAAAACAGGCTCCGATAATCCAGATTGACCGTCCCCACAGTTCCCACGACGCCGTCTATCAGACTGGCCTTAGCGTGAACAAAGCCCGGCGTGTATTCGTAGATCCTGACGCCGGCCTCCAGCAGCACCCGGTAAAAGCTGCGGGACATCCGGTAAACCAGTTTTTTGTCCGGAATACCGGGCATAATGATCCGTACATCCACGCCTCTGCGCGCAGCCCTGATGAAAGCATCCAGCAGGGCATTCCCGGGCATCAGATAAGGCGTATAGAACCACGCCGTTTCCTGTGCCTGCGACAACAGATCGATATACAGTTCATTGGAGACGGCATCGGAACGCAGCGGGGAATCATAATAACTTAAAACCAGTCCGTCCGCTGCATCCGCATCAGAAGCCCTGCATCCTGTAAGATATTCGTCCGGAATCCGTTCTCCTGCAAACGCATTCCAGAATTCCGCAAACATTCTCAGATAGTTTCCGACTGCTTCTCCGGTCAGTCTGAAGCCGATATCCTTCCAGTGTCCGTATTTTTCAATCTGGTTGATGTATTCATCGGCAAGATTGACACCGCCGCTGAACACAACCGTTCCGTCAATGATCAGCATTTTGCGGTGATCTCGGCAGTTCAGGGTCCCTTTGATCAGGACAAGCGGATTAAACGATACGCAGCGGATGCCTTTCGCTTTCAGCTTTTCCGCGTCCGTTTTCGTATAGGTGGAAATACTGCCCAGATCGTCATACATGACGCGCACATCGACGCCCTGCGCGGCTTTTTCCTCCAAAATTTCCGTCATGGTATCCCACATCACGCCGTTTTCAATGATAAAATATTCTACGAAGATAAAGCGTTTTGCTTTCTTCAGTTCTGTAAGGATATCCGGAAACATTTCATCTCCGAGCGGATAATATTTGGCGTTTCGGTTTTTATGGGGGACAAATCCCGTCCTGTTTTCCACCCAGCGAAACGTCTGCGCCAGCCGCCTGTTTTCAGCGGACAGCGCTGTATAGACCGGCTCGGTATCGGTATCGTCTGCCGGCAGCGGCGGAGTCTTATCCAGCTTTTTCTTCAGCGGTCTTGTAGTGCGTTTGTTTCCGAAAATAAGATACAAAAGCGCGCCGGGAAGCGGAGCGGTAAGAATCACCAGAAGCCATAGGATTACATATGTGCTTTCGTCCTGCTTCATGATCAGATACAGGACAAACAAAAGCGCAAGGACCGACAGGATCGCGCTGATCAGAGCCGCCCAGGGCGCGAGCCAGTGAAATACGATAAGCAGCCAAAGGACCTGCAGCAAAACAGCCGGCAAAACTGTAAAAACACGGCGTACAATTTTATTCATTTGCATTTCTCCCTTCTATCAGCCCTTTCCGTCTGTGGAAAGGTGTGCTTTCAGCGGCAATAAGGTCAGTAATATTCCAAAAGCGCCCTCTGCTTTTGACAGCGGGTGCTTTTTCATAAGTTTCTCTTTATTTAATAACTCTGACGCGGATTACGCCGTCGATTGCCTGAATTGCGTCAACCAACGCGTCTGTAACTGCGGAATCTACATCCAGCATGGTGTAGGCATATTCCCCTTTCGACTTATTGGTCATATCGGAGATATTGACACCCGCATTGGCAAATACCGCGGTAAACTGCGTAATCATGTTTGGAATATTCTTATGGCATACTGTTACACGGCCTGCCGTGCTGCATACGCCCATATCGCAGTTCGGATAGTTTACGGAATTAACGATATTTCCGTTTGCCATATAATTCATGATCTCTTTCACAGCCATCACCGCGCAATTATCTTCCGACTCTTCGGTAGAAGCCCCCAGGTGCGGGATCGCGATAACGCCTTCCATATTGGCGCTCTTCGCATTCGGGAAATCGGTGACATACTTTCTGACTTTTCCGCTCTTTAACGCCGCCTCCATGGCGTCGTCGTCTACCAGCAGGTCTCTCGCAAAGTTCAGAATGATCACGCCGTCTTTCATCATTGCCAGTGTTTCCGCATTGATCATATGCTTCGTATCGTCATTCAGCGGCACATGTACGGAAATGTAATCACATTCCTTATAAATTTCTTCTCTGTTCTTAACATGTTTGATCTGACCGGACAGATTCCATGCCGCATCGACCGACAGGAACGGATCGCAGCCATACACGGTCATGCCCAGGTTCAAAGCCGCGTTTGCCAGCGGGCCGCCGATTGCGCCCAGACCGATGATTCCCAGCTTCTTTCCTGCGATTTCCGTACCGGCAAATTTCTTCTTGCCTTTTTCTACGGACTTTGCGATATTGGGATCGGCCTTTTCCTGCTGTACCCAGTTCACGCCGCCTACGATATCTCTGGAAGCCAGCAGCAGGCCTGCGATCGCCAGTTCCTTAACGCCGTTGGCGTTGGCGCCCGGCGTATTAAATACCACAATTCCCTTTTCCGCACACTGATCCAGCGGAATATTATTGACGCCGGCGCCGGCACGGGCAACTGCCTTCAGGCTCTCGCCCAGTTCCAGGTCATGCATAGCCGCGCTTCTTACCAGAACGGCATCCGCCTCCGCGAAATCCTCTGTTACCGCATAGTTATCATCCAGCAGATCCATCCCGACTGCGGCGATCGGATTTAAGCAATTTACTTTGATCATAGTCTTTTCCAAGCCTTTCTATTTCAATTCTGTGTCTGTCTATTTCAGGTTTTCAGCCTCAAACTGCTTCATAAACGCAACCAGCTTCTCAACGCCTTCGATCGGCATCGCGTTATAAATGCTGGCGCGCATACCGCCCACGGTTCTGTGTCCTTTCAGGTTTACAAAGCCTGCCTTCTTTGCTTCTGCGACAAATTTGGCATCCAGTTCCTCATCACCGGTTACAAACGGAACATTCATCAAAGAACGGTCCTCTTTCACAACGGTGCCTTTAAACAGTTTGCTCTGATCCAGAAAATCATACAGAATCTTTGCTTTCTTTTCATTGCGCTCTTTCATCGCTGCCAGACCGCCCTGCTTTTTGATCCATTTAAATACCTTGCCGCAGATATAGATTCCGTAAGCCGGCGGGGTATTATACAGAGATTTCGCGTCTGCATGGGTCTTGTACTGCAGCATGGTCGGCGTGCCCGGAAGCACATCCTCCGTAATCAGATCCTCCCGGATGATCACGATCACAACGCCCGCAGGTCCTACATTCTTCTGTACGCCGCCATAGATTACGCCGTATTTGGTTACATCAACGGGTTCGGACAGAAAACAGGAAGAAACATCCGCAACCAGTGTTTTTCCTTTTGTATTCGGCAAAGTCTTAAACTTAGTACCGTAAATAGTATTATTCTCACAGATATAAACATAATCTGCGTCCTCATCGATCGGCAGATCGGAGCAGTCCGGAATATAGGAAAATGTCTTATCCGCGGAGGATGCGACTGCATTTGCCTTACCGAATTTCTGCGCTTCCTGATATGCCTTCTTTGCCCACTGTCCGGTGATGATATAATCGGCTACGCCGTTTTTCATCAGGTTCATCGGAATCATGGCAAACTGCTGTGAAGCGCCGCCCTGTAAAAACAGTACCTTATAATTATCCGGAATCTGCATTAAGTCGCGGATATCCTGCTCTGCCTCCTCAATGATCGCAGCAAATTCTTTGGACCGGTGGCTCATCTCCATTACGGACATGCCGCTTCCCTTATAGTCCAGCATTTCTTCTGCTGCTTCCTTTAATACTTCTTCCGGTAATACTGCCGGTCCAGCGGAAAAATTATAAACTCTTCCCATTTTCTTCCTCCATTCTGAGAGCGGAATCTCTCGCTCTCACATAAATATGATAAATTTTAATTATTCACTTAATCCTCTTGCGGCCAGATCTTCCTCCGCAAACACATCGCTGATGGACGCATTGGGCGCAACCATCGGAAATACCTTGTCGTCCGGCTCGATCTGACAATCGATGACAACCGGAACATTTAACGCAATGGCTTCTTTCAGCGCCGGCTCCAACTCTTCCTTCTTCGTCACCCGATACGCCTTTGCGCCCATTGCTTCCGCAAGTTTTACAAAGTCTACCGCATCATTGAGCACCGTATTGGAATAGCGCTTGCCGTAGAACAGCGTCTGCCACTGCCGGACCATACCCAGCACATGGTTGTTCACAACTACCTGGATGATCGGAATATTGTAACGGGTCGCCGTCGCGATCTCATTCATATTCATCCGGAAGCATCCGTCACCCGCGATGTTGATAACTGTGGTATCTTTATTTCCCATCTTGGCGCCGATAGAAGCGCCCAGACCGTAGCCCATCGTACCCAGACCGCCGGAAGTGATCAGCTTTCTCGGCTTATCATATTTGAAGAACTGCGCAGCCCACATCTGATGCTGGCCTACTTCCGTCGTCAGGATCACATTTCCTTCCGTTACCTTACTGATCGTCTCGATGATGTACGGGCCGGTCAGACGGGAATCGTCATATTTTAACGGGAACTGCTCACGCAGCCGTTTAATATCCCGAATCCACTCGCTGTGATCCAGCTGCGGCAATTTCACGTTAAGCCGCGCCAGAACCTCTCTGACATCGCCGATCACGCTGGCATAGGTTTTAATGTTCTTATTGACCTCAGCCGGATCGATATCAATGTGCAGAATCTTAGCATTCTTGGCAAACGTGCTGGCATTGCCCACAACACGGTCGCTGAAGCGCGCGCCGATGACGATCAGCAGATCGCACCGGGTTACACCCAGATTGGAAGTCTTGGTACCGTGCATTCCCAGCATACCCATGTATAAGTCGTCATTGCCGTCAAACGCACCCTTTCCCATCAGGGAATCGCATACCGGCGCATTTACCTTGCCGACAAATTCCTTTAACTCTTTGGACGCGCCGGAGATCGTCGCGCCGCCGCCCACAAAAATAAACGGTTTTTTCGCTTTCTGGATCAATTCTACCGCGGTATCGATATCTTCCTCTTTCAAATGCCGGATCTCCCGTTCAACCGGTTTCGGCGCTTTCCGCACATACTCCGCAGTCGCCGCCGTTACGTCCTTGGTGATATCTACCAGGACAGGACCGGGTCTGCCGGATTTGGCGATATAAAAAGCCCGCCGAATCGTATCTGCCAGACTGTCGATCTCCTTTACGATAAAGTTATGCTTGGTGATTGGCAGGGTAACGCCTACAATGTCGATCTCCTGAAAGGAATCCTTCCCCAGGCCGGACTTTGCCACGTTGGCCGTAATAGCAACCAGGGGTACGGAATCCATATACGCGGTGGCGATCCCGGTTACCAGATTGGTCGCGCCCGGTCCTGACGTCGCCATACAGACGCCTACTTTACCGGTAGAACGCGCATAACCGTCCGCCGCATGTGCGGCTCCCTGTTCATGAGATGTCAGAATATGCGTGATCTCATCGGAATGTTTATATAATTCATCATAAATGTTTAAGATCGTTCCGCCGGGATAGCCAAATACGGTATCCACGCCCTGTTCTTTCAAACATTCAATTACAATTTCTGAACCTGTCAGCTGCATATGGTCTCCTCCTTATTGCTTCGGTATTTCCAGGATAGCGCCTCTGTTGGCAGAGGTTACCATGGATGAATAGCGCGCCAGATATCCGGTAGTTACCTTCGGTTCTCTGGGCTGCCATTTGGCCTTTCTTGCCGCCAATTCTTCCTCGCTGACTTTCACATTCAAAGTCAGGTTCGGGATATCGATCTCAATCAGATCGCCTTCTTCTACCAGTGCGATCGGACCGCCCACTGCCGCTTCCGGGGAAACATGCCCGATGGAAGCGCCCCGGGAAGCGCCGCTGAATCTGCCGTCTGTGATTAGTGCTACGCTGGAGCCAAGCCCCATGCCCGCAATCGCGGAAGTCGGATTTAACATCTCCCGCATACCCGGTCCGCCTTTCGGTCCTTCGTACCGGATCACGACCACATCGCCTTCCACGATCTTACCGGATTTGATTGCATCGATCGCGTCTTCCTCACATTCAAATACTCTTGCCGGGCCGGTGTGCCGCATCATCTCAGGAACGACAGCGGAACGTTTTACAACGCTGCCGTCCGGCGCCAAATTCCCTTTCAGGACTGCCAGACCGCCTGTCGTACTGTACGGGTTATCAACGGTACGGATGACTTCCGGATTCTTATTGACTGCGTCCGCGATATTTTCTCCTACCGTCTTGCCGGTTACGGTCATACATTCCGTATGCAGCAGACCGAGCTTCTGAATCTCAGCCATAACGGCGCGAACGCCGCCTGCTTCATTCAGATCTTCCATATATGTAGGGCCTGCCGGTGCCAGATGGCACAGGTTCGGCGTCTTCTCACTGATCGCGTTGGCTTCCGCAATCTCAAAATCCATACCGATCTCATGCGCGATCGCCGGCAGGTGCAGCATGCTGTTGGTAGAGCAGCCCAGCGCCATATCGATCGTCAGTGCATTGCGGATCGCGTCCTCCGTGATGATATCTCTCGGACGGATATTGCGTCTCCACAGCTCCATAACCTGCATTCCTGCCTGTTTTGCCAGACGGATCCGTTCGGAATAAACCGCCGGAATGGTGCCGTTGCCCGGAAGTCCCATTCCCAGCACCTCTGTCAGACAGTTCATGCTGTTTGCCGTGTACATACCGGAACAGGAACCGCATGTAGGACATGCGAAATTCTCAAATTCCGTAACATCTTCTTCTGTCATTTTTCCTGCGGAATAAGCGCCTACCGCTTCAAACATGCTGGACAGAGAGGTCTTATGCCCCTTTACATGTCCTGCCAGCATAGGGCCGCCGCTTACAAAAATAGTCGGAACATTAATCCTGGCAGCCGCCATTAAAAGTCCCGGTACGTTCTTGTCACAGTTGGGAACCATGACCAGCGCGTCAAACTGATGCGCGATCGCCATCGCTTCTGTAGAATCGGCGATCAGATCTCTGGTCACCAGTGAATACTTCATACCGATATGGCCCATAGCAATCCCGTCACAGACCGCGATCGCCGGGAATACCCGGGGAACGCCGCCCGCCAGCGCCACGCCCATCTTAACCGCTTCTACGATCTTATCCAGATTCATATGACCGGGTACGATCTCATTATAAGAACTTACGATCCCGACCAGCGGTTTCTCCATCTCTTCCTTTGTAAAACCCAGTGCATTAAACAATGACCGGTGCGGAGCCTGCTGCATCCCTTTTTTTACTGCGTCACTCTTCATAATTTTCTCCTTATATCTAAACTCTGGCAGCGATCAGATCGCCCATTTCCTTACATCCAACCTGCTTCTGTCCTTCCGACATGATATCCACTGTCCGGTAGCCCTCTGCCAATACCTGCTTCACGGCTGCTTCCACGGCATCTGCCTCTTGATCCAGATCAAAAGAATACCGCAGCATCATGGCTGCCGATAAGATCGTAGCGATGGGATTCGCCTTATCCTGTCCCGCGATATCCGGCGCCGCGCCGTGGCTCGGTTCATACAGTCCCAGCTTGGTCGCGCCCAGGCTCGCTGAGGAAAGCATTCCGATAGAGCCGGTGATCATGCTTGCTTCATCCGATAAAATATCGCCGAACATATTCTCGGTCAGAATCACGTCAAACTGTCTTGGATTCTTCACCAGCTGCATCGCGCAGTTGTCAACCAGCATATTGGTCAGCGTCACATCCGGATACTCCTTCGCCACCTCCGCTACAACCCGGTTCCACAGTCTGGAAGTATCCAGAACATTGGCCTTATCTACAGAGATCACATTCTTACGGCGCTTTCTGGCGATCTCAAATCCCTTTATGGCAATCCGGCGAATCTCTTCCTCCGAATACTTCATCTCATCGACTGCCGTTACCACGCCGTCGATCTCTTCCGTCTTCCGGTCTCCGAAATAAACGCCGCCGGTCAGTTCCCGGACCACGATCATATCAAAGCCGTCTCCGATAATATCGTCCCGGAGCGGACATGCCGCCCGCAGTTCATCATATAAATAAGCAGGCCGCAGATTCGCAAATAATTCCAAACCTTTACGGATAGCCAATAACCCTGCTTCCGGTCTTAAATTGGGAGGAAGCTCGTACCAGCTATCCTTACCCACGACGCCGCCCACCGCGCCAAGCAGCACTGCATCGCTTGCCTTGGCTGCCTCCAGCGCCTCGTCTGTCAGGGGCACCCCGTGCACATCAATGGACGCGCCGCCCATCAACAGTTCGGTATACGAAAATGTATGACCGAATCTCTCCCCGACGGCATCCAGCACTTTGCGCGCTTCCGCCACGATCTCAGGACCGATTCCGTCACCGGGAATCACTGCTACATTATAATTCATACGATTACCTCACTTCCTCTGTCACTTCCACGCAGAAAATGACGTGATACATTTACATATCATACTGCAATTTTTTTCAGATTGCAATGCTTTATTTTACCAAAAAAGGTATAAAATCGCCGAAATCGGCAATTCTATACCTTTTGTTTTTCTGATGCAAACTATGTTCCAATCGGATTCGGAGCGTTTAATTCTCCGCTGCCTTCTCTACTTCCGTAATCGCAGCCTTCTGCATCGGGATCCGGCAATTCTTGTTATTCCCGAATTCTACAATCACGGTATCATCTGTGATATCGATCACAACCCCGAAAAATCCGCTGGTCGTCATTACGCTGTCACCCGGCTCCATAGCGTCTACCATGGCCTTTACCTTCGCCTGCTGTTTCTTCTGCGGGCGGATCAGGATCAGATACATCGCTCCGCCGAAAATTACGATATAAGCGATCAGCATGATAATGGAACCTGTCGCGCTTCCCGCGTTTGCTGTAGCTAATAAAGACATATGTTTTCCTCCTGCCTGTCAAAAATTATTCACCGGCAAAGCCGCGCAGCTTCGCCTTTTTATAATCCTGGTAGCGATGTTCTTCGATCGCTTCCCGAATTTCTTCCATCATTGTATTATAAAAATACAAATTATGCAAGACACAGAATCGCATTCCCAGCATTTCTTTTGCTTTCAGCAGATGCCGGATATATGCCCTGCTGTAATGGGTACAAACCGGACACTGACACGTCTCGTCGATGGGACGCGCGTCCGCCTCATATTGCTGATTGAACAGATTCAGCTTCCCGCGGTTGGTATACACATGACCGTGCCGCCCGTTCCGGGACGGATAAACGCAGTCAAAGAAATCCACGCCCCGGTCTACTGCTTCCAGTATATTGGCCGGCGTCCCCACGCCCATCAGATAGGTCGGCTTAGCAAGCGGCAAATGCGGAACCGTGGCATCTAAAACCGCATACATCTCTTCGTGTGTTTCCCCCACAGCCAGACCGCCGATGGCATACCCGTCGAGATCCAGTTCGGAAATGATATCCGCATGTTCTGTCCGGATATCCGTATAAGTGCTTCCCTGATTGATTCCAAACAGCATCTGATGCGGATTAACCGTATCCGGCAGGGCATTGAGCCGCTGCAGTTCTTCCTTGCACCGCACCAGCCAGCGGGTCGTCCGTTCCACGGAATTGTGTACATATTCCCAGTCGGACGGATTGGGAATACATTCGTCAAATGCCATGGCAATGGTAGAGCCCAGATTGGACTGAATCTGCATACTTTCTTCCGGCCCCATAAAAATCTTCTTCCCGTCGATATGGGAATGAAAATATACGCCTTCCTCTTTGATCTTTCGGAGTCCTGCCAGAGAAAACACCTGAAAGCCGCCGGAATCCGTTAAGATCGGTCTTTCCCAGTTCATAAACTTATGCAGGCCGCCCAGCTTTCTTATCAGCTGATCGCCCGGTCGTACATGCAGATGATAGGTATTAGACAGTTCCACCTGCGTCTTGATCTCATAGAGATCCATCGTGGAAACCGCCCCTTTGATGGCGCCCACCGTACCCACATTCATAAAAACAGGCGTCTGGATCACACCGTGCACTGTATGCAGTTCTCCGCGCTTTGCTCTGCCGTCCTGTGCGATTATTCGATACATGGGGCCTCCGTTCCGGAATGCCTGAAACTTCTTGCAATCAGCAGCATATCCAATATCGTAACGGCTGTCATCGCCTCCACAACTACAACCGCGCGCGGTACAATAATCGGATCATGGCGTCCTTTGATCTGTACTGTAATGTTCTCGCCGTCCTGATTTACCGTTTCCTGCGGTTTAAAAATCGACGGGGTCGGTTTCACGGCCGCCCGCAGAATAATATCGGAACCGTCACTGATTCCGCCCAGGATTCCGCCCGCATGGTTGGATGTCTTATGAACCTCTCCGTTTTCAGAACGAAAACCATCGTTATTGAAGGAACCAAAGGACTGCGCTGCCGCAAATCCGTCCCCAATCTCAAATCCTTTGACCGCGCCAATCGACATCACTGCTTTTGCCAGATTGGCATCCAGTTTTTCAAATACCGGTTCGCCTACGCCAGCCGGAACGCCGCGGGCGATACACTCAATCACGCCGCCCACCGAGTCCGTTTCCTTCATCTTCTCCTCTAATAAAGCCGCTGCCGCTTTCGCCGCTTCCGCGTCCGGCATATACAGCGCATTGTTCCACATCTCGTCAAGATCCAGATGTGAGGGATTGATGGAAACGGTTCCAATGGATTTTGTATAGGCAGTTACCGTAATTCCATATGTTTCCAATACCTTAGCCGCAACCGCGCCGGCTGCCACCCGTCCGATCGTCTCCCGTCCGGAAGAACGTCCGCCGCCTCTGTAATCCCGAAAACCGTATTTTTGATCGTATGTATAGTCCGCATGCCCGGGACGGTAATAAGACGCGATCTCGCTGTAATCCTTTGAAAGCTGCGTCTGATTCTTCACAAGCATAGAGATCGGAGTACCGGTGGTCTTTCCTTCAAACACGCCCGACAGGATCTCCACGCAATCCTCCTCTTTTCTCGGCGTCGCAAAACGGGACTGCCCCGGTTTTCTCCGGTTCAGATAAATCTGGATATCCTGTTCGCAAAGTGAAATCCCCGCCGGACATCCGTCTACGATCACGCCAATCCCCGCTCCATGGGATTCCCCCCATGTCGTGATCTTAAAAATTGTTCCAAATGATGAACCTGCCATAATTTTCTCCATTTCAAAAACTATATCCGCTATGTCTTTGGCTTGTTCCCGCTGTTTAACACTCCTTCATACAGCAGCCCGGTCAGAAACCATGCCGGCGCATAATCCAGCCGCACAAGCCCCTTCATATTATATTTGCAATGACTGTAATCCCACGGGCAAATCCCGTATTTCTTTAAAAAACTGCCGGTACAAAACTCCGTGAGATAAATACCTGCCGTGTAGGTCAGTCCCCGGACCAGAACGCTCTGCCGCTTCATATGCCGGGAGATCGGACCGATCCACGCCGCCATGCCGTAAATGGGAAACATGAGCAGAGAAGTCGTTGCCGTAAGCTGCCGGTCATGGTGAAGTCCGCTGTGAATCCCGGTCCAGACCACTTCCAGACACCACCCGATCATACCGCATTTCAAAAAATCTTTCCGCATCTTTGATACTCCTGTCTTTTTTAGGAGTATGTCCGGATTTTCTGCTTCCATTCTCCGCATGACTGTGATAAACTAAATCATAACATAAAAAGTTCTGTTTGGAAACAAAAATTTACATTCCATGCATTTTTTGGATTCGGAAAGGATGGATAACCTATGGAATTATGGTTCAAACTACTACTGATCTACCTGATCATAATTAACGTGACAACATTGATCACCTACGGCGTGGATAAACGAAAGGCCATAAAGGACAAATGGCGGATTCAGGAGAAAACCCTGCTGATCCTTGCTGTGATCGGCGGCAGCGTCGGCGCCTTTGCCGGCATGCATCTGTTTCACCACAAGACGAATAAGTGGAAATTTTCCGTTGGCGTCCCGCTTATTTTTCTTCTGCAGACTGCCCTCATCGTTTTCCTCTGCCTGCGGTTTTAAGATCTGCAGCAAGCGGCTGGAGGCGCAGTTATCTTTTATATGCACGCAAAAACACTCTCCCATAAGAAAAACCACATACCAAAGATTTCTTATGATATTTCTTCTCTGGTATTGCTTTTCTTTGTACTGGCAGTCATTGGCTGGTTCTGGGAGGTGTTTTTATTTTGGCTGCAATCCGGTTCCTTTGCCAAACGAGGCATCCTGTCCGGTCCGTGGCTGCCGATCTACGGAACCGGCGGTCTTGCCATGCTGCTGCTTTTAAAGCCGCTGTTTGACCGGCCGGTTCTTACTTTTTTCTCCGCCATGACGCTTTCCAGTATTCTGGAATACACCACCAGCTGCTGGATGGAATACCAGTGGGGAAACCGCTGGTGGGACTACAGCAGTTACAGCTTTAATTTAAACGGCAGGATTTGTCTGATCGGCGCGCTGCTTTTCGGTACAGCCGGTATGGTTTTAATCTACGGCTTTGCTCCCCGGATCCTGCGCTTCTTTCTGCGGATTCCCCGGCAGCTCCGCATCTTTCTCTGCGTCTTTCTGCTGCTTTTATTTTCACTGGACTGCGTTTCCTCCTATTTTCATCCCAATATGGGAAGAGGCATTACCACATATCTTTCTATAGATTCCGATTGCAATGAACCGTAATTTATGATATTATTTTTTTAGATTACAGCAGAGTGATCTGCAATCCGCAATGAAAAGGAGGACTGATTGCCAATGAAACTGATCGTATGTCTGGACGACAAAAACGGAATGTTGTTTAACCACAGACGGCAAAGCCGGGATCAAAACGTAACTGCAGATATCCTTGCCATGACAGCAGGCAGCCGGCTTTATATCAACGCTTACTCTGCTCCGCTGTTTGAAGGTCAGGCCGTAACAGTCGCGGAGGACATGCTCTCCCTTGCAAATGAGGAAGATTACTGTTTTGTAGAAAACCTGCATGTGGCGGAATATGCCGATCGAATCAAAGAAGTTATCCTGTATAAATGGAACCGGAGATATCCGGGAGATTTCTTTTTTGATCTTGATATTACGGATCCGAGGCAATGGCAGCTGAGCTCCGCTGTCAAATTTGCCGGCAATTCCCATGAAACCATTACAAAGGAGAGATACATATATGCAGACAAGAATTAAAAAACTGCTGGTTCTGCTGCTCTCCCTGTGCCTGCTCTTTTCCGGCTGCGCAGGAATCGAAGCTACAAAAAACACGGCAGAAGAACCTGCCGTTACAAAGAGTGAATCAACTGCGCCGAAAACAGATCCGACGGAATTTGCAAACGAGACTCCAGCGGAATCCGCAAGCAAAGCTCCTGCGACATTTTCTCCGGATCAGATCCCTGCCTATGCGGATGATCCTTTTATTGCGCTTCATAATAATGAACCTTATTTCGACATTGCCGATTACGCCGCCAAGTCGTTTGAAACTTACAGTGAGCTGGATGAACTGGGCCGCTGCGGCACAGTGATGGCTTGTGTCGGTAAGGATCTGATGCCAACCGAAAAACGAGGCAATATCAGTTCCGTAAAACCCTCAGGCTGGCATTCCGTTCAATACGATTTCGTAGACGGCGGAAGTCTGTATAACCGCTGCCATTTAATCGGCTATCAGTTAAGCGGGGAAAACGCCAACGAGCGAAATCTGATCACCGGAACCAGAAGCATGAACACAGAAGGCATGCTGCCGTTTGAAAATATGGTCGCCGACTACGTTAAGGAAACCGGAAACCATGTACTGTACCGTGTCACGCCTGTTTTTCAGGGAAACGATCTGGTTGCCCGCGGCGTAGTCATGGAAGCCAAGAGCATGGAAGACAACGGCGACGGTGTTTGTTTCTGCGTCTTCGCCTATAATAACGAACCCGGCGTCACCATCGATTACGCGACCGGCGCCAGCACTCTGAGCTCTGCGTCCGCTGCCACTACGACACAAAAGCAGACTACGACACAAAAGCAAACCACGACACAGAATCAGACTACAACCAAAAAACAGACTACGACACAGAAACAGACCACAACCAAAAAAACCGTTCTCACAGGCACAGGCAGTTACATTTTAAATACCAATACAAAGAAGTTCCACAATCCTTCCTGTTCTTCCGTTAAACAGATGAACGAGTCCAATAAATGGGAATACAGCGGAAGCCGGGAAGAAATTATCGGAATGGGCTACGATCCGTGCAAGCGCTGTAATCCGTAGGTGATATGGCAAATATCCTATTCAGTGCAGCGTCTGCTTCCATTTTTCAAACTTCTCGTCTGCTGCTTTTAGCCATTGATCTGCCGGGAAAAGAGACATTATCTTTATACGGATCCATTCAAAAAGACAGCCGGATAAAAAGAGAAGTATCACAATGCCTATAATACCGATGCAGGTAAGGATGACTCCATGTGAAACGAGCCCCGGCAGATTGACCGCGTTCCACAATGCTTCGCGGATCAGATCATGATCCGTCAACAGGTAAACGCCAAAACAGATATGACCGAAAAAAAGCACCGTTTTGGAAACGATGCCTTTTTTTATCCGCATCTGCTGAAATGCGAGAAACAGGCATACTGACGCCGGGAATATGATAATCGAATTATAATTATAAAATACGCCTTCCCACTTCACTTCTCCCAATACATAGAAAGTCAGGCAGCCAATCAGAATCCGGATCAGCATTCCGCCTCCGATAAAAACCCCATAACCTGCCAGCCATCTTCGGCTGCTGCGCTGTAAAATCTTTGTCTGATTTCCATACAGCCGGATATATGCGCCGGTAAAATACAGCACGATAAACCAGACAAAATCCATTCCTTCTGTCAAAATATTCCTGCTCCATATAAAAATTGATGGAGTAACCACATACAGCAGAATCAGCAGCAGCACAAAGATCAGGTGTTTTTTTCGATCAAAAGTCCGGATCAGACGATTCAGAAAAGGCACCAACAGAAGCAGGATCATATAAGCACTGACAAACCAGTATGTACCGCTTGTGATCGGGAAAACAGAATGTATAATTTCTTCCGGTCCGATTTTTTGGTGAAAGACAATTTTGGAGATTAAAAGGCAAAACAGAGAATAGGTTTCCACCTGAATGATCAGTTTGAGCAAACGGGAAATCTTTGTCCGGGAAAGTACCATAAAATATGCCGTAATGAGCACAAAGAGATTTACTGCAACATAGCATACCGTTTCCAGGAACCAGAACAAAAAATATCCTGCTGTGCCAAATGCATACTGTTTCAGTACGCCGCCATGCCCAAGCGCATGCAGTACCGTGACCATCAGCATGCTTATCACACGAAGGAGCTCAATATTTGCATCCCTTGTTTTTCCGGATGGAGTCATTTTCGTTTGTGTCTGCAGATTTTCCCGGATTAGTCCTGACTGCATAGAATTATCCCCTTCTTCCGCTATCATTTATTTCATAGCCTTGCTTTTTGCCCTCACAATAGTTGTATTATATATGTTCATAAAGAAGAGTCAAGCACTTTTTCAGAATTTGTAAATAAGAATATTGCTTTTTTGTTCCTTGTCGCATATAATAATAGTAAGCAGAAATGCTTGCCGCTCATTACGGTCAGAATATAATGAACGTGTATGTTTAACTTCCGCGAGTGACGGGGTGTGGTATCACGTAGAATATCTCCCACGTTTAGAAGCTGTCACACTAAGTAATTAGTGCACAGCTTCTTTTTATGTCTGACTTCCTTCAAATTTTTGTTACCTACGCCTTGTTACCTACTTGTTACCTACCCGTTACCTACCATCCAAATTTTTGCACTTCTCACGGCTTCTCACGGCATATTTCCATTTTTCGGTTCTGAGCACAAAAAAAGTACCGCAGTCCTTGAAACTACGGTACTTTCAGCCTTTCAGCACTTTTTTGGAAATAAGATATTTTAGAATTTCCCAGCCTTGGCAGCTTCCTCGATCGAAACAGCTACGGCAACGGTAGCGCCGACCATCGGGTTATTGCCCATACCGATCAGACCCATCATCTCAACATGTGCCGGAACGGAGGAAGAACCTGCGAACTGCGCGTCGCTGTGCATACGGCCCAGCGTATCGGTAAATCCGTAAGATGCAGGACCTGCAGCCATGTTATCCGGATGCAGAGTACGGCCTGTACCACCGCCGGAAGCTACGGAGAAATACTTCTTGCCTGCTTCGATTCTCTCCTTCTTATATGTACCTGCAACCGGATGCTGGAATCTGGTGGGGTTCGTGGAGTTACCGGTAATGGAAACATCTACATTTTCCTTCCACATGATCGCAACACCTTCGGATACACTGTTTGCACCATAGCAGTTAACCCGGGAACGCAGACCTTCTGAGTACGCGATCCGCTCGATCTCCTTTACTTCGTTGGTATAAGGATCGTACTCGGTTTCAACAAAGGTAAAGCCGTTGATTCTGGAAATGATCTTCGCCGCGTCTTTTCCCAAACCGTTTAAGATAACACGCAGCGGTTTCTGACGAACTTTATTTGCCTTCTCGGCAATACCGATCGCGCCTTCAGCGGCAGCAAAGGATTCATGTCCTGCCAGGAAACAGAAGCAGTCCGTCTCCTCTTCCAATAACATCTTGCCCAGATTACCGTGTCCCAGACCTACCTTACGGGTATCTGCAACGGATCCCGGAATACAGAAAGCCTGTAAGCCTTCGCCGATTGCTGCAGCGGCGTCGGAAGCCTTTCTGCAGTTCTTCTTGATCGCGATCGCAGCGCCTACTGTGTAAGCCCAGCATGCATTCTCAAAACAGATGGGCTGGATCTTCTTTACCTGATCGTAAACATCCAGACCGGCATCCTTGGTAATTTTCTCAGCTTCCTCAATGGAAGAAATGCCATAACTATTTAATACGGAATTGATTTTGTCAATTCTTCTTTCATATGATTCAAATAATGCCATCTTAATGTCCTCCTCTTCCATTATTCTTTTCTGGGGTCAATGATCTTTACAGCGTCAGCGACACGGCCGTACTGTCCGCATGCCTTCTCATATGCGGTATTCGGGTCATCGCCCTTCTTGATGAAGTCTGTCATCTTACCCAGGCTTACGAACTGATAACCGATGATCTGATCATCTGCATCCAGTGCAATCCCGGTCACATAACCTTCTGCCATCTCCAGATAACGGGGGCCCTTCTTCAATGTGCCGTACATGGTACCAACCTGGGAACGAAGACCCTTGCCCAGGTCTTCCAGACCTGCACCGACCGGCAGTCCATCTTCGGAAAATGCAGACTGTGTACGTCCGTAAACAATCTGTAAGAACAATTCACGCATCGCTGTATTGATTGCATCACAAACCAGGTCCGTGTTCAAAGCCTCCATTACCGTTAAGCCGGGCAGAATCTCAGATGCCATCGCTGCGGAGTGGGTCATACCGGAGCAGCCGATCGTCTCAACCAGCGCTTCCTGAATAATCCCTTCCTTTACGTTCAATGTCAGCTTGCAGGCACCCTGCTGCGGAGCACACCAGCCGACACCATGGGTCAATCCGGAAATATCCTTAATCTCTTTGGCCTGAACCCATTTTGCCTCTTCCGGAATCGGCGCACAACCATGATGAACACCCTGTGCTACACAAGTCATTTCTTCAACTTCTTTTGAATAAATCATGTGAAAACTCCTTTCAAGTATGTAATCTCTCTGTGTGGTCTGTAATCAGTTCACACCTTGTTTTTATTTTCTCATAAAATGGCAGATTCGTCCATACTTTTTTTTAAATTAGCTAGGCTTTTTTTGCAATATAGCCCTTCGCAGTCAGCATCTCCGCGCACAGTACCGCCCCACCGGCCGCGCCGCGCAGCGTATTGTGGGAAAGTCCTACGAATTTATAATCGTATACGGTATCCTCACGCAGACGTCCTACGGAAATACCCATACCGTTCTCATAATTCACATCCAGCGCCACCTGCGGTCTGTTATCTTCCTCCAGATACTGGATAAACTGTTTCGGCGCGCTGGGCAGGTTCAGCTCCTGCGGCTCGCCTTTAAAGCTGACTAACTTCTCGATCAGCTGCTCTTTTGCGGGCTTCTTCGCAAATTTCACAAAAACAGCAGCTGTATGACCGTCCAGCACCGGAACCCGGATACATTGTGTCGTAATTACCGGGCTTTCTGCCTTAACGATCTGACCGTTTTCAATCCTGCCCCACAGTCTTAACGGCTCCTGCTCGCTTTTTTCTTCTTCACCGCCGATATAGGGAATGATATTACCGTTCATCTCCGGCCAGTCCCGAAACGTCTTTCCGGCTCCGGAAATTGCCTGATAAGTAGTAGCCACCACTTCTACTGGTTCAAATTCCTTCCATGCGGTCAGAACCGGCGCGTAGCTCTGGATCGAACAGTTGGGCTTTACCGCCACAAAGCCCCGGGTCGTTCCCAGACGCTTCTTCTGATACTCGATCACGGCGAAATGCTCCGGATTGATCTCCGGCACTACCATCGGAACATCCGGCGTCCATCTGTGCGCACTGTTATTGGAAACCACAGGCGTCTCCGTCTTTGCATAGGCGTCCTCGATCGCGCGGATCTCTTCCTTTGTCATATCTACGGCGCTGAATACAAAATCCACTTCCGCCGCAACTTTTTCCACTTCGTTCACATTCATAACGACCAGCTTCTTTACCGCTTCCGGCATAGGCGTCTGCATTTTCCAGCGGTCACCGACTGCTTCCTTGTACGTTTTTCCTGCCGAACGGGGACTTGCAGCCACTGCGGTCACCTCATACCAGGGATGGTTCTCCAGGATTGAAAGAAACCGCTGTCCAACCATACCGGTCGCTCCCAAAACTCCAACTCTTAATTTCTGTTCCATTTCTCTACCTCCAAACTTTTTATTAAAACTTCTTCCACACTGCCGGGCGGAACAGCATCAGCAGCGGGAACAACTCCAGTCTGCCCGCCAGCATATCAAAGATCATGACCAGCTTTGACAAAATGGAGAAATCTCCGAAATTCATCGTCGGACCCACCCCCGCAAATCCGGGCCCGATATTATTAAGTGTGGCCGCTACCGCCGAGCTGCTGGTCTCAAAACTGAAATTATCCAGGGATACCAGCAAAAACGAGAGCACATACACACCCAGATAAGCCACAATGAAAACCTGTACGGACCGCATCACTTCATGTTCGATCGGATGTCCGTCAAAATGGATCCGTTTGACGCTGCGGCTGTGGATCAGGGAATTCATTTCCTTTTTCAGCGCTTTTAACGCGATCAGGATACGGGAAACTTTGATTCCGCCGCCGGTACTGCCAGAACAGGCGCCGACAAACATCAGCAAAAACAAAATCGTCTTGGCAAACTGCGGCCATACGTCATAATCAGTCGTTGTATAACCCGTTGTCGTGATGATCGATCCCACCTGGAAAGCCGCATTCCGAAAGGTTTCCTCCCATCCTCCGTACAGGCTGCGGATCCACGGTACGATCAGCAGGATCGCGCCCAGGATAATGCCGAGATAATACCGGATCTCCTCCATTTTAATCGCCTGGAGCGGTTTCCGGATCAGCATAAAGAAATAAAAGTTAAAATTGATCCCGAATAAGATCATAAAAGCCGTGACCGTCCATTGCTGAAATACCGTATAGCTTGCCAGGCTGTCATTTAAGATACCGAATCCGCCGGTACCGGCCGTTCCGAAAGACAGCACAAATGAATCAAACCAAGGCATGCCGCTAAACAGCAGGATCACAATCTCCAGGGCTGTCAGCAGCATATAGATCCCATACAGGATACCCGCGGTAGAGCGGACCTTCGGTACCAGCTTGCTTACCTGATGGCCCGGGCTTTCCGCTTTCAGCAAATGAATATTATAACCGCCGGCCAGCGGCAGGATCGCCATAACAAAGACCAGTACGCCCATACCGCCGATCCAATGGGTAAAACTGCGCCAGAACAACAGGCCTCTGGACATGGATTCCACGTCAGCTAAAATACTGGCGCCGGTCGTGGTAAAGCCGGATACCGTTTCAAACAGCGCATCGATAAAAGACGGAATTTCCCGGCTAAAGAAAAAGGGCAGAGCCCCTGCCAGACTGAGCACGATCCAGCAAAGCGCCACTGTCAGAAATCCTTCCCTCGCATAAAATACTTTATTCTTCGGTTTTCTTAAAACCAGCAGTCCTCCGGTCACACCGCACAGCGCCGCAGCCGCCAGAAACGCAAGCACTGTTTTTTCTCCGTACAATAATGCTACCAGACCGGGCAGGATCAGCAGTCCGCATTCAATGACCATGACCCAGCCTACAATATATCGGATAATTGAATAGTTCATAACTGCCCTCTCCTCTACCGACGCAGAATATCCGTAATCTCTTTCAGTCCTGTATGCGTAGTCACAACGATCACGGAATCATCCGGCTGGAAGCTGTCATCGCCGCCCGGGATCAGAACCCGCCGCTTTCTGGTGATACAGCCGATCAACAGGTTATCTTTCGTCTGCAGATTCTTTAATTTCTGTCCGATCAGCGGACAGTCCGGCTCAATCAGAAATTCCACTGCTTCCGCGCGTCCGTCCAGGATCTTATATAAGGTCTCGATACTGTTCTCCGTGGAATTCTTCCGCATTCCGCGCACATAACGGATAATATAATTCGCCGTAATATATTTCGGATCAATGATACTGCCTACATCCAGTTCCCGGATCACCTCGTCAAAAGAGGATCGGTCGATCTTCACAATAGACTTGGCCCGGCTTTGTTTTCTGGCATACAGTGCCAACAGGATATTCTCTTCATCGATATTGGTCAGCGCTACAAACGCTTCGGTATTCGCCAGTCCTTCTTCCAGAAGAAGTTCTTTATTGGTTCCGTCTCCGTTTATGATCATGGTCTTAGGCAGCAGATCGCTCAGTTCTTCGCACCGCTGCAGATTGCTCTCCACGATCCGGAGCTTAATCCCCATATTCTGAAGCTGCGCGCCCAGATAATATGTAATGGTTCCGCCGCCGATGATCATGGCGTCCTTTACCTTATGGGTATCGGCGCCGATCTTTTCAAAAAAGTAGTTGGAATTGACGGGAGTCGCGATCACGGAAATGATATCGTCCGGCTCGATCACAAAATTACCGTCCGGAATACAGACCTCACCCTTTCGCTCTACTGCACAGATCAGCAGATCACATTTATACTGCGTCCGGATCTGGCTTAAAGAATTGCCGCAGATCTTATGCTCCTGCTGAACCTTAAACCGCGCCATCTCTACCCGGCCCTTCGCAAACGTATCGATCTTATTGGCGGAAGGGAAGCGGAGCAGGCGCGCAATCTCCATCGCTGCCGCATACTCGGGGTTGATCACCATGGAAAGGCCCAGTTCTTCTTTAATATAGTGGAGATCCTTATTGTACAGCGGGTTTCGGACTCTTGCGATCGTCCGGCAGTTGCCGGCTTTCTTCGCAAACAAACAACACAACAGATTCAACTCATCTGAACCGGTTACCGCGATCAGCAGATCCGCTTCTTCAACGCCTGCGTCCATCTGCAGGCTGTAACTGGTGCCGTCTCCCACAAATCCCATCACGTCATAGGAATTCGTTACCCGGCCAACCTTGGAAGCATCCTTATCGATCACTGTAATATTGTGGTTTTCGCCACTCAGCTGCTCTAGCAGAGTAGATCCGACTTTCCCGCAGCCTACAATAATGATATCCATTTTGTCTATATCCTTTCTGAATATGAAACAATTCGACCGGATGCAGATACACCCGGTCCTAAAGCTTCCAAGGGGACTTGAACCCCTGACCTATTGATTACGAATCAATCGCTCTACCAACTGAGCCATGGAAGCATATTCTCCTATCAGAAAACTCACTGACAGAAAGTATAATACATTTTTTTCGTTCTTGCAACCACTATTTTTAAAAATTTCCGTGCGGAACCGGACTCTGTTTTACGCATATACTATGATACAAGCGGAATAAGAATATTCTGAGGCATTCTGAAATAAGGAGGCAGACCATGGACCCTTTGCTTTCTCTTACGAATCTTTGCTGTTCCTACAGCAATGCCGACAAAGAACTGCCGGTATTATCCGACATCAGTTTCGAGCTGCGTTCTGGAGAGATCCTCGCGGTTGTGGGGCCTTCCGGCTGCGGAAAATCCACTTTGCTGTCTGTGATCGCGGGGATGCTCCTGCCTTCATCCGGACAGATCTCGACCGCGGGAGACCTGGTCATTGGATTTCTCCGGCAAAAAGGAGCCCTCCTGGAATGGTACCGGATTCACCAAAATACCTTTACGGGCCTCCGCAGCGGTCCTAAAATGTGGATGTCCAAACGTGCCGCCCTGATTGACAGCCTGATATCCGAGCCGGAACTTCTGCTATTGGACGAAGTATTTTCTTCCCTCGACTACCAGACCCGACTGGAGCTCTGCGACAGGATCCATCAGAAGATCCGCCGGGAGAAAAAAACCGCGATCCTCGTTACCCACGATCTGGCAGAAGCCGTCTCCTTCAGCGACAGGATCCTTATTTTAAGTCCGCGACCCGCAGCGGTCGCGGCTGAGATCCCCATCGTATTTCCGGATACGGCGCAGACTCCTTCCACGCGCCGGAATACAGCCGCTTTTACCGATTATCTGACTGCGATCTGGGAGAAATTTTAATTTTCATTTTTAAAATCCATTGCACAGGATTCCAACCTATGTTAAACTGGTTTTATTGACGGTGACAAAAGGGGGAATTCCTGTGCTTTTTAAAAAAGATACCAATACAGAACCGCTTAAGATCATAGCCAAAAACGGAATGGAACTGGATCCGGAACAGGTCTTTTATGTGGACGGCAGTCTGGAAAATACCGATTCGGAGCTGCCTTCTGTCTATTCTTCTCTGGAAATGGCCATTCAGGAGGCACGGAACGGAACCGAAGAACAGCCGTTTCGCATCTATCTGGAGCCAGGGATGTATCTGCTGTACGGCGGAGCCGGAGAACCCGGTATTCGGATTCCGTGGGACTATCTGGAACTGATCGGACTCGGCGAGGATCCGTCTGCGGTTGTGATCGCGGACAACCGCGGGATTATGGCCGGCTGTACCACGCATTCAGAAACGGTTGAAATCGCCGGAACGCATTTTACGGCCAAAAACCTCACGTTCCTGAATTTCTGCAACTGCGATTATCCCTATCGGTACAACCCGTCCTTAAACCAGCGGATGCGGACTTCTGCCCTGACGCGCGCTCACTGTATCGCTGCGGCGGAAGACCGGAAGCCGGATGATCTTACCTTTATACATGTGAATTTTATCGGCATGGAGGAGACTGTGATGCTCCGCAGCGTTCCCCATGTTTTATTTCAGAACTGTACCATTCAGGGAACCCGGGATTTTATCGGCGGCGGGGATATGCATGTCTTCGAGCATTGTACCATAGAATGTTTGGATAACTATCCGGTTTTCTGCGCCGGCAGGGACGGTACGGCATTTTTCGACTGTACCTGGAAACTCGGTTTTAAGGAGCCGCAGCATTTGTATCTGGCACATCACTATTCCGCCCTGTTTCTGAAACAATGCAGATTTGAAGACACAAACGGCACGCTGCAGGATATCTACTGGAGCCAGTATCCGGTTCCGGGCATCCCTTGTCTTTATTCCGCGCTTACCAAAGACGGCAGCCCGATCCGCATTTTACCGGAGCACTGCGGGCTGGAGCTTACAGACGCACAATGCGAAAATATGACGGCGGCGCATCTGCTCGGACAAAGCGGAGCTGAACCGCCGGAGCCGATCCATATCCGCATTTCCAAATCGATCACGATTACGGATGGAGAACAGAACTGCTATATCGGCGCCTCTGTATTTCCGCCGTCGGCCAATCAAAATCTGACCTGGAATTGCAAGAATACCTACCTGCATCTGCAGGTTCCCACAGCCGAAGAGCTTGCGGAATCCAAGCTGTCAGCTCCGATTTTCTCCGAAGGACGGGCAGCAGGTTCCATTGTCCGACTGGAAGGCAGGAATCCTACAGAGCATCCGGTTTCCGTCATGGTAACGGCAGCCACAGTCAACGGGATTTCAGCCCAATGTGAAGTTACGATCATCCCACCCGTACTGGAAAGTCCGCGCATGATCCGGCAGCCTCAGATTCTGATTCAGGACGGAACCGCCGTTTTGGATTATAAACTGGAAACAAACGGTTATCCGGATGAAAGCCGGATCATCTGGTATTATTTAAATAATTCTGAAAAAGGCAATATTCTGGCCCCCATTGAATGTTCCGCTCCCGGTACGCCATGCAGGATACACCGGCTTACCTATGGAGACGCGGGCAAATATCTGATCGCCACTTTAGAGCCCAAACACAGCCGCAGCAAAGCCGGCCGGCCGGTGCAGATTACCTCTTCCCGGCGAGTCACCTTAAAAGATGTTCCGGGAAACGGGATCGGCAAATACAATTATCGGACTGATTTTTCCACGTTTCCTACGGACTGGAATGCGGAAAGCATTAACGGCGGCTGGCAGATTGACGCGATTCAGCCGGCCGACACTCCGCAGACTCGCCTCCCATCCACCGAACTTCCGTGGATGTACGGCATCGGTGTACAGGGAGCGGACCGACAAGCCGGACTTCTGACCACAGGATTTGGCGGCAGACTGCTATATCGAGTGGAATTAGACAGAGTGAAACTGATGGTACAGCAGACCGGATTCGATTCCACCTTTGCGCTGGTCATCAACCCGGAACGAACCGACGGGACCGGTTTTGAAGGCGCGGACGGACAATATCTGGATCTCTTTATCAAATTTGACATCGATACCCAAACCGGATATGGCCTGCGGATTTCACGTACAACGGCATACAGCAATGCCGCTTCGTTTACCTTGTGCCAATATCATAACGGTATCGCCACACAACTGACCGCACCTTGCTACGCGGCGGCATTTACTTCTCCCTGCCGGATCATTCTGAAGACACGGGACCAGATGCTGTTCGCGCAGATCACAAGCAAGGCAAAACCGACCGGCGAGCAGACAGAGCAGGGCTTACCGATGGAGATTGCGCTAAGCACCGCGATCGAAGAAAACTATTATTACAGCATGGGGCTTCTGTATACCGGCAAAATCGAGGAAGGTTCCCGGCTGCAGCTTCGGAAGCTGAAGATCACCTATGAAGGGAGAAACAAATCATGAAGCTTTGGGGAGGAAGATTTACCAAAGAAACCAATGAACTCGTTCATAATTTTAACGCATCCATTTCTTATGACAGCAGATTTTATAAGCAGGATATCGAAGGCAGCATTGCTCATGTCACCATGCTGGCAAAGCAGGAAATTCTGACTGCAGAGGAATGCGGCGCGATCATTGAAGGATTAAACGGGATTGCCCGGGATATCGAAAACGGCACGCTGGAGATTACCGGGGAATATGAAGATATCCACAGCTTTGTGGAATCTAATCTGATCGCCCGGATCGGCGAACCCGGAAAGAAGCTGCACACAGGCCGGAGCCGCAACGATCAGGTAGCGCTGGATATGAAGCTTTATACCCGGGATGAGGTGGCTGCTGTCGATCATCTGGTCCGGAAACTGATGCTGGTTTTGCACCGTCTGATGCAGGAGCATCTGACAACGTATATGCCCGGTTTTACCCATCTGCAGAAAGCGCAGCCCATTACGCTGGCACACCATTTCGGCGCTTACTTCGAGATGCTGAAACGGGACAGAGGACGGCTGGCGGATATCTATGACCGCATGAACTACTGCCCCATCGGTTCCGGCGCGCTGGCAGGCACCACCTATCCGCTGGACCGCGCTTATACCGCTTCTCTGCTTAACTTTGCCGGTCCTACCTTAAACAGTATGGATTCCGTGGCGGACCGGGATTATCTGATCGAATTTTTAAGCGCGCTTTCTACCGTTATGATGCATTTAAGCCGCTTTTGCGAAGAGATCATCCTCTGGAATTCCAACGAATACCGGTTTATCGAACTGGACGACGCCTACAGCACCGGCAGCAGCATTATGCCGCAGAAAAAGAATCCGGATATTGCCGAACTGGTACGCGGCAAGACCGGACGGGTATACGGCGCATTGATCTCTATCCTGACTACGATGAAGGGACTTCCGCTTGCCTATAATAAGGACATGCAGGAAGATAAGGAACTGACTTTTGACGCTATTGACACCGTAAAGGGCTGTCTGGCTCTGTTTACCGGCATGATCGATACCATGACCGTCAACAAAGAGCGGATGCGCGACAGCGCCAAAAACGGATTCACCAACGCGACAGACGCGGCCGACTATCTGGTCGGCAAGGGCGTACCGTTCCGGGACGCGCACGGCATTGTAGGGCAGCTTGTGCTGTACTGCATTGAAAAAGGAATCGCGTTAGACGATATGTCTTTGGAAGAATATCAGGCAATCAGTCCGGTTTTCGAAGATGATATCTACGATGCCATCAGCCTGGAAACCTGTGTGGAAAAGCGTCTGACGATCGGGGCCCCCGGCAAAGCCGCCATGGAACAGGTCATTGCCGCAAATTCGCTCTACTTTGAAGACGCTCCGGAATTATAACATATTAACCCAAACCATAGAAAAAACCGTCTGCCGAACTGAAATTTCCTTTCGACAGACGGTTTTCTTTTTATGCCTTGCTGCTTACTTCTGCTTCTTCCTTCCTGGTCACATGTACATCCAGCTGATTAAACGGAATCGTAATCCCATACCGGTCAAACTGTTTTTTCACATTCTCATTCAGATAAAACAGCACATCCCAGTAGGCTTCTGTCGGCACCCAGACACGCGCCTCCAGCACGACCTGACTTTCCGCCAGTTCCCTGACGATCACATCATTCACTTCTTCTTCCAGTACAGACTTATTCGCATGGATCACATCCCACAATACGGATTTTGCCCGATCGATGTTCTCACTGTAACTGATTCCGATCCGGAAATCCACCCGCCGCTTATCCTGAGAGGTCACGTTGATGATCCGGCTCCCGGTCAGCGTCCCGTTCGGGATCATGATCGTTTTATTGTCAATCGTCAAAAGCTGCGTATAGAAAAGATCGATCTTCTGCACGGTACCCTCAACGCCGTTGTTCATTTCCTCAAAGATATAATCCCCGACCTTAAACGGTTTTACCAGTAAGATCGTGACGCCGCCTGCCAGATTGGATAACGCGCCCTGCATGGCCAAGGAGATCGCCACGCCGCCGGAACCGATCACCGCCACAAACGACGCCGACTGAATTCCGCAGACGCCGCAGATAATAACGATTAGCAGCACATATAACGCCGCCCGGATCAGCGACATCAGAAACCGGCGGACGCCGTCATCCACATGCCCGCGCTTTAAAATATGATACACCATCTTCATCAGGCGCTTAATGAGAAAACGTCCAATGAAAAATACTAAAACAGCCAGTACCGCATTGATCAGAAAGCTCTGTATCTTCGGTATATACGATTCCAGCGTTTTAAGCAGATTACTTGCTTCTTCCAGTTTCTGGTCAATATTCTCCTGTAAACTTTCCGCTGATGCGGCGGTTTCCTCTGCCGCACGCAGTAATCCGTAAATGGAATGCAACCTGTTTCCTCCTGACAGTCCCGCTGCCTGTCACTGTTATTTCCCTGCTATTTTCCTGTTTTCTTTGCGCTACGCTTCCTGGAAGCCTTTTCCACTGCTTCCTTTGCCTGTGCCTTCTTCTCCGGTTCCAGTTCCCTGGCGGCGTCCGCCTTCGCGATCTCCCGTTCCAGTTTCTGCGCAACCGCGGATTTCCTGGACGCCGGCTTCCCGGTCGTCCGTTTTGCCGATTTTTCAGATTCGGCCTGCTTCTCCTTCTCCGTTATGGGAATATAGCGAAGCACAGTCATTCCCAGCGCCGGTACCTTGATCCGGATTGAATTTTCCCTGTCGTCACACTCGTCGGCCTTGGATGGCTTCACACGGGGATTCACAAACCCGTTTCCGCCAAACCCAGTGCTGTCGCTGTTAAAGATCTCTTTATATTTTCCTTTCTTCGGCACGCCGATCTTATAATTATCCCGGTCGATGGTATCAAAATTGCATACAATCACCAGGAAATCCTCCTCTGCCTTGGCTTTTCTGGCAAATACCAGAATACTCTCCTCCGAAGAAATGTTATTGATCCATTCAAAGCCGTCCGGCGTATAATCCTGCTCATACAGCGCCGGTTCCTTTAAGTACAGATGATTTAACGCTTTCACGTAGTTCTGCATATCCTGATTCTTCCGGTTTTCAAGCTGGAACCAGTCGATCTGGCGGGCTTCCCACCACTCGTTATACATGGCGAATTCCTGACCCATAAACAGGAGCTTCTTGCCCGGATGCGCGATCTGGAAGCCCAGTGCCACCCGCAGGTTGGCATATCTGGCGTCCTCGTCACCCGGCATTTTATTGATCATAGAACCCTTTCCGTGAACGACTTCATCATGGGACAATACCAGGATAAAATCCTCACTGTACGCATAGATCATGCTGAACGTCAGACCGCCGTACTGATACTTCCGGAAATACGGGTCCGTCTGCATATATCCGAGAAAATCGTTCATCCAGCCCATGTTCCATTTATAATCAAATCCCAGTCCGTCCTCTTTTACAGGCGCTGTCACCTGCGGCCAGGCCGTGGATTCCTCCGCAATCAACATCGCGTAATTCCCGCGCTTTTTAAAAATGGAATTCAGATGCTTCAAAAATTCCACCGCGTCCAGATTCTCCTTGCCGCCGTAAATATTCGGGACCCATTCTCCGTCATTCTTGCCATAGTCCAGGTACAGCATGGACGCGATGGCATCCATCCGGATTCCGTCCGCATGATACTGCTCCGCCCAGAATAACGCGTTGGCGATCAGGAAATTACTGACTTCCGGTCTTCCGTAATTATAGATCAGTGTACCCCAGTGCGGATGCGCGCCCTGTCTGGGATCCTTATGCTCATACAGGCAGGTACCGTCAAACTCCGCCATACCCCAGGCGTCCCGCGGAAAATGTGCAGGCACCCAGTCTAAAATAACGCCGATTTCCTGACGATGCATATAATCCATAAAATACATGAAATCCTGCGGCGTTCCGTACCGGCTGGTAGGCGCGTAATATCCGGAGACCTGATACCCCCAGGAGCCGTCAAACGGATGCTCCATGACCGGCATCAGTTCCAGATGAGTATACCCCATCTTTTTACAATACTCCGCCAGCATAGGCGCAATCTCCCGGTAGTTGTAATAGGAATCCTTTCCATCTGCCTCTTCGTCTTCTTTGACCGGCGGCATCTCTTTCGTTCTCCAGGAGCCCAGATGCACTTCATAAACCGACATGGGTTTTTCTTTATTGGCCTGATTTTCCTTCTGCTTCGCGATCCAGCCGTCATCGGTCCAGGGATATCCGGTTATATCGGCCACCACAGACGCATTCGCGGGCCGCACCTCGAACGCATTCGCATACGGATCTGTCTTTAATACATTTCCTTTCGATCTGGTCGCAATCTCATACTTATAAATAGCGCCCGTCTCCAGTTCCGGCACAAACAGTTCAAACACGCCGCTGTCTTCCCGGCGCTGCATGATGTTCCGCCTGCCGTCCCACTGATTAAAATCACCGACAACGCTGACCCGCACTGCCTCCGGCGCCCAGACCGCAAACCGCACGCCTTTCACACCGCCGATCTCCATGGGATGCGCGCCCAGCAGCTTATAAATCTCATAATGGATCCCTGCATTGAACTTCTTCAGATCCGCTTCCGGAATCGAAGGCGGGAACGCATAAGCGTCATATCGGATATCTTCTTTTCCTTCGTCGTAAAACGCATGCAGCCGGTACATTCCCGTTACCTTCTTCGGCAGCAGAACGGAGAAAAACCCGGCCTCGTCCACCTTATCCATCTCATACTCCTGCCCTGCGATCTGCACCGCCACTTTCCCGGCGTCCGGCACAAACGCAGAGATCAGCCTTCCGTCCTTCAGCAGCTTCTCTCCCATTACCTCAAACGGATTATCCAGATCCGCATAAACAACGCCTTCAATATCACGCCAATTCATCAATTCATATAGTCTGTCACCCATAAAAAACCTCCTGTATGCGAATTCGATCCTAGTTTGTATCTATTATCGCATACAAGAGGTAGAAAAGCAAATCCTTTTTGGAACGGGAAGGAAATGTTTTAATCTTTTATTGTCATACTATTCCCCGATATACAATTTCGGGTCTACCCACTCGCCGTTTAAGCGGAAGGAAATATGTAAATGCGGCGCCGTCACCCGGCCCGTCGCTCCCACCAGTGCGATCAGATCGCCCTGCTTTACCGTCTGCCCGGCAGAAACCAATAAAACGGAAGCATGCATATAAACAGACGAAAGTCCGTTTCCGTGATAGATCACAACCCGATTCCCCATAGTACCGGACATGCCGGAAGCATCCACGGTTCCATCCGCAACTGCGTAAATCGGCGTTCCCATCGGCGCCGAATAATCGTCCCCGCAGTGGTATTCCACGGAACCGCCGCCAAACGGATTATAGCGGTAACCAAAATCGGAAGTCCGTCTGTGATACTGTCCGGGCAGCGGCCAGATAAAGGTGCCATTTCCCGTATAACTGCTCTCATCTGTATTGATATCGGAATCTTCCACATAGGTGCCGCTTTGCGTCTGTTTTTCTGCCTGCTGTGCCGCCTGTTCTGCCGCTATGGATTCCTCTCTTGCCTTGCGCGCCTCTTCTTCCTTTCTGCGCCGCTCTACTTCTTCGATTTCTTTGATATAGGCTTCTTCCTCCTGGATTCCGGAAACAGCCTCATAAATCTTCTGGTCAGTTGCATCCATCTGATTCCCGACCTGATTCAGCTCTGCCTGCTTGTCCGATAACAGCTTTTCCAGTTCTGTTTGCTTTTCTTCCTGTTCGGATTTTAACTGCTCCAGCTTTTCTTTCCCGGCAATCATCTCTGCCTGTGCCGCTTCCATGCTCTCTTTCAGCGCCTGCAGCTTATCCAGCATCTGCCGGTCATAGGTTGTAATCTGTGAAACATATTCTGCCTGATTCAGAAAATCCGAGAAACTGTCCGCACTCAGCAGGGCAGATAAAAACTGCTTATTGCCGCGCTCATACATAAATTGAATCCGAAGCGACATATCATGATACTGCTTATCGATTTCCGCCTCCTGTTCGGCCAGTTGTTTTTTTAACTGCGTAATCTGCTCCTGACTGTCCGAAATCTGAGACTTCAGTTCGTAAATCCTGCTGCTGGCATCCGTCAGCCTGCTGTCAATCTCCCAGGTATAGCGCTGCAGATCATCCCATTCTCCCTGCAGTTCCTTCTGTCTGGATTCCAGAGACGCTTTCATGGACTCATATTCCGCTTTTCTGCTCTCTGCCTCCTGCTTCTCATCCGCAGATACCGGCAGCGCCGTCAATCCCGATATGATCATACCAGCCAAAATAACCCGTAATCGTTTTCCCTTATCAATCATTTGTTCCCCTCTCTCCTATCGGTTCAGCACAAAGTACTGTTCATACCACACCAGAAATGAAAATACCACCCAGATTTTGGATACCTGAAACCGTTTTCCGGCTCGGTGATCATCTAAGAGCTGCACCAGCAGGTCCGTGTGGAAAAACTGTTCCGCCCATTCGCTGGTAAAATACTTCTTGATCAGGTTATAGTATTTATCTTCCTTGATCCATGCCGGAAGCGGCGTAGGAAACGCCAGTTTCTTCCGGTTTGCGCTGATACTGTTCATCTCCCGGCCGGCCGCCTTCCGCAATGCCAGCTTGGTATTCTCCTTACTTACCCGATACTTGGTCGGGATCGTACTGGAAAGAGCAAAGATCTCCTTATCCAGAAACGGCACCCGCAGCTCCAGCGAATGCGCCATACTCATTTTATCCGCTTTTAATAGGATTTCCTGCACCATCCAGCCGTGAATATCCATGTACTGCATTTTGGTAATATCGTCATACTCCGGCACCTTGTCGTAAAACGGTTTGGTAAACCACTGCGGCGGTTTGGAATCATAGTGTTTCTTTAAATACCGGTCCCGTTCTCCCACCTTATAAACATTGGAGTTGCCGATATACCGTTCTTCGATGGACTGACTGCCCCGGATCAGGTAATTCCTGCCCTTGAAATCCGGCAGTTTCTTTGCCACGGCCGCGATTCCCTTCCGGATCGCCTTGGGCACGACCTTCTGATACCCCTGTACCGAAAGCGGTTCCTTATATACATTGTAGCCGCCGAACATCTCATCGGCGCCCTCACCGGACAGCACTACCTTCAGGTCCCGGGAGGCCCGCTCGCACACATGGTACAGATTGTTGGCGCTGGGGTTGCCCAGAGGTTCGTCCAGCTGATACTGTACGTCTGCAAAGCTCCCGAAATAATCGTCCGCGCTGATGATCTTCGGATAGTTGACCACCCCGATCTCATCCGCCAGCATCTTGGCGTCGTCCGCTTCCGAATACGTATGATCCGCAAATCCGACCGTATAGGTCTTTACATCGTAGATCTTAGCCAGTTCACACGCTACATAGCTGGAATCCACACCGGAGGACAGAAAACATCCGACCTCCACATCCGCGATCTTATGCGCCTCGACGGAAGCTGTCACCGTATCCGCGATTTCATCCACAAACTGATCAAAACTCTTTTTCTGATCGGGATGAAACTCCACGTTGTAATATTTGGTTATGTTCATCCTGCCGTTTTCATATTCAAAATAATGCCCGGGCGCCAGCTTGTACACATTCTTAAACATGGTATTGTAGCCCGGAATGCAGGCGAAAGTCATATAATCCGGCAGCAGTTCCTCATTTAACTCCTTGACGAAATTGGGATGATCCATAAACGCCTTGATCTCACTGGCAAAGAAGAACGTATCGTTCATCATGGCATAGTAAAACGGCTTAATCCCGAAGAAATCCCTGGCTCCGAACAGCTTCTGTTTCTTCTGATCCCAGATCACAAACGTAAACATACCGCGCAGTTTATTTAACAGATCGGCGCCGTACTCCTCATATCCGTGTACCAGAACTTCGGTGTCGCAATTCGTCTTAAAGATATGGCCTTTGGCGATCAGTTCCTCCCGCAGCTTCCGATAGTTATAGATCTCACCGTTGTAGATGATCGTAACCGTGCCGTCTTCATTCTGCATGGGCTGCGCGCCGCCTTCCACATCAATGATGCTGAGGCGCACATGTCCCAGCACCACATCTCCGTCAATATAATGGCTTCTGCCGTCCGGCCCCCTGTGGGCGATCCGATCCTGCATCCGCTCAATAACCGCTACATGATCCGGTGTCTTTCCGATATATCCTACAATTCCACACATAGCTTTTGTCCTCTCCTAATACTTTTCTTTGATCCGGCCGCTCCGGTAAGCTTCGATCAGCCGTTCCAGCAGTAAAATATCGTTTCGCAGCTCCTCGCCCCGGTCTATATCGTTTACGATAATCCGTTTTTCCATATGCTTGACTACGGTCACCTTCGGCGTCAGGAACGTCTCGCTGTTCACAAACGGCTTATGCTCCGCCAGCAGTAAATTTCTGGAAGAGAAGATCAGCGTATAGCCGCCGATGCCGGTACTGGAATGATAGGCTTTGGAAATCCCGCCGTCAATGATGAACAGCTTTCCGCCTGCCTTAATCGGATTCTCGCCCGCCTTCACCGGCACATGTCCGTTGATGATATGACAGTTTTCTCCCGAAAGTCCGAAGCGCTCCAGGATCATATCGCAGATCTCGGGATCGTCTACCCAGTCGTAATAGGGATTGCGCACTTCCACATGGGAAGCCTTGTCCGCGATAAAATACTGTTCAAAGGTAGACATCTTGCTTTTTCCGAACAGCGGCGACTGCGGCCCGCACCACAGATACCACATAAAATCACGGAACATATTGTCATTTTCCGGATGCTTGGAAGAAACCACAGCATTCTTAATGGCCTCATTGATCAGATCCAGATACTCTTTGCCGCCGTAGATCAGCGGCCCGTTTACAAACATCCGCAGGCTGCCGTCTTCATTTAACGGAATACAGCCGTGGAACAGCAGATTGCCGTTTACAACCCGGTACATACTGCCCTTGGTATATAGAAATTTTATATGCTTCTGCAGCCGTTCGCTGTGCCGGAAGGAACTGATGATAATATCCATCAGTTCTTTTTCCTCCGCGGTCAGGCGAAGCGGATCCGCCGGATCAACGGTAGGGAAATTCTTATCCTTCAGTTCATAGACCTTACCGTCCAGTTTGATCGTGCCCGCCGCGTAATCAATGCGTTCCAGCACGATCCGGTCATTCAGCTGATACTCCGGGTGTTTCCGATACAGCTGCCCTTCTTCTTTCAGCAGAATGATCATCATGGATTTAAACATTCTGGCCGCCAGATTGCTGTCTACCGGATCATATTTATTCTTGTCATAGGTTTTTGGAAGGAACTGGGTGCAGGGATCGTCCCCGTAAGTCTTCTCCGCGAAAATGCTGAGCGCCCGCAGATTGATGCCGTAGCCTTCTTCCAGAAAATCAAAGCTGTTATAGCGGATACTGTTGCAGATTGCCTGCGCCACACAGACCGGATTGCAGCAGGCCGCTCCCATCCAGAGGATATCGTGATTGCCCCACTGGATATCCAGCTCGTCCATCGTCATCAGTTCATCTACCAACCGGTCCGCATGCGGCCCCTTATCATAAATATCCCCGATAATATGCAGGCTGTCTACCGCAAGCTGCCGGATCATCAGGCACACGCCGGTAATAAACTCTTCCGCCATCCCTGTCTGATAGATGGAATCGATAATACTGTTGTAATATAACGTCTTATTCTCATATTCTACATGCAAAAGCTCGTCAATGATATAGACATACTCCGCCGGAGCCTTTTTCCTGACCTTGGAACGAGTATACTTTTCAGAAATGGCCTTGATCACCTCGATCAGGCGGTACACATACACATGGAACCACTTCCTGTAATCCTCCCGTTTCGTCACCTGCTTTAAGATCCGCTTGGGATCGCAGATCAGTTCCGCCAGAAAATCCCGCTCTTCCTCTGTCACCGAGCTGTCAAAGATCTGTCCGATTCGGTCCCGGATATTGCCGGAAGCGGTTTTCAACAGTTGGGAAAACGCCTCGTATTCCCCGTGCAGATCACTGAAAAAATACTCGGTTCCCTTCGGCAGCGCCAGGATCGCGTTCAGATTCACGATCTCCGCCGCCGCTTCTGTAATGGTCGGATATTCTTTGGCCAGCAGTTTCAGCGTCGTTGTATCCATACCTTCCCTCCTTTACACACAGAACTGTTTGCAGATCCTATAAGTTCTCAAATACGTTCTCTACTTCCCGCATTGCCTCTTCCTCATCCGGGCCGTCGCAGATCACTTCTACTTCGGATCCGCTCATGATGCATGCGGAAAACAGCATCATGATGCTTTTGGCGTCATAATCCTTTCCCTTATATTTCAGGGTAACGTCTGCCTTTTTTACAACCACCGCGTTGGCAAGGGCAGCGACCGCCTCCATGTGCAGTCCCTGAGAACCCGGAACCGTAATTACTTTTGAAATCATATATGATATCTCCTTTACTTATGTATTCTATAATAATTGCTCTCTCTCTATCCTATGCTTTTTTTAGCGGAACATCAAGTCTTTTTTTATATTTTCTGAGATTCGATAACAGTTGACATCCGAAAAGGTTGGGCTTACAATACAATACGGTATGATACTTGAAACAGAAGATAGGAGAAATCATGATTTTTACGGAGAAAGAATTTATCCCTATGCTGTTCGGCGGGGATATCAACACATACAGCGTCGCGCGCGCGTTTTATGAGGAATACGGCGTAAGCTCTTATGTATTCGGGAAATTTCCCAGCGGTCCCAGCTTTGGCAGCAAAATGATCACTTACGCCGCCAATAAAGAGATCGACACGGACCCGGTTTTTTTAGATACCGTCCGGCAGTTCTGCGCGGCGCATTCGGACAAGACCGTGATCCTGATCGGCTGCGGTGACAGTTATGTCGCGCTGATCAGCAGACACAAGGCGGAACTGCCTGCAAATACCATAGCGCCGTACATTGATTTTGACCTGATGGACCGGCTGCAGCACAAGGAATTATTTTATCAGCTTTGCGACAAACACGGCATTGACTACCCTGCCACCGTGATCCACCGGAAAGAAATGGGACTTGATTTTACGCTTCCGTTTTCGTTCCCCGTGATCTTAAAGCCGTCGGACAGCGTCATGTACTGGGAATATCCGTTTTCTACGCAGAAAAAGGTATATAAAATTGATACGCGGGAAGAATTAAACACGGTAATCACGCAGATTTATGAGGCCGGTTATCACGACAGCCTGATCATTCAGGATACCATTCCCGGCAACGATGAATATATGCGGGTTCTGACCGCTTATTCCGGGAAGGACCGGCAGGTGAAAATGATGTGTCTGGGCCATGTGCTGTTAGAGGAGCATACGCCGCACGGACTGGGAAACCACGCAGTCATCATTACGGAACCCAATGAGGCGCTGATGCAGAAGGTAAAGCAGCTTCTGGATGAACTTGCCTACACCGGCTTTTCCAATTTCGATATCAAGTATGATACCCGGGACGGAAAATATAAATTCTTTGAGATCAACACCAGACAGGGCCGCAGCAACTATTATGTGACCGGCTCCGGTTTTAATCTGGCAAAATACATCGTGGAAGAATATATTTATAACCGGACGCTTCCGTTTGAGACGGCAAAAGAGGAACACCTCTGGTGGGTTGTGCCGAAGGGCGTTGCCTGCAAATATGTGAAGCAGCCGGAAAACCTTGCCAAAATGAAAGCGTTAGCCGCCGCGGGACGAGCCGTAAATCCCATTTTTAAAAAGGGGGATTTTACCTGGAACCGCTGGCTGCGCATGGTCAAGAACCATTTGAGCCACTATCGGAAATTTAAGACCTATTATCATTGAGCCGTATCATATTTGATAGCCAAACAGGAGAACATATGAAAAAATATTCCATTTCCGCTTATCTGGACCTGCTGACAGAAGCCGGGCTGGTCACGGAAGCCAATTTATATGACCAAAAGAATCTGGCGATTGAAAACCTGACCTTTGATTCCAGAGAAGTAACCCCCGGCACCCTGTTCGTCTGTAAGGGCGCCGCGTTTAAAGCCGCTTATCTGGAACAGTCTGTGGCAGACGGCGCTGTATTATATGTCAGCGAACAGAAGTATGAACTTAACCGGCCGGTTCCGTACATTCTGGTATCGGATGTCCGAAAAGCCATGCCGATCCTGGGAAAATTCTTTTATGAAGATCCCTGCCGGAATTTCCGTCTGATCGGGGTGGGCGGCACGAAGGGAAAATCTACGGTCGTTTACTATATCAAAGCGATTCTGGACGATTATTTGAAGGCCGCCGGACAGCCGGAATCCGCCATGATCTCATCGATCGATACCTATGACGGCGTGAAGCGGTTTGAATCGCATATTACCACGCCGGAATCGCTGGAACTGTTCCGGCATTTCCACAATGTGGCGGACAGCCATATCCCCTATCTGTCGATGGAGGTTTCCAGTCAGGCGTTAAAATATGACCGGGTCGATGAAGTTGTATTTGACGTGGGGATTTTTATGAATATCTCGGAAGACCATATCAGTCCCATCGAGCATCCGGATTTTGAAGACTATTTCGCTTCCAAGCTGAAGCTGTTCGCGCAGACGCGGACCGCCCTTGTCTGTACAGACAGCGATTATCAGGAGCGGATCCTGGCAGAGGCGGCGGCCTCCGAGCGTCTGCTTACCTTCGGTACAAAAGCCGGCAGCGACATTTACGGCTATAACATCCGAAAAGTAAACGATCAGATTTTATTTGACGTAAAATGCGACCGCTTTCAGGAGACCTTTATCCTGACGATGCCGGGTCTGTTTAATGTGGAAAACGCTCTGGCAGCGATTGCCGCCGCTTATGTATTTGATATTCCGACGGAATATATCCACTCCGGACTGTTCCGGGCCCGTTCCGACGGCAGAATGGAATCTTTTCACAGCGAGGACGGCAAGGTAGTCGCCATTGTGGACTATGCGCACAATAAACTGAGTTTCGAGAAATTATTCGACTCCACGAGAAAAGAATATCCGGAATCCGATATCGTTTCCATTTTCGGCTGTCCCGGAAAAAAAGCGCTGCTGCGCCGCCACGATCTGGGAACCATTGCCGGTATGTACGCGAAAAAAGTATATCTGGTTGCGGAAGATCCGGGCGCGGAGCCTGTGATCGACATTTCCACGGACATCGCTCAATATGTGGCCGCCCAGAATTGCCCCTATGAAATGATCGAAGACCGCGGAGAAGCAATTACCAAAGCGATCCTGGAGGTCGATTCTCCCACAGTCATCCTGATCACCGGGAAGGGAAATGAAACCCGGCAGAAATACGGCAGTCAGTATATCGACTGCAGATCCGATGTGGAATATACCAAACTGGCATTGGAACAATATAATAAAGAACACAAATAAGATCACAGCACATAAACCGGCACTGCCCGCTCATTCCGGTTGGTAACGATGGTATTGCCGTCTGACAGCCGGGAATAGATCCCGGCAAACTGCCCGTCATATACAAACAGTCCTGTCTGGTTTCCGTACAGGGCTGTTTTTGGTTCTGCTCCCGTACAGTCCACATTCCAGCTTAAAAACGGATGATAGTATTCCTGAACGATATAGTCTTCCGAACGGTGAAGGCGGATCAGGTTTTCCCATTCCGTATCACTATAGTCAAGTCCGGCAAATACTCCCGACGCTCCATAAGAATCCAGCGGTTTGATGATCCACTGCGCCCGTTTTTCAATCAGTTCCTCAGGCCGCAGTTCCCCGATTTTTGCCGTAAACGGAACATGCGCGTCTAAAAACGCCGCTTCCTCCGCCGTCAGGATCTGTCTGGTCATCGGATGCCGCATCACATAGAACAGGGCTTTATTGTGCGCGACTTGTGTCTGCAGTCCGCCGATCAGACACACCGCCTGCTCTTTTGCCGCCTGCAAAAACGGCCGGACTTCCCCGGCATGTTCGGCAATATCGCTGGTCACGGCGCGGCGATAGATGATGTGGATCTGTTTTCCGGACGGAGAATAAAGAACGCCGTTTTGATAAGTCAGTTCCCGGATATCACAGATCTCCGCGGAGTATCCGTTTTCCCGAAAACGCTTTTCAAATTCCGCGAACTCCGGCAGATAGCCTTTATCCAGAAAATCCACGATCGCCACATGCGGATCCGGCACCCGGCCCGCAAAGGCGGCGTAAATCCGGGAAACGGTCCTTACCCAGCTGTCAAACAGTTCAAACTGCCCGAACATTTCTTCCTCCGGCAGAGAAAACGCCTGATGCAGCAGCAGCTCTTCGATCATGGCGGAAGTGCCGTCTGTATTGATCTCACAGAACTTCCACTGCTTCGTATCCTCGTGATAATGAATATCCATGCGCATGATGGGGATCACAGACGCATATCCGGTGTCTATACAGATCCACTGCTCCATTTCCTCCGAAAATGGGAACAGCTTCCGATATTCCGGATTTTCTTTATAGTGAACGGTTATTTTTGCGAGAATCCGGTACATTGTCTCCGCAATCTGCCGGAAGATCGCGATATCCTCCCTGGTAAATACCTTCGGCAGCGCCAGCGTCTTAATGCAGCCGCCCTTTGTTTTGGCAAGCGCGGTCTGATTTAAAAATGCCTGCGCCGCTTTTCCCGCCGCGGTCCCGGTCTCCCAGTTCTCCAATAATTTTTCTTTCCACAATCGGTTTGCCAGTGCCATCGTTTTATCCCAAATCCGGCTCATCACACAGGGTGATCACCGGTCCATGCTTTCCTTCTGTCTCAAATAAAATGATCTCATTTTCTCCTGTCCTTAAAAGCGGCGCAGGAATGTAGAGTCTTTTTTGCGGCCCGATCTCCCAGAAGCGGCCGATACAGAAACCGTTTACAAACGCGCAGCCTTTGCCCCAACCTGTAAAATCCAGAAACGTATCGCCGGGTTCTTCCACGGAAACCGCAAACCGGTAAAACGCCGGTACGCCTTCTTCATATCCGCCGTTAAAATCCACCTGATCGATATTGTCAAGCGGCAGCGGATACATCTCCCAATTATGGTGCATATGACCGTTGATCTGTACGCAATGGTCGATCCCTTTGCGCTGTTCCTCCATCCGCGGCCCGAAATTCACCCGGCCCATGTTTTCCACCAGGATATCCAGTACGGAATCCGGCGTGATTTCCGCCTCTATCACATGCTCCGCCAATAATTCTTTATCATATAAGACTTTCACCGGCTTGTTGTCTACCAGAATATTCGCCCGGTCATTGGCTTTCCACAGACGGATCTTCTCCAGTTTCTGCTCCTTTTCCAGCCTGGAACGGTACAGCACATAGCCGTAGCTCTGTCCCAGCTTCTCCATACAGATCGGGAACGCCGAAGATACCGGAGCGGAAATCCGATCCAGCGTATGGCCGAGAGAAACCCGATCCGTTACCGGGACTTCGCCGTACGCCTTTCGCCTGATCTCGGTTGTAAACGTTACCTCGGGAATGGGCGCGTACCGGCTGATCACCTGCTGATAACGGCGGTATTTCTCCGTAATCTGTCCGTCTTCCGTCAGAATCGCGTCATAATCATAAGAAGTCACATCCGGCGCCAGCTCCTCATAATAATTGGAGCCGTTCATAAATCCGAAATTGGTTCCGCCTTCAAACATATAGATATTCACATGGCCCAGCTGCAGCATATCTTCCAGATCCGCCGCGCTCTGCTCCAGATCTCCCGTCATATGGCCGCCGTTGCCCCAGTGGTCGAACCAGCCCACCCAGAACTCCGTGCACATAAGCGGTCCGCCGTCTGTATACCGTTTCAGTACCGCAAACCGTTCTTTCGTATGGGAGCCGAAATTGCCGGTAGGCAAAACGCCGTCGATATGCCCGCAGGAAAGAGATTCCTCCATCGGCCCGTCCGACGTCACCAGCGGCACCACAACGCCCCGGTCCCGCATCATCTGCTTCATGGTTTCCAGATAAGCGCCGTCACTGCCGTAATAGCCGTATTCATTTTCCACCTGCATTAAAATGATCGGTCCGCCGTACCGGATCTGCAGCGGCACAAGCAGAGAAAACAGTCTGTCATAATAGCGCGCCACATGGTTCAAAAAAGGCGGGTAACTGACGCGCAGACGCATTCCGTCCTCCGCCAGCAGCCACGCGGGCAGCCCGCCAAACTCCCATTCCGCGCAGATATAAGGAGACGGCCGGACGATCACATATAGGCCGAGTTCCTGCGCCAGCTTAATAAAACGCACCAGATCCAACATTCCGTCAAAGCGGAATTCGCCCGGTTTCGGCTCGTGCAGGTTCCACGGGACATAGGTTTCCACCGTATTGGCGCCCATTGCCTTTAATTTTTCCAGTCTGTCCCGCCAGTATTCGGGAACCACCCGAAAATAGTGAATCCCGCCCGAAATGATCTGAAACGGTTTCCCGTCCAGATAAAAATTGTCCGTACAAGTAAATTCTGCCATACTGCTGTCTCCTATTCCTCTGTTTCAACTTTCTTTAATTTTCCGTCCGCGTCAAACCGCAGCGGAGAAATGCATACCTCCCGGTGATAGCCTTTGCCCTCCGGGTAGTGCGCGGTCGGAGTCGCAAATCGGTGATAACCGATATAATAAGTGTCCGCTTCCGCTTTTAAAATACAGTGATGCCCGGTTCCTAAAATGTCCGCTTCCGGTTTCTTCTCTAAGATCGGGTACTGATAGCGGACCGGCCCTGTCATCTGCTCGGCGATTCCATAATTGACATGGTAATTTTCGCTGCCGGTATCGTCGCACGACCAGGTAAAATGATAGAGCCCATCTCTATAAAACAGTGATACGGCCTCCCGGAAATCCGTCAGTCCTTCAATCTGCCGCATGGTCTCCGGACGGATACTTACTGAATCTTCTCCCAGCTCCACAATGGCGGCACCGCCGTTTCCAAACAGCAGATATCCCCTGCCGTCCTCTTCATAAACAGACGGATCGATGGTCTGCCACATGGTTATGCCTGCCGCTTTCACCAGTTCCGGCGTGATCAGCGGCTGCGGCATTGCCTGAAATCCCCGGTCCGGATCGGTACTGACTGCCACGCCGATGCAGGAATCTCCGTTTTCCCGTTTGGCGCAAAAATAGAAATAAAATTTTCCGTTCCTGTGATACATGGCAGGCGCCCATGCCGAGCCTACCGCCCAGGGAACCTGCGAACCGGCCACATCTAAAATTACGCCCCGATCCGTCCAGTCAGCCAGATTGTCGGACGAAAAGGCGTGAAATCGGGTTCCGGACCAGCCGGGATACCCGTCGGTCGTAGGATATAAATAATAGGTTTCCCCTGCCCGGATCAGATCCGGATCCGCATACAATCCCGGGATCACCGGGTTTGCAATCCTCTTTGTTTTCACATTTGCCTCCATATCCAAAGCGTTCGGCATACGCATTTAACCAAATGCTTTTAGCCAAACGCATTTACCAGCCGAGCATATTCCGCATCCGTAAGCACCAGTACGGAACCATGCCGTTTCTTGTTCTGCCCCATATCATACTGTGTGCTTTCCAGGATCCGGAACACTCCGGATTTCAGATCGTCCGTCACAAGCGGCAGATATCCGCCGTTTGTCGCAAACTGATCCACCATCAGGCACCACTGCCCCTGTTCCGCTATCGGGAAGATGATCGGACCTTCCACGCCTGCCAGAGAGCGCAGGGTTTCTGACGGGATCTCCTGAAAAGCACCGTGCAGAGAGGTTCCGCAGTCACAGCGAATGCGTTTGGTCACCTCATCCTTAGAATAACGATAATAAACACCGTCCTCATAGAGGATCGTGGTATCGATCACATGATTCTCCCGTTCGATATACAGTTCCGCCTGAGAAAATGTAACAAAATCCTTGGTATAAACCGCGTAGATCCGCTGCTTTGCTTTCTCTTCTCCGGCGTTTTTCACCATGGAAGCAAAGAATACCAGATACGCATCCCGTTCTCTGTCATAAATCGCTTCCGGCGCCCAGACACAGCCTGCTTCGGGGATTCCCACCTCCACCAGTTCGGGTTCCGACCAGTGCAGCAAATCGCGGGAATGGGAAACCACCAGATTTCTGCTTCCTTCGTACTGGGCCACTTCCCAGCCCTTTCCGTTTGCCAGCCGCAGCTCGGTCCCGATGATATGAAATCCTCCCTCGCGCTCACTTCTTATGATAAATGGGTCCCGTATTCCTTTTTCCCCTGTTTTTAAGCGAATGACCGGCTCACCGCCGTTTAAATCCCGGTAGTGCAGCCCGTCCTTACTGACGGAAAAATAAATCTGCTCGCCATCTTCCCGTTCTCCGGTAAAATGAACCATTAAATATGCTGCCATCCGTCTGTCCTCCTGATCTTCTGTAATTTACATAAGCCGTACCGGACCGTCTCCGATATCCACTACATAGAAATCCGCCGCATATCCAATCTTTTCCTGATAAACAGAGCCTACTTTTTCAATAAACGCGTCTACGCATTCTGCTTTTACCAGACTGAGGGTACAGCCGCCAAAACCGGCGCCGGTCATTCTGGAACCGATCACGCCCTCACACTGCCAGGCTGTCTCCACCAGCGTATCCAGTTCAATTCCGGTCACTTCATAGTCATCCCGCAGAGAAATGTGGGACGCGTTGACCAGTTCTCCGAACGCCTCGATATTATCTTCCTGCAGCAATCTGACTGCTTTTACGGTTCTCTGGTTTTCCGATACCGCATGCCTTGCCCGCATCCGGCAGACCGGATCCGTGATCGCATCCTGAACCGCTTCAAATGCTTTCTCGTCCAGAGCTCCCAGGCTGGGCACATCCGTCTGCTTCTGAATCTCCGCCAGCGCCTGCTCGCACTCTGCCCGCCTCTGGTTGTACTTGGAATCTCCGAGCCCGCGCTTTTTATTAGAAGAAGCCAGCACGATCTTGATGCCGTTTAATTTCACAGGCACATACTGATAGGAAAGATCTGCCGTATCCAAAAAGATCGCATGATCCTTTTTCCCCATGGCAATGGCAAACTGATCCATGATCCCACAGTTGACGCCGTTATAATTGTTCTCGGAATACTGTCCGTATAACGCCAGATCGATATTACTGATGGCGTCATAGCCGTACATATCCCGCAGCATAAATCCGGTCACCACTTCCACAGACGCGGAAGACGACAGACCGGAGCCGTTGGGAATATTCCCGTACAGCAAAATATCGAATCCGTTCTCTATCGCATATCCCTTCTGCTGAAACGCCCACATCATCCCTTTGGGGTAGGCTGACCAGCGCTTATCTACCAGAGGCTTCAGTTCGTCTAGCGAGGTTTCGATCACACCCACCTGTTCAAAATTCATGGAATAAAACCGCAGCTTCCGATCCGGCCGCTTCCGCGCCATCATATAGGTGCCGATCGTCAGCGCGCAGGGGAATACATGGCCGCCGTTATAGTCGGTATGTTCTCCGATCAGATTTACGCGCCCCGGCGCAAAGTATGTACGGATCTCTCCTTCCTCTCCGAATTTTTCCGCAAAACACTGTTTCATTGCTTCTGTTTCCATTTTGTTCTCTCCATTTCTGATTTATTTTGTAAAAATATTGCTCATTTCTGCATCTCTGTTTTGATATAACTATACGATAATTTTTATATCCTGTAAAGACAGAAGCAAATAAAATTCCTGGGCAGTAAGTGATAAAATACCCCTGCGATTTTCGGCACACGAACATGCCCAAACCGCAGGGGGCGTTATAATTGCAATAAAAAAAGCTGTCTAGCGGAGTCGAACCGCCGACCTCATCCTTACCAAGGATGCGCTCTACCTACTGAGCTAAGACAGCATTTCATGCGTTTCCGCATCAAACATATAGAATAATACTAGATAAACTCCGTTCTGTCAAGCAGATTTTAAAATCTTTGCGGCTTTTGCCTTGATTCTCTGAATGGCATTATCAATGGACTTCGGCGCTTTTCCCATCCGCTCGGCAATTTCCAGATACGGATAACCGTCGATATACAGATACAAAACCTGTTTTTCAAACGAACTCAGGGATTCCTGCAGCATACGCTCGAACTGGCGGGCATTTTCCTGCCCGATAATGATCTGTTCCGGATTTCCGGCTTCATTGGGTTCCATGGCGGACTCCAGTTCAAACTCATCCGAATACAGCGGAATATAGGAATTTAACGGATTGTGTTTTTTCCGCTGGGATCTGGAGATCGCAGTGTATAGCTGCCGGCTGACACACAGATCCGCAAACCCGGCAAAAGAGGTCTCCCGATTCGGGTCATAATCCCGGATGGCCTTATAAAGTCCGATCATCCCTTCCTGGATCAGATCGTCGGTATCTCCGCCGATCAAAAACATAGTCCGGGCTTTTATCTTCACCATGGCCTTATATTTATTTAAAATAAAGTCCATGATATCTTCTTCTCCGGCACGCAGCCTTACGATCAGTTTTTCGTCCGCAATTTTTCTGTAATCTGTCACGACTCCTCCATTTTAAGACAAGCACAGTCTTCGTTCAGGCATTCCTGCGCTGTCTCACAATTTCATAAGCGAGCACCCCCGCAGCCACCGACGCGTTTAACGAATCGATCTCCCCTTTCATGGGGATAGCCGCTGTCATATCACAGCTTTCCTTTACCAGACGGGAAACGCCCTCTCCTTCTTTTCCGATCACCAGTCCGACCGGGCCGGTCAGATTCATGTCATACATCACCGTCCCGTCCATATCGGCGCAGACAAACCACATGCCCTGCCGCTTTAATTCTTCCATGGTGGTCTTCAGATTCGTCACCTTGGCAACCGGCGTATACGCAACCGCGCCCGCGGACGCTCTGACCACAGCCGGCGTGATCCCAACGGCGCGGTGCTTGGGAATGATCACTCCGTGAGCTCCCGCCAGATTCGCGGTTCTGATGATCGCGCCCAGATTATGCGGATCTTCGATCCCGTCTAACAGGATAAGAAACGGCTGTTCTCCTTTTTCCCTGGCCCGTTCCAGTAAATCTTCCACCGACGCATAGGTATACGCCGCCGCGATTGCAATCACACCCTGGTGTTTTCCGGTTTCCGAAAGCTGATCCAGCCGCTCCTTTGTCACAAAGTTTAAGATCAGGTCATGCTTTTTCGCTTCCCGGACAATCGTCCGCACCGGCCCGTCCATACAGCGGTCCAATACATACAGCTTGTCTATCGTCTTTCCGGCGCGCAATGCCTCCAATACCGCGTTGCGGCCCTCGATCTTCTGTTCCTGATTTTCCTGTTCCACCATACTCTGTTACTCCAATCCCTGCCGGATCAGCGCGATCATCCGCTCCATCTGTCCGGTCATATACAGATATCCCATTAGCGCTTCAAATCCGGTCGCCATTCGATAATCCCGTACCGTTGCATGCTTCGGTATCGTATAGGATTTGGCGTTGCGTCCCCGTTTATAAACCGCCAGTTCTTCCTCATTCAGAGAATCCATGCATTTTTTGATCATTTCCGCCTGTGCGGACGCCTGTACCAGCTTCGAGCTTCTGTGATGCAGCTTACTGACGCCGGCGTTGCCCTGCCCGACTATCACGGTCCGGATCACAAGCTCATAAACAGCGTCTCCGATATAAGCAAGCGTAAGCGGAGAATAGCTTTCCGGATCCAGTTCAGCCTCACCGAACCGCTCTTTGATTTCCCTGTATAAATGCTCCAAATCATTTCCTCCGGGACTTTCCCTGTCTTATTTTTGAACAGACCAAAGTGTCCCTTCCCTGGTGTCCTTTAAAACGATCCCTTTTTCCAACAGCTCCGCGCGAATGGCATCCGCCTTTGCGAAATCCTTTGCCTTCTTGGCCTCGGCGCGTTCCGCGATCTTTTCGTTAATGTACTGCTCCAATCCGGCGTCCACCGTTTCCGCCGGCGCGCTCTCTTCCACCGGCCCCGCAGTCAGATTTAAGGAAAGCACCCGGTCAAAGTCCTTTACCAGATACAGCTTTGTCGCGTCACTGATGTTCGCTTTTAACAGATCATATAACACGGTAATCCCGGAAGAAGTATTCAGATCGTTTCCGACCGCTTCCTTAAACTTCTCCTGATAAACGGCAGCCTGCTCCAGATCGGCTTCTCCTGCCGCGTCCAGGGCCGCAACCCGATTCCGCAGTTTCCGGTATGCCGTCGCCACATTATCCATTACCTCATAGGAAAACTCCAGCGGTTTCCGGTAATGGGACTGCAGGCAGAACATCCGGTAAACGATCGGATCATAGCCCTTTTCCTCCAACAGGGATACCGTCAGAAAATCTCCCTTGGATTTGCTCATTTTCCCCGATTTATCCGTCAGATGGTGCACATGGAACCAATAATTGCACCATTTATGTCCGGTATAAGACTCGCTCTGCGCGATTTCATTAGTGTGGTGCGGGAAAATATTGTCGATGCCGCCGCAGTGCAGATCCAGCCGTTCTCCCAGATGCTTCATACTGATGCAGGAGCACTCGATATGCCAGCCCGGATAGCCGGTTCCCCACGGACTCTCCCATTTCAGTTCCTGATCCTCAAACTTGGACTTGGTAAACCAGAGTACAAAATCCGCCTTATTTTTCTTATTCGTATCTTCTTCCACATCATCCCGGACGCCCACCATCAGATCGGCCTCGTTATGACTGGAGAGCACATAATATTCCTTCAGCTTAGAAGTATCAAAATAAATGTTGCCGCCCGCCTCATACGCATAGTCTTTTTCCAGCAGGACCGTGATCATATGGATAAATTCATCAATACAGTTGGTCGCCGGCTCTACCACGTCCGGCGTCTTGATCTGCAGTTTGGCGCAGTCACTGAAAAAAGCGTCCGTATAAAATTTCGCAATCTCCATAACGGTCTTATGCTCCCGTTTGGCGCCCTTTAACATTTTATCCTCGCCGGTATCCGCGTCGCTGGTCAGATGTCCCACGTCGGTGATATTCATAACCCGCTTTACATCATAGCCTTCATACCGCAGGTATTTTTCCAGCACATCTTCCATGATATAGCTGCGCAGGTTCCCGATATGGGCAAAATGGTATACCGTGGGCCCGCAGGTGTACATTCCCACCTTTCCTTCCTCAATGGGAACAAATGTCTCTTTTTTCTTTGTCAGTGTATTGTACAGTAACACGCCTTATGCCTCACTTTCCTGTAATTGCTTTTTCGCCTTTTCCAATTCGCTTCGCAGCTTCGCGACCTCATCACGCAGCTGAACGATCTCCACCTGAACCGGATCCGGAAAATGTACCTGATCCAGATCCATTCTCGGCAGACGCACATTATCCCGCTTCACTACATGTCCGGGCACGCCGACTACCGTGGAATTGGGCGGAACCTCTTTTAATACCACAGACCCGGCGCCGATCTTGGAGTTTTCTCCGATCGTAAAAGAGCCAAGCACCTTAGCGCCGGCGCTGATCATCACGTTATCCTCAACCGTCGGATGCCGTTTCCCGGTTTCTTTCCCCGTACCGCCCAGGGTAACGCCCTGATAAATGGTTACGTTATCGCCGATGACAGAAGTCTCCCCGATCACAACGCCGTGACCGTGATCAATAAACAGTCCCTTCCCAATCACAGCGCCGGGATGGATCTCGATCCCCGTTTTGCGCGCCGCTCTCTGGGAAATCCGTCTGGCCCGCAGAAAATGGCCCTTCTCATAAAGCCTGTGCGCTTTCCGATACCGGTAAATCGCCCAGAAGCACGGATACAGCAACACTTCCCACTTCGACTTGATCGCCGGGTCCCGCTCCCTGATCACCTCATACATTTCATTCACATAAGCAAAAAATTTCATATATTCTCCATTCAAAACCGTTTCTATTTCTGCCGGATCAGATATTTCCTGGCCAGAGCGATCGGCTGATAAGACAGCTTTGCCTGCCGCAGGCCTTCCAATCCCATATCGTCCTCCCGGTTGACAATCTTCGCCTGCGGAAATCCCCGGATCAGAAACTGCTGATTCAGATAGGCGTAAAGACCCCGGATCTCCGGATTCGCTTTTTCAATGTGAATCACCGCCATCTGATTGGCTTCCTGATAGCTGCCGATGGAAAATGCCTCCAGCACGCCATCTACAAAAACGCCGCCGATCAAAGTCGGGATCTGTTCCGGATTCTCCAGGACGAAGGAAATACCCTGCAGCTCATACTGCTCCCTGTGATAGGGATCTTCCGTGTCATGCACGGCCTCCCACCGTTTCAGAAAATCCATGATCGCTTCCCGGTCCGAAGCCGTTAAGATCCGGAACTCGCTTCTGTCTCCGTACAGCTTTAAAAAACCGTTTACATGATTCTTTTTTTTATGATATGCTCTGCCGCTCAATGTGCGCAGCTTTTCCGCATCGTATATATAGTCAAAATAGGACCGCTGTTCCACGATTTCATAGCGGTCTTTCGGCAAGTCCAGTGCGGCGGCGGCTTCCGCGTCCACCAGATACATATTCAGTTTCAGATGCAGCTCCGTATTAAAATACTGCTCTGTCAGCGCAAAATTCTGCCGCAGATCCGCTTTCCTGCAGGCAGGCACGATACTGTAACATTCCTCCGGCGTGTGCATGACCCAGAGCAGTCCGGTCTCTGTCCGGATGTACGCCGTATCATAAAACCTGCTCCATAAGAACTGCTCCAACGGCATATTCTCACAGTTGACGGTCGGCCTAAGCTCCAGTTCCCGCTTCACCAGCGAATAATCAGCCGCCGTCAGCTTCTTTCTATTCCACTGCATGGATTTCTGTCCTTTATAATATCCGAATCTTATCTGCCCCGCGCGCAGCCGTTACAGCCCGCGCAGTCCGGCTCTGTTCCTCCGACCGGCACACTGTAATTCTCCGCGGTTTCCAGCAGACAGACGGCATGCGCCGCCATTCCTTCCTTCTGTCCGGTAAAGCCCAGACCTTCCTCCGTTGTCGCTTTAATATTCACCCGGCTCTTTTCAATCTGCAGCGCGTTGGCAACATTTTCCGTCATCTGTTCCCGATAAGGCAGGATCTTCGGCGCCTGCGCGATCAGAGTCGCATCGATATTGCTTACAAAAAATAGATGTTCTTCCAAAAGTTTTCCGACATGCTCTAATAATTTGATACTGGAAATTCCTTTATAAGCCGGATCCGAATCCGGGAAATGCTGTCCGATATCACCCAGACCGGCGGCTCCCAGCAGCGCGTCCATAATCGCGTGCAGCAGCACATCCGCATCTGAATGTCCCAGCAGTCCTTTTTCATACGGTATCTTCACACCGCCCAGTATCAGGTCTCTGCCCTCTGTCAGACGGTGCACGTCATATCCCATTCCTACTCGCATTGATTTCCTCTTCTATTCTGAATTCTTCCGTTATCCCCGGTCCCGCAGGGCAATCTTCATCGCGTTATGTTCCCGTGCGGCTTCCGCCAGATACCCAATTCCATACAGCACAATAGCCAGAACAATGGCACCGACCACATCCACGATGGAATGCTGCTTTAAAAACATGGTAGACAGTATAATCAGTACCATCAGAATCCCGGACGCCCATTTTACCGGGCTGTTTTTCTTCAGGTACTGTGTTCGCATCAGCGCCATATGTACCCCAATGGAATTAAATACGTGAATACTGGGGAACACATTCGTATTCGTATCCGCCCGGTACAGTACCCGGACAATATCCGCAAATACATTGTCATGTCCGGCCAGATCAACCCGCAGGGTTTGTCCGTTGGGCCAGATCGTACAGATCAGCAGACAGATCGTCATACCGGCAAACAGGTATTTGCACAGCCGGTAATATTCTGTCTTTGAGCGGAAAAATAAAAAGATAAATACTGCCGGCACATAAAGAAACCACAAAAGGTACGGAATGATAAAATATTCACAAAACGGGATCTTCTCATCCAGTTCCAATACCACAGAAGTATACGGAAGCGTCCGGCTCTCCAGCCATAAAAACCACGGTATATAAATAAAGATATAGCCGACAGTCCAGATATGCCCATACTTTTTAATCAGTGCCTTCAACGGATTCCCCTCTCTCATTTTTCATACTGGTAAAACGCAAAATTACTGCTTACGACAGCCTAGTATAGCACAACTATGATTTGCCTACAATACAAAAATATTGAAATTTTTCTAAAAAATCATTGACAAAGCCGGCTTCATTGCTTATACTACATAAGCGGTCTGCGAAAAGATACGCAGGAACTTATGGCGAGATAGCTCAGTTGGCAAGAGCACACGGTTCATACCCGTGGTGTCGAGGGTTCAAATCCCCCTCTCGCTACGCTGTTTTTACCCGGGAATGTCTGATACGGCATTTCCGGTTTTTCTTTTTAACAGCTTAAAGTTTCCTTGATCTTAGACAAGCGATACCGGATTCGCTTTCTGGTATTTCTTAAACTCTCATGCGGCGCCGTCTTTTTTAAGTACGCTTCCGTAACATGAGTATCTGTATTTAAGACATCCCGAAAAAAGACTTCCTGTTCAATGGAAGACATTTCTTTGAGTTTTTCCATGAATTTCTTTTTAAATTCGTCATACTTCCTGATACCGTTAGGCTCAAAAAAGATCGGCATGGCAATATCCCGGATTGAAGCTCCTTCCTCGATAAAACGGTACAGCCGGTACATTGCGGATTCATCTCTGCTCTGCACATAAGAATCTGCAGCATCAGGGACAAGGCAAGACAGAACCAGCCACGAATCCGGGCAAACAGGAACTTCATGCGCGGAAAGTTTTTTCATATGGTATTTATACCTTGACTTTGCATTGGCCAAACACTGAGCTGCCTGCAGGCCAAACTGATATTCCAGATCCTCTTCTTTCATATCCCCTTGCGGCAGGTCGTTCAGGTCATACCGCAATACCCAGTCTGAAAATTCAAACTGCAGGATCCGGTACATATCTTCCATTTCTTCCGACTTGCAAAACCGGCAGGATTCCCACCGGATCAGACGGTCATACTGTTCCAAAAGGGCATGAATGTTTTCTCCCCTGCACGGCTCTTTCTTTAAGCGGGAAAAGGCCAGTTCCTCCTGTGCTTTTCGTATTCGTTCTTTAAGATTTTCTTCCATGCTGAAATTCTCCTTCCATTCTCTTTAGGTATACAACTAGCAAACCCTCATTGAATTTTGTGGGATTTCACAAAAAAATCATAATTTTTTATTTCTATATGTTTTTCTTCAGGCAAACAGACAAAAAAGGTGCGACCCTGGGGGAACGCCAAGGACGCAAAAAAGCCGATGAGATTTCTCCCATCGGCTTACATTTTGGCTTTTAACCTATCGTTACCGTTCCAAATCCTTTGGCTTCCTGTTCGGAATTTCGTCTTTGATATAGGCTTTTACGCTTTCATATACTTCATCAAATGGCGGCTTACGCACATCTCCTTCAAAACGGAATTTTTCGTATGCGTGACGCAGCGCATCCGTGTCATAAAGGAAATCGGAAAAGTTTCCGAGCGTCCTTCCGCTGTTTTTCAGCGCCCGCTGCACATCTGCATGGTCAAATGAAAAAGCTTTGGAAAGATAGTACAGGTCTACGACGTCCTTTATCCTTCGGAAAATCTTTTCGGTAGAGATCGCCGATAACTTGTCGGCGATCATCTGGGAGGGAGCCGCGCCCCGAAACCGCAATCCTTCAACCTCATAGATTTTTGTCGGGGGAATCGGCCGGTTTACGTCGATATCCATTGTGAAGTAAATTTCACCCGTTACGCTGTCCGTAAGTTCAAATCCTGCCGAGCGACCTTCGCCGTACATTCTGTAAAGATTTACATTCAGGTCGATTCCGCTATTCTGAAGCGCCTTTTGCAAGGATTCCGTCATCTGCTCGGCGGACGGCGGAGTATCTGTATTCCAATTTGCGTCAATATCTACGGTATGGCGTGTTTCTTCGGAATATCCCGCTTCAAGCAGGCAAGCCTTCAGCACCATGGAGCCCTTGAAGCTGATGGGGATACTGCTGTCATATATGGCTTTCATTACTTCATACATTAATTTTTCTACCGCTGTAAGCTGCAAAAAAATCACCTCTCAATCATCATAATACGCAATGGCTTCATTTGCCAGCTTTTCAAACCGTTCCTGATATTCGGGAGAGATGGAAAGCCCGTCAAAGTTTTCTCCGCTGCGGTAATAATACTTACTGACGGCCTCTGTGATTCCCTGCATATCGAGGATGGATTCATTAGCGAAAGAATCTGCCAGCGTTCGGTTCAAATCGGTATATAAAAGCCCGTTTCTTTCCTCTACGCTGTAAGGACTGACCCGGTTTCCGAGCAGAACGACGCCGTTAAAACGTGTGACGGAATCCTCCCCGTAAACCCATACGATATATTCATCGCTTCGCCCGCCGAATAACCCCTGGCACATCAAAGCCTCGTCCAAGGCGAAAACAACCGGCTCTCCGATGCATTCCCGAACGGCTCTCAACCAAAGCGCAGCTCCCGTATAATCGCACCGCCTGGGGAGATCGCTCTTTTGCGGACTGTACTTCGGCAGCGTTGCCGTTCTTCGGTTGACAAGATCGCCTTGAATACGCTCTTCTAACAGACTTACTACATATTCCGGCGGCTTACGCAGTCCGGTTTCCCAATTTTGAACGGTACGGAATGGAATATGATACCGTGCGGCAAATTCGCTCTGCGTATCTCCAAGCTTCGTTCTCATTTCACGAATGGTCATCCTCATCACCTCGCTCTCTATTATACACTCAATGAGTGTATTTGTCAATAGTGTTTGCAGAATCTTCCGATTTTATTCGGATTGTCGGGGTATTCTGACAACTATCTGGGCGCTGAGGATTTGGTTGCAGGCATTTCTGATTTTAAAAATTCGCCCAACCAGCGCCATCTGGTCTCGTGCTTTGACCGCTTCGGTCACGCCCTCACGTTCTGCCATCTGTTTCATCAGCCGGGAAAACAGTTCCTCCGCCTGCCGGTCGATGCCGGCAAGGGTGCAGTTCATCTTGCCGTCAGTGAGCAGGCTGTAATACAAAATACGGTGATGCTCTTTCAATTTTTGAATTTGGGCATAAAAAGGCAACACAGAAAGCATTTCTGCTCTCTGTGCCGCCTTTTGCCTGCTGACGCCTATTCAGTTGAGTTTGAATGACGTTTCAAATTACTGCCCTATGTGGCGTTGGCATTGGGTGTCACACCTTTTAAAACAATATGGTTATATAACTAATCATCCATATAGTATCTGTATTGTAACAAGTTTCATTTTTGAAAAGCTATTTATTTTTTTGAATGTAAATCTCTTTCAAATCCTCGATGGCGAGAACAGGATCCATTGTGTGGAAAATCATATAGTTTCGTTTCATTGTCTCAACAGGCGCTTGTTTGTAGATATTTCATCCAAAACCATTTACGTCGCCGTCTGCTCTCTATTGCTGATCTAAATTGCTGTCCATTTCTGCAATCCCATACCCGATTGAAACCTTTTTCCCGGTATAGAGGATCCGGAAATTACTGATGATCCGGTTTGCCACCATATCTCCGTTTACGCTGCTCGCATCCATCAGGATCACAATAATCTGCCTGCTGGAATACCGGGTTGAGATATCCGAGCGGCGCAGCGACGTATAAATGGATTTTTCCAGCATATCCATCGCGTACTCGGTTTCGGTTGCGTCCGGCTGCATGTTTTCATTTTCATAAAGGGTAAACAGCAGTATCTGCACATCTCGTTTACTTCTGTCAATAAACCGGCTGATAAAATTATAAACATGATGGAAGCTGTCAAATTCCAGATGGTACGAGCCTGTCCCGATATCTGCCCGGCGCATCAGATTCTTTAAATATTTCAGATCTACGGTCCGTTCTCTCCGCTTACTCTCCTCCTCCATCTTGTCTCTGAAAAAGTGATACGACTTTTTCCCGTTCTGCTTCACATAATAAAGCGCTTTATCGGCGGCGTTATAGAGTTTGGAGAATTCAACGCCGTCCTCCGGTGCTTTCGCGATCCCGATCGATACGGAAGTGTTGGTTTCATAATGATTCTCTTCGATCTTTCTGCACATATCCTGAATCATATCGTTCGCCCGGCGGCTCAGTTCCTCCTTGGAAGTCGCGTCTCGGACAAATAAGATAAATTCATCGCCGCCGATCCTGCACAGGATATCGCCGTCCAGCGCAAAATCTCGCATGGTATCCGCAAACATCCGCAGCGTTTTATCTCCGGCGATATGTCCGTAATTGTCGTTGATCAGTTTAAAATTATCCATATCCATCATCAGCATCGCACCGGGAACACCGCTTTCAAGCATTTTATTCACTGCCTCTTCCGTATAGCTCCGGTTCCACAGACCTGTCAGAACATCCTGGCTGGATTTGCTCTTGATATCCGACACTTCCCGGATCTTCTGCTCCAGCCGGTCGGCCAGACTGCGGCGCAGATCCTCCAGTTCCAGGGCTCTTCCGATCCTTGAAAGCATAACGGCGGGAACAAACGGTTTTGCGATGAAATCAATCGCGCCCTCTTTAAAGCAGCGGGATTCAATTTCGGAATCGTTGTCTCCCGTCAGAAAGATCACAGGGATATTGCTGCAGGGTTCCATGGTACGGATCCGCTTCATTACTTCAAATCCGTCCATTTCCGGCATATTGATATCCAGCAGGATCATGTCACAAGTCCCGTTTTCCAGATAAGAGATTGCCTGCACCCCTTTTTTCACAAGAACGACCTTATACTCCTGGCCCAGAATCCGTTTCATGGTTGCCAGGTTCATATTATCGTCGTCCACTACAAGTATTGTTTTCATACGCTTCTCCTTTATGTTTAGTTATTTTTAACAAATCCGTTTTCCACGCGTTCCGCGGAGCTTTTCAGGGCATGCACCTTGATCCGATATCCCGCGACATCCCGCTTTTCAAACAGTCCCTATTGAAACCGGCCTGCCCGACCCGGCTTTCCTATTCCTACATGACCGTCAGCGCTTCCGCAATGACCTTGGCATTCTGCAGTACGCCTTCCCGCAAAAGCAGCAGAGCGTGCTGGTACAGCGGTTCCGGATCTGCCTTTCCGTTGCTGGCCAAAAGGACCGCGTAAGCACCGCGCAGCAGAGCAAACGCCTCAACTCCCTTCAGCGCTGTCTCAAAATCACTTTCAGATAAATCCTTAAAATATAATTTCATGAAGCGGTCAAGGACTTTCCCACAAAGCGCGTTGTCCAGTCCCACATAACGTTCCGCTTTCCCCTGTTTGATCAGGTGTGTATAGGCAAAATAGATATTCGCGATATCATAAATGGGATGTCCGCGCATGATCTCATCCATATCGATCAGCAAAAGTTCCCCGTCCTGAAGCATGATATTCTTCGTATGGAGATCGCCGTGTATCATCGTCTGCCGTCTGGGTACGGAATCGAGGATCTGCTTCAAAGTCTCCCATTCTGTTTCCGTCAGTCTCCCCTGTATCTTTCCCAAAACTTCCCGGTAGATGTCATTGATCTGCGGACAGTCAATATCGCTGAAGTCCGTGGAATGAACCAGACGGACCAGGTCCGCATACTTCTGCAGATATTCGTCAAATTTCTCGGGTTCGCTCACGATTCGGTTTGCCAGCATATCTGATTTCAGCATCTCCATAACTACGCCGTACCTGCCGTTACATTTGACGATATCAAAGGAAATCGCAGTCGGGATCCCCTTTTGAAATGCTTGCTTGGCATAGGAGATCTCCTTCCGGATCCGTTCCAGTCCCGCGGATTTATAGATTTTTACAATGGTGTCGGCATCCAACCGATAGACTATGCCAAACCCGCCTTCACCGATCACTTCGCAGCCTTCCACAGAGATCTCGCGAAACGCTTTTTGTACCTCGATGATCTCGGAAAATCCGGTAACCTGAAAGATCTCGTATACTTCCGAAGATACATTGATAACTTTGGAATCCGCTGTCTTCTTTTTTAACTTCAGAATAACACGCAGGCCCGCGCTGGAGATATATTCCAGTCCGGCGGCGTCCAGAATGACGCTCTCCGCCTGATTGTCTTCGATCAGAGCAAACAGCTCCCGCTCAAATTCCGCCGCGTTGTCCGAACCGATCCTGCCGCTTAATTGTACGGTAAGCGAACCGTTTTCCAATTGATACTGCATACTTTTTTACTCCTTTACTCTAAAAATTTATCCCGCAGGGTTTTCAGATCCGTATCCGATAATCCCAGCTGATTTTTCAGATAATCCTGCATCAAACCGTATTTCTCTTCCACACTGTCAACCGCCATGTTCAAAAATTCCTCATATACGGCTGCGATCACGCCTAAATATTCCTTTTTTTCCGCTTCGTCCAGGTCTAATGTTTCCACTTTCTTCTCCGTCTCCGCGATCAGTTCCTGATAGGACTCATTTGTCAAAAGATAATCCTGTTTGATCGTTTCCTCGTCGGCACCCAGCGCGTAAAGCAGCAGGACTGCCGCCATTCCGGCCCTGTCTTTTCCCTGTGTACAGTGCCACAGAACCGAACCGCCGTCCTCCAGTTTCAGCAGCGTATCAAAGAACTGCGTATATGCCTTCTGCCCCTCTTCCGTCAGAAGCATCTTCTGATAGATGCCGGTAAGTCCCTTATGCTTGGCAAGTACGAGATAGGTATCCTCTCTGTCTCCGCCTTCCTTCATCGCGTCCCGGATGGCCGCCATGGTTTCCTCGTCATATAAAGCCGAAGCAAATACGGGGAGCGACAGATTTTCCGCGCCCGGGACTTCCCGATCCGGCTGTGCTTCCCGTTCTGAATCCATACGGAAATCAAATATGTACTTCAAATTGTATTTTTCCGAAAGGGTTTTCGCGCCTGCCTCAGTCAGAGTAGAAAGCGCGGCGCTCCGCAGAAGCACCCCATCCTTAATCTTCCGCCCGTCCGCGCAGATATAACCGCCCAGCTGCCGGGCATTCTCTACCCCGTCTATTTCAATTCCCTGCGTTTTCAATGAAATCTCCTGCGTCACAGTTGTCGCCTCCTGTGTTTCCTGCTGGGTTTTGATTTCGGCAGTTGTTGTGCCGGAACCGGTTTCTGTTGATTCTGCCTGTATTATATTATTTTTACGGTCGGTTTTCAATAAAATGACGTGAACGGCATATTTTAAACGCAAATAGCATATCCCCTGTTTTTCTTTCATATAGTATTCCAGAAAACTTTTCCGGAGACTTCCCTATATGAAAATTCAAATCAAAAGTGAACTTGTGATTGCCATTTTGATCCCGCTGGCAGTCGGTACGCTCTCAGCTCTTTTCAGCGGCAATATGACCGCTTACGCCGAACTGAAACAGCCGCCGCTCAGTCCGCCGGGCGTACTCTTTCCGATTGTCTGGACGATTCTCTATATTTTAATGGGCCTGTCCTCGTACATCATCTATCGTTCCGACGATCCGAGAAAGCAAAACGCCCTGTCGGTATATGCGCTCCAGCTGTTTTTTAATTTCTTCTGGAGTATTCTGTTTTTCAGATTTTCCTGGTACCTGTTCGCGTTTTTCTGGCTGATCGCGCTGATCGTGCTGATCATCATTATGATCAAACGGTTTTACCAGATCGAACCAATCGCCGCTTATCTGCAGATTCCCTATCTGCTGTGGTGTCTTTTTGCCGCTTATCTGAATATTATGGTATATATCCTGAATTAACAGGACAGATAGGGGGTAAATCCCATGGAATTGATCGCCAACGGAACCCAGCTGATCACGGTCATAGGGCTTCTGGCTTTTACCGTATCCGTGATCACACAGGTTACCAAAGGAATCGGGTTATTCCGGCGGATCCATACACGGCTTCAGGTTCTGGTCTTATCCATTATCATTACCTTACTGGCTGCATTCGCTTATATCGACATAAAAAATCTGGAACTGTGCTGGTATTATATCGCCGGAGCCGCTGTCCTGTCCTTCTTTGTCGCGTTCGTGGCAACCTACGGATGGGAAAAGATCGTTGTCCTCTGGGATAAATACAGGGAAGAAAAATGATCTAATTAAAGCCGAATATTTTCTGTGTTACCCGGTATGCGGCATTGCCAATGGCTCTGCCGGCTTTACCGGGTAAGTTCATAATAATGCCAAACAGGGACCAGCGCATTTTCCGGTACAGTCCGGGACTGATCCGCTTTAAATATCCCCACAGCTCCCGTTTTTTGCAAAGCGCCCGTTCACTGCCGTCAATGTTCAGAAAAACAGACGCGACGCACATCATCATATCCATGTACTGCAGCATATACTTATGCAGATTGGGCACAGATTTATCCGCCGCGTTATAAATGCGGAACAGCATCTTATTGACCCGAAGCTGCTGATCGATCCGTCCGACCATCACCTGCTCATTCACGGACTGATCTGCCCGGCCGATATAATACTGATAGAGATTGACATCCAGATAATACAGATTCTTCATATAGGCAAGCGGCTGATACAAATAAATATTATCCACATAAAAGGTATGCTTCGGAAGCCGCATCCCGGACCGGCGGACTAATTCCGTACGGTAGGTAACAGAGTGCATCAGAATATAGTGCCACTTTTTAATGTGCAGCCGGTCATTCCAGGTAAACATCCGGTTGACAGGCAGCGCGCCGGTATAGCGCATCACCTTCTGCCTTCTGGCTCCCTGTTTGCAGTATACGTAATTGGTGATCAGCATATCAATGGGCTTCCGTTTCTTCCACTGCGTTTCCAGCACATCCAAAACCTGCTGCAGCGCTTCGGTATCCACCCAGTCATCACTGTCTACTACTTTGAAATACGGGCAGACAGCAGCCGCAAGCCCTGCCATCAGCGCGTCTCCGTGTCCTCCGTTTTCTTTATGGATCACACGGATCAAATCAGGATAATTGTTTTCATACTCCCTTGCGATCTGCAGGGTATTGTCCTTCGATCCGTCATCTACGATCAGAATTTCAACCCGATCGCCGCCCGTCAACAGGCTCTCGATACAATTTCGCATATAATCCTGTGAATTATAACAGGGTACTGCAAACGATATCATCTTCATTTTATTTCAGTCCTTTTTTACATCGTCAATCGTTTAAAGAGATTCCGCCAGGCACAGCGCCTTTTCCACAATGGCGTCCATGTTATAATACTGGTACTCCGCCAGCCGTCCCAACAGATGCAGTCTCGGATACTGCTTTGCCAACTGCCGGTATCGCGCGTAAAGCGCCCGGCTTTCCGGATTTGATACCGCATAATAAGGAATCTGTCCGCGCGCTCCGGTATAGGGAGCCGGATATTCCTTCATGATCGTAGTCCCGGCGGTCTGCTGTCCGGTCAGCTTCTTATATTCCGTAATTCGCGTAAACGCTTCGCTGACCGTATAGTTAATCACCGCTTTCGGCTGATAAGAATCCTTCGAAAAATGCTCCGTCACAAAATTTAAAGTCCGGTAAGGCAGCATTCCGAACCGAAAATCAAACAGTTCATCCACGGGAGCGGTCGCGATCACAGTCTCGCTGTACGCCTCTCCGTCAAACAAAATCCCGGCATCCTGAAAGCGGATCCTGGTTTTCGCGTCCGCTGACAGGCATACCGTAATATTTTCATGCGCCAGCATACGCCGAAAAAGAGCGGTAAATCCGTCCTTCGGCATTCCCTGATACACATCCTGAAAATAGCGGTCGTCCTCCGACAGCACGACCGGCACTCTCGCCGTCACGCCGCGGTCGATTTCCTCCGGGCGCTGCCCCCACTGTTTCATGGTATATTGCAAAAAGATATTGTCATACACATAAGCCGCGATCTGGGCGATCTCCGGATCCGGATTGTTCTGCAATTCCAGGATCGGCACCCGGCTTCCTTCTCCGTATTCCGCTGTCAGCTTCCGCTCCAGACGTTCTGCCCTGTCTCCATAGAGCAGTCTCAGCGTATGGAAATTAAACGGCACCGGAACATACGATCCCCCGATCTTTGCTTCGACTTCATGCCGGTATTCTCTCCATTCCGTAAAACGGGAAAGAAACTCGTATACTTTTTTTGAATTTGTATGAAAAATATGCGGCCCGTACCGATGGATCAGGATTCCGTAGGCATCCTTTTCATCATAACAGTTGCCGCCCACATGATCCCGCTTTTCCAGGATCAGAACCCGTTTTCCCCGTTCCGCCAGCCGCCTGGCTGCCGTACTGCCGGCAAATCCGCACCCGATCACAATACAATCATACATGACGTTCTTCCTTTTTTACCCCCATCCGGCTGATCCCAATACAGCAGATCGCCACAACAGCCGCTTCTCCCAGCAAAAAGAGGATAAACACAGCCGTATTGGCATATAAGACTGCTTTCATATCCGCAAGCCGCAGCAATTCCGCGGCGATATTCATCCAGATGTGCACCAGGATCGGGGCGATCACGGTACCGTACCGGCTGTATACCCAGGCCAGCAGGATACCGACTAAAAAAGCATAGCTCCCCTGAATTAAATTCCCGTGAAATAAACCAAATAAAAAAGCGGATCCGATCATGCCGCCCAGACTGCCGATCAGTTCCGCCAGCCGCCGAAAGACCAGTCCGCGAAACAGCAGTTCCTCCACGATCGGAGCGAGAACAAGAACCGCAGGCAGCTGAATCCACAGGCTGCCCGAAGTCAGTCTTCCGCTTACTTCCGCATATTCCTCTACGCTGCTCTGCGGCAGATAGAGGATCCATTCGTTAATAAACTGATACGCAAGCAAATAAGCTGCTGCCGACAACGGCACCAGCCACAGATAAGAAGCCCAGCGCGTCTGCTTTGGCTCCTTGGGCGCATAGCTGCGGGAATCCCGCCGATATAAAAAGCAAAATACGGGGATTGCCGCAATGGTTGAGATAAACAGCATAAAAACAGACTGCTCCTGCATCTCCTGCAGCAAGATCTGCTGAATCTCCTGCCCCTCCTGAAACCCGTTTTTGATCAGATACCAGATCCCGATCAGCAGACCAACCAGAAATCTTGCCACAATCTGCACCATCAGATACAGAAAAACAGGATATATGACGCCCCATATTTTTCTGCCTGTGCTATACGCCTCCATATGCCCTCTTTTCTACTGTTGTTCCATTAAATATACCATGACCGCCTTTTCCGCGTGACGGCGGTTCTCAGCCTGATCCAGGATATGAGGCAGATACACATCGATCACCTTCTGCGAGATCTCATAGTCCGCATGCATCGGCATATCATGCAGCACGATCGCCTTACTGCCTTCCATCAGATCCATATTTACCTGATACGGCATCATCTTCCCACAGATCTCAGCTTTTTTATCCGCATATTCCGGATTGTTGAAAAATTCCATATCCAGCCAGGTATCCGTATAAACGGCGTCCACCTGCTTCACCAGTTCCTTCACTTCATCCCGGGTGGAATCTACCGGTACTTCATTGTAAAGTCCGGTTGCTTTCATCTTCGCGTAAAATCTGCCGTCCACGCCCATCACATTGGTAAGCGGAGTCAGTCCGTATACGGTTGCGCCCAGCTTCGTAAACAGTTCCAGCATGGAATTGAACACATTGTTCTTCGCACCGATATACAGTACTGTCGGCTGATAAGAACCGGTCTTCTCCCGCAGAGTCAGCATATCCGCCATCGCCTGACAGGGATGGAAGGTATTGTCGCACCCGTTAATAAACGGTACCGTAGTATTCTTCGCGAAAATATCCGTGGTCTCGCTTTTCTTTAAGCGCGCCATGATAAGATCTACATTCCGCCCCAGATATTTCACTTCCGAAACCGTCTCTCCCAGTACAAAATTGCTGTCCGCCCATTTCTGGTTATAGTATGTACCGCCCAGTTCCGTAATCCCTGTCGTAAAGGACAAAAAAGTTCTGGTAGATGTTTTCTCAAATAACGTATACAGCTTCTTCCCCTGCAGACGGTGGCTGTATTTTTCCGGATCAGCCTTCATATCCAGCGCCATATCCAGAATTCCGATCAGTTCTTCCTTTGTATAATCTTCCAAGCTGACAAAATTTTTCATATCACTCTCTCTCCTGTCTTTCTTTCAATCATTCTCTTCTCATGAACTGTTACAGTGTAACACACTCACTTGCATATTTCAACCTTTTCTCTGCATAATTATTCAACTTTTAGTGATTCTTTTTCCTCTTTTTTTCGGAAAACCGAAAATTCACCAAATTTCTTAAAAGTTTCTGTTTCTTTTTTTTGAAAACCATTGTATAATAGATGAAGTGTGTTGATAAACGAGACTATAAAGAAAGGATACCATATATCATGAGTCAGGAAAAGGTTGAACGCTATAAGAAAGAAAAAGCAAATCGAAAGAAAGATCTGAAGAAGCAGAAACGCAAGGTCTGGATATCCCGCATTGTCGGCGTTATCTTCGCGCTTGCGCTGACTGCATTTATCGGTTGGTCCGTATATGTTACATTTATCCGGGAGAATCCCTCCGCCTCCAACGGAGAGACAGTCTCATTCTCTGAAGAAGAATTATCCTCTCTGCTTGCATCTGCTGAGACTACAACTACCAAGAACGCGCTGTTAAATGAAACGCTCGCCGCAGAAGAGACTTCGGAAGGCGATACCACCACAGCTTCCGCCTCCAACGATGACTCCACGACAGAGGCAACGACACCGGAACCGGAAGGAGATACTACGACAAACGCGCAGTAACAGAATTTTGATTCCATTAAAAAGACAGCAGTAAGCGTATTCCTACGCTTTCCGCTGTCTTTTCTATTATTTTTATATCTTTTTTATTGTCTTTTTTTTGACTGCCGTCCAGACGATGCGCCGCTTTTGGGTTACATCCGCTCCGGACATTCCATTCCCAGCAGATCTGTACAGAGCAGCAGCGCGCGCTTGGTCAGCTCAATCAGGCGGATATAACTTGCCTGCTTTCTCTTATCCTCCTCTGCCATGATCTTGTTTTCATGGTAGAACCGGTTAAATGCATTGGACAGATCGTAAATATAGGCGCAGATTTTATGCGGCGCCAACTCCTGATAGGCGCTGTCCATGGTCTCGATGATCTTTGCCATTTCCAGCTTCAGGGCCTTCTCGCTTTCACTGCCCATATCCCGGATCTCATCACAGTAGTCGTTCACATCCAGACCAGTCTCTGCATATTTATTCAGAATGGATTTAATTCTTACAATCGTATACAAAATGTACGGTCCGGTATTGCCTTCAAATGAAGCAAACCGCTCCAAATCAAACACATAATCCTTGTAGGCCTGATTGGAGAGATCTCCATACTGCAAAGCAGCGAGTCCCACTTTTCTCGCGGTCTCTCTGGCTTCCGCTTCCGGGATCTGGGAGTCACCCTGATTCTTGTGGCTCTCCTCAATCTTTCCCAATACAGCGTCGCTGACCATGGAAATCAGATTTTCCAGCCGCATCACGCCGCCGTCTCTGGTCTTAAAGGGTTTCCCGTCTTTTCCATTCATCGTACCGTGTCCGATGTGGTCAAGCCTTACCTCTTCGGAAACCAGTCCGGCCTTTCTCGCCGCCCGGAAAATCTGTACAAAGTACATATCCTGCCGTTTATCCGTGATATAAACATATTGTTTGGGATGATACAGTTCTTCCCGCTCTAAAATGGTCGCCAGATCCGAGGTCGCGTACAGAGACGCCCCATCCTGCTTCCTTACGATACAGGGCGGAATCTCCTTGGCGTCCTCCGGCTCCGCTACGTCAATGACCAGCGCGCCCTGGCTTTCATATGCCACGCCGCTTTGCTCAAACTCCGCAAGCATGCCGGGAATCCTGTCCTGTACGGTACTCTCTCCATTCCAGAGATCAAATTGTACATTTAAGTTTCGATAGTTCTTTTCCAGATCCACCACTGAAACATGCATGATATGCTGCCAGAGCGCCCGACACGCCGGATCGCCGTTTTGCAGCTTATAAGTCGCCTCATGCGCCCGTTTCGCAAATTCTTCGTCGGATTTGGAACGTAAGCTGGCAGCCGGATAGATCTCTTCCAGTTCCCCAATGGTAAACGGGGCTTCTTTGGGATATTCTCCGGTATAGGCTTCATCAAAATATACCAGGTCCGGTTTCCGGTCACGCAGACCTTCGATCACCAGCCCCATCTGCAGACCCCAGTCTCCCAGATGAACGTCTCCGATCACATGATTGCCCATAAATCTGCAGATCCGTTTGATACTTTCGCCGATCAGCGCCGGACGGAGATGTCCCACATGCAGCGGCTTTGCGACATTGGCGCCGCCATAATCCACAATGATGGTTTTTGGTTCGGCTTCTTTTTCCACACCCAGCGCTTCTTCCGCCGCCATCGCATTAACAAAGCGGTCCAGAAACGCCGGACTGACTTTCAGATTGATAAAACCCGGTTTCACGGACTCCACCATGGCAAATGTACCGTCATCCGGCACCTTTGCCACTACCTCGTCCGCAATCAGAAAGGGAGCCTTTTTATACTGTTTGGCCGCTGCCATCGCGCCGTTGCACTGATATTCGCATAAATCCGGACGGTTAGACAGACCGACCTTCCCGAATTTTGCGTCATATCCGCACGCTGCAAAGGCAGCCTCAAATTTTTCCGTCAGCTGTTCTAATATGGTTTTCATTATAACTCTACTCCGTTTTCTTTCAGTAACGCCCGGGCAGATTCCACGGAATCGATTCCCGTCTTATTCTTGATCGGGGCAAACTCCTGATTTCTGACAACCTCGTAAGCAACACAGTCATCCAACATCTTGATCATATCCAATACCAGCGTTTCAAATTTATAGCCGTTTGGCTTCTCCGGCTTTACCATCTCACCAGCCTCGTTCATATAGGGGATCTTCTTCTCCACAATATGAAGCGGCATTTTCTTTGACAGGATCTCTTCCAGATCCCGCACCCGGAACAAGTAATTTAAGATGACGCCGAAATTATACGCCGGTTCTCCGTCCGCATTTTTCTCATACATCATCTGTTCGGTCAGTTCATAATATTCCACGATGGAAGGTCTGCCGTCTTCCTTACACATAACGCCTACCTTTTCATCCGGCGCCGCTTTCCGCACTACTTTGGCGCCTACCGGATAACCGGACTGCAGGGTTGCCCCTACAAAACAGGGATCAGCCATCTTCTGCAATACATTATCCACCGCGAATACATTCAGCCATTCCACGCCCATTTTTTTGGCGTCCGCCAATACGCCGGAACGCGCCATAGAGGAGAACCAGCCGCCGTTTCCGTTTGGAGACATGGAGATCCGGTCTTTCCCCTCCATATAGATCTTTCCGTTATAGTCTGTGGAAGGAGCCATATCCTGAATGAAGAATCTCACATATTCCCGGTTATACCCGAAGAAGCCTTTTTCTTCAAAAAATGCTCTTGTCTCTTTGTCATTTTTATCGCTTGTCATGATAAACAGCGGTACCCAGGTATCCGCCGCTTTTACGACCTGCATCAGGTTGCGGATTACCATTTCAAAGATATAAACGTCTTTGGTGATTCCGATATTATAGACGCCCTTCGGTCCGTCTGCGCCCAGTCTGGTTCCCTGTCCGCCGGCCAGCAGTACCGCGCCGACCTTATATGCTTTGATCGCGGCAATTCCGTCCGCATAGAAGCTGTCCTTTTTCTCCGCGATCTGGTCTAACGTCACTGTTCCGCCAAGCGGCGTGATCTCGCCCCGCTTCTGTTCTTCCCTGTCCTTCAGCAGATCCAGCACACTGAGGTCCACAGCTTCGATCTGCGCAAGCAGATTTTTCTTCTGTGCATCCGTCAGCTCATCATAATACTGTAATAAATGTTCCTGACCCTTTGCGCTTAACAGTTCTTTCGCTTCCTGATAGTTCATTTTGACTCCTTTCCTTATATGGTCGCAATGTCAACCAATGTAAGATTTTGTTTTTCACCGCTTTCCAGGCTGGTCAGCAGCGCGTTTGCGGTATCCAGAGAGGTCAGGCAGTTTACGCCCGTCTCAATTGCGATTCGTCGGATCATAAAGCCGTCCCGGTTTTTATCCCGTCCCTGCGTCGGCGTATCGATCACCAGATCGATCCTGTGTTCCAACAGCAGGTCGATCACAGTCGGAGATTCCTGAGACAGTTTATTCACTTTAATGGCGTGTACGCCGTTTTCATTTAAAACCTTAGCCGTACTTCTGGTCGCGTAAATCTCATACCCCAGCGCTTCAAACCGCCGTCCGATGGAAATGGCCTCGTATTTGTCCGCGTCCTTTACGGTAATGATCATCTTCTTATGCTTCGGCAGCTGTACGCCCGCGCCGATAAACGCCTTATACAGCGCTTCGTTAAAGGTTTTTGCAATTCCCAGACATTCCCCGGTGGATTTCATTTCCGGCCCGAGGCTGATATCCGCGCCGCGGATCTTCTCAAAGGAAAATACCGGCATTTTAATCGCGATATAATCCGCTTTCTTTTGCAGACCCGGCTCATAACCCAGGCTGCGGATTGTCTCTCCGATAATGACCTTCGTTGCCAGCTTCACAATTGGGATTCCGGTTACCTTGCTGATATAAGGCACAGTCCGGCTGGAACGGGGATTTACCTCAATCACATACACCTTTCCCTGACACTCGATAAACTGAATATTGATCATGCCCTTTACATGCAGGGAACGCGCCAGCCGTCTGGTATATTCTTCAATCGTATCAATGGTAGTCTGAGATAAACTCTGCGCCGGATAGACGGAAATACTGTCGCCTGAATGCACGCCGGCCCGTTCGATATGTTCCATAATACCCGGGATCAAAATATCCGTACCGTCACAGACTGCATCCACCTCGATTTCCTTACCCTGCAGATATTTATCGACCAGGATTGGATGGTCCTGCGCGATCCGGTTGATGATATTCATAAATTCTACGATCTCGGAATCACAGGTCGCGATCTGCATTCCCTGTCCTCCCAGCACATAGGACGGACGGACCAGGACCGGATAGCCCAGCCGGTTTGCTACTTCAATCGCTTCCTCACAGGTAAAGACCGTACCGCCGGATGGTCTCGGGATCTGACACTGCTCCAGGATCTCGTCAAACAGTTCCCGGTCTTCCGCCGCGTCCACATCCTCCGCTTTGGTCCCCAGGATCGGTACGCCGATCTTCATCAGGCTTTCCGTCAGCTTAATGGCCGTCTGCCCGCCGAACTGTACAACAGCGCCGTCCGGTTTTTCAATATCCACGATGCTTTCCACATCCTCCGGGGTAAGCGGTTCAAAATACAGTTTATCCGCAATATCAAAGTCCGTACTTACGGTCTCCGGATTATTATTTACAATGATCGTCTCATAGCCGGCTTCTTTAAACGCCCAGGTACTGTGTACGGAGCAGTAATCGAATTCGATGCCCTGTCCGATCCGAATCGGGCCGGAGCCCAAAACCAGTACCTTTTTCTCCGGTCTGGTCTCTTCCGCTTCGTTTTCCTCCGAGCCGAAACAGGAATAATAATACGGCGTCTCAGCGTCAAATTCCGCGGCACAGGTATCAACCATCTTATATACCGGTATGATCCCGTTTTCCTTCCGCATCGCCTTCACTTCCGCAGCCGTTTTGCCCGTAAGTCTGGCAATGACCGTATCCGGAAACTCGATCCGCTTTGCCTCTGCCAGCAGTTCCGGCGTCAGCGGTTCCGTTCTCAGCCACTGTTCCATTTCCACCAAAATGGCGATCTTATCAATAAACCATACGTCAATCTGCGTCATTGCATGGATCTGCTCATAGGAGATTCCCTTACGGATTGCTTCCGCGATCACCCAGATCCGGCGATCATCCACAATACTCAGCTGATGCAGCAGATCGTCATGATCCAGACCGGAAAAATCATAGTCCAGCAGACATTCCACATGCTGCTCCAGCGAACGGATCGCTTTCATCAGAGCACCCTCGAAATTGGTACAGATACTCATTACTTCACCGGTTGCCTTCATCTGTGTGGTCAGTTTCCGGCTGGCGCTGATAAACTTATCAAAGGGCAGTCTGGGGATCTTCACTACACAGTAATCCAAAGTCGGCTCAAAGCTGGCGTAAGTCTTGCCGGTAATCGCGTTTTTGATCTCATCTAACGTATAGCCGAGGGCGATCTTCGCGGCCACCTTGGCAATGGGATAGCCTGTCGCTTTAGAAGCCAGCGCGGAGGACCGGCTCACACGGGGATTCACTTCGATCACGCAATACTCAAAACTGGTCGGATGCAGCGCGTACTGCACATTACAGCCGCCGGTAATATTCAGTTCACTGATGATATTCAGCGCGGAAGTACGCAGCATCTGATATTCTTTATCTCCCAGGGTCTGAGACGGCGCCACAACGATACTGTCACCGGTATGTACGCCGACCGGGTCGATATTTTCCATATTACATACAGTAATGCAGTTTCCCACACTGTCCCGCATCACCTCGTATTCGATCTCTTTCCAGCCCGCGATGCAGCGTTCCACCAGAACCTGCCCCACACGGCTTAACCGAAGACCGTTTTCCAGGATCTCCACCAGTTCCTGATAGTTATGCGCGATCCCGCCGCCGCTTCCGCCCAGCGTATAGGCAGGACGCAAAACTACGGGATAACCGATCTGCTGCGCGAAGGCAGCGCCGTCTTCCACATTCTCCACAACCAGAGACGGGGCGATCGGCTCGCCGATCTTTTCCATGGTTTCCTTAAATTCCAGACGGTCTTCCGCTTTCTTAATGGTCTGTGAAGTCGTTCCGATCAAACGGACGCCGTTTTCCTTTAAAAATCCCTTTTCTTCCAGCTCCATTGCCAGATTCAGGCCGGCCTGTCCGCCCAGCGTAGGCAGCAGGCTGTCCGGCTTCTCTTTTAAGATCAGCTGTTCCAGCACCGGAACCGTCAGCGGTTCGATATAGACGCGGTCCGCAATGTCTTTATCCGTCATGATGGTGGCGGGATTGGAATTGACCAGCACTACTTCCATTCCTTCCTCTTTCAGAGAACGGCATGCCTGTGTGCCCGCGTAATCAAATTCCGCCGCCTGTCCGATTACGATCGGTCCGGAACCAATCACCATTACTTTTTTGATATTCGGATTCTTAGGCATGTTTCTTCACCTCCATCATTTTGATAAACAGATCAAACAGGGTATTGGAATCCTGCGGTCCCGGACAGGCTTCCGGATGGAACTGTACCGTAAAGATATCCTTATTTTTATACCGCAGACCTTCCACCGTTTTATCATTGACATTGGAAAACGCTACCTCGGCGATATCCGGATCTACCGTATCCGCATCCACCGCGTAACCGTGATTCTGGGAAGAAATATAAACTTTGCCGCTTTGCAGATCCTTAACCGGATGATTGCCGCCGCGGTGTCCGTATTTTAATTTATAGGTTTGCGCTCCGGTCGCCAGTGCCATCAGCTGATGTCCCAGGCAGATCGCAAAGATCGGCACATCTGACTCATACAGCTTCCGGATCTCCCGAATGATATCGGTTACTTCCGACGGATCTCCCGGTCCGTTCGAAAGCATGATCCCGTCCGGCTTGTCCGCCAGGATCTCGGCGGCAGACGTAACCGCCGGATAGGTAGTGACCTGACACCCTCTTTGGTTCAGACAGCGCGCAATATTTTTCTTAGCGCCGAAATCCATCAGTGCTACTTTATATCCATCTCCCGGCAGCACTGACTTCTGCGTACAGGAAACTTTCTTAACAACGCCGGTTGGCTTATAGGCTTTCAGCTTTTCTGTGACCTGCTCCAGATCAAAATCCGCATTGGTCGTGATCATACCGTTCATCGTACCCTTTTCCCGCAGGATCTTCGTCAGCTTCCGCGTGTCAATACCGGCAATCCCCGGAATATCATGCTCCTCCAGGAAATGCTGAATGGTATCTTCACTTCGGAAATTACTGGGTACTCTGGATAATTCTCTCACAATATATCCGTCCAGCCAGGGCTTTTCAGATTCCATATCCGCATGACAAATACCATAATTCCCGATCAGGGGATAGGTCATACAAACTGCCTGCCCTGCATAGGAAGGATCTGTAAGCACCTCCAGATAGCCAGTCATGGAAGTATTAAATACGATCTCACTGATGACTTCTCTGGCTGAACCGATGGAAGTTCCCGAAAACACAGTCTTGTCTTCCAAAATAAGAAAAGCTTTCATAAATATTACACGTCCTTTCTGTCACTTAACCTTTGCAAATATTAACGGTTACGGTAATTTTTTATACGCCCCGGTTCTTTTCTGTAAATAACCTCAAATTGTAAAGATTATACCATTACCATGCATAAAAATGCAACTGTTTTCTGCACTTTATTTTTTGGACCAGAGATAACAATACGCCTGCGTTCTGGCGGCAAACGGTTCCGTCTTTAACAGGCAGCGAACCTGCTCTTTTGTATACCAGCCGGCTTCGATTTCTTCTACCGCAGAACTGCTTGCCGCGAACTGGCCGTCTGCTACGCCTACCACACATACGTTTTTCTCATTGGAAAAGCCCACCGCGCTGTAACTTTCTCCAATCAGATCGTCCACCCGGATCAGATCCAGCCCGGTTTCTTCTTTCAGTTCCCGCGCAGCGCTCTGCATGGGCTCCTCGCCTTCATCGATCAGTCCCGCCGGAAAGTTATATACGAACCTCCCGGTCGCCATCCGGTATTCGCGGTTTAACAAAACCTTTTCTCCTGACGCATCGTGCATGATCAGCACGACCGCATCCACTTTTCTCTCCGTCAGTTCCCTGAATCCGTCCATATGCTTATCCCGGCTGATCATTTCATATACCTTTTTCTGATGATCGGCCGTTTCATAGGTCAGATCATAACGGGTAATATAGTTTCCTTCCTGTATCTTCTCAATCTTCTGAAATTCCATATCCCGGATTTCCTCCATCTCTGTTTTATCCTGTCCTATTTTAGCACAATTCCAATCTGCTGTATAGAGTGCATTTACCCTTTTCTGATCTCAAACTGATCGGCCAGCAGCAGCCAGTTTGCGCAAAACAGCCGCATGATCTGCCAGTACCCCGCCCCGCGCAGGCCATATGCATTGATCAGGTCAAATTTCGCCTGCATGCTGCGCACGTCCTCGAACCACACCTCATGTTGGATTCCGTCTGCTTCATAATAGAAAAACGGAGACTGCGCCGTTTCATCAAACTGAATGACCGCGGCGTTCGCAATCGCAATCTGAACCGCCTCCACATTTCCGATCGTCTTGGCAGCCGTAACGCCCCGCTCATAAGGAAGCGGCCAGTCATAGCCATAATTGGGGATTCCCAGATCAATTTTTTCCGCCGGAATTTCTGTCAGGGCATACTCGACTACCCGGCGGACCTGATTGATGGGCGCCACCGCCATGGGCGGGCCATATGTATATCCCCACTCATACGTCATTAAGAGAACCCAGTCTGCCGCTGCTCCCAGTCCCGCGTAGTCCTTTCCCGCATACAACAGCCCCGGCTGGTCAGCGGAAGTCTTGGGCGCCAGCGCCACGGAAACCGTATATCCCTGCGCATTAAAGCGCTCCCGCATTTCCCGGACAAACTCCGTAAAGGCGTCCCGATCCTCCGCCAGGATAAACTCAAAATCCACATCTGTCCCCCGGAATCCTTTTTGCGCCATAGCGGCAAGCAGTTCTCCGTATAAACGCTCCTTTGCCTCCTGATTATTCACCACTGCCTGGATCAGATTGTTGTTAAATCTTCCGTCCGGGCCAAAAGGCGTTAACGTCAGGACCGGCGCTGTCTGCGCCTGCAAAGCCAGTTCGATCATCAGGCTGTCGTCCGTCTGCGGCGGCAGCAGTTCCCCTTCTGCCGTAAATCCGTAAGAAAAAACAGATAAGGTAGTTAAATACGGCAGCGTCTGCTGCAGCACCCATGGACTGATAAACGGATAGGCGTAACCGTTCACCGCAATATTCCTCTGTTCTTCCGCTTCCTGCCCGTCGGGAATCAAAAGCGCCTGGCCGATCGCCAGCTGATAGGGATAGGGAATTTGATTGGCATATAAAATGGACTCTGTCTGCACGCCGTAACGCTGTGCCACAGAGTCCACTGTATCACCGGGATTTACTACATAGATTTCCATAATCAAAGCAATTCCTTCTGCTCTTTTGGATAGTATATGCGGACCAACCGTGTTTGATACAAAAATCCGGTTTTCTACGCCGTAAAGTCAAACAGCGACAACTGATTGCTTTCCGGCAGATCCTCCAAAATTCCCAGATCTGTCATGAGATCAATCAGGGACTTGGAGACTTTCGTCCGCTGCCGGAAATCGTCCTTAGAAAGGAACGGGCCGTCTTTTACCGCCTCCACGACCGCATCGGCCGCGATATCTCCCATACCGGAAATCGCGTCCAGCGACGGCATCAGCTTTCCGTCAATAATCTGAAATTTATGCGCCTGTACCTTCGACAGATCAATCGGCACAAAATCAAATCCTCTGGCATACATTTCCTGAACAATCTTCATATCCCTGAGCTGGTCTTCCTCATTTTTGGTCAGTTCTTTTCTTTCGTTCCGCCGCTCGTAATCATCCATATACAATTCCAGCCGCTTCTGTCCCTGACACATCAGGCTGTAATCAAACGCCTTCGCCCGAATACTGAAAAACGCGCAATAGTAGGCAAGCGGCTGATATACTTTAAACCATGCAATCCGAAACGCCATCATAACATAAGCGGCGGCGTGAGCTTTCGGGAACATATATTTAATCTTCTTACAGGACCAGATATACCAGTCCGGCACGCCGTTGGCGGTCATTTCCGCTTCCCATTCTTCCGTCAGACCTTTTCCTTTCCGCACGGATTCCATGATCTTAAATGCCAGTCCGGCTTCCACGCCCTGATTGATTAGATAAGTCATAATATCATCTCTGGTACAGATTGCCGTGGAAATGGTCGCTTTTCCTTCCTCGATCAGCGTCTGCGCGTTGCCCAGCCATACATCCGTACCGTGGGACAGGCCGGAGATCCGGACCAGATCCGCGAATTTGGTCGGCCGGGTATCCTTTAACATTCCGATTACAAATTCGGTACCAAACTCCGGCACTCCCATACAGCCCAGTTCTACGCCGCGCAGTTCTTCCGGCGTAACGCCCAGCGCCTCTGTATTTAAAAACAGAGACATCACTTTTTTGTCGTCCAGGCTGATCTGTAACGGATCGATCCCAGTCAGATCCTGCAGCATCCGGATCATCGTAGGATCATCATGCCCCAGAATATCCAGCTTTAGCAGGTTATGGTCGATGGAATGATAATCAAAATGCGTTGTGACAATATTCGTCGTCATATCATTGGCGGGGTGCTGAACCGGCGTAAAAGAGTTGATGTTTTCCCCATGAGGCAGCACCACGATACCGCCCGGATGCTGTCCGGTCGTCCGCCGGACTCCGGTACATCCTTCCACAATCCGGTCGATCTCGCATTTTCGCTTGCGGTCTCCCCGCTCTTCAAAATAATTCTTCACATAGCCAAACGCCGTTTTATCCGCCAGCGTGCCGATGGTTCCGGCACGATAAGTCTGTCCTTTTCCAAAGATCACTTCCGTATAGGCATGCGCCTTACTCTGGTATTCTCCGGAAAAATTCAAATCGATATCCGGCTCCTTGTCCCCGTAAAATCCCAAAAACGTCTCAAAGGGAATATCAAATCCGTCTTTGATCAGCGGTTTTCCGCAGTTGGGGCAGTCGCGGTCCGGCAAGTCGCATCCGGCGCCTCCCAGATGCGCATTGACCAGATCCGAGTCAAAATCCACAAAATGACAATGCCTGCAGTAATAATGCGGCTTAAGCGGATTTACCTCCGTAATTCCCGCCATAGTCGCCACAAAGGAGGAGCCGACAGACCCCCGGGAGCCTACCAGATAACCGTCTTCATTGGACTTCCACACCAGTTTCTGCGCGATAATATACATCACGGCAAATCCGTTTTTGATAATAGAATTTAATTCGTGCTCCAGACGGTTTTCAACGATTTCCGGCAGCGGATCTCCATACATTTCATGCGCCCTGTCGTAACAGATCTTTCGCAGAGTCTCGTCTGAATTTTCAATCACCGGCGGACATTTATCCGGGCGGACCGGTTCGATCGGTTCACACAGATCGGCAATCCGGTTTGTATTCTCTACCACTACCTCATATGCCTTTTTCTCCCCGAGGTAGGAAAATTCCTCCAGCATTTCCTCCGTCGTCCGCAGATAAAGCGGCGCCTGATTATCCGCGTCCTTAAACCCTTTTCCGGCCATGATGATCCGCCGGTATATTTCATCCTCCGGGTCCAGAAAATGCACATCACAAGTCGCGACTACCGGCTTATGAAACTGCTCTCCCAGCGCTACGATGCGCCGGTTATACGCTCTCAGTTGCTCTTCGGATTCCACACTGTACTGATCGCTTTCGATCATAAACGCATTGTTGCCGATAGGCTGGATCTCCAGATAATCATAAAAATCCACCAGTCTGGCGATTTCCTTTTCCTCTCTTCCGCCTAAGATCGCCTGATACAGTTCCCCGGCTTCACAGGCGCTTCCGATCAGAAGACCTTCCCTGTGTTTTAAGAAATCGCTTTTCGGCACACGGGGACGGCTTTTATAATAGACCAGATGCGAGTTTGAAACCAATTCATATAAATTAACGCGCCCGACTTCACTGGCGGCCAGAAGGATCGCGTGATAGGTAGGGAGCTTCTGAACCAGCTCCGGCGTAGACTTGCTGTACGCATTGACTTCTTTTAAAGTATGTACGCCCCGCTCCTCATACATCTGGATAAACTTTACAAAAATCTCCGCCGTACACCGGGCGTCATCCACCGCTCTGTGATGATGCTGCAGACTGACTCCTACCGCTTTCGCCACGGTATCCAGCTTATGCCGGGTCAGGTTCGGAAGCAGTACCCGGGACATGGCAACCGTATCTCCGTAAACAAATTCCCGGGAAATTCCAATGCGCCTGCAGTTCTCCTGAATAAAACTCATATCGAAATCCGCGTTATGCGCGATCAGCACACAGTCCTTCGCGAATTCCAGAAACTGCGGCAATACCGTTTCGATCTGCGGCGCGTCGATCACCATAGCGTCGTTGATCTCCGTCAATTGTTCAATCCGAAACGGGATCGGAACCTGCGGATTGACAAAGGTTTCAAACGAATCTGTGATCTTCCCGTTAGAGATCTTTACCGCGCCGATCTCTATGATCCGGTTCGTCACCGGGCTGAAGCCTGTGGTCTCCAGATCAAATACGACAAAATCTGTTTTCAGAGAGTCTTCCGTGGCGTTGACGATGATTTCCTTTAGATCATCTACCAGATAAGCCTCCATGCCGTAAATGATCTTAAAATCCAGTTTCTTTCCGTTTTTCTTATAATCCCGTTCGATCCCCTGAATCGCGTGAAACGCGTCGGTAAAGCCCTGTACCACGCCGTGATCGGTAATGGCGAGCGCCTTATGCCCGTAAGCGATAGCGCGGCTGATCAGGTCCTTGGCCGAAGATACGCCGTCCATATCGCTCATTTTAGTATGACAGTGCAGCTCCACCCGCTTATGCAGACTGTTGTCCTTTCGGGTTTCCGTAAAATCTCCGATTTTTTTTATCGCGGTTACAGAGCCGATCGTAATTTCTCCGTCAAACCGGTCTACCGTTGTAATCCCTTTAATCCGCAGAAATTTCCCCTTGCTGATCTCCGGCTTAACTTCCTCCAGATTTTCATTCCGCAGAAACATTTTTACCGTGATCGAATCCGTAAAGTCCGTAACCGAAAACATCAAAAGCGTCTTTTCTCCCCGAATCTCCCGGCTGTCAACCGAAATCACTTTCCCGCGGATCGTCACTTCTTCCGCTTCGCCTTCAATCTGCGAAATCGAGATTTCTTTCTCTTCACCGCTGAAGCCGCGTCCGTAAATGACATCCGGATCATCAGAACGCCGGATTGCGTACCGTTTTTCTGTGGATTGCTTATCCACGGATTTCTTACCCGTATATTTCTTCTGTCTGTCTCCGGACGTCGTCTGTGCCTTTTTCCGGACAGGTTTCGCCGCAGCCGGCTGTCCCGCTTCTGCTGATTGCATCTGCGCGGATTCCGGCGATTCCTCCGTAAAAAGCAGGGGCTCCCCGTCCTCCGGCTCTGCCGCTTCCGTTTTCTCCGGACGCCCCCGTCCGGCCTGCCGTTCGGAAATAGCCCGCACTTCCAGTTTCATTCTCTGCTCATTTTCTTCCGCGTAATGGCTCCGCTCTGCTTCAGAAATGACAAATTCCACTTCCAGTGGAACATGACAGCGCTCCGTGAATATCTTTTCTAAAATGGCTTTCAGTTCATCTGCTTTTCCGTCTGACGCAATGGACTGCGGCACTTTCAGCTGAAGCACGCCGTCCGTCATAAATTCAGCCTTGGCAGACTTTAGCAGGCTGCACATCACAGGACTGTACGCCGCAATCTCCCATAAAATACTGTCTATGTATGTCTGATACAGGGTTTCCGCGCGGTACTGGGCGGACAGCCTGTAATCTTCCATGATCTTAACCGAAACCGGATTTCCCGAAAAAAACTGTTTCTGCACGGCGGATTCCACTTCAAAGATCTTCTGCTTGTGGATCAGATGCCGGCTGGAAATATAGATCCGGACGGCATTCCGCTTCTGATTCGTCGTAACGCGCACTACCTCTACCGGCCGAAACAATTCCGCGGTATCCCGATTCAGTTTTAATTCTTCAAAGACATCAAAAAATTTCTTTCCGGTTTCCATCCGTTTTCTCCTTACCGGCGCTTACGCGTTCCAGTGTTTCAGTTCATCCTCCAGAACTTCCAGCAGTTCCGCCTCCGGTACCTTCCGTACAATTTCTCCGTGCCGGATCAAAAGGCCTTCATTGATTCCGCCCGCGATCCCGATATCCGCTTCTCTGGCTTCCCCCGGTCCGTTTACCGCACAGCCCATGACCGCCACCTTGATATTCAAATGGTCATATTTCTGCACCATCGTCTCTACCTGATTGGCAAGTCCGATCAGATCGATCCGGGTACGCCCGCAGGTCGGGCAGGATACCACCTGAATCCCTGTTTTCCGCAGTCCCAGCGTCCGCAGGATCAGCTTTGCTGATTTTACCTCTTCCACCGGATCGCCGGTCAGCGATACCCGGATGGTATCTCCGATCCCCTGAGTTAAGATCAGGCCCAGTCCGATGGCGGACTTGATATTGCCGGAGATCACCGTCCCCGCTTCCGTGATCCCCACATGCAGCGGATAGTCTGTTTTCTGCGCGATCAGTTCATGCGCTTTTACACACATCATCACATCCGAGGACTTAATGCTGATCACCAGATTGTCATACCCCAGATCCTCGATCAGATGCACCTTATCCAGTGCGCTCTCCAGAATCCCTTCCGCCGTCACACTGCCGTATTTCTCCAGGATCGGTTTTTCCAGCGAACCGCTGTTGACTCCCACCCGGATGGGGATGCCCCGTTCCTTTGCCGCATCCACGACTGCTTTGACGCGCTCTCTGCTTCCGATATTGCCCGGATTGATCCGGATCTTATCGGCCCCGTTTTCGATCGCGGCAATCGCGAGGCGGTAATCGAAATGAATGTCCGCTACCAGCGGAATGGAGATCTGCTTCTTGATCTCTCTCAGCGCCTTTGCCGCTTCCATCGTAGGAACCGCGCAGCGGATGATCTCACAGCCCGCCTGCTCCAGCGCATGGATCTGTGCCACAGTCGCCGCCGCATCTTCTGTTTTCGTATTTGTCATAGACTGGATCAGAACCGGATTGCCGCCGCCGATCACGCGGTCTCCGATCCGAACCGTTTTGGTCTGTTTTCTCTCCATCTCATTTCCTCATTTTTCTATTGGAATAATTTTACGATATCCTGATACAGGATAAATACCATCAGGAGCATAAGCAGGATCATCCCCACAAAATGCACCATGCCTTCCTTCTCTCTCGGAACCGGTTTTCCGCGGATCGCTTCGATCAGTAAAAATACCAGTTTCCCGCCGTCTATGGCAGGCAGCGGCAGCAGATTCATCACTGCCAGATTGGCGTTCAGCAGGATCAGGAAATTAAGCAGCGTCAGCAAAGTAAGTCCGATTCCTTCCGAACTGGTTTCCTCCACGGTATCGGAGATCACATCCACGATTCCCACAGGACCGGACATATCCTTCACGCCGACCTTCCCGGTAAAAAGTCCGGCCAGACTTCTGAACGTGGTCCTCACCTGATAGGCGATCTCCGTAAAGCTGCCGCCGAGCACATCCAGTCCATTTTTTCCTTCGTAAAGCATAGTACAGGTAAAGCCCATATCATAGGTGTCTTCTGAATCCGCATTCTCTGCCTCCACTTTTTTCGGAGTGATCGTCAAACTCCTTTTATTTCCGTCCGCATCCTCTACTTCTAAGGAAAGCGGCGCCCCTTTGGAATCCAGGATCTGATCATAAATGGCATTTCCCATACCGGGCACGACCGTCCTTCCGTTTACTGAAACGATCCGATCCGATTCCGTAAGGCCAGCCTGCGCCGCCGCGCCGTCCGCCGCCACGCTGTCTACGGTAATGTTCAGATTTTTACCGGCCAGCTTATACAGATTATAGGTAAATCCGGTTTCATAATAAGTCTGTGCCTGCGGCGTTACCATAAATTCCATGGAAGCCCCGTCCCGTTCCACCGTAACTGCGATCGGCGTCTGCGAGATCGGATGGGCACGAAAATATGCGGACATCTCCTTTCCGTTCGGTATTTCGGTTCCGTCTATCTTCGTGATGACATCCCCGGTCTTAACGCCTGCCTGTTCCAAGGCGCTGTTTTCCGATACCGTAACGGACGCGGGATCCTCATCTGCCTGATACTGCATTCCGAGATAGAACGCCTGTTTTTCCGCCGGCTGAACCGTCAGATTGATTTCTTCCCCGTCCCGCTCCACAGTCAGTTCGATTGGGGATTTGCCTGTCGGATTCAAATATTCTTCCAGATAAATATCCCTGCCTACGGAGACCTTCACACCGTTATAGCGGGTAATCACATCTCCGGGTTCCAATCCTGCCTGCGCCGCCGGAGAATCCGCCTCCACTTGATCTACAAACGCCGGGTCCATCCCGGTAAACCCGATCACGATAATTGCCGCCACGAACGCCAGCAGAAAGTTAAAAATGGGACCTGCCGCAATAATAGAGATCCGCGCCCAGACGCTCTTTTTATCATAGGAGCGCTCCATATCATAGCCTTCTTCGATCTCATTTTCCTCATTCAGCATTTCATCAGAGAGCATCATACAGTAACCGCCAAAGGGGATCGCTTTCAGCGAATAGCGGGTCTCTCCCTTTTTAAAGCTGAGCAGTCTGGGACCCATTCCCAATGAAAATTCAATGACGCAGACCCCGTTCTTTTTCGCCAGCAGAAAATGCCCGAACTCATGGATCAGGATCAAAATACTGAAAATGATAATCGCGATAATAATACTGATGATATTCATAATTTCTCCCACTTAACCGTTTGATCTTTCATACAGGCCAGCGCCGGCCGATTCTTTCATAGGTTTCCTGTTCCGTTTCCAGAATATCCGCGACAGAGGGATTTTCGATATTCCTGTGCGCGGACATACAGTCCGCGATGATATCCGCGATCTCCAGAAACCTGATCTTTCCGTCCAGAAATAAGGCAACCGCCTTTTCATTGGCCGCATTCAGCACCGTCGGCAGAGAACCGCCGATCCGGCCCGCTTCATAAGCAAGCGCCAGCCCGGTAAAGGTCTCCAGATCCGGCACGGAAAAATCAATGGAACGCAGCGCCGTAAAATCCACCCGTTTCGCGTCCATCGGACGTCTGTCCGGATAAAACAGCGCGTACTGGATCGGAAGCTTCATATCCGGCGTGCCAAGCTGCGCCATGACGGCGCCGTCCTCAAATTCCACCATAGAATGGATCAGGCTCTGCGGCTGCACCACCACCTGGATCCGATCCGGCTCCACGCCAAACAGCCATTTGGCTTCGATCACTTCCAGTCCTTTATTTACCATAGTAGCAGAATCGATGGTGATTTTTCTGCCCATGCTCCAGTTTGGATGTCTGAGCGCCTGTTCCGGCGTAATGTCCTGAAGCTCCTCCCGCTTTTTTCCGCGGAAAGGGCCGCCGGACGCCGTCAGCAGGATCTTGTGAATCTTCTTCCGGTTTTCTCCGTTTAAGCACTGAAAAATCGCACTGTGCTCACTGTCTACCGGATAGATGCCGACCCCTCTTTTTTCTGCCAGTGGTATAATGATATGCCCGGCAGTCACCAAAGTTTCCTTGTTGGCAAGTGCGATCTCTTTGCCGGCTTCGATTGCCGCAATGGTAGGACGAATCCCGATCATCCCCACAACCGCAGTTACCACGATCTCCGCCTGCGGTTCCGCAGCCGCCTCCAGCAGGCCTTCCATTCCGCTTACGACCCGAACCGGCAGATCGTTCAGCTTTACCGCCAGCTCCTTTGCCTTTTCTGTATCCCATACGGCGACAACGGACGGATGAAACTCCCGCGCCTGCTGCTCCAGCAGCGTAATATTGGAACCGGCGGCCAGCGCCGTTACCGCAAGATCCGCGTTCGCCCGTACAATTTCCAAAGTCTGTGTACCGATCGAGCCGGTAGAACCCAGTATCGCTATTTTCTTCACGTGTACCTCCATTTCCATATCTAATGCATCAGATCCAGTAAAAGCCAGATGACCGGCGCAGTAAAGATCACACTGTCAAACCGGTCCATAATCCCGCCGTGTCCGGGAATCAGTTTCCCGTAATCCTTAATATCGTGATTGCGCTTGATCGCGGAAGCCGCCAGATCCCCGATCATGGAAATCAGCGCTCCAACCGCGCAGATGACCGGATAGGTCCAAAGCTCTTTTCCCGTATGATAGATCGCCAGCGCATAGAGGAATCCGAGCAGCGCCGCTCCGAGCACGCCTCCAATGGCGCCTTCCACCGATTTCTTCGGACTTAACACCGGCGTCATCTTATGTCTGCCCATGGTAACGCCCGCGAGATAAGCGCAGGTGTCGCTCCCCCAGGAGCATAAAAAGATCAGCCATACCGCATAGGCGCCGTTTTCGCCAAGCCGAACCTGGTAAATGTACGACAGCATGACCGGCACATAGACCAGCCCGAACAGTCCCATCATGATCTGCTGGGTCTGAAACCGGGGAAAGGTAACTACATAAACCGCCATGAGCAACATCAGGCAAACTACCAGTTCGATCACGATATAACGCTGCAGGCCAAACCGCAGCAACAGATAATAGGCCAGGGTACCCGCATATCCCAAAATTCCCGCCATTGTATTCTGGATCTGAAAAACGCGGTACAGTTCAAACAGGCCTGCCAGAGAAACCAGACCGACTGTGACCAGCAGTACATCGCCTCCCAAAATGATCGTCACCAGCGCGATGATCACCAGTCCGATCCCGCTGATCGTCCGCTCTACAAAAGATTTTGTCATCAGGTTTTTTACCGCCATTGTACTCTCCTTTTTGTTTCTCTATTGTTTTACGCCGCCATACCGGCGGTCTCTCGTATTATATTTTTCAATCGCCCGCATCAGCTCCGCCTTGTCAAAATCCGGCCACAGCACATCCGTAAAATAAAACTCCGTATACGCCAGCTGCCACAGCAGAAAATTGGATAAGCGCTCTTCCCCGCTGGTCCGGATCAGCAGATCCGGGTCCGGACTGTCCTTGGTATCCAGATAAGAATTAAATACTTCCTGATCCAGCTTCTCTGGGTCCAGTCTGCCGTCTCTGGCGTCCGCCGTCATCCGCTTCGCAGCCCGCACCAGTTCGTCCCGGCCTCCATAATTGATCGCAATATTAAAATGCAGGCCCGGATTGTCCTTCGTCGCTTCTTCCAGCGCCGCGATCCGCTTCTGCATATCCGGCCGCAGCCGGGTAATATCTCCGATGACCTGACAGCACATCTTATTTTCATTGGCCGTCTGGATACAGGTATTCAGATAGTCATCCAAAAGTTTCATGATCGTATCGACTTCGTCTTTGGAACGGTTCCAGTTCTCTGTAGAAAACGCATATACGGTCAGATACTGGATCCCGACCTCATAAGCGATCCGGCAGATCTTCTCCAGATTTTTGGCGCCGACCGCATGCCCCGCGGTTCTCGGCAGAAACCGTTTTTTGGCCCATCTGCCGTTTCCGTCCAGAATGATCGCCACATGTCTGGGGATCACCAGCTCTTTTTCTTCTTTTTTCTTAGCCATGTCTGCTCCTATCTTACATTGATATTGTTACCAAAAAGTGAAAGGAGACAACACCTGTCAAGGCACTGTCTCCTGTTTTGTCAAATATACCTGACCTAAACCGTCATGATCTCTTTCGTCTTAGCCTCTACTTCCTTATCGACCATAGCCACATATTTATCTGTCAGCTTCTGCACCTTGTCCTCTAAATTCTTCAGCTCATCTTCAGAGATCTCGTTGTCCTTATTCTGTTTTTTGAACGCGTCGTTGGCGTCCCGGCGGATATTCCGGATGGCAACCTTGGCGTTCTCCCCCTTCTTCTTGGTCTCTTTCGCCAGTTCCTTTCTCCGGTCCTCCGTCAGTTCCGGAAATACCAGACGGATCACCTTGCCGTCGTTCGTCGGCGTCAGTCCCAGATCCGAAGTCTGAATCGCCTTCTCAATGGCGCTGACCGCGCTCATATCCCAGGGCTGGATCACGATCATTCTCGCCTCCGGCACGGAAATGTTGCCGATCTGCTGCAGCGGCGTCGGCACCCCGTAATAATCGATCCGGATCTTATCCAGAATATGCGGATTGGCACGGCCTGCGCGGATGGAATTAAACTCCCCCAGCAGCGCGTCGATCGCCTTATCCATTTTCTCTTCGTAAATTGCTAAATCGCTCATGTTCCCTTTCCTTTCTTTGGTCAATGGATATCGGTTCCGGTAAAATGTCCGGTCACCGCATTGACAATACTGTTATCCTCATTTAAGCCAAAAATCTTCATTGGCATATGATTCTCCATACACAATACGGACGCCGCCAGATCGATCACGCCCAGCTTCTGATCCACGATCTCCTGAAACGTCAGCGTATCGTACTTCTTAGCTGCCGGATTCTTCAGCGGATCACTGTCATAGACGCCGTCGATCGCCTTGGCCGCCAGAATGCAGTCCGCGTCGATCTCAATAGCCCGCAGCGCCATTCCCATATCCGTGGAAAAATAGGGATGTCCCGTTCCGCCCGCGAAGAAAAGAACCTTTCCTTCCGCGAAATACTGATTCACCCGATCCTTGGAAAACAGCTCCGTAAACGAACCGCACGCAAACGGCGTCAGCACCTGCGTCGCCATTCCCTCCGTTCTGAAGATCTCCGATACATAAATACAGTTCATTACCGTCGCCAGCATACCGATGGCGTCCGCCTTCGTCCGGTCGATCTTCTCGCTGGTCCGTCCCCGCCAGAAATTACCGCCGCCGATCACAATGGCGACTTCCACTCCGGCGTCCGTCAGCTGTCTGACCTGCTTCGCGACATTCACACAGGTCGCCTCGTCAAATCCGGTCTTTTTCTCACCTGCAAGCGCTTCGCCGCTCAGTTTCAGCAGCACTCTCTTTAAATCATCCATATCTGTTCATGCCTTTCCCCGATCTTGCTGTCCGCAAAACCTCAACATAATAAGAATAGCATAAACTTGAAAAAAAAGGAACCCTAAAATAAAAAGAAATGGGACAAATTGTCCCACTTCCTTTATTCTTCATCACTGATATCATTCTTTGGTTTCTGCAGCCCCTCGATCACGATCCCGTTCTTTTCCGCGTAATCCCAAAGCGCCGCGTGAATGGCTTCCTCCGCCAGCAGCGAACAATGTACTTTCACCGGCGGCAGGCCGTCCAGCGCTTCCATAACCGCCTTATTGGTAACCTGCAGGGCCTCCTGAATGGACTTGCCCTTCACCAGCTCCGTCGCCATACTGCTGGTAGCGACCGCGGCTCCGCAGCCAAAGGTTTTAAACTTACAGTCCCGGATGATCCCGTTTTCATCAATATCCAGATACATTCTCATAATATCGCCGCATTTCGCATTTCCTACGGTACCCATGCCGCTCGGATTCTCGATCTCACCCATATTTCTCGGGTTGCTGAAATGATCCATGACTTTTTCGCTGTACATACCAACTCACCTTTCTTTATCCAAACTTTATTGATTCTGGTTTTCTTTTAAGAAATCCGTATACAGAGGAGACATCTCTCTTAATTTTACTACAATCTCCTTAATGCAGTCAACCGCATAATCCACATCCTCTAACGTCGTCTCATGCGAAATCGTCAGACGCAGGGAGCCGTGCGCGATCTCATGCGGCAGGCCGATGGCCAGCAGTACGTGAGACGGATCCAGAGAGCCGGAAGTGCAGGCGGAACCGCTGGATGCGCAGATCCCCTTCATATCCAGCATGATCAGCAGAGACTCGCCTTCGATAAACCGGAAACAGAAATTGGCGTTATTCGGCAGTCTCTCAGAAGAATGTCCGTTCAGTCTCACATGGGGAACCTCCTCTAAGATCCGCCGGATCAAATGATTCCTCAGCTTTGTCTCCTGCTTTCTCCGTTCTTCCATCGTCTCCATCGCGATCCGGGTCGCAGCGCCCAAGCCGACGATCCCGGGCACATTATGCGTACCGGCCCGGCGGTTCCGCTCCTGCGCGCCGCCATGGATAAACGAGCCGATCTTCAGACTCTCTCTGGCGTACAGAAAACCGATGCCCTTCGGTCCGTTTAATTTATGCCCGCTGGCGCTCAACAGATCAATATGCATCTCATCTACGTTGATCGGTACCTGCCCGAACGCCTGTACCGCGTCTGTGTGGAACACAATCCCGTGCTCTTTCGCGATCGCGCCGATCTGACGGATCGGTTCAATGGTTCCGATCTCATTGTTGGCAAACATAACGGAGATCAGAATGGTGTCCTCCCGGATCGCTCCTGTCAGTTCGTCCAGATCGATCATCCCGTACTGATCTACGTCCAGATAGGTCACTTCAAATCCCTGCTTCTCCAGATACGCGCAGGTATGCAGGATCGCATGATGTTCGATCTTCGTCGTAATGATATGCTTTCCCTTTTCTTTCTTTGCCTCGGCAATCGCCTTCAATGCCCAGTTATCCGACTCGGAACCGCCGCCGGTAAAATAGATCTCCTTACTCTGGGCGCCCAGAGCCGCCGCGATGGTATCTCTCGCCTGATCGACAGCCGCTTTGCTTTTCCCCGCGAATTCATATACGCTGGACGGATTCCCGTAATAAGTCTCAAAATACGGCAGCATCTCATCCAGAACTTCCTTCCTCGTTTTGGTCGTCGCCGCATTATCCATATAAACAAATCGTTTCACGCCTTCATCTCCTTTATCAATCTATTGCTTCTATCGCCGTAAATTCAGTTTGATGGATTTCCCTTCAATTTATACCACTTTACTAGGAAATTGTCAACCGCATTCTGTCCGTTTCCGGACGTCGAATCCTATCTTTTTTGCATATCCAAATTTTCCCTTTCATATATTACACCAAAACAGTTCCCGGAAATCATTATGAATCTCAAAAATCCCATTATCAAAGGCGCATTGATCTTAACAGCGGCAGGCGTCGTTTCCCGTCTGGCAGGTTTTTTCTACCGGATCTTTCTGTCCCGCACTCTGGGCGACAGCCAAATGGGCCTGTATCAGCTCTCTTTTACGATTGCCGGATTCTGTTATGCCTTTTGCTGCGGCGGTATTTCCACGGCGATCTCCCGGTATGTGGCACAGTACCCGTCAGACAGACGCCGGACTCTGGCTGTTGGGTTCCTGTTTTCTTTTGTTTTGAGCGTTCCGGCATCTATTTTAATATATGTAAATGCCTCCTGGCTTTCCACATTCATTTTACATGAACCGGACTGCGCCTCGCTGATCCGCTACCTGGCGTTTTCCATTCCCTTTACCGCGGTTCACGGCTGCATCAACGGCTACTACCTGGGGCAGAAAAAGGCTTCCCTGCCCGCCGTGTCCCAGCTGATCGAACAGTTTACCAAGATCATCTGCGTATACTGTATCTGGAAAGTACAAAGTCAGAACCGGCTTCCGCTTACCCCCACCCATGCCATGCTGGGATCCCTCGTCAGCGAACTGATCTCCGTTCTGGTCATGTTTATTTTTATGAAGCTGGAGCCTAAAAATCCGGCGCGGACACCCGTCCTCTCCCGCCGGCAGACAGCCCGGAATATCTTCGGCATGGCAATGCCGCTTACCTTAAACCGTGTAATTCTGACCTTTCTGCAAAGCGCGGAGGCCACTCTGATCCCGTTTATGCTGTGCGTCTACGGCATGACGAAAGACAGCGCCCTTGCCACCTTCGGCGTTTTAACCGGCATGGCGTTTCCTTTTGTCCTGTTCCCGCAGTCCGTGATCCAGGCGATCTCCTCCATGCTGCTGCCGGAAGTGGCCGGCGCCAGAAGCAGCCAGCACCAGCTCCATCTGCAGAACACAGTCGCCAGAACGCTTTCCTTCAGCCTGCTGATCGGAATTCTCTGCACCGGCGTATTTACGACTTACGGACACCTGTTCGGCGCCGCTATTTTTCATAATGAGCGGGTCGGTTATTTTATCATTGTCCTCTCCTGGCTCTGCCCGTTTCTGTACGCGAATAATACGCTGGCAAGCACCCTAAACGGACTGGGAAAAACCGGGATCACCTTTACCTTCAGCATGATCTCCACCGGGATCAAAATCGCGTTCATTCTGTTTCTGATCCCCAGATTCGGGATCCTCGCTTATCTCTGGGGAATGCTGGCAGGCACGGTTCCGGAAACCTTTCTGCTCTACCGTGCCGTAAAAAAAGAGACCGGGCTTTCGATTTCCGTCTATCAAACCGTCATTCGCCCGATCTACGCCATGCTGTTAGCAATCGGCATTGCTTATTTTGCGGATTTCTGCCTTTTAAGCCGGCTTCCTCTGTCCGGTTTCCCGGAGGACCTGATCTGCTGCGTTCTGATCGCAGCCGTCTATCTGGCGGCAGCCGGAAGCGGACTCCGGAAACAGCCTGCGGCAGAATCCGCGGGGAATTCTCCAGATAATGCATGAAATTTCTGACTTATAAATCAGAAGCTATTGACTTTTTAGATTTTTTGGATATACTTATAAGAAAAAAGGAGGCATAAGATGGCTGAACTGATCAACCGCCCTGCATATTTAAATCAACTCATTCAACACAAAGACGTCGACCTTGTCAAGATTGTCACCGGTATCCGCAGATGCGGCAAATCCTCCCTGCTTGACCTGTTTCACCGATATCTGTCCGACAGTGGAGTCGCCGATTCCCATATTATCCATATGAATCTGGAATCTCTGCGTTACCGAGACCTTTCGGATTATCTTGCTTTCTACGATTATCTCAGTGAACGAATTCCGAAAAGCGGAAAAACCTACCTGATCTTTGATGAGCTTCAGGCGGTAGAACATTGGGAAAAGGCAATCGAATCTTTTCGTCTCGATTTCGACGTTGATATCTATATCACCGGTTCCAATGCCTATCTGCTTTCTGCCGAATTTTCTACGCTGCTTTCCGGCAGATATGTGGAGATCCGTATGCTGCCGCTTTCATTTCGGGAATTTTTAGATTTTTATTCGTTTCCTACTGCCGTTACAGCAGAAGAAAAGTTTCAGAGATATCTGCAGTTCGGCGGCATGCCTGTCCTGCGGGAATATCAGTTTAATGAAATAAGAAGCAATCAGGCGTTGGAAGGAATCTACGCTACCGTTGTATTGCGTGATATCCTGCAGCGCAGCAAACAGACCGATCAGACAATCCTTCAAAAAATCGTACTGTTCCTCTGCTCTAATATCGGCAGCATTACTTCCCCAAATAAGATCGGAAATGTTTTGTCCCGGGAAGGCGAGATTCCGGATCGGACGGATAACCATATCGCGGGCAGGACTGTAGATAAATACATTTCCATGCTGCGCAGCGCATTTATTTTTTATTCTGTCGGCAGATATGATGTAAAAGGGAAACAACTGTTGAAAACACTGGGGAAAAACTATATCGTTGATCTGGGCTTTCGCAATATGCTGCTCGGCTACCGGGACGCGGATCGCGGTCATATCATCGAAAATATCGTATTTCTGGAACTGCTTCGACGCGACTATCGCGTCTATATCGGGAAACTGGGAGAACGTGAGATCGACTTTGTAGCGGAAAAGCCCAACGATAAGCTGTATATCCAGGTTACAGAAAGCATGCTGTCACCTGAAACCCGGGAACGGGAACTGAAGCCCCTGCGCATGATACCGGATAATTATGAAAAAATCATCCTGTCAATGGACCGCAGCTATGTCACTTCTTATGACGGGATTAAATCCCTTTATCTGATCGACTGGCTTCTGCAGGAAGGATAGACACAGGTGCGGAATCTCACTCTCGGAACAAAAAAAGGGCCGCCGCCCAGCTGCATCTGTTAGCTGACGCGACAGCCCCTAAAGAAAAAGCGTCGATTTCTCATTAAAAAAATCCGCCTAGTCCTACCTCTTATTTTCCGAACAGACTGCCGAACCATTCCTTGACCGTATCAATAATACCGCCGCCAGCAACGGCTCCCAGATCCTCATCGGACAGTTCTCCGGTTCCATTACCGGTTATTTTCAATAACTCTCTGGCCTGCTCCTCAGTCAGCTCTTTGCCCCCCCCCGTATTCCTTACAGATGGCAAAAACTTCTTCCACTGACTTTGCTTCTCTCAATTTCGCAATCATCTCTTCATCCATCGTGATCACTCCTTTTATTAATATTTATTTGAAACGCACAAGCGTCGTTTCCGGTTATTCCAGACAGCGCCGCAGTTTTTTCAGCGCCGCATACTGCAGGTAACGGACATTCGCATAGCTGACGCCGACGCGTTTTGCGGTTTCCTGTGCGGAAAGGCCGTGGTAAAACCGCAGAATGATAATGTCCCGCTCCCGTTTGGAAAGCTGTTCCAGTGCTTCCGCCAGCGCCTCCAGGGTTTCCTCTGTCAGCAGACGGGCGTCCGCTTCGGCTTCGTACAGCGTGAAATCTTCTAACTCCGTCGGAAGCGGCTCCCGTTCCTGTTTTCGGTAATAATCGATCACCGTATTCCGCGTAATGATGTAAATCCAAGTGCCCGGCGCCGCGCGCGAGGGATCATACCGATCTAAAGCGGCAATCGCGTTTAAAAAAACCTGCTGCAAAAGATCCTCCCGGTCATGCGGGTTCTGTACACGCGCCCCTATATAACGCGCTACCGGATCGCGGTAAGTTTCATAAAGCGTCTCAGGAGTAACGTCTATGCTCATAGCGTTTCATCCTCCTCCGCTTTCAGCCGCCGTATGTCGGTTTCCCCCGCGGCGTTCAGATTCATTTCGCTGTCTTCCAGCTGCCTGCCGGTCTCCGCCTCTTCGGCGGCACGGATCATCTCGTCCAGCCGCTTATTTCCGGCAAAGCGCTGAAAATCAAACAGCTTGCGCAGGAAAGATTCCGTTCGAGCCATACTTTCACTCCTTAACCGTCCGCGACTTTTCTGCCGCCGCTCCTTACTGCATTTTGCTTTCATCAGTTGATACGCAGATCTTTTTGTTTTGTTAGTAAATAATCTGCAATTTTTTGAAAAATTTGAAAAAATCCAAAATTCGCCGATTTAAAAGGCTGTCGTTCTGCCGACATAAGCCGTATCGTCCAGACGCTGCCGCGCAACCAGATCCGCGAATTTTCCGTTCTTTTCCAGCAGTTCCTCATAGGTGCCGTCCTCTATGATCTTCCCTTTTTCCAGATATATGATCCGGTCGCACTGTTTGATCGTGGAAAGCCGGTGCGCGATCACGATCCTCGTGCATTTCAGCTGATCAAGAGACTGGGAAACCTTCTTCTGCGTCAGATTATCCAAGGCGCTTGTCGCCTCGTCAAACATCAGGATCTTCGGCTTCGGCGCGATCGCTCTGGCGATCATCAGACGCTGCCGCTGTCCGCCCGATACACCGCCGCTGCCCTCGGAGATCATCGTATTCATGCCCATAGGCATTCTGCGGATATCGTCCGCGATCCCGGACAGTTCCGCTGCCTCCCATGCGTCGTCCAGCGTAAGCCACGGCGCGGAAATGATGATATTGGAAAAGATATCCCCTTGGAACAGTTTGCCGTTCTGCATCACAGTACCGACTCTGCGGCGCAGTGATTTCAGATCAATGCCTGCCAGATCCTTGCCGTCGTAATAAATCGCTCCCTTCTGGGGCGTTTCAAATCCCAGCATAAGCCGCATCAGAGTGGATTTGCCGCAGCCTGTTGAACCCACGATTGCCACATACTGACCGGGTTTGATTTTCAGGGAGAGATCATCTATCACATTGGGCATACTCTCATTGTAGCGAAACGATACGTTGTTCAGTTCAATAGCGCCGGACAGTTTAGTGACGACCTGCTTACCCTCGGACACTTCGGGCACGGTATCCAGGATCGGCTTTGCCATATCCAGGATCGGCTTGATATTCGCGGCGGTAAGCGCGATCCCCGCCAAAGACATAAACGCGCCGGAGATCATACCGTACGCCGTATTGAAAGCAAAATAATCTGCCACGGAAATGCCGCTTTTAACCGCCGTATAATACAGAAGCAGCGTGCCGGCCAGTGTGAGCAGTGTCGTAATCACATTGTTATACCGGATCAGAGCCGGCGGATTGTAGGTGATCCGGGCCTGCTTCGCGTATAGATTGCCCCAGCGGGCAAAAGCCCGTTTCTCCGCACCTGCCAGCTTAATCTTCTGCACGCCCGTAATCAGCGCATAGCTCATGCCGCTGACCTTCGCGCCCAGCTCCATTGTTTTCCGAGATACCTTCATCTGCATCCAGGCAGTCGCAATCGAGAACAGCAGGGTTGCCAGAACGATCAGCAGAGCCGGAACGGTCAGCGCAGGCGCAAACTGGAAAATCTGCGAAAAATACGCCAGCGAGAACAGCGAGGTCAGACCTGTGGAAAGTACGGCGTCCACCAGCATGGTACAGAGGGTATTCAGATTCTGTGCCCGCGTGAACAGTTCGCCCGAGCTGTAATCTTTAAAAAAGTCCGCGGGAAGCGACATGACGCGCGCCATGGTCGCAGCCTGCACGGTAACGTTCATTTTCGTCCGGATCCTAGCCAGGATCAGATTCTTGATGGATTCGGTCAGCAGCTTTGAAACTTCAACGCAGATCATAAAAACCGCGATGGATAAAAGCAGCGTAAGACTCTTGTTCTCCGCGACCGGTCCGAAAAGCAGCTGCGTCAGTTTCGGGCTTAACAAGCCTATCAGCGTAGCAGCCAGCGTGGCGGCCGCCGCCAGCACATAATCAGACACGGAGAGAATTCCGGCTATGTATTTTAACAGCGCGCCGGTTTTTATTTTCTTTAAAGGAAACGGCTTATAAAAAGCCATCGCTTCCGTTTCAAATAAATCTTCATTTTTTTTGGATACCTTTACGGTCTGGCCCGTTTCGGCGTCAAAGAAAGAATATCCGGACATCCCGGCCGGAATCAGTGCCACGATGGAGCCGTCCGATTTTTTCACGCCCAGCATGGCGCCGATCGCGTCCTTGTACCAGCCCTTTTCCAGATTCACGGTTCTGCGCATGATCCCATACGGCCGCATCAGATATTCAAGCTGCTCGTTGAGATCCCGGATCGTTTCCGGTACATCCCGTGTTTTGACATGATAATATTTTAAGATCGCGTCGATCGCATCCTTCGCGCGGCTTTGTTCATCAGCGAACGCGGCGGAAAGGCGCGCGCCCGTAACGGCATCGGAAATCCCGATAAAGGCTTCTTCAAAGGTATTTCTGTCATATTCTTTTCGTTGTTTTATCTGTTCATCAAACCAACCCATACGTCCGCCTCCTTATTCGTTGGAAACAAGCTGCGTGTAGTAGCCGTTCATTGCATATAATTCTTCATGGGTGCCCCGCTCCACGACCTTGCCGTGATCCATCACAATGATCTCATCACAGTCACGGATCGTCGAAAGCCTGTGCGCCACAACGATACAGGTGATGCCCCTGTCTTTAATGGAGCGGACGACATCATATTCCGTCCTGGCGTCCAGCGCACTGGTAGCCTCATCCAGAATGATGATGGTCGGATCCTGCGCCAGAACCCGGGCGATCTCCATTCGCTGGCGCTGTCCGCCCGAAAAGTCTTTGCCGCCTTCCGTGATCACATAGCTGTAACCGCCGTCACGCTGCATGATATCCGTATGGAGCTGAGCGTCCTTTGCCGCCAGGATCATTTCAAAATCTTCAATGGAATCGTCCCACATCTTGATATTATTCCGGATCGTATCTTCAAACAGAATGATATCCTGATCCACGACAGCCAGCGAGCCTGTAAATACATTCCGGTCGATCTCTTTCATCGGCTTGCCGTCAAACAAAATCTCCCCGCTCCACGGCTGATAGAGCCCGGAGATCAGCTTGGAGAGCGTGGACTTTCCGCAGCCCGAACCGCCGACAAACGCCACGCGGCTTCCGGGTTTTAAAGACAGATTGAAATTTTCGATCAGCGGCTCGCCGAGACGGGAATAGCCAAAGGTCACATTCTTCATCTCCACGGTACCGGAGAGTTTGCCGTACTCTGCCTCTTTGTCCTCGTTCTCCTCTTCCTGCTCGTTTTCATAGTTGACATCGGTGGGGTATTCCATCACGTCTTCCACACGTTCCATTTCGGTCCGCATTTCCTGAAGAACCTGACCGGCTCCGATCAGTGTCATAGCCGGCTGTGTAAAGGAGGTCAAAAAGCCCTGAAACGCCATGACCATACCGACGGTAAACTCCCCGTGAATCGCAAGCAGCACACCCAGAACCATCACTACGGTATCGCTGAGCCGTGTGATCAGATTCGGGATCATTCCGAGGTATTCATTCAGTCTTTCGAACCGGACCTGCTGCGTATTGACGCTGGCCTGATATCCGGCCCATTTCTCATAATAGCCGGTTTCCGCGCCGCTTGCCTTGATGGTCTCGATCATTTCGATCCCCGCGACCGTTGCGCCTGCCAGTTTAGCCGCGTCCCTCATCTGTACACGAGTGATATTGACTCGTTTTTTGGAAATGATCCGGGACATGAGCAGGTTGAGCAAAATGGAAGCCACGCCGACCAAAGCCAGGATCCAGCTGTAACGAACCATAACGATCAGATAAAAAATTATCATACCCGCATTCAGCACAAGCGGCGCAAGCGTATTGACCAGGACGTCCGCGATGGATGCGCTGGTCTCCTGGCGCTGCTGGATATCGCCCGCCATCCGCTGAGAAAAGAATTCCATCGGCATCCGGAGTACCTTCCACAGAAAAGAGGTATTCCCGACGGCGGCCAGTTTGCCTTCAATCAGATATCTGGATCTGGCTTCGACAAACGCTACTACAAGCTGTACAACAGAAAGACCTGCCAACGCGCCCAGAAACGGATAGAACCATTCCGGATTCTCATTAGTGAGCAGGCGATCCATAAAAATTCGTGAAAACGCCGGCTGAATAATGCCGATCAGCGATGTGATAATGGTGGTTAATGCAACAAATACAAGTGCTGTGCCGGCTCCCGTCAAACGTTTTTTAGCAAAAGACAGCACACTTTTCGGTTTTCCGCCCGGTTCAAACCCTTCATTCGGTTCAAACATCATGCAGACTCCCGTAAAACACTTGTCAAATGTCTCCATTGAGACGGTATAATTGCCTTTGGCGGGATCGTTGAGCACAGCCTTGCTGCCCTTAAATCCGCACAAAACAACAAAATGATTAAAATTCCAATGGACAATGCAGGGAAATTTTCCGTTTTCTTTGAGCTGCTCGGGTTCATAGCGATAGCCCTTTGCCGTCAGTCCGTAGCTGCGGGCTGCTTTCAGGACGTTTTTCGCGTTGGAACCGTCACGAGATACGCCGCAGTCCGAACGGACCTGCTCAAGCGGGACCCACTTGCCGTAATAGGCAAGGATCATGGTCAGAGAGGCGGCACCGCATTCCAGCGCTTCCATCTGCATAACGACAGGAACCTTAGCCACCCCCGCCGTTCCTATAATTGGCTTGTTCTGCTTTTTATTCTTCATCGTACACCTCAATTAAACAAGAAAGAAATCGGAGAAACGCTGTCTGTAATGACTGAAGAAGCATAGACGCCGTCCGGCAGGGAGCCGTCCAGCGTAACCGGGTATACCCATTCGCCTGTCGTCAGATTACCGACATGCAGCGCGTAATCAGAGAAGCTGTCATCTACGGCTACCGGCTCGGATGAAATTGCCTGCACGGTATATTCCCCGTCGCCGATCCGCACACAGTCTCCCTGCGCGATATCGGCAATCTTCGCTTCCCTGACATAACAGGTAACGGTTCCGGAATCCGAAACAGCCGCAGCGTCTACCTTGGTTTCCAGCGAGCCGACAACACTCCAGACCAGAAAACCTGCCAACAGCACAACGACCGCTGCAAGCGTGATCCAGATCCCCGGCGTTGTGACCCGTATATAATCATTTAACTGTTCGGGCGATGATACCCGCTCGATACTTTTTTGTCTGAAAATCGAATTTGCCATATTATCCTCCTTATCGGCGCATTTTTTTGAAAGATCAGCACATCCGTATGATTTTTCACGCTAACCTCTACTTCACCATTTTACGGACCGGTGATTTATTTCCATAGTATACCAGCACCGCTCCGTACGCCAGCGTGAGAACTCCGGCGACCCCATAGCTGACCGGCCACGACAGATTGAATCCGATGGTCGCATTTAAGATAAAGCTGGTTATGATGAACATATAGAACATTCCCGGTACCAGCGACATGAGAAACGGCTTTTGGTTCCGCATCATATAGATTGTGATCATCGCGAACGCGAATACGGCGATTGTCTGATTCGCCCACGCGAAATACCGCCAGAGCACATTAAAGCCTTCTTTATTGATTTTCGCGAACACCAGGATCGCCGCTACCAGCGCGAAGATCACAAGGGAGATCTTCAGCCGGTTTATTTTCTTTGACTGATCGATCTTTAAAGCGTCCGCTACGATCAGACGGAGCGAACGCAGCGCCGTATCGCCGGAAGTGATGGGCAGTACAATGACGCCGATCACCGCGATGATGCCGCCTACGCTGCCCAGCATATTCTTGGCGATAATGCCGACTACATCGGTTGCATCGGTTGAAGCCGTCGCCAGTCCGATGTTCATTACACCCATGGCTGCAGCAGCCCAGATCATGGCGATAAATCCTTCGCCGATCATCATATTGTAAAAGGTCGTACGCCCTTCTTTTTCACTTCCCATTGTGCGGGAGATCAGCGTAGCCTGTGTGGAATGGAATCCGGATACGATCCCGCAGGCGACCGTTACAAAGAAGACCGGTATAAAATGCAGTCCTTTCGGATGGACTCCGATCACGCCGGTCGTCCAGATATCAGAAAGCGGATAGCCGTTTACAAACAGACCGATAAACACGCCGACCGCCGACAGGATCAGAAGCATACCGAAGATCGGATAAATCTTACCGATGATCTTATCGATCGGGAACAGGGTCGCGATGATGTAATATGCGAAGATCACACCGTATACGATCCAGACCACGGGATTGGTAACGCCGTTGTCCGCATTTAAGATCTGCGTAACAAACAGATCGCCGGGTGTATAGATAAATACCGTGCCGACCAGCAGCATCAAGAGACATACGAACACATTGTAGATCGGATATATGTATTTTCCCAGATACTTCCGGATCAGCACCGGCATCTGCGCGCCGTCTTCCCGTACGGAGATCATCCCGCACATATAATCGTGAAACGCGCCGCCGATAATACAGCCGATCGGAATCGTCAGAAACGCGATCGGTCCGAACAAAATTCCCTGGATCGGTCCCAGGATCGGTCCGGTCCCGGCAATATTCAAAAGCTGAATCAATGAATTTTTCCATTTTTTCATCGGTACATAATCCATACCGTCATTCAGGCGCACCGCCGGTGTTTGCCGGTCGTCGGGCTTAAACACCCGCTCGCACACCTTACCGTACAAAATACCTCCGATCAAAAGAATCGCAAGTCCAATAAGAAATGTAGTCATATCAGCCACTCCTCCCATAATTTATTATAAATTTTTATTTATATTTAACCGGATCCGCGCCGTAAACATCTCCTTCTCGGCGTTGAACCGGAACTTAGCGCTCCCATCATATTTCTGTGCGGTATGCGCGATACTGCGCAGCCCGTACCCGTCGCCGGCGCGATCGCTTAAAAATGCCTCGGGCGGCGAAAAGCCGCCCTCCGTCTGAAAATGGCGGTTGAGACGCACGCCTTTGCAGGAATTGGATATCTCAATCGCAAGCGATCCCTGTATCGTACCGACCTGCACATCGATCCACCGGTTTTCTGTACATTTTTTGCAGGCGTTGATCGCGTTTTCCATGGCATTTCCAAACAGCACGGTCAGATCAGCCGGTTCTATCATTAGATCCCCGCACTCGGCTCGGACTTTGCATCGGATATCCGCATCTCTGGCAAGCCCCGTATAATATTGCAGCAGCCCGTTGACCGTCATATTTCTGCAGTAGATCTCACTGTCCCGTTTAAAGGTAGTCCGGATCACACCGGAAAGATATTCCCGCATTTCGTCCAGTTGTCCCCGCTCCAACATATCATTCAGGGCATTGTAATGATGGCGCAGATCATGGCGCATCCGTCGGGTACTTTCCATATCGCTCGCAATCTTCTCATACTGAAGCTGCTGAATCTCCATGGCCCACCGCTGTTCATTATCCCGTTTGCGCCGCACGGATTCCCGGAAGACCAGCCAGTAGACCAGGATCTGATTCAACGTTAAAAACACCATCACCGGCAGATACAGAACTAAAATATCTATATTTCCAAAAGATGTTTCCCCATAGATCGTCAGAGCAAAATAGACCAGAGTGACCGCCATGACAATGAGAAATTCACGCCGCATATTCCGCGGTTCAATTTCCCGGATATATTCCTGCAGCGGATGGATCACGCAGAACAGCATCACAGGAAACAGCAAAACAGTCACGGCGGCATAGAGCATCAAAAACCGTCCCGTATAGGGATATAAGGTCGTATCCACCTGTCCGGGATAAAAAACCGCATACAGCATATTGACCAGTACAAATACCGTCACCGCATAAAACAGCACGATCGCGAATGCCAGGATCTTTTTGATCAGCATTTCCCGTATCAGCCAGATATACGCCGCCAGGATCAGCAGGATCATGACAAGCATAAGGGTATTAGAGATCATGATATGTCTTGGATATTTCTCCAGATCACGCAGGCACAGCACCGCCGAAAACAATGCGGCAGCGACTACCGTCATACCCGTCATCCACAAAAAGACCTGTTTGCGTTGGAAGCGGTAATCCTCTTCGGGAAACGGCATAAAGATCATCAGAACACAGGGCAGCGTCTGTATGAGAAATCCTACCGCATTCTGCAGATATGCAATCATGAAGGAACCTCCTTATTCATCCTCCTTGTGCCGGGCAAGCCGGTCAAACACATAGTCATCATAGGCCGCGCGGATGGCCGCGCTCTGTCGGATCGCGATCGGCAGCTGATTTCCGTTCCGCAGGATACAGAGATCCGGTCCTATCTGTATGATGTAATCCATGTTCACAATGATTCCCCGGTTGATCTTCAAAAAACTCCCGTCCAACTTCTGTTCCAGTTCATGAAAAGTCATCCAGACCTTCAGCCGGCGTCCGTCGGACAGAGAAACATTGACCGCATGATTCTCGTTTTCCAAAAGACAGATCTGATCCAGGAACACCGTATACCGTTCCGGTCCCACGACAAAAGATAGCTTCTCTCTTACCAGGGAGGAAGCCTGTTTTGCGTAAAATGTCTGCAGGCGCTGGAATGTTTCGGCTATATCTTCGGCTGTCACCGGCTTAACCAGATAATGGAGCGCACGCAGAGAAAACGCCTCCACCGCATGCTCCGGGCTGGTCGTTACAAACGCGATCCCGGTCTCCGGAGAGACCGCGCGCAGCTTCCCGGCAATTTCTACGCCATTCTCACCCGGCATATAGATATCTAAGAATACAATATCAAAATGCGGCGGAGTCCGAGCCGCTTCCAGCAAGGCCTCCCCACCGGAAAACTTCTCCGCTTTCAGCTCCGGATTCCACTCCTGCAGCGCTTTGTCAAATTGTTTCTGTTCTCTCGGGTCATCATCACAGATTGCGATCCGCATAGAGGTCTCCATTTCAACTGTTAACTCTAAGATTATATCATGATTTCTCCGTATTTTTCAAGACGGCGATCCTGACGTTTACGCAGTCAAACCTGATTTTTATGTAATCGGGCCGCGGTTCAGTATTTCATCCATCGCTTCCAGTACCGCGGAAATTTCGAGCGGTTTGGAGAGATGGGCGTTCATGCCCGCCTGACGGCTTTTTTCCTCGTCCTCAGCAAACGCGTTCGCCGTCATCGCGAATATCGGTACCGTCGCGGCGTCGGGACGTTTCATTGCACGTATTTTTTCGGTCGCTTCAAAACCGTCCATTCCCGGCATCTGAATATCCATAAGGATGAGGTCATAATAATTTATTTCATTTTGCGCAAAAAGCTCTACCGCCTTTTGTCCGTCTTCCGCCTCGTCAATCAGCGCGCCCGTGACCGTTCCGAGCAGCTCAACGGCAATTTCACGGTTCAGTTCGTTATCCTCAGCAAGCAGAATATGCTTTCCATTGAAGTTGTAGCTCTTGTTTTCCTCGCCCGTTTTGTCTTTGGAACTGTCAATTTCACAGCCTATTATGCGTGAGTTTTCCGTAACGGTAAATGGAAGAACAACCTCAAATTCCGAGCCCTTTCCGTATTCGCTGCGCACCGTGGCGCTGCCGCCCATCAGAGCGGAAAATTTTCGTACAATAGACAGTCCGAGTCCTGTTCCGCCGAATTTATGCGCGATCTCAGCGTCCTCCTGTTCAAACGCCTCGAATATCTTTTCAAGATTTTCTTCCTTGATTCCGATCCCCGTATCCTTAACCGCAAAACGCAGTCTGACCAAATCTCCCTCATGCGCCAGTTCGGTTACGCTCAAACCGATTTTTCCGCCCTTCGGAGTAAACTTAAATGCGTTCGAGAGAAGATTGGTAAGGATCTGATTCAGCCGCAGCGAATCGCCCACAATCAACTCATCGATCCTGCCTGAAAGCGAAATTTTAAATTCAATTTCCTTTTCCTCCGCCTGCGCCGTGTAGATATTTTCGATATTCTCAAGGAAGAGACGCAGATTAAATATCTCATTTTGGATCTGTATTTTTCCGCTTTCAATTTTTGACATATCCAGCACATCGTTAATCAGCGACATCAGATGCTTCGATGAAAGCGACACCTTTTTCAGGCAGTCGTCAACCTTTTCGGGATCATTCGCGTTGCGGCGGGCAATCTCGGTCATGCCGATGATGCCGTTCATCGGGGTGCGTATCTCATGGCTCATGCGGCTTAAAAACTCACTTTTTGCAAGGCTCGCTTCTTCGGCGGCTTTCTGCGCGTTTTCCGCCGATTGACGGGCGGCCTCAAGCTGCTTTGCATGTGTCTTCAGATTCATCAGATAAATGAAAAATATGATCAGCAGCATCACCATGATCGAAGCCATCATTGTAATCGCGTTTCTGTTCAGATGTCTGCTCAGGTCCCCGGTCATTTCATCTACGATTTCATACGGGACCTCCATAAGCATATACCACTGCGTGCCTTCTATGGGCGCATAATACATACACATATGTACTCCGTCGGCCTTAAATACCACCATGCCGGAATCGCCGTTTCTGAAATCGGTTTCCATCTGTTCGACGGAATATCCCGTGTCAAATTCGGCGTATTCCCTGAATTTGGATATGACATTGCTGCCCTGCGGAAGATTGGAAAAATAGGTGTTGTAAACGATAAAGCTGCCATCCTGCGTGACGATGCTCGCGTTGGTCTGTCCGTCCTCGCTGCGCAGAAAAAGATGCTGGCCGATGGAATGCGCCGTAAACCCCGCAATAACCGCAGTCAGCTCCGCTCCCTCAAACTGTATCGGGGCAATTTGCGTACCGAGAACGATCATATTGCTATCCAGAAATGTTTCATTATAGGAAATCAATTGATCTTTGCCGTTGAGCAGATCGGCAAGAAAGCTGAGTTTGGAGGCGGCGGAGCGTTTTCCGTCTGTGCTGTAGTAAAAGCCGTCCTTGTCAATAAAGGCCATAAATTCAAAGTCGTTGTTCTGCTCCGCGGCTGCTATGAATTTTTGCATCGCCTCAGGGCTTGCCGTGTCCTCGCCGTTAACACTTTCCGCAATGGCTTTAAGACCGCTGTACCGCATGGAAAGCCCGGATTTAAAGTTAGCCTGCGTCAGATTTGTCATCTCGCGCAGATACATCGTATTCATACTTTCCGTAAAATCAGATGTGATTCCCTCCGCAGCAAAGATCAGCCAGCTCACAAGCAGGCCTACGAACACGATCGCAAGAACCGTCACCACATAAAATCGCCTGTGTGAAATTCTTTTGCCGCTGCCTTTACTCATTTTCCTTCACCGTTGTGATCCTTCCTTCAATCTTCGATGCGATTTCTTCATTGTTATGATTGATGATATATTCCTCCAATATGCTGCGGAACGTATATTCGGTTTCACGAAGCAGTTTCACGTTTTCGGCTTTGGGCGTATCGCTGCTGTAAACATTGAGCATGGTAAAGTCGTCGCCGTTGTTGTCAAAATAGCCTTCGCCGCCCGCCATGTAATCCGTCACGGCAATCGTATATACGGCGTTCTCGTCAAGCGAAGAGCCGTCGGAAAGGGTCACATCCGCAAGCCGCGCCGGAGCGTCGGCTGAAGCCGGAATCAATGAATATTTCAGCCCCGAAACATTCAGGAATCTTCCTCCCGGTATCCCGTTGTCGCGCTTCATCGCGGACAAACCGTTTTCCAGCATACTCTTTATAACGTCCGCATTTACCTCAAGAATTATAATATGATCCTGATAGGGACAGACGTAATCAAGATCGTAGCTGTAAACATCGCCCTCATACAGACTTCCCCTGATCGAGCCGCCGTTTACCACGGCAATATCCGCGCCTGTTATCTCTCTGACGGCATCGGAAATCAGATTCCCTATCTCGGTCTCCTCCGTGCGCACATTGTAGTTTTCGACAAGCATATCGTGGTCGATCGTTCCTATCAGTGTGGCTCCGCTGCTGCTTCCGCTTCGCAGATATTCGTCCACCTCGGCAAACGCGGACGAAACGTCCTCCTGAGCGCAGAGCACCGCATTGCAGCGGTTGCCGAAGTAACGCATCAGATCATTGGATATTGAAATGTTATAATTATAGCCGTTTTCAATACAGTCCTTTATTCCGTCGGGAACAATATCCGAGGTAGGCGTATAATCCACAAGATACGAATCTGCCGCTCCGTTATCCCTCATAAAAGCGTCCTGCCCTTCGGGAGTGGATAAAAGACCGAGTATTTTTCGGCAGGCGTCAAGCCGCGCTTCGCTGCCGTCCTCGGTAAGCGTTTTGTTGATTCCCAGGAATGCCGTCGGCGCGGAAACAGTCCACGCGGAATTTCCCTCGCCGCTGAACATCGGCAGCATATCAAATTCGTAACTGCTATTCTTCCTGATATTATCAAGCATCTTGACGTTATCGAACGCCATCAGCATCTTACCGTCGCGCATTTTTTCAAAAATGGGGGCGGAATTGGAAGCCGACTTGAACGGAAGCGGATTCATATAGCCCTGTTCTATCATTTTCAGCGGCAGATCGAGACACGTTTCAAACGAACCGCAAAAGGACGCTTTCCCGTTTTTCAGATCGTCCAGCCACTTGATTCCTTCGGAAAGCCCGAAAAAATCGGGAATCTTTATCGCAAGCGCAAAAATCGCGGTAGTGGCGGGCGTTCCGTTCACGGCAAAATCAGATCCGTTTTCGTCCGTGCCGACATGCGCTTCCTTTGCCGTTTCAAGCATCGCAAGAAGCTCATCCTGCGTTTTCGGAACAGTCAGCCCGTTTTCGCGCGCGAGCGTAGTATTATAGATATACCCGTAATATTGCGCCGGCAGCGGGATGAAATAATTTTTCCCATCTTTTGACGTCTTATGCATAATGCCGGACTGATACGAGGATATATAGGCATCCGCGCTCAGATCCGCAAGATAGTTCAGCACGTCTCCTGTCGCAAGTGTAGACGCAATAATATCGCTGCCGTGACCGTTCCTCAGACGGCGCTCGATTTCGCCGTCAATCGTTCCCGCAGCATTTCTTTCGATTTGAAAATCAATATCCGTATAGACGGTTTCTACAAGTTTTTCCACATTGGGCAGATCATCGGTGTAAAGCATGGTAACAACCGTTTTCTCTCCGCCGGGCTTTTCTTCTTTCTGCGAGGAGCATCCGCCGAGGCAAACCAACACCATAATCAAACAAAATATTTTCTTAAAATTCATCATGTCAATATAGTACAATATCCTCCCCCTTTTTGTCAATCTCCCGCCGCCGGCCAATAGTTGTGAAGCAGCCAACGCAATCGAAGGAAATTAAGTATGCTTTGAGCTACGTTTTGGATCATTATAGAAGAAGATCTGCCGCTTGTGCCTTAAAGAAGCGGCAGACTATTCACGAACAAAAATAAGCAACGGCATCACACTAAAAATCCTTAATTTTACGGTACTTTACCGCAATTCATAAGGAGTCATCTGATATACGTAGTAGTTGAGCCAGTTGCTGTACAGACAATTGGAATTCCCCCGCCATGTCAGAAGCGGTTTGTTATCCGGATTATCATCCTTGTAATAATGATAGGGAATCTGAATATCCAATCCTTTTTCCAGATCGCGCTTATATTCCTTATCCAGTGTCATCCGGTCATACTCCGAATGGCCCGTGACAAAAATCTGTTTGCCTTCATCCGCAATAATGATATAGCTTCCTGCCTGTTCGGACCGCGCCAGAACCGTCAGCGCCGGATTCGCCGCTACCGCTTCCTCATCAATTCCGGTATGACGGGAATGCGGCGCCAGAAACACATCGTCAAATCCTCGCAGCAACGGAACCTTACGCAGCAGCGCCGTGTGTTCAAATATGCCGAACATCTTATGCGGCAGCAGCACTTTTCGGATCCCGTAATGGTAATACAACCCTGCCTGTGCGCCCCAACAGATATGAAAGGTACTGGTTACATTGGTCTTAGACCACTCCATGATCTCTGTCAATTCCTCCCAGTAATTTACTTCCTCAAATTCCAACTGTTCTACCGGAGCGCCGGTAATGATCAGGCCGTCATAAGACAGTTCCTTCACTTCCGAAAAGGCCTTATAAAACTTATTGAGATGGCTGATCGGCGTATTCTTGGAAACATGCGTCTCCACATATAGAAAAGTAACCTCCACCTGCAGCGGCGTATTCGACAGCGCGCGCAATAATTGAATCTCCGTCTCTTCTTTTAATGGCATCAGATTCAAAATCGCGATCTGCAGCGGACGGATATCCTGACTGATCGCGCGGTTCTCGTCCATAATAAATATATTTTCTTTTTCGATCACGGCTTTTGCCGGTAAATCTCCCTGAACTTTAACGGGCATTTCTTTCCCTCCCTTGCCTGTTTATATCCTCTAAAATAATCCCTATTCCAGCATATCCAAGAACTGTTCCTCGGTAACGACCGCGACGCCCAGTTCCTTCGCCTTCCGGTTTTTTGTAGAATTAGACATGGCGTCATTATTGATCAGATAATCCGTCTTGCCGGTCACGCTGCCGGTCACCTTGCCGCCCAGACTTTCGATTAGTTCCTTCACCTCATTCCGGTTGGCAAAATGCGTAACGGAGCCGGTGATCACAAAGGTTTTTCCCGCCAGCTTCTGCTCTGCAGGCTCCTCCTGCTGCCCGGTCAAAATCACCTGCTCCAGCAGATGATCGTACTGCTGCCGGTGTGCCGGATTTGCGAAAAATATCACATAGGCATGCGCGATCACATCGCCGATCCCCTCGATCTGAACCAGTTCTTCCTCCGTGGCTGCCGCCGTCTTCTCCGGATCCTCTGCAAACTGCTTACAAATGAGCTTTGCGGTCGCCAGCCCGATATTGGGGATTCCCATTCCATACAGAATCCGGTACAAAGCGGTATTCCTTGCCTGCTCAACCGACGCGGTCAGATTCTCAAAGGATTTTTCTCCCAATCCTTCCATAGACACGATCTGCGCTTTATGCTCTTTCAGATGAAAAATATCGCACCGCTCCTTTAAAAGTCCCTGCGCAATCAGCTTCTTCAGGGTTTCTTCGGAGAGGCCGTCAATATTCAGGGCATCCCGGCTGACAAGATGCGTAAAGGATTTTACATGCTTGGCGCTGCATTCCGGATTGGTACAATATAGGGTCCTGGTTTCGTTTTCTTCCTGAATCACAGCAGGACCGCCACAGGCCGGACAGGTTTCCGGGATCTCCAGATTCCCGCTGCCGGTCAGATTTTCCGCGATCTGCGGAATGATCATATTTGCCTTATAAACCAGTAAGCGGTCGCCGATTCCCAGCTTCAGTGCTTCCACAATACTGATATTGTGCACACTGGCACGGCTTACTGTCGTTCCTTCCAGTTCCACCGGTTCAAAAATCGCCACCGGATTAATCAGGCCGGTACGGCTGGGACTCCACTCCACAGAAAGCAGCTTCGTTTCCGCCGTTTCATCCTGCCATTTAAACGCAATCCCATTTCTGGGGAATTTTGCCGTCTGCCCCAGGGACAAGCCATATGCAATATCGTCATACATTAAAACCAGCCCGTCGGAAGGCACATCAAAGGTTTGAATTGCTTCGGCAAACGAGTTTACTGCGGCCGCAACCGTCTTCCGATCGGTCATTCGATATTCCACTACTTCAAATCCCTGGCTTTTCATCCAGAGGAATTGTTTTTCAATGGAATTTTCAAAATCGACCCCGTCTGCTTCAATCAGCGCAAACGCGAAAAAATGTACCCGCCGCTGTGCCGTGACCGCGTTGTTTAACTGACGGACCGTTCCGGCACACAGATTTCTCGGATTCTTATATTTGCCCTCCGCTTCTTCAATGCCATCGTTAATCTGGGCAAAATCGGAATATCGGATCACGGCTTCCCCACGCAGTACCAGGCGTCCGGCATACGCGATCCGAAGTGGGAGATTGACAAAGGTTTTCGCATTATTGGTCACCACTTCTCCCACTTCTCCGTTTCCTCTGGTTACCGCTTTAACCAGTTCTCCGTTCTCATAGGTCAGTACCACAGTCAGACCGTCCAGCTTCCAGGAGAGGATTCCTTTTTGCTCCCCCAGAAATTCCGCCAGCTGCTCCCGTTCCTTCGTCTTATCCAGGGACAGCATCGGGCTCGGATGACGCTCCTTCGGAAGCTCCGTCAGCACCTCATACCCCACCCGAACCGTAGGGCTGTTTGCCAGCGTAATCCCGGTCTCTTTTTCCAGAGCTGCCAGTTCATCATATAATTTATCATATTCAAAATTCGTCATGATCTCCGCGCCGTCCTGGTAGTATGCTTTCGCGGCCCGGTTCAGCGTAATGACTAATTCCTGCATTCTCTCTTTTCGGTTCATGTTTCCTCCACGCCGGACCTCCGTCCGGGCTTCCCGTCTCGTTTCATATCCTGTCTCATTTTCTCCCAGATTTCGGGCGGCACCTCTTTCCATTCTCCTTCTGCCAGTGTGCCCAGTTCCAGATTTAAAATTCGGATCCGCTTCAATTTCACGACGCGGTATCCCAAAGCCTCGCACATTCTGCGGATCTGTCGGTTCAGACCCTGCGTCAAAATGATCTGAACTGTTTTTTTACCGGTCTGTTTGACCTTACAGGGGCGGGTCACCGCATCTAAGATCGTTTCTCCGTTCCGCTTTGCGGTGAGGTGTACGCCCTGACGCATATTCCGCAGAAAACTGCCGGTAATTTCTTTATCTACGGTCACAACATATTCCTTTTCATGGTAATTCGCGGCTCGCTGCAGGTCGTTGGCAAAGGTCCCATCATTCGTCAAAAGAAGCAGACCGGAGGAATGTTTATCCAGCCGTCCCACATAAAACAGTCTGGACGGATAGCCGACAAAATCGATGACGTTATCCGGATTTGCCGGATCTGCCGTACACTCGATTCCTTCCGGTTTATGAAGCATGAGAAGCACCGGTCTCTGTTTTGGCTGCACCGGTTTCCCCTCACAGGTCACTGTGTCTCCCGACTGTACCATCTGCCCGATTTGAGCCGGCAGCCCGTTGATCCGGACCTGGCCCGCCTCGATCAGAACATCCGCCTGCCTCCGGGCACAGACACCTGCCCGGCTTAAATATTGATTGATCCGGATTCCCTTCGTTTCTTCCATTTCTGCCGCGCACCTTTCTTCTGATTTGCAAAAGGCTGTCCCTGCAAAAGGGACAGCCCTGATATAACGCATATGTAGTCAAAACAAATACGATTTGGAATTCTTATACGATTCCCTGTGCTGTCATTGCGTCTACAACCTTTTCAAATCCGGCAATATTGGCGCCTACAACGTAGTTGCCCTCTGCGCCGTAACGCTTTGCAGCATCATCCATGTTATGGAAAATATTAACCATAATATTCTTTAACTTGGAATCAACTTCTTCAAAGGTCCAGCTTAACCGCTCGCTGTTCTGGGACATCTCCAGTGCGGAAGTTGCGACACCGCCTGCATTGGCAGCCTTGCCCGGTGCAAACAGAACGCCGTTCTTCTGCAGATACTCGGTAGCTTCCAGTGTGGTCGGCATGTTAGCACCCTCTGCAACCGCGATGCAGCCGTTTTCAACCAATGCCTTCGCGTCGTCCAGCAGCAGTTCATTCTGCGTTGCGCAAGGCAGTGCGACATCACAAGGAACGGTCCAAACGCCTCTGCCCTCATGATACTGTGCGCTCGGTCTGTTAGCAGCATATTCAGTCAGTCTTGCACGTTTTACTTCTTTTACTTCCTTCAGCAGAGCAACATCGATGCCTTCCGGATCGTATACCCAGCCTGTGGAATCGGAAACGGTAACTACCTTAGCGCCTAACTGCTCCGCTTTCTGTGCGGCATAGATCGCAACATTACCGGAACCGGAAATACATACGGTCTTACCGGCAATCTCCTTACCGTTGCACTTTAACATTTCTTCTGTCAGATACAGCAGACCATAGCCGGTTGCCTCTGTTCTTGCCAGAGAACCGCCGTAGGATAAGCCCTTGCCTGTCAGCACGCCTTCATATACGCCGCGGATTCTCTTATACTGGCCAAACATATAACCGATCTCTCTTGCTCCCGTTCCGATATCACCGGCCGGAACATCTGTATCAGCGCCGATATATTTGCACAATTCTGTCATAAAGCTCTGGCAGAATGCCATAACCTCACGGTCGGACTTGCCCTTCGGGTCAAAGTCGGAACCACCCTTGCCGCCGCCGATCGGCAGACCTGTCAGGGAATTCTTGAAAATCTGCTCAAAACCTAAGAACTTGATAATACCTAAATTAACAGACGGATGCAGACGCAGACCGCCCTTATAAGGACCGATCGCGCTGTTAAACTGTACACGGTATCCGGTATTTACCTGTACTTGTCCCTTGTCGTCTACCCAGGGTACTCTGAACTTGATCTGACGTTCAGGGTTAACCAGTCTCTCCAGTAAAGCCTCTTTCCGGTACTTCTCCTCGTTTGCTTCCACAACGGCACGCAAAGACTCCAATACTTCCTTTACAGCCTGATGGAATTCCGGTTCGGCAGGATTCTGCTTTACTACCAACTCAATGACTTCATCAACATAAGACATTGTTTCTTCCTCCTTACATGGAAATATATAAATTCATCTTTGTGATTATAGTACATTGCCATTCATTTTGCAATATTTTTTTCTGCTGTTTCTGCAAAAAGCTCTCGTCGGAGGTTCTTTTAGTCCCCGAGCAGTGATTTACAGAACGCATCCAGCGTTTTATCCTTTTTTCTTGCCGCTTTCAGTTTTTTATCCACATCCGCGTTGAATGCCTTCACATCCTCGTCCTGATTCAGAGAAGAAATGTATTGACCGATCTCTCCATCCGGTTCCCAGGCGTGAATATACCAGGATCCCTTTTCCGGATCTTTGACAACATACAAAACCGCAGAACTGGGCGCCGGCGTTTCGATATTCAGAAATTTGGTATTATAAGCGGCATATACCACCCGGGCATTATCTGTCATTCCCTTTTTCAAGGAAAGCGTGATTCCGGAATACCCTTCGATATACGCGGTTTCATTCTTCATTTCCTTCAAAACTTCATCGGTCAGATTGTCAACATATTTCTTTAACTGCTTCTCATCCGCCTTTACCTTAGCGGAAAAATAGGCTTTTACCAGATCCGTGATCTCCTGATCCGTATTGTTCACCAGATTATTTTCTGTGCTTTCCTCCTGACTGTCCGTCTGCGGCTCCGGCGTCTCCTGCGTTCCGCCTTCAAATTCCGGCGTGTTTTCTTCTTCCGTCGCCTGCGGTGTCTGATCCGTCTCCGGTTCGGTTTTGTCAGATCTGACAGCCTGAACGACCAAAAACAGGATCGCGAACACCAAGAGCACTAACGCCGTCACACATACAGCCGTGATTATCTGCTGTTTTTTTCTCTGCTTCTGCAGCTGCTTTTTCTTACTGATCCGCTGCCCACTGCGCTGCCGTCCGGTATGCTGCTGTCTGACAGGCCGCTGCCCGGTATGCTGTTGTCTGTTATTTTGCTGTCCGGCAGGGCGCTGTCCCTTATGTACATTTCTTTGATTCCGATCATTTCCAGGCTGTTCCATATGTTTCCTCCCTCGTACCGGGTCCGGTATCTTCCCCTCAATATGCCCTACATCATAGCAAAATAATTAAAAAAAATCAAGATTTGTGGTTGATTTCTCACGAAACATCATGTACAATAGCCTTGTTGCGATCTGCACCCGTGGCCTAATGGATAAAGCGTTGCCCTCCGGAGGCAAAGATGTGGGTTCGATTCCCGCCGGGTGTATGTGTTGAAAGGTGCGAAACCCCAGTAAAATCAAGGGTTTCGCATTTTTTGTCAGCTCTTTACCGATTTTTGAGACTTGCGCTGATTTGTAATCCATATTAGATACATCATATGTGTAATTACGCATATTCACCTGTTCCGTGTTCCCCAAAAGACTGCTTGTGACGCTTTTCGGCACATTATTGAATTTTTGATTACCTTTTTATGGTAATCAATATCTTCCCATTTCAAAGCAGCTATCTCTCCTACCCTCATCCCGGTAAACATTGCAAATTGTACAGCATATGACGCTATATATAGTGGATTCCTAATATGATTCTCTTTTCAATTATACAAGGGCTGCCGCACTGCGTTTTTTTACGCTTATGCGACAGCCCCTTTGGTGCTGTTTTTATATTTGTATTTCACATTTGCGCTGCCTTACTGTTTTTTAGGGCGCTTGTACGAAATAGCCATTACCGGTATTGAAGCAGCAAGTGCGGCAAGTATCAGCATTATGCCCATATCGCCTGTTTGCGGCACATCGGTAATTGTATTGGTATTATCTGCGGGGGTATTGTTTGTACCGCCGCTTGTCTGGTTATCCGTGGGATTTGTCGGCTTATTGTCCGGTTCTTCGCTTGGCTCTACATTTGGCTCATCACTTGGATTTTCACTCGGCTCGTCGCTCGGTTTCTCACTCGGTTCTTCGCTTGGCTCATCACTCGGTTCTTCGCTCGGTTCTTCACTTATTGCCACAAAGGTAATTCCGTTTTCATTTGCATATGTTTCCGCATAACTGTTGCTATAACCGTAAATAACAATATCGTCGCATCCGGCAAATACACCATCACCTATCTCAGTAACACTTGCAGGTATTGTTATGCTTGTCAGTCCTGTGCAATGTGAAAACGCATAATCAACTATTGACGTAACACTGTCAGGAACTGTTATACTTGTCAGTCCTGCACAATCTGCAAACGACCCGCCATCTATTTCCGTAACGCTTCCGGGTATAGTGTAGGCACCATTCTTACCTCCGGGATATGTTATCAAAATAGTCTTGTCTTTGTTAAATAGAACACCATTTTCAGATAAATAATTTTCATTATTCTTATCAACATCAATACTTGTTAGTCCTGTGCAATATGAAAACGCCTCAACACCTATCTCCGTAACACTGTCGGGAATTGTTATACTTGTTAGTCCTGAGCAGCCTCCAAACGCCCCATTACCTATCTCCGTAACACTGTCGGGTATTGTTATACTTGTCAGTCCCGTGCAATCCAAAAACGCCGCCATACCTATTTCCGTAACACTGTCGGGTATTGTGTAGTCACCTTTTCTACCTACGGGATACAATATAAGAGCAGTCTTGTCTTTGTTAAATACAATGCCGTTTTCAGATAAATAATTCTCGTTATTCTTATCAACATTGATACTTATCAGTCCTGTGCAGCCAAAAAACGCACCCATACCTATTTCCGTAACACTGCCGGAAATTGTTACACTTGTCAGTCCTGTGCAGCCATAAAACGCCGACATACCTATCTCCGTAACACTGTCGGATATCTTTACGTCTGTCAGTCCCGTGCAGTCATAAAACGCCCAATTGCCTATCTTCGTAACACTGTCGGGTATCGTTACGCTTGTCAGTCCTGTGCAACCTTCAAACGCATAATTTCCTATTGATGTAACAGACTTACCGTCAATTTTGGAAGGAATAACAACATCTCCGCCGTTTCCGGTATAACCTGTAATTCTTACACTGCCGTCTTCGTTTTCTTTCCACTCGTAATCATCGGCTGTTTCAACATCTATTGCAACAAAAGCAAGTTCGTTTTCATTTGCGTAAGTTTCGGCATAACTGCCACTATAACCGTGAATAACAAAATCGTTGCATCCGTAAAATGCAGCGGAACCTATCTCAATGACACTCGCAGGTATTGTTATATTGGTCAGTCCTGTACAATTGTAAAATGCCAAACTGCTTATTGATGTAACGCTGTCGGGTATCGTTACGTCTGTCAGTCCTGTGCAGCCGAAAAACGCACTATAACCTATTGATATAACACTGTCGGGTATCGTTACACTTGTCAGTCCTATGCAGCCGTCAAACGCACTCGAGTCTATCTCGGTAACACTATCGGGTATGGTGTAGGCGCCTTTCTTACCTACAGGATATATTATCAAAGTAGTTTTATCTTTATCAAATAAAACACCATCTTCGGATGTGTAGCTTTCGTTATTTTGACCAACATTTATTGCTGTCAGTCCTGTACAACCTGAAAACGTATCATCACTTATTGATGTAATGCCGCCGGGAATAGTTACGCTTGTCAGTCCTGTGCAATCTTTAAACGCATAATAGCCTATTGATGTAACGCTGTCGGGTATTGTTACGCTTGTCAGTCCCGTGCAATCACTAAATAAAAACGACTCTATCTTAGTAACACTGCCGGGTATGATTACTCTTGTCAGCCCTGTGCAGCCATAAAACGCACTACTGCCTATATCCGTAACACTGTCGGGTATCGTCACGCTTGTCAGTCCTGTACAGCCAAAAAACACCTCTCCACCTATTGATGTAACACTGTCGGGTATCGTTACATTTGTCAGTTCTATGCAATCGACAAATGCACCATCACCTATTGATGTAACACTGTCGGGAATGGTTATGCTTGTCAGACCTGCGCAGTCGGCAAACGCCCTATAGCCTATCTCGGTAACACTATCGGGTATGGTGTAGGTACCTTTCTTACCTACGGGATATGTTATCAAAGTAGTTTTATCTTTGTCAAATAAAACACCATCTTCGGATGTGTAGCTTTCGTTATTTTGACCAACATTTATTGCCGTTAGTCCTGTACAACCATCAAACGTATCATTACCTATTGATGTAACACTGTCGGGTATCATTACGCTTGTCAGTCCTGTGCAATCTTTAAATGCCCTTTTGCCTATTGATGTAACAGACTTACCGTCAATTTTGGAAGGAATAACAACATCTCCGCCGTTTCCGGTATAACCTGTAATTCTTACACTGCCGTCTTCGTTTTCTTTCCACTCGTAATCATCGGCTGTTTCAGCATCTATTGCAACAAAAGCAAGTTCGTTTTCATTTGCATATGTTTCGGCATAACTGTTGCTATAACCGTGAATAACAAGATTGTCGCATCCGGCAAATGCACTTTTACCTATTTCAATAACACTTGCAGGTATTGTTATACTTGTCAGTTCTGTGCAGCCGGAAAACGCACTACTGCCTATTGATGTAACGCTGTCGGGTATCATCACGCTTGTCAGTCCTGTGCAACCCTTAAACGCACTACTATATATCTCCGTAACACTGTCGGGTATCATTACGCTTGTCAGCCCTGTGCAGCCGGAAAACGCACTACTGTCTATTGATGTAACGCTGTCGGGTATCATCAGGTTTGTCAGTCCTGTGCAACCCTTAAACGCACTACTACCTATCTCCGTAACACTGTCGGGTATCATTACGCTTGTCAGTCCTGTGCAGCCGGAAAACACACTACTGCCTATTGATGTAATGCTGTCGGGTATCGTCACGCTTGTCAGCCCTGTGCAGCCGTAAAACACACTACTGTCTATTGATGTAACGCTGCCGGGTATGATTACACTTGTCAGCCCTGTGCAGCCGTAAAACGCACTCCTGCCTATATCCGTAACGCTGTCGGGTATCGTTACGCTTATCAGTCCTGTGCAACCATCAAACGCAAAAACACCTATTGATGTAACACTGTCGGGTATCGTTACGCTTGTCAGTCCTGTGCAGCCATCAAACGCAAAATCACCTATTGATGTAACACTGCCGGGTATCGTTACGCTTGTCAGTCCTGTGCAGCTTAAAAACGCATCATTACTTATTGATGTAACACTGTCGGGTATCATTACGTTTGTCAGTTCTGTGCAACCGGAAAACGCAAAATCACCTATTGATATAACGCTATCCGGAATTGTTATGTCTGTCAGTCCCGCGCAGTCGGCAAACGCCCTATAGCCTATCTCGGTAACACTATCGGGTATGGTGTAGGCGCCTTTCTTACCTGCGGGATATATTATCAAAGCAGTTTTATCTTTGTCAAATAAAACACCATCTTCGGATGTGTAGCTTTCGTTATTTTTATCAACATTTATTACTGTCAGTCCTGTGCAGCCTGAAAACGTATCATCACTTATTGATGTAACACTGTCGGGAATGGTTACGCTTGTCAGTCCTGTACAATTGTAAAACGCCAAACTGTCTATTGATGTAACGCCGTCGAGTATTGTTACGCTTGTCAGTCCCGTGCAATCACTAAATACAAACGGCTCTATCGTAGTAACACTGCCGGGTATGATTACACTTGTCAGCCCTGTGCAGCCGTCAAACGCAAAAAAACCTATTGATGTAACAGACTTACCGTCAATTTTGGAAGGAATAACAACATCTCCGCCGTTTCCGGTATAACCTGTAATCGTTATACTGCCGTCCTCGTTTTCTTCCCATTCAAAGCCGTCATCGGTTGTTCCCTCGGTTGTTCCCTCGCCTGCCGCCTTTTCCGTAATGCCGCTGCCTATCATTCGCGGCAAATCAACAGCCACACTGCTGCCGGCCAATAACGCCGCAAGAGATATACAACAAATCTTCTGTGCCAGCCTCGTAAAATCTGCCATTTTTCTGCCTCCATTCATTCATAAATATATTTTTCTTTTCTGAAATAATGTAACATATGCACATTAATATTTTCTATGAACAAAAATATTTCATCAAGATATTTAATTATACACTTTTCTGTTATAAAACGCAAGTGATTTAAAATAACTTCAAATACTTCCAAAAAACTCCGAATAATTATTTTAATTTCATATCAGGCATAACGTACACAATATAAAAAATCGCAGTTGTGTGTATTACGTATTTACACAACAAAAAATCATACCACCGTCAGGACAATCCCAACGGCGGTATTTGTCGGATTATTGCCCGGTTTTTCGCCTGGCTCTACACTCGGCTCGTCACCTATTGCAATAAAATCGAAACCTTTTTGATTACTTTTTACTGCAATTTTGATTACCTTTTGCAAATTTCATTGCACAAATGCCTTAAAATAAGCATTTTTTATTGGAAGCGCAAAAAGTAAAACAGCGCAAGTTGCATCTTGAATTTAAAGAAGACCATGTTAAGATAACTCAATGCCTTCTATTACAGATCCATCGCCGATTCATCCAACAGGAATTGTTCGATCCCGACATACAAGATCCCGTTCTCGTCATGCCATGGCTCGATATCCTCTCTCACCACAACGATCTTCTTAAAGGAATCTTGTATTTTCATAAATGGGCGAATCTCCTGCTTCCGCTTCTCTTCATCCGGGATGGCAAATGCAGACTGGATATAATAGCGTTTGCTGCCCCGGTTCGCAACAAAATCTACTTCGTACTGCACTCTTTTTTGCTTTCCCTCATCGGTCCTCGCTGTGGCTTCCACAACGCCGACATCAATATCAAACTCCCGAACGCGGAGCTCGTTATAAAGAATATTCTCCATGATGTGATTTTCTTCCTGCTGCCGGAAGTTCAGCCTTGCGTTGCGAAGCCCCACATCGGAATAATAATACTTCATCGGGGAACCGATCTGCTTCCTTCCCTTCACATCATAGCGTTTTGCGCGATAAAGCATAAACGCATCGATGAAGTAATCCAGGTATCTGCCTACCGTATCATTGGTCACAGACAGCCCCTTGACCGAACTGAAGGTGTTCGCGATGCGAATCGGATTTGTCAGGGAGCCGACCGCAGACGCCATCAGATCCAGCAGATCATCCAGCACCGTCTTGTCGTGGCCGATCTTGTGACGCGCCATGATGTCGTCCAGATAGATCTTATCGAAAAGATCGTGCAGATATTTGCTTTTGTCCTGCGGTGTTTTCTGCCGGAGGATCAGCGGCATCCCGCCGTAGGTAAAATAATCCCGCCACGCATGGCGTTTATCGTCTCCGTAAGCATAATAGAATTCCTGATAGCACAGCGGGTTTACGCGCACCTCGTCCCCCCTTCCGCGAAATTCGGTCAGAATATCGGAAGAAAGCATTTTGGAATTGCTTCCCGTGACATACAGATCGACATTCTTGATCTTCATAAGTCCCAGCAGGACATCAACGAAACCGACGGTTTCCCCGCTATCCGGCAGATATGGGTTCGGAATATCCGCCACCTTCTGAATCTCGTCCAGAAAGACGTAGTACATCCCATCCTTATCCACGAGCAGGCTTCGAATATACTTTCCAAGTTCCAATGGATTTCTATACCGGATATTTTCATCATCATCCAAAGCAAGCGCAATGATATGGGAATCATCCACGCCAATACTGTTCAGGTATTTACGGTAGATCTCAAACAGCAGATAAGATTTTCCGCAGCGCCGGATGCCGGTAATCACCTTAACCATTCCGTTTTCTTTCTTATCGATCAGCTTATTCAGATACCTTTGGCGTTGTATCATGCCCGTCTCTCCTTTCGACAAAAATGTGTATGTATGCATTTTTGGCTAATGATAGTATACGCCTTTTTTGATAAAAAAGCAAGCGGAATATAGACTTCGGAGCGTCATAATTCTTTTAGCGAGAGTTAGATAAATTGTAATTTTGATACTCATAGATCGCACTGTCATACTCTTCCCGGTCTTACTCTGCTGCGGTAAACACAGCGGTTATATCGCCGCTGCCAAGCGCCTTTTTCCAGTTTGTAAGATCATCGATTTTCCCGATTCAGGTATAGCTCCATGAATTAGAACCGTAAAAAATGACGATCTGATCTCCGCTGTACAGGACAATATCACCTTCAGTTGTAGTAGTCTGATGGTTGTCGGCCGAAAGACTTTTTCATTTCAGTTTCGTCCTCTTGCGTATTGTTATCGTCACTCGTACCAATAGCGCCGTTTTCGCGCATGTCCGTATTCCTGTCTTCCTGCGCGGCACACGCGGACAGCATCAGTACGCATGTAAGGATCATCCATATCAGAACCTTTTTCATATAAAGACTCCCTTCCCGCCGCCTGCTCCTTTCACCCTTTCTGCTTCTGACTTTTTTCTGACATCTGCAGTATAGCAAATTGACATTCTCCTTGCTAATGGTTATAATGAATATTGTGATATTCATTATAAGAATATCACAATCTTGAACGGAGAACATTAATATGGAAATTCGTACTTTAAGATACTTTCTTGCCATTGCAAGAGAGGAAAACATGAGCAAAGCCGCAGAGATCCTGCACGTTACGCAGCCCACGCTTTCCAAGGCGCTGCGGGCATTGGAAGACGAACTGGGGAGAAAGCTGTTTATACGACACAGCTTCAGCATTTCGCTGACCGAGGAAGGGATGCTCCTTCGTGACCGGGCGGAAAGTCTTGTCACCATGGCGGACAAAATAGAAACGGAATTTCTGTCGCTGGATGACGTCACCGGGGGCGAACTTTATTTGGGGCTGGCGGAATCCTGTCAGATCCGCTATCTTGCAAGGGAAATCCGCAGGCTGAAAAGCGTATATCCGGACCTAAACTACCACATTACCAGCGGAGACACCGAGCAGGTCACCGAAAAGCTGGATAAAGGGCTTTTGGATTTTGCAGTGGTGTGCGATACGCCGGATGCTCGAAAATACAAATATCTCCCGTTCCCGGAGCCGGATATTTGGGGCGTAGTAATGCCCCGTGAAGCCCCGCTTGCAAAAAAAGAGGCCATCACTGTGGATGACCTTGTCGGGCTGCCTCTTTTTTCCTCGGAGCAAGGATGGGAAAACGATATTGCAAAATGGTGCGGCGAACGCATCCATGACCTTCATTTGGAAGGCTCATTCCGACTGTCCTATAATGCGTCGGTTTTTGTCAAAGAGGGACTCGGCTATCAGCTTACGTTTGCTGGTCTTGTAAACACCACCCCGGACAGCGGGCTGGTCTTCCGGCCGCTTACGCCGAGACTCGAAACGAAACTCTTTCTCATCTGGAACAAGTATCAGACATTTACGCCGATCGCAGAGCGTTTTCTCACCGGAATCAAAGCGAACTTTGGGGAATACAATCCGAAACAGACTGAATAACTTCTGTAATGCCATTTTTTCTTGTTTTGGCATTGCATAATCGCTCCCATTTTTTAATGTACTTTTCACTGCAGTTTTACGTCATTCAACCTGCCAAATGAAATATATTTAATAGCAGCAGCCCGCTTAACCCATAATACGTTACAACGGCGACCAGATCCGTGATGGTAGTAATGAGAGGGCCGGAAGCCGCCGCGGGATCCACATGGATTTTTTTAAAGAAAATAGGAACAATCGTACCTACGGCGCTGGATATGAGCATGGCAAGCAGAAGGGAACTTCCAATGCAGCCGGAAATGGCGAACGCTGCCAGCAATGTTTTTCCTTTTGCAAAATGTATATACAATCCAAGCGCAGCAAAAGAAACTGCACCTAACAGCGCCCCATTGGATAATCCGATCTTTATTTCCTTTACGACTAACTGCATTTTCTGCTGCCCGGTAAGGTTCTCATCCATCAGTACACGGATCGTGACTGCGAGGGACTGCGTACCTGCATTTCCCGCCATATCAAGGATCAGGGACTGGAAACATATGATCAGGGTGAGCTGGGATACTACCTGCTCGAAAACCCCAACTACAGAAGAAACCAGTATACCAAGCCCCAGCAGCACAAAAAGCCAAGGCAGCCTTTTTTTCATACTCTGCATAAGTGGTTCTTTCAGATCTTCTTCAGCCGTCAAACCCGCCAGCTTTGCATAATCTTCTCCCATCACGTCATCAACAACCTGTATAATGCTTTGGGAAGTAATAACACCCTGAATGTGATTATGGTTGTCCAATACCGGAATCAGATCTTCAGAATAATCCTTTAACTCTTCAATACAGTCATCAATCGTTTCATGTCCGTATACGTAAGGATACGATGTCATCACCAGAGATTTGAAATCTGTATCCTGACGAGCGATAATCAGTGCCTTTAGATTAACTGCGCCGTAAAACACAGCATCTTTATTTTCCACAAATATCGTTGATATATTATCATTTTCTGCCGCCTGTCTGGTCAGTTCTTTCATCGCCTGCCCAACGGTAACATTTTCTCTGATCAGGATATAATTCGTCGTCATTTTGCTGCCTATTTCGTCATCATCATAAGAGGAAATTACAGCAAGCTCCTTCTTGACGGTTTCATCCATGCACTCGAATAGATTTCTCTTCTTTTCTCTGTCAAGTTCTCCAAGAATTTTTATTGCGGAATCGGATTCCATACATTCAATAATCTGCGCCGCTTTTTTTAAATCCATTTCTTCCAAATAAACGGCGGCGTCTTCATAGTCCGTGTACTCTAAAATATTCGAGACCATTGCCGTATCCAGGATCCGGTATATCTTCTTTCTTTCTGCCACATTGAGAAAGGGCAGGACTTCAGCGATATCATTTTCATGATAATCATCGAGCCGTTCCCTCTTTGCGCTGGGAGAAGCGCTGCTCCTAATGATGCTGATGATCTCACTTGTATAATCAGGTTTAGAAGATGAAATTTCTCTTTTTGCTTCTAACATATCCATTTCAAGAGCCTCCTTTTTTCCGTGAACAGTGAGCCAGGAGGAGCGAAGAGAAAATGCCCGCCCCCTGGAGTGACAAATAAAAGACAAATAAAATTATGCCACCAGAGCCTGCTGCGTGGTATTTGCCTTGTTTTTTAATGTTTGGGAATAAAATCAGATCTGAAACAGAAAGAAAAAGCAGTTATGCAAAACAAAAATGGACAGTTTTGCAGCTGATCATTCTATTCAGTTTCAGTTCTATACAAATACTTCGGTCATAACTGTCGCAACTATCCATTTTGTTCATCCGCCTTTCATAAAAAATTGATACTCTTTGCGTATAAATTATATTTCATTTTTAACTTAATTGCAAGTTTCAAAATAAAAATTGTATTAGAATACACAAAAAAATGGGACTATTCCATTAGCTAAAATTATTTAGCCGGACAATCGTCCCATTTAGGTGACAAATATAGTAAAAATTATAGAATATAAAAAGCAGGATACGTTCAAACCTGTCAGCAGACTACACCGGTCGAATCATATGCACTGGTATAGGTTTTCCCGTTTGCGCTGATGCAGCGCACCGTATATCTGTATTTTCCTTTCGCCGGCGCTTTTTTCCAGGTATAACTGGTGGAAGCGGTATCCGCTATTTTAACCCAGCCGCGGCTTGTCTTGTAAAAAACTCTGTATTTTACTGCTCCGGCCACCCGATTCCATTTCAGTGTTACCTTGTTCTTGGATTTAACTGCGCGGCTGATCTTGGGCGCGGCAATATAAGTAACGCCTTTTCCCTGTTTATCATAGGCTTCCGCGCAATTTTTGCCGTCTTTGGTGATACTGCGTACCGTAAACGTATACTTCTTGCCGCTTACCGCTTTTTTCCAAGTATAGCTGGCGGAAGCAGTCTCTGCAATCTTAACCCAGCCGCCGGCTGATTTATAATAGACTCGGTATTTCGCGGCGCCCGATACTTTTCCCCACTGGATCGTCACGCCTGCAGCAGAATTTGCAGCACTTTTTATTTTCGGCGCAGCGATATAGGTGATTTTTTTCCCTGCAGTATCATAAGCGCTGGTATAGCTTTTTCCGTCCCCGCTGAGACATCTTACGGTAAAGGTATATTTCGTGCCGCTTTTGGCATTCTTCCAGGTATAGCCTGTCAAACTGGTATCCGTTATTTTGATCCATTTCTTTCCTGTTTTATAAAAGACACGGTACCTCTCCGCTCCCGCTGACGGCTTCCAACTGATTCGGATTCCGTCCGCTTCAGCAGAAACTCCCGTAAGGATCGGTGTGGATTGAGAAACGGTATTTTTATTTAAGGTAATGCTGCCGGCACTGATATTGCTGATTCCCGGGCCATACAGTTCATTACCTGTAATATTGCCGGATGCCTTCTCAGAATCTCCATCCAATATCCGGATTCCTTTTTTCCCGCTTGCGCGGACTGTATTGGAATCCACCTGAAACGTGGATGCGTTCAGACAGATCCCGTTAGCAGCCGAATCACACACTGTATTATTTGAGATTGCAACAACCGATTGGATCACGCTGATCCCATGCGCGCCGGAATCCGTAATTTCATTTTTCAGGATTTTGGCGTTAGAATTTTCGCAAATACAAAATCCGCTGCCGGTCGATCCGGAGATGTGATTTTCGGACATAACCGCCTCGGTATCTGCCAGATAAAATCCATGCTTACCCGATCGGATAATCTCATTGGCCGAGCAGTTCGTATCTATACAATCCGAGAGTGAAATGCCGGTCCGTTTTACATCCGATATCTGATTTCCCTCCGCTGTTACTTCTGACAGGCTGGCGCAGATACCGTTGCAGGCGGCATTTATGATCTGATTATCTTTGAGAACCGCCGAAGATAATTCTATATTAATCCCGTTGCTTTCGGCATCGGAAATATGATTTTCGGCAAATACCGCAATATTGCTGTTTACGATCCGAACCCCGTTAATCCCCGGATTTTGTATGATGTTTTTGGTCATGGTAATATCGTCGCAGCTGCTTATGCGGATCGCGTTATCCGCAGTATCCGAAATGGTATTTTCCATAATAACGCCGGAAGTACCGGCCAGATAGAGCCCTACGCCGGAAGCATTTATGATCGTGTTGCCCTTTGCGAAAAGGCAGCCGCCGCTTATCTGAACCGCATTCCATCCGTCCGGTCTGAACGAACGCAGATCCATAATATTGTCTTCCAGATTGATTACATTATCGCCGATGCCGTATAAAACCCGTTTCCCTGCTCCATAGATTTCATTATTTCGAATGATCAGATTCGAGTTCGATACATAAAAAACATCCTGCTGAAAAATATCCGAAACAGAATCGAATCCATAAGTAATCGTATTATTGGTCACAGCGCCAACGGCTCCGCCGCTGGCCCGCAGAAAGGCCCGCGCGTTCAACGCGGTATTCCCGCTGATGATCGCATCCGTCATATACGGCAGATCGATGCAGCAGGAACCCATATTTTCAAAATGATTGTTCAGGATCTGGATCGAATTGCTGGAACACTGCCCATGATGGCTTCCCACACCGCTGAGACAATTATAAAAGCTGCAGTTCTGTACCGTTATATTCTGACAGGCTGTTCCGTCCAGCGGCATCGCCATCGCTGCGGTATCCGCACGGGCATAATCCAGCTGAAGCGCCTCTGAGCGGATGGATGCCTTATTCGTGCCGGCTGTGCTGCTGTTCAGATAATCATAGTTCACTTCCGAACTATAAACAAAATCCTGAAAGATCACATTTTGTACCGTTGCGTTGCAGACTGCGACCAATTCAATAAAATGATTGCCGCAGCAGCGTTTTATCGTCATGTCTTCCAGACGAATATTATTTCCATGCCATAACGCGATCAGATCGGTAGCCGGTGAACCTTCCTCCGCGCTGCCGTCCCATACACCTCCGCTTATCGTCACATTTTTTATCTGATCATATCCCGGAATCGTACTGTTCTTATAAGCACTGTACAGCATAAATTTGGAAGTGTCTCTGCGGACAATGACCGCATCCGGATCCAGGATCAGTTTGGTATTGGAATAGATTCTGAGCGGCTTACTGATATAATAGGTGCCGGCAGATATATGCACGGTAAGCGGGGCTTCGTCTGAAGCCCGGCTCCCTGTATTGAGCGCGGACTGCAGTGCGTCTGTATCATCCGCTTTATCCGTACCATCTGCTCCGTACTGATCTGCTTCTGCCGTAATGCCGGAATTCGCTGCGGCATAAACCGGAAACGCGGCAAACCAACTCAAACTCATTAAAAGGAAACCAAACAGGATTTCTTTTAATTTTCTCATAACTCTATTCCTCCTTCATCCCTTCTTACCGGATCGGGCTCTCTGCCCTGCCGCATCTCTGAACAGTCAAATATGCAGTCCGATCTCAGGTTCATAAAAATATGCATGGTCGGCCAGAAATTCCTCTTCCCTCACTGCGACCTGATTGGCTTCTTTTACAATCTCATGAAAAGATTCCGAATCCATTCCTTCTTTTTCCGGAACCAGGATCACCTCATGGACGGAACTTGGCAATACATAAAAGGCTTTTTGTATCCGTTCTCCAAAGTGTTTTAAAACCTGCGGATACAAAATCGCCGCTGCTCCGTAACACTGCTGTCTGTTAGTCAGAATATAAAAGGAAGGCTCCGCCGTCTCCGGTCCGACAAGGAGTCCTGCCTGTCTCATATAGTGTTCTATTTCAAACAATTCCACCTTACAGAGCTTCGGTGTATTCCGATATGCGTCATCCCACAGACGATCTACATCTACGCTCCACTGCTGCAGGTGTTCCCATCGTATCAGGATCGTTCCGCTTCCCTGCGCATTCTCCTCTGTCAGGTAACAAAACAGGATCGCGAGATCCAGAAACGGAAGATACGGAACTTGCTCCAATAATTCCCGATTCTTCTCCCGGTTGACCAGCCGGTATATGATGCGCTCCTGCACATGTGTGTAATCCAGAAACTTCTCCGGATCAAAACCGGATCTGCCCTGACAATCCTGGTAGATACGGCATATGTCAGCCGCCAGCTCTTCCAGGCTTTTGCCTTTTTTATAATCCCGGTACAGATCCTCCAAATAAACCGCGGGAGTTTCCCGCAGGTTCTCCTTCGTAAGTATCAGCACATCCCCGATAACGCCGTTATTACGGGCAAACGATTCCGTTTTCACACGGATATCGGGCTGCTGCTCCCGAAGGAGCCCTTCAACAGCCTTACAAATCTGTTCTTTAAATATACAATATGTCATCCTACCAATCCTTTCCGAAAAATAATACCAACCTCGGCTGCGCAGCGCTTGGTTCAATTACATATCGTATGAGATATTAGACATATTATATATCATTATTTTTCAAATTGCAACACTTTATTTTGTGTGCTATCACATATTGCCTTTCTATTTTGTCAAGATCTATTCACCGTTTGCAGCTTTCTTATAATAGATTACAACTAACTCCGGATTTTCAGAAATTTGCTGATAGCCGTTTTTAATCAGCGCATCTTCCCTCCGATCCAGCAGATTCCGAAATTCATCGTATCGGAGATCAAAGACATAGGCTTCCACATTCTGTGCGTTGCCTTCCGTCATTCGGTAAATGACATCCCTGTGGGACAGATATGACAGCAGATAAGTCGTGGATTCCACGGATGCGTCTGCCGGGATCCGATCCAGATTTTCTTTGATCGTATCCAGCGTTTCCCGCTCATTCGCATAGACTTCCCCATAATACAGCTTCTGCGAGATTACCGCGGTAAATAACATCAGGGATACAAGCCCCATGGAAATCAGGATTTTTTTCTGTTCCGTCCGCGGTCTGGGCTGCAGTTCCAAAACAGTAAGGAAAAAGAACAGCGCCGTCACTCCGTAAGTGTACTGATAAAAAATCGAGTGCTGATAGCCGTTATTAGACATCAGATTGATCACCAAAAAAGGAATCAGCAGCAGATACCGGCTGATTTTCTTTGTCCAAAATAGAATTCCCAAAAGAGGTGCCAACATATACAGCATAAATAAAATCTTTTCTTCCGTAAAACATTGTTCGATCAAATACGCCGGATTTTTTAGGATATTGGTGATCATAGAACCGATTCCGCCGCCGTTTAAAATAAAATTACTGTAACGGCCGATCATCGCCCCGTCTCCATACGTCTGCAGATAATAAAACACCGCAAAGAACCAGGCGATTGATGTGATCAGGGTAGCAAGCCCCGACTTCCACTTCTTTTTCCCGAATATCATATACAAAGCGACACAGGCCACATAAATGGCCGCGTCCTCTTTTACGCCCAGTACCAGCACCGTCATCACCGCAAACAGAACGGTTTTCTCACTTTCCAGCGCATACAGCATCCACAAAAGTAAAGGCAGCAGCAGTTTATTCTCGTGAAAATCATAAAACAGGCCGCCCGTCGTCGCCGGATATAAAAGATAGACTATGCAAAGGCCGAAACAGATTCCGTTTGCCATTCCCTTTTGTTTTCCCAGCTTCCACAAGGGAATCACGCCGCTTCCGACCACCAGCACCTGTAAAATCAGGATCGTAATCTGCGACGGAAAAATCGCATAAACGGGAAGCAGCAAATAGAGACTGGGCGACACATGTACCGCGAAATGCGACAGCAGTCCTTCCCGCTCACAGGTCGTAAGCGGCAGACCGGTCTTTCGCATATAATAATACATCTGCGAAAAAATCCCGAAGTCAAAACACGGCGTACGCAGATCTAAATAGCGCAGTACAACGAGGCTTCCGACCAATCCCACCCATAAAAAGGCGCCGATCCCGCAAAACAGATAAAATCTTCTGCCATTCGTCCGGATCCGTTCCAGCCATGCCTGTTTTTTTGAGATCACCAGCAGCCAGACCAGCAGCGTAACGCCTCCGAATCCCAACGCTACATTCAGATCCTGCGACTTCAGGCACGCCGTAAATCCGTACAGAACCACACAGACTGTAAAACAGGCTGTCGGAATCCATTTTCGTTTCAAAAAGCAGCCGATCGCAAAGATTACGGCTCCGTATAACAAAGAAAACAGGATCAGTTTTCCCGTCCCGATCTCCGCAATCGCGGACAGGGTAAAAAAGCGGCTGTCTTCCCCGATCTGCATCAGCAGACTGGCAAGCAGCCATCCGGATGCCAACGCAAACACCGCCATTATGCCGGTTTCCTGTATCTGTTTTTCTTTCATCCGCATCCAGATCCGGTTCATTTCCGTTTCCCCCTCCACACTGTTTCATCCGCGCTGTGATGGTTTCTCATAAAACCCGTTTTCTCGCCCAAAACTGATTCCCCGCAAGAGAAAAAAGCTCCTGCCGAAACAGAAGCCTTTTGATTCATCTTTATACTCTTGATAAGTATTCGCCGGTTCTGGTATCGATCTTGATCCGGTCTCCCTGATTCACAAACAGCGGTACATAAACCATTGCTCCTGTCTCAACTGTAGCGGGCTTTGTCGCTCCGGTTGCCGTATCGCCCTTAAAACCGGGCTCCGTATCGATGATCTCCAGCTCTACAAACATCGGCGGCTCGATCGCGAAAATATTGCCGTTATAGGAACAGATCTTAACCATCTCATTCTCTTTCACGAACTTCAGGGTATCGCCGATTGCTCCCTGATCCAGCGCGATCTGCTCGTAATTCTCTACGTTCATAAAATGGAACAGATCTCCGTCGGAATACAGATACTGCATATCTACTCTGTCGATCCGTGCTGCCGGGAACTTCTCAGTCGGACGGAACGTCTTCTCAACTACGCCGCCGTTGATGATGTTCTTTAACTTGGTTCTTACAAAGGCAGCGCCCTTGCCCGGCTTTACATGCTGAAACTCCAGTATCTGGTACACGTTTCCTTCGATCTCCAGTGTAAGTCCGTTTCTAAAATCTCCTGCTGATATCATAAATAAACCTCCTGCGTTTTCTCTGCGTTCTTCACTAATATCCTATTCTATATGAAATGGCGGCATTTTTCAACCACTTTTTTCCCTGACGTCCTCTTTTCTGCATTTTCTTTGATAAAAATACAATACGATCCGCTCCAGATACCGCTTGAAAACAATCTGGATCTCCTCTTTCGGATGGATCGGCTTTGTCAGAATACTCGGGATTCCCGCCCGATTGGCGCCGTATATATCCGTAAACAGCTGATCCCCGATAAACAGCGTATTTTCCCGTCCGGTTCCCATGATCTCCATGGCGCGGATATAATTCTTCCGGGACGGTTTATGCGCGTCACAGACAAAATCCGACTGTACGCTCCGGGCAAACGGTGCAACCCGCGGTTCCTGATTGTTGGAGATCAGGCAGGTAGAAAATCCCATATCGTGAAGCCGGGCAAACAGGGCCTGCGCTTCTTTTGTCGCAGGCGCTCCGTGCGGCACCAGCGTATTGTCAATATCGTAGATCAATCCCCGATACCCTTCCCGGTAATACCCGGCATAATCTATCCCGTATGCGCTGTCCGCGCATCGGGTCGGATAAAAGCATCTGAACATACATCTCCTCTATTTGTTCAACAGTTTTTTTAATTCGTTCATAAACGTATTCACATCTTTAAACTCCCGGTAAACAGACGCGAACCGGACATAGGCCACCTGGTCCAGATCCATCAGCCGATCCATGACCAGCTCTCCGATCTTGGAACTGGGGATCTCCTTTTCCCCCATATTATAAAGAATATTTTCGATCTCTTCCGCAAATTCCTGGATCTTCTCCATGGAAACCGGGCGCTTATGACAAGACCGCACCAGACCGTCTATCAGTTTGTTCCGCTTAAAGGGCTCCCTGGTCTGATCTTTCTTAATGACGATCAGCGGAGTGGTCTCTACAGTCTCATAAGTGGTAAACCGTTTCCCACAGCTGTCACACTGCCGTCTGCGCCGAATCGACGCATTGTCGTCCGCCGGACGGGAATCGATCACTCTTGTATTTTCAACGCTGCAATACGGACACTTCATAGGTACCTCCTGTAACTTCTTTTTTATTTAGTATATTATTTTTTACCGGACAGGTCAAGGAAATTTTACCCTTGTATTTTAGAAGAATTGTGCTATAGTAAGAAATTGTGATTACAGATTGAATTGAATTAAGGAAGGTTACACCCATGAAAATGAAACGAGACGATATCCGCAATGTGGCGATTATCGCCCATGTGGATCACGGTAAAACCACATTGGTAGACGAGCTGTTAAAACAGAGCGGCACATTCCGGGAAAATCAGGCTGTCGCAGAACGTGTGATGGATTCCAACGATCTGGAGCGGGAACGCGGGATCACCATTCTGTCAAAAAACACAGCCATTACTTATAAAAATACCAAGATCAATATTATCGACACACCGGGCCATGCCGATTTCGGCGGCGAAGTAGAACGGGTTTTGAAAATGGTAAACGGCGTGATCCTGGTCGTAGACGCTTTTGAAGGCCCGATGCCGCAGACCAAATTCGTGCTGCGCAAAGCGCTGGATCTGGATCTGCCGGTCGTTGTCTGCATCAATAAGATCGACCGGCCGGAAGCACAGCCGGAACGGGTCATCGATGAAGTCCTGGATCTGCTGCTGGAACTGGACGCCAGCGAAGAACAGCTGGACTGCCCGTTTGTCTTTGCTTCTGCCAAAGGCGGATACGCGACTCTGGATCTCACCAGACGTCCGGTAAATATGATCCCCATGTTTGACACGATCTTAGAACACATTCCGGCGCCGGAAGGGGATCCGGAAGCAGGCACGCAGGTTTTGATCAGCACCATTGATTATAATGAATATGTGGGACGGATCGGCGTCGGCAAGGTAGACAACGGCGTGATCCGGGTCAACCAGGATGTCGTTTTAGTCAACGCCCACGATCCTTCTTATACCAAAAAGGTCAAGATCAGTAAGTTATATGAATTTGACGGATTAAATAAAGTAGATGTGCAGGAAGCCTCGATCGGTTCCATTGTGGCGATCTCCGGTATTCCCGATATTAAGATCGGCGATACCATCTGCTCGCCCGAAGCGCCCCAGGCAATCCCGTTCCAGAAGATCTCCGAGCCGACGATTGCCATGAATTTCATGGTAAACGACAGCCCGCTGGCCGGACAGGAAGGCAAATTTGTTACCTCCCGTCATATCCGGGAGCGGCTGATGCGGGAATTGAATACTGACGTTTCCCTGCGTGTGGAGGACACGGATTCTCCGGACTGCTTCAAGGTATCCGGACGGGGAGAACTGCATCTGTCCGTCCTGATTGAAAATATGCGGCGGGAAGGCTATGAATTTGCGGTCAGCAAAGCGGAAGTCCTTTACAAAAAGGATGAAAACGGCGCTCTGCTGGAGCCGATGGAACTGGCTTATGTAGACGTGCCGGAGGAATTTGCGGGTACCGTGATCGAAAAGCTAAGTACCAGAAAAGGAGAACTTCAGAATATGGGAACCGCAAACGGCGGCTATCAGCGGCTGGAATTTTCCATCCCGTCCCGCGGGCTGATCGGTTACCGGGGCGAGTTTATGACAGATACCAAAGGAAACGGGATCCTGAATACGATCTTTGACGGCTACGGCCCTTACAAAGGCGATATCCAGTACCGCGGACAGGGTTCCCTGATCGCATTTGAAGCAGGCGAATCCATCACCTACGGTCTGTTCAACGCGCAGATGCGCGGCACGCTGTTTATCGGCCCCGGCGAGCGCGTCTACTCCGGTATGGTCATCGGGCAGAACGGAAAAGACGAAGATATCGAATTAAATGTATGCAAGAAAAAACAGCTGACGAATACCCGAGCGGCCGGTTCTGACGAAGCGCTGAAGCTGACGCCGCCCAAAATCCTCAGTCTGGAGCAGTGCCTGGAATTTATCGATACAGACGAGCTTCTGGAGATCACCCCCAGTCATCTGCGGATCCGTAAGAAGATTCTGGATCCCACGCTCCGGAAACGGGCAAACAGAAACTGATCACGGATTTAAAATAACGGTTCCGTCCAGGATCCCGTAGGTTTCTTCCCCCAGGATCCTGATCTCTGCCCTGCCGCCGGTTGCTTCCGTTACCTTGGAAAGAAACGTCTGCTCCCGGTCCGGCGGGGCAAGCACTTCCGTCTCCACAATATCCGTATAGCGGGTCTCCAGTTCCCAGACCTCTGTCTGCTTCTCAATATACTGGAGTCTGCCGATCCCCGTATAATCTGTCCGGATCAGAATGCGGCTTGCGCGGCTGCATTCCAGAACCTGACCGGCATCCAGCCCTGCTTTCGCGGCTGCCTGATACGCCCGGACCAGTCCGCCCGTACCCAGAAGAACGCCGCCAAAATATCTGGTTACCACAACCACGCAGTTATGAATCTCCTCTCCCAGCAGAACATCCAGCATCGGGCGTCCCGCCGTACCGGCAGGTTCCCCGTCGTCGCTGCACCGGGCAATCTGATTTCGCTCTCCGATCACATAGGCAAAACAGTTATGTCTGGCGTCCCACCTTTGTTTTCTGACCGCCTCGATAAACGCCAGCGCAGCCTCTTCTGATTCTACTCTTGCGGTCTGACCGATAAATCGGGACTTTTTTTCTATGATCTCTCCGATTCCGCTTTTATACAATAGTTTCATTTTCGGCTCCAAATTAATTTTTCACGGGACATAATCCGTATTTGTAATAGTATTTTAACATTTTTTGCTTTATTTTCAAGGCATTTTATAGTATACTATTGTTGATTTTACGTTTAAGAAAGGACGAATATATGAATTTCAGTTATAAAAAGACAATGGAGAAGCGGATCATGCTGACATCCATGCAGCGGAAGCTTTCTACCAAGATTCTGATCACTTCTTTTAAACTGATCCTCTATCTGATCGTCGTTCTCTGTGTTACAGGCGGTTTCTTTGTCCTCGGTATGGCAAAAGGAATTATAGATACTGCGCCGGATATCAATACGGTCAGCATCGCGCCTGCCAGCCACTCCACTACGGTTTACGATGCCAACGGCAAAAAGATCGAGGAACTGATCACTGCCGGCTCCAACCGTGTCAGCGTAACGCTGGACAAGATCCCGGAGCAGCTGCGCTGGGCTTTCGTATGTACGGAGGACGCCAGATTTTACGAGCATAACGGAATCGACCTGAAAGGTATCATGCGTGCCGGTTTTCGGACGATCACTGAATTTGACCTGTCAGAAGGCGCCAGCACCATTACCCAGCAGCTGTTAAAGAACAATGTCTTTACGGGCTGGGAGGGCGATCAGACTTACGGCTCCCTGTTTAAGCGAAAATTACAGGAACAGTATCTGGCGCTTCAGGTCGAGAAGATCTATAGTAAGGACGATATCCTGACGAACTATCTGAACACGATCAACTTAGGGGCCAACACCTTGGGCGTCCAGATGGCATCCCAGCGGTATTTTAATAAGAACGTAGAAGACCTGACGCTTTCCGAGTGCGCCGTCATCGCCGGTATCACGAAGAATCCGTACCAGTACAATCCGATCCGGTTTCCGGAAGACAACGCGGAACGGCGCAAGACGGTATTGGATAATATGAAGGAATATGGCAAGATCACGCAGGAAGAGTATGATGAAGCCATGGCCGACGATGTTTACAGCCGGATCAAGGAGCATGATAATGATATCGGGGATTCTTCTCCGTACTCCTATTTTATTGATGAACTGATCGAGCAGGTACAGAGCGACCTGATGACCTATAAGGGATACACCAGAACCCAGGCATACAACGCGCTTTACAGCGGCGGTCTGAATATCTATACCACACAGGATCCGGAGATTCAGAAGATCTGCGATAAGGAATTTCAGGATGACAACAATTTCCCGGTTCAGACCAAATGGTCCGTAGACTGGGCCTGGTCGGTTGCCTCTGAGGACGGTGTGATCACCAACTACTCACAGGGCTACATTACCTACTATCACAGGAATACCTTAAACGAGCCTGATTTCAAGCTGCTGTTTAATTCTAAAGAAGAAGCGAAAAAATGCGTGGAAGAATATAAACAGGCGATGCTGAAGAATACCGATACGGAGATTGCGGAACGGCTAAGCTATACCATCCAGCCGCAGGCTTCTTTCGTAGTCATGGATCAGCATACCGGCTATGTCAAAGCTATCGTAGGAGGCCGCGGGGTCAAAGAATCAAGTCTTACCCTGAACCGCGCCACCAATACGACCCGGCAGCCCGGTTCTACCTTTAAGATTCTGGCAGCTTACGCGCCTGCGCTTGACGTAAAGGGCTATACTCTGCAGACTACCATTGTCGATGCGCCGTATACCTATTCAAACGGCCGTCCGGTCAGCAACTGGTGGGGCGACTGGTACCGCGGAGCTCTGACCGTGCGTTCTGCGATTGCTCTGTCCGCCAATATCTGCGCGGTCAAGACCATTACCGATGTTACTCCGCAGCTGGCTTATGAATATTTACAGAATTTCGGGATCACCACATTAGTGTTAAGCCGACAGCTTGGCGACGGAACGGTGATCGGAGATATCGGGCAGTCCCTGGCACTGGGCGGTCTGACGGACGGGGTAACGAATCTGGAACTGACGGCTGCCTATGCCGCCATCGCGAACCAGGGCGTTTATACCCAGCCGGTATTTTACACGCAGATCGTGGACCATAACGGGAAGGTGATCCTGGATAATACCACGCCAACCACTCATTCCGTTATTAAGGATACTACTGCTTACGATCTGACTGTAGCGATGCAGGACGTCGTCACGGCAGCCGGAACCGGTCCGAACGCGGCGATCCGAAATATGCATGTCGCCGGCAAAACCGGTACGACTTCCAAGGATTACGACCTTTGGTTTGCCGGATACACGCCGTATCTGACTGCAACGATCTGGACCGGATATGACGAAAATTATGACCTCGGAAACGGCGTATGGCATGAAACGCTGTGGAGTAAGATCATGACGCAGATCCACGAATTAAAGGGATATGAGGATAAGGATTTCGATAAGCCCAGCAGCTGGATCCAGCTGGAGATCTGCGACCAGACCGGCAAGATCGCGAATCCCAGTATCTGCACTTCCACCCACACGGAGTATTTCAGTCCGGACAAGGTTCCGAGTTCTACCTGTACCGGACACTATGTCAACTGGGGGAATGACAGCGATGATACTTCATATGATGACTCCGGCTCGGGAGATTCCGGTTCGGAAGATTCCGAATAATATTTACGGCAGGCGCCGATCGGTGCCTGCCGTTATCTATATAAACAGCTCTGTTTTCCATACGGAAACAGTTCTGCTGTTTTACGCTTCCTAATTTTTCAGCTTCTTGATTTTCCAGCTTCTTAATTTTTCATTTTCGGATCAAAAATCAGCGATGCCGCATACCCGAACAGCAGCGCGCCGGAGATGCCTGCCGCGCTGGCCTCAAATCCGCCGCGGAACAGTCCCAGCAGACCATCCGAGTCCACGGCTTCTTTTACTCCCTGATACAGTGTATTCCCAAATCCGGCAAGCGGTACACTAGCGCCGCAGCCGGCCCAGTCTATAAACGGCTGATATACGCCGGCAAATCCCAGAATCGCACCCAGACATACCAGTCCAACCATGATCCGGCCCGGCATCAGCTTGGTCCGGTCCATGAAAATCTGTACGACCGCGCAGATCAGTCCGCCGATCAAAAACGCTTTTACATAATCCATAACTTGATCCCTCTCTTTCTTTACTCACATTCTACGATCACGCAGTGAGCAACGCCCGGTACGCTTTTTCCTTCGTTAAAGCTGATCGTGGAAAGCAGGGCGCCTGTCGGAAGAAATAATACCTTCTTCCACGCCTTTTTCTCTATCTGTTTCAAAATATAACTGCAGAAGGTCACCGCGCTGCAGCCGCAGCCGCTTCCGCCGGCGTGGGTATCCTGCCGCTCGCTGTCAAAGATTTCGATCCCGCAGTCCATATGCTGTTTGGAAATGTCAAACCCTTTGTCTTTTAACAGTTCGATCAGAATTGTCTGCCCCACATACCCCAGATCTCCCGTTATGATCCTGTCATAGGCCTCCGGCGAAACATCAAAATCCATCAGGTTCTGATAAATGGCGTCTGCCGCCGCCGGCGCCATGCAGGCTCCCATATTCATGGAATCTTTTACCCCATAGTCTACGATCTTTCCTGTTGTGATCCCGGTAATGCGGGCAATTCCCTTCTCTTTTCCCAGAATAACGGCACCGCTTCCGGTCACGGTCCAGGTTGCCGAGAAAGGCCGTTGATTTCCGTATTCCAACGGAAACCGGAATGTCTTTTCTGCGCTTCCGAAATGGCTGGACGCCATGGCGATCACATGCTCCGCGTATCCGCCTGCCACTGTCATGGCGCCAAGGCTCAATGCCTCGCCCATAGTGGAGCAGGCTCCGTACAGGCCAAAAATGGGAATATTGTAATCCATCAGACCAAACGAGGTCGCGATCAGCTGATTGAGCAGATCTCCGGAAAAAATATACCGAATCTGTTCCGGCGTCATTTTGGCTTTTTCCATAACAATGGCCGCCGCGTCTTTCTGCAGATTCGCCTCTCCCTCTTCCCAGGTCTGCCCGTTGATATACGGATCCTCATAAGTTTTATCAAACAGGTTTCCAAGCGGGCCTTCCGCCTCTTTTTTCCCTGCCACGCCGGCAGCATTTATAATGTGTACTGCCTGTTCAAATTGAATACTCTGCTTTCCTACGATCATACGGCGCCTCCTTTAAAACAACTGCGTGATCCAGTAGATCAGTCCTAAAAACCAGCTGGAAATGATCCCGTACAGAATTACCGGACCGGCAATCGTAAAGATTTTTGCGCCGACGCCGAAGACCCAGCCTTCTTTCTTAAACTCAATTGCCGCCGCTACAACGGAATTGGCAAATCCCGTGATCGGTACCAGAGAACCGGCTCCGCCGAATTTCGCGATTTTCGGATAAAGATTGAGGCCGGTCAGGATCACACTGAGCAGGATCAGCGCAAGCGACGTCCACGCTGCCGTATCTTCCTGATTCAGGCCTCCGCTTTTCAGCCAGTTTGTGATAAGCTGGCCCAGCGTACAGATGATACCGCCCACCAGAAACGCCTTACAGATATTCAGCCACATATTTGTTGTAGGCGTAACCTGTTTTACATACGCATTGTACTTTTCTTCCTTTGTCTTTACTGTCATACCATTTCCACCTTTCCGCCGCGCTGCATGCTCTGCATACCGGCCTGTATTTTATTTTGCCATCCCGTGAAAGAACTGAAACAGACTGCCGCAAAGTTTTCCCAACGCAAGGGCCAGTACCAGATATCCCAGTCCGCCGGTCAGCTTCATTCTCCGCATGAAAATTGCAGTTGTATTTAACGCTTCTGCCAGCGCCGTAGCCAGGCAGCCTACAAAAAGGCCCGTAAACAGCCCGTATATGCACAGGCAGACGATCCCGGCCCAGTTTTCGATCTGCAGAGATGGGCCCAGCAGATACCAGAGATTTCCCAAACTGCCTCCCAGAATAATGCTCCACTCATAGAAGCGGATCCGGTCCGCCGTATCGGTCTTTCCGATCAACCTGGGCACCACGCCGATGGTTGTGATCAGCGCAAATACGCCTGCCGCTACTGCGAATCCCGCGCCCAGCCCTGTCAGCAGAATAATTCCCATTTTAATCCAGATCAAGATGCTCCGACCTCCTGTTTGTCCCCTCGATCAGGGTTGTATTGATATCGTCTTCATACAGCCGGACCTCCACCTCAATGGGCGTAGGATCTTTGGATACACGTTTCTGTCCGAAATGGTTATAGAATACCAGGATTCCCAGAAAAATGCCGATGCTGTAGGTCCATTCGATCGGGGTAAAGCCGCCGGACTCCTTTCCCATGATCTGACTGTAAATGCCTGAAAACAACTGCTCGATCGAGATATCATTATTAAAGGACATGATTGCGAAGGCGCTGCCGAAAAACAGGATCAGACAGATCAGCGCCACCTTCAGCCCTTGCCGGACCGGATGCATGTGCTTATCGGATTCCAGTTCTACGACCGTATCCACTTCCCCTAAGGGCGTTACCTCCAGCGCCGGATAAAGCGCATGGATCTCCTTTACGATCACCATAACGGAAACCACGATCCGCGTCTGCTTTCCGCCCGGAATTTTTGCGATTTTCATTGCCTTTAATTTATTTACGATATGGGAATCGGTACACTCCATTTTCGCGACATCCCCCAGCATAACCGTTGTATCGGTGACCTGAACGCATTTCGGCAATTTCAGATACAGAATCTCACTCATAGCTGCCTCCCAAATCTAAGCTTTTCATGTGAGATTTAGTATGATTCTTTTTGCCGGATTTATTCACTGCTCCGGATTCATTTTTTTTCGCATTTGATTTAAGATCCGTTTTTCCAGTCTGGAAACCTGTACCTGCGATACGCCTAGTTCTTTTGCGATTTCCGATTGTGTTTTATCCATAAAATACCGCAGACGAATAATTGTTTTATCCTTTTCATCCAGCGCTTCCAATGCCTCCTGCAGGACAACCCGGTCCAGCAGCTCTTCACTTTTGCTGACGTTATCCTCCAGCTTGTCCATCAGCAGGATCGCGTTTCCGTCTCCCTGATAAATGGTTTTATACAGAGACTCCACCTCCGCGGTAGCCTCCAGCGCCATCATCAGTTCCTCGCCCGGTACTTCCAGCGCGCCTGCCAGTTCCTCCAGTGTAGGCTCCCTGCCCAGCGAAAGATTCAGGCTCTCCTTCACATTTTTGCTTTTTATGGCGAGTTCTTTTAAGGATCGGCTGACTCGGATCATGGTATTATCCCTCAAATACCGTTTAATCTCTCCGATAATCATCGGAACGGCATAAGTGGAAAATCGCACATCCATACTCAGATCAAATTTATCAATTGCCTTAAGCAGGCCAATACAGCCGATCTGAAACAGGTCTTCCGGATCCTGTCCCCGATTGGAAAACCGCCGGACCATACTCCAGACTAGCCCCAGATTTTCTTTTACGATTGTATCTCTTGCTTCTTTATCCCCTTGGTGTGCCAATTCGATCAGCGCAAGGGTTTCCATATTAACCTCCATTCCGGAGCGTTTACGCGACCGGGCGATGAGAAATTCGCGAAGGCGATTTCTCGTCTGCCATCATGGCTATTTGGGACGCTCCGGCACAAATAGCCGTGTGAAAAAGCAGCACATCAGTGTGATTTTTCACACGATTCCTCCATTCTCATCGGAATCTCAATTCGCTTATACATGGTAACCGTAGTGCCCTTTCCTACATCAGACTCCACCTCCAGGCGGTCCATAAAGGCTTCCATAAATACAAAGCCCATTCCCGAACGCTCCATTTCCGGCTTTGTCGTAAACAGCGGTTCCTTTGCTTTTTCAATATCGGGGATCCCCACACCGGTATCAGACACCACAACCTTGATCTCCCGGTCTCGGATCTCACAGCGCAGGATAACTTGATTGTCCCGCTTTCCTTCGTATCCGTGAATGATTGCGTTTGTTACTGCTTCGGAAACTGCTGTTTTAATGTCGGAGATCTCCTCCAGCGTAGGGTCCAGCCGGGTGATAAACGCAGCAACCACGACTCTGGCAAATGACTCATTTTCAGAGATACTCTCAAAACTCACTTCCATCTTATTTTGAAACATAGTATTCCTTCCTTTCTTTCTATTGAATTGCATCTCGTACCGTCTGATACCGGTCCACCAGTTTATGTAAGCCGGATATGACAAAGATCCGTTCCAACTGTTCGCTGACGTTGGCAACAGCAATCGTGCCGCCCAGTCCCCGGACCGTTTTATATCGTCCCATAATAACGCCGATCCCCGAACTATCCATAAAATTGGTTTTCGCAAAGTCAAATACGATGTGCCGGATCTGATGTTTATACAAATAATACTCCGACCGGTTTTTAATATGCTCTGCACTGTGATGATCCAATTCGCTCCCCAATGTAATGACCAGGGTATTTCGCTCTACCCGATATGCAATATCTGACTTTTCCGTCTCCTGCCATTCTGTTTTCATATTCGTATGGCCTCCTTTCTTACAAACAAAGTTTTCTATAGAGAAAAAGAGATGACAGACTCACTTCGTCTATCATCTCTTCTTTCGTACTGTTCTGATTCTATTTTATCGCTGCCGTTTCCGTCCGGTCCGTTACTCGCTCAAGCTGCCGCCCTTGTAATCCGGCACAAACTGCTGCGCTTCCGATGCGGCCTGGGTTCCGGGGAATGTATCAACCACCTGCTTAAAGATCTTCGTCGATTCATCCCTGCTGCCGCTCGCATAATAAGCACAGCCCATCTTATACATGGCATCGGCATAAGTAGCGTCTACCTCCAGGCATCGCTTGTATGCGGCAATCGCATCCTCATATTTTCCCGCGTCATACGCCTCTTCGCCGGTTTCAAAATAATTCTTCGCCATCGTATCTTTCAGGGAAGCCTTCAGGTTCTTGTAAACCGTATCAAACACCTGGGAATCCATTGCGACATCTTCATTAATCTGCCCCAATGCGTCGGCGGCATTATCATACTTCTGATCCGCATAAGCAGACAGCGCCGTGATCAGATTCTCATAATTACTGACTGTATTTTTCCCCTGCGCAGTATTCTGATCCGCCTGCTTCTGCAGTTTTTCCTTCTCCTCCGTCAGCGACGCGACCTGCCGTTCTAATTCCGAAATGCTCGAATTCTTAATGGCAATCCGCTGGTTATAGGTACGCACCAGGTCGTTATTTTTGTCTACTTCATTCTGCACCCGAACCGGCGTCACCAGAAAATACATGGCAAGCGCTCCCAGCAAAAGCCCGATCACCACGTTTAAGATAGTAACCGCGCCGTTTGTCGGTTCCCGGTACGCATGCGGTGGTACGATTACGGCGTCGCCGCTCAAAGCCTGCCGTTCCTCGATCGGATCCTTCTGCTTTTTCTCCGGGTTCTTCTTTTCCCGCTGCAGCAGTGCCTCTACCTCTTTCATATAGCGAAGACTCAGCGTATTGCAGCGGTCCACCGACAGCGCTTTCCGCAATTCTCTCCTGGCCCGCTCATATTCTCCGGTCTTCATCAGCAGCAGCGCCAGCAGCTGGCGTCCTTTCACCATCCGTGGATTCTGGCTGAGTACTTTCTTCAGCTGGATAATGGCGACATCATCAGCGCCTCGTTTTGCCATTTTCAGCGCCGTATTAAAATTCTTGATGTTGCGCTTCATCTCCTCCAGACGGTTGCTGTTGCTCTGTATCAATTTGATATAGTTGTTGGCAAGATTATTCGTCGCATCATAATTCTGGCTGATGACCCACTCCGACAAGGCCTGCACTGTTTCGCCCATCTCATAGTATACCAGCCCCAGCAAATTCCTCGCCTTCGTATTCCGCTTATTCAGCCGGAGGCTCCGCTCCAGGCTTGCAGCGGCGCCGGACAGATCCCGGTTCTGTGCCTTCATCAACCCCATGTTATAGAATGTGTTCGACATTCTGATTATCTTCTTATATACCGTCACCCGCACGCCGCAGTTACTGCAAAAATCACTGCCGGATAACGTACTCCCGCAATTAAAACATTTCATACTTTAGTTTTCCTTCATTTCTTCCATCAGTTCCAACATAATGTCCGTCATATCCGTTACGGAGCTGTTATAGATTGCGTCCTCCGTATCGTCGATCTCCAGACTTGGATGAAATTTTTTGATTTCTTCATCAAAATTGATCATAGTATCACCTTTCACTCCTGTATCGCTGCTTTCAAGGCTCCGATCAGATATAAGGAACCGGTACACAACAGTATTTCCTTCTCCTGCTTCTTATGTAATCCCAACAAATATGCCCGTTTGCAGTCCGGCTCCACAAAAATAGGTGCCTGCGTATACTGCCGAAAACACTGCTTCAGCGCTTCCGGATCGGTTCTTCTGCCATTTGGGATCTCTGTCAGGATAATCCCTTTCCACTGCACCCTCCGGCACAATTCCCGGATCATCTCCGGATAATCTTTGTCCTGCACAGCCGAAAACAACAGATATTTCTCTCCCGGCAGACCGGAAACCGTATCCATCAATGCCGTCACGCCGTCCAGATTATGGCCGCCGTCCAGATATACGCCTTCCGCCGCCTGTTCCATTCTGCCTGCCCAGGCAGTAGCCGCAATTCCGGCGGATACCTGTTTCACAGACGGACGCGGCGACAGTTGTTCCGCTGCCGCGATCGCGATCCGGGCATTCATACACTGATATGCCGCCGGAAACGGAACTTTAAAAATACTCTTATCATAATACCCATTACAACAGCAAAAATCAATATCTTTATCTGATTTTTTCAGAATTTTCCAGTCGTTATCTGTAACCGGGATCAGCTGAGATTCCGAATTTCCCAGTCGGTTTGCGATCTGCCGGAATACTGTGGAAACCGTCTCATTTCCGGCTTCATAGACAAGCGGAACGCCGGATTTTATAATGCCGCCCTTTTCAGCCGCGATCTGCTCCAGGGTATCTCCCAGAATCTCGGTATGGTCATAAGCGATCTTTGTGATCACACAGACTTCCGGCTGGTCGATCACATTGGTCGCGTCCAGTCTGCCGCCCAGACCGGTTTCCAGAACCGCATACTCCACCCGGCACTTTTTAAAATAAAGCATCGCCAGCACAAACAGACATTCAAAAAAAGATGGATGTGCTTTGCCTTCCTCCGTCATGCGGTCGATCTCCGCCTTCATTACCAGAAAACAATCCAGAAATGCTTCATCCGGGATCTCCGTTTCATCTACCCGGATCCGTTCGTTGACGCGGATCAGGTGGGGCGAAGTAAACAGACCGGCACAATATCCCATCTGCCTTAGAATGCTGTGAATAAACGCGCAGACAGAGCCTTTTCCGTTTGTTCCCGCCACATGGATCACTTTCATCCCGTGCTGGGGACTGCCCAGCCGTTCCAACAGTTCTCTGAGATTCTCGGGTGTTGTCTTTTTGGAAAATCTGGGAATCGCCAGTAAATATTCCGTGGCTTCTTTATAGCTGTACACGGCCGTTCCTCCTTCATTCCATTTTCATTTTACTACAAAGCCATTCCGTTGACAAGGTAAAAATCCCGGGATCGACAGTGGTTGCAATCTATCCGGTTCAATGTTAAAATACAGAGAGATGAAAGGAAAATGGAGCCTATACTGCAATTTGCTCCGGAACGGAGGGCACTATGGAATATGGATTTGGAATTGATATCGGCGGAACAACGGTAAAACTGGGCTGTTTCCAAAGGGACGGACAGTTAGTGGATAAATGGGAAATCCCAACCAATCGCGATAACGGAGGCATCTCGATCCTGCCGGATGTGGCGGAAAGCATCCACGCTTATATCCACGACCATGCCTTATCGGATTCCCGTATTTTAGGAGCCGGAATGGGAGTGCCGGGTCCCGTGGAACAGGACGGAACCGTGAACCGCTGCATTAATCTGGGCTGGGGCGTATTCAATGCTGCGGAAACGCTGTCCGGCCTGTTAAATATGCCTGTCCGCGCCGGTAATGACGCTACCGTCGCGACGCTGGGCGAAATGTGGCAGGGCGGCGGCAGAGGATTCCGAAATGTAGTCCTGCTGACGCTTGGAACCGGTGTGGGCGGCGGCGTTGTCATTGACGGCGATATCGTATACGGCACGACCGGCGCCGCCGGAGAAGTCGGCCATCTCTGTGTGAATCCGGAAGAGACAGAGCACTGCAACTGCGGCAATGCAGGCTGTCTGGAACAATACGCTTCCGCGACCGGGATCGTACACATGTATGAAAAGGCTCTGCCTTCCTATCAGGGACAGACTGTCCTTTCCGACGAATCCCTGTATTCCCGCCCCATTACCGCTAAAGATATATTCGACGCTGCCAAGGCCAACGACGGATTTGCGCTCTCTCTGGTGGCCCGTTATACTCATTATCTGGGACTGGCCTGCTCTTATATCGGCGACATTGTCAATCCCGAAGTATTCGTAATCGGAGGCGGCGTTTCCCAGGCCGGAAGCATCCTGTTAGAAGGAACGGAAGCCGCATACCGAAAATATGTGTTTCACGCCTGCCGCAACGCTAAATTTCGGCTGGCCGCATTAAAAAACGACGCCGGTATCTACGGCGCCGCTAAACTGATCTTATAAAAGAAATGAATCAAAAAGACCTGCAAGAAAACTCACAGGTCTTTTCTTACTGGCCCTAAAGGATTCGAACCTTTACAATGACGGAGTCAGAGTCCGTTGCCTTACCATTTGGCGAAGGGCCATTGCTATGCAACAAGACAGATTATAACAGAGCTTTTTTTATTTGTCAATCGGATTTTTACCTTTCTTTTCGCTTTTTTATTTTGATTGTTCGATTGGGGGGCGAATTTGTTGGAAGATTGTAAAAAACTTAGTTAAGCGAAAAATGAAACGATTGCCGTTATAATACTGACCACAGTAACCACACATGAAATAACCGTAACCCGATTACTTCTTTTTGAATGTATACTTGCAAAAAGTATAGCTTCCTGTGAATCATCAAGATATTTGTCCATTTCTGAGTATTTATCGTATGCAGATTCGAACAATTGATACTTTTCATCTTCATCTATTTCATCTTTTACTTCCGATTCTTTTGCTAATTTAAAAGCATTTTTTGCTTTTAATTCCAATTTATTCAATTCAGGCAAAAATTTTCCATTGTCTGCCAATCCTAAATCTGTATCTTTGTAGTCGTTTCTAAAACTACAAACTTTTTCTTCCATAGAAATACAAAGATATTTATAACAATCTAATATAGCTCTCTTTAAATGATTTTCCGCCGCTGAAATATCTTTATCACTCTTTTGTAATTTATAACGTGCCAAATGAGTAAAGATCGAACGTATTTCATTAAATATTTCTATGGGATATTCATTATCCCTTACTTCCAACTCTGCAATAAATGGAGCTATAATATTTTGGTATTGCCAATATATTTTTTCTTCAACGGTATTTATCTCCATATACTTTTCTCCATGGTAATATCGTATTTCCCTTTTACTAAAAATACCCGTGACAAACCTTTCATCACGGGTACTTTCACACTTCAAAAAATTTTTTACTCTTTTTCTCCAAATCCTCGCTTGTTCTTATCCTTCTTCTTGCCAATAACGGATTCCCTCTACCGATCACTCCATACCTAAGCTTTTTAGGAAATGACAATTTAGCCTTATTTTTCTTTTCTATCCAAGCGCGCTCCTCTTCTGTATTCATATTAATAAATTGTTCCACTGGAACACCAATCACCCGTTCTATATTCATTTTTGTTTCTTTTGATATCATATACATCTTTTTGCCCCAAATAAGTCATTCGTATAAATACTTAATGGAATATATTTTTTAACTTACAAATAGAATTTTACACCACTATGGCTTATCCGTCAATCACTTCTTTTACTTCTTAAAAATGATTTTCTCTACTTTCCGGCTAGCCGCAGCACTTCTTCCAACGGCAGCCCCAGCCGGCTCGCGATATCTTCCGGCTTGATAAGATCAAGCAGGTTTTTCGCGATTTTTTTACGCTCAGACTGCTCGCCCCGCGCAAAGCCGTCTCGCTTACCTGCTCCGGACAGACTTTACATAATATGAAATCGTCGCAGAAAGTCAGATCTTCAGTTGTTTTTTATCATACAAAAAGCGCCAATACCGGAGATATCTCCGATATTAGCGCCACTATAAGACTTCAAATTTATTTTGTTATTACTCCGGTAATGTCCGGAATGAAAATTCTTCCTCCAAGATTAGATAGCTGTGCGCGCTCCCCGCTTTCGGAATGGCAACGGAGCCGGGATTCACATAGCGGTAATCCCCGATCCGTTCATCCGCAGGCACATGCGTATGTCCGTGCAGCAGAATATCGCCCGGCTTTAACATCGGCAGATTGGCACGATGATAAATATGCCCGTGCGTGGCAAAAATCATATGCCCCTTCCAGTATAAAATACAGGAATCCGACAAAATGGGAAATTCCAGCACCATCTGATCCACTTCCGTATCGCAGTTTCCGCGCACACAAAGAATCTCTTCTTTTATCCCGTTCAGCATGGTAATGACCGCCTTGGGGTCATACTCTTTCGGCAGATCATTTCTCGGTCCGTGATAGAGAATGTCTCCAAGCAGCAATAATTTATCCGGTTTTTCCCGTTCCCTGGCAGCGAGCAGTTCTCTGCAGTAATAGGCGCTGCCGTGGAGATCGGATGCGATCATTATTTTCATCGTCTTAGAATAATCCACTGTTAAACAACGGGGCAAATACAACTGCCACAATCGTCATCAGCTTAATTAAGATATTGATAGACGGACCGGAAGTATCCTTAAACGGATCGCCGACGGTATCGCCGACAACAGCCGCCTTGTGTGCTTCGCTTCCCTTTCCGCCATGGTTGCCTTCTTCAATATATTTCTTGGCGTTATCCCATGCGCCGCCTGCGTTCGACATGAAAATCGCCATCAGCACACCGGTTACCAGCGCGCCTGCCAGCAGACCGCCCAGAGCCTCCGCGCCTAAGATCACGCCTACCAGGACAGGGCAGACAACTGCCATGATTCCCGGTATGATCATCTCGTGTAAAGCCGCTGTCGTAGAAATGCCGACGCAGGACTTATAATCCGGCTTTGCTTTCCCTTCCAGGATTCCCGGAATGGTCTTAAACTGCCGTCTGACCTCTTCGATCATCTTATGAGCAGCCTTGGATACCGATTCCATGGTAAGGGCGGAAAACAGGAATGCCAGCATACCGCCGATAAACATACCCACAACGACCTTCGCACTTAAAATATTGATCCCGCCCAGCGGTTCTCCGTGAACATTTACCGTCTGCGCGTACGTTACAAACAGCGCCAGCGCCGTCAACGCGGCGGAGCCGATCGCAAAACCTTTTCCCATGGCCGCTGTAGTATTTCCTACCGCATCCAGCTTGTCGGTGATCTCTCTGACCTCCGGCTCCAGTCCGGACATCTCCGCGATACCGCCGGCGTTATCCGCGATCGGGCCGTAAGCGTCTACCGCTACCGTGATACCGGTCGTTGATAACATGCCGACTGCTGCCAATGCAATTCCGTATACGCCGTTTTCAAAACTGCCGGAACCGCCTGCCGCAAAGAATGCGCCGATTACACCCACGCCAATAAGCAGAATGGGAACGGCCGTAGACTGCATGCCGACTGCCAGACCGCTGATAATGGTCGTAGCTGCGCCGGTCTCGGACTGCTTCGCAATTTTCTTAACAAAGCGATAATCACCGGACGTATAGATCTCGGTTACAATACCGATGATCAGACCGACTGCCAGACCTACTATGATTGCAATGGCAGGGCCAAAGCTGTCAAAGTACATCTTACTGAATACGATCGCAGCGATCACAACCAGTACGCTGGCGGAATAGCTGCCCGCTTTCAAAGCTTTATGCGGATTGGCTCCCTCTTTTCCTCTTACGAAGAAACATCCGATGATCGATGCCAGGATTCCCATAGCAGACAGAATCAGCGGGAAAATCGCTCCGTCTTTGCCGAATGCGATTGCGCCCAGTGTCAGCGCCGAGATCATAGAACCCACATAGGACTCAAATAAGTCAGCGCCCATGCCTGCTACGTCGCCTACATTATCGCCTACATTATCCGCGATCACGGCCGGATTTCTCGGATCATCTTCCGGAATTCCGGCTTCCACCTTACCGACCAGGTCCGCGCCTACATCGGCTGCCTTGGTATAAATACCGCCGCCCACACGGGCAAACAGCGCGATTGAGGACGCGCCTAAACTATATCCAAATAAAATATCCACATTTTCTGTCAGCAGATAGATCAGGCTGACGCCGAGCAGTCCCAGTCCGACCACGCACATTCCCATTACCGCGCCGCCGGAAAAGGCAATCGACAATGCTTTATTCATACCGCCTTCTTTTGCCGCATTGGCAGTTCTCACATTCGCCTTGGTTGCCGTATTCATTCCGAAATATCCGGCGATCGTGGAACTCAGCGCGCCTGCCAGGAAACATACTGCCGTCATCCAGTTTCCGATGCCGACTCCGATCAAAATAAACAGCACCGCCACAAAAATAACCAGGATCTTATATTCCGACATCAGAAATGCCTGGGCGCCTTCATGGATAAAGGACGCGATTTCTTTCATCCGGTCATTTCCCGGCTGCTGCTTTCCTACTTTCAGTGACAGGTATCCGGCAAATAACAGGGCCAGAACGCCCATAACCGGTACCACATACTTTAAAGCCTCCATATTTTCCTCCTTCTGCCACCGCATATGATGACATATTTACTGGGTTATACGATCTGTTACCTGAGCAGATGAGAAAGCTGGTCTTTCACCTGCGCCATCATCTGTACATATTTTTCCCGTTTCGCCTGTTCCGCCGCGATCTTTTCCGCCGGCGCCTTATTCACAAAGTTCGGATTGCCGAGCATTCCGTCAGACCGGGCGATTTCCTTTTCCAGTCTGGCCTCTTCCCTGCGCAGCCGCTCCAGTTCTTTGTCAATATCCACCAGTTCCGCAAACGGCATATAGATTGCTGCCTGCGGGATCACTGCCGGTACCGCGTCTTCGGGAATTCCCGTTTTGTCCGCCTGTACGATTACCTCGCTGGCGGAGCCCAGAGTCGCGAAAAATACTTTGCTGCGGTCAAATACCTGACGGACAGCTTCCTCTTCCGCAACTACATAGACTTTTGCCTTTCTGCTGGGAGGAACATTCATGCCGGTACGCACATTCCGGATCGACCGGACGGCTTCCTTCATCATTTCCACCGCTTCTTCCTCGTCGGTATAGACGTTTGCCTCGTCATATACCGGCCAGTCGGAGATCATAATGGATTCTTCCTCGTCCTGCAGAGTACAGAAGATTTCTTCTGTCACAAAAGGCATATATGGATGTAACAGCTTCAACGCCTTCACAAGCACCGTCTTTAGCGTCCAGAGGGCCGCCTGTTTCGTATCGTTGTCTTCGCCGTATAACCTCGGTTTTACCATTTCAATGTACCAGTCGCAAAATTCTTCCCAGATAAAGCTGTAGATCTTATCCGCCGCGATTCCCAGTTCAAACCGTTCCATATTTTCGGTTACTTCCTTCACAACGGCATTGACCTTGGATAAGATCCAGTGATCCGTCTGGGTCAGGTGTTCGGACGCATCGGCCGCAATGCCTTCTTCCGGCATATTCATCAGAATAAACCGGGACGCGTTCCAAACCTTATTGGCAAAATTTCTGCTGGCCTCTACACGCTCCCAGTAGAAGCGCATATCGTTTCCCGGCGCATTCCCTGTGATCAGCGTAAACCGCAGGGCATCCGCGCCGTACTGATCAATCACTTCCAGCGGATCGATTCCGTTTCCTAAGGATTTACTCATTTTCCGTCCCTGGGAATCCCGTACCAGTCCGTGGAACAGAACCTGTTTAAACGGTTTCTCTCCCATCTGCTCGTAACCGGAGAAAATCATCCGGATCACCCAGAAGAAAATAATGTCATAGCCGGTTACCAGAACATCGGTAGGATAAAAATAAGACAGTTCCTCCGTCTGCTTCGGCCATCCCAGTGTAGAAAACGGCCACAGAGCGGAACTGAACCAGGTATCCAGCGTATCTTCATCCTGTTTCATATGGTCATGTCCGCACTTCGGGCAGACCGTCGGCGCGTCGGCACTCTTCGCGACTACCATTTCCCCGCACTTTTCACAATAGTAAGCCGGGATCCGGTGTCCCCACCACAGCTGACGGGAAATACACCAGTCGCGGATGTTATCCGTCCAGTTAAAATAAATCTTATCCATACGTTCCGGCAGCAGCTGGATCTCGCCGGACTTCACCGCTTCCACCGCCGGTTTGATCAGCTCATCCATTTTGACAAACCACTGCTGTTTGATCAGCGGCTCTACCGTAGTGCCGCAGCGGTCATGCGTACCCACGTTATGGCTGTGGTCTTCTACTTCCTTTAACAGCCCCAGCGCGTCCAGATCCGCCACAATGGCCTTTCTGGCTTCATAGCGTTCCATGCCCGCGTATTTGCCGCCCAGTCCGTTGATCGTGGCGTCGTCATTCATGATATTGATCTCCGGCAGATGGTGCCGTTTTCCCACTTCAAAGTCGTTCGGATCATGAGCCGGTGTGATCTTAACCACGCCGGTTCCGAATTCTTTATCCACATACGAATCCGCAATGACCGGGATCAGTTTGTCAACCAGCGGCAGAATCACCTGTTTTCCGATCAGGTGCCGGTACCGTTCGTCCTCCGGATGGACCGCTACCGCCGTATCGCCCAGCATGGTTTCCGGCCGGGTCGTAGCGATCTCTACAAATTCTCCCGGAACTGCCTTCCCGTTTTCATCCGCGATCGGATATAAAATATGCCAGAAATGCCCTGCCTGTTCCTCATGCTCTACTTCCGCGTCGGAAATAGAGGTCTGACATACCGGACACCAGTTGACGATCCGGGAGCCTTTATAGATCAGGCCTTTTTCATATAATTTAATAAACACTTCCTCAACTGCCTCGGAGCAGCCTTCGTCCATAGTGAACCGTTCCCGGTCCCAGTCTGCGGAGGAACCGATCTTTTTTAACTGATTGATGATCCTGCCGCCGTATTCCCGCTTCCATTCCCAGGCGCGTTTCAGAAATCCTTCCCGGCCCAGTTCTTCCTTATCAATGCCCTCCTGCTTCAGCTGGTCGATGATCTTAACTTCCGTCGCAATGCTGGCATGGTCCGTTCCCGGCTGCCACAGCGCATTATACCCCTGCATCCGTTTAAACCGGATCAGGATATCCTGCATGGTATTATCCAACGCGTGTCCCATGTGCAGCTGTCCCGTAATATTCGGCGGCGGCATCACAATGGTAAACGGCTTCTTGCTTCTGTCTGCCTCGGCATGGAAATATTTTTTCTCCAGCCATTTCTCATATAATCTTCCTTCGATTTCCTGCGGATTGTAATTTTTCTCCAGTTGCTTCATTGCAGTAAACTCCTTCCAACGTATTTCCATCCGGCTTTTATCAGCTGTCCTGCCGGTAAGCATTCAGGATCTGCGCGACCGTTTCCGGTCCGATCTCTTCCGCTGACGCTTCAGCCTCACTTCGGGCTTCCTCCAGCCGCTGCCGGCACTCCGCCAGCATCTTATCCGATACATGGAACCGGCTGACATCCTGTTCCAGGGTTTCTTTGTCTCCCACCAGATAATCACTCATGATCAAATGCTTTAAAATGCCCAGATTCGAGGTCAGCTTATAGCTTTCCCGAAAACACTCTGCCGCATCTCTATATTTAAACATATTCGCGCAGACGATTCCCAGATTATTGTATATATTTCCATAGAACCGGTTCCCCAGCGCCGCGTCCCAGCGTTTCTGCAGGATCGTCCGATAGCACTGAAAGGCCCGCCGGTATTTCTTATGATTCAGCAGAATATCCCCCTTTTCCTTCAGCCGTTCCGTGGAAGATTTCTGCTCCAGCAGCGCCAGTTCCTTCTGCAGCTGAACCAATTCCTCCGCACTGTAATAGGACGCCGCGTTTACCACATAGCTGATCAGTTCCGAAAGGCCGGCCCGATGAGACGTCACTTGCCGGATCCCGTCCGCGATGAACGTAAGTTTTAAATCCTCTTCGATATACCGGACCAGATCTTCGTCAAAAAAGCTCTCATCGATCAGATATACATAGTTATATAAATAATACCCGATCTCTTCAATGGAATACACGTTCTTATCGATATCTTTCAGATGGAACGGAACCGCTGACCGGTTCGTACAAAGCATAAATCCGCTCATAACAGCCTCCTTTCCACATCCTGCGGCAGTGCGATTGTCTCTCTGACTTTCAGACCTGACGCCGGGAAAAATTCACCAAAGCCCAGGTCTACCGCCTCGATTACAAAATGCTCCGCGTCCGTATAAAATACATGCACGCCTACCCGCGTGGTCTTATGCGGCCTGCGCGGGAATTCCTTTAATTCCAGATAAACCACCTTGCCGATTCCCGTCACCGGCGATGTCACCTGAAAAGTCAGATGACTGACCCGGTCCAGAATTCCTTCCACATAGGCTTCCGTCTCATACCAGCGAACCCCCGCTTTTAACAGCACAGCTTCGCTCTCTACATTCGGAAGACTGGTCTTTAAGGAAATGTTGACGCCGGTCAGACCCGGACACTGAAACAGATAGTGTTCCAGCGTCGCCGCGTAAAAATATTCTCTGGCGCAGAAACCCGCGCCCTTGACGATCAGGTTATTTCCCTGAAATACCCGCCGTTTATTGCATAAAAACGGAATGGACTCTTTGGCCCATGCCTTATCAAATCCCTCTCCTGTCAGGTAAACCGCCGACACGATCCGCCCCTGAAAAAGCTGTTTCAGCAAAGACAGGAAAATCTGATCCGCCTGCTCCATTCCCTCCGGACTGTTTAACATCCGGATGTTCAGATCCTGACTGAAATCATATTCCTCCGTCAGCACACAATTATTCTGGCTTCGTCTGGAGGCCAGCTTCATGATCCGGCAGATAAAGCCTTCCCTGCCGAAGTTCATCATGACAACCTGATTATTCCAGATCTCCCGTTTCTGGTGCAGCACATAATATAAAAAGCTCTCCGTGTGGCTGACCACCCGGATATGATCCCGGCTGATCCCCAGCTGGGTCAGCGCCTCGGTCATCCGATCCACGAGCATCTTATCCGGCACATCCACACTGACGGCCACATGGGTGATCCGGCTGATCTGAAGCGTCGTCTGTACGAGCTGCTGCAATTCTCTCAGGAAGATAAACAAAAGTTCGCTTCCCGTATAATGCATTCCTTCAACCGTAATTCCCTGCTCCGCTTTCAGAACCGACGGCAGATCGATCAGCGTGCCGGTCCGCCGTTCCGACTGGCGCATCGCTTCTTCCCCGATACACCACAGCGTTCTTCCTTTGTATTTTAAAATCCTGCTGGGAATTAAGTAAGTTTCTTCGCCGCCTCCGGGAACACGCATAGACTGCACCGTACGGTTTTCCTCATCCAGATAGCTTATCTGCGTATACGCGGCGGAAAAATCAATTCCGATGATTGTACTGTAATTCGCCTGATTCATCTGTGCGCCTTCCTTTCCTGCATGATCTTAAAAAATATAAAACAGATTCTCTGCCAGTTTCTGCTTTTTGATATATTCCGCAACCAGACGTTTCTGTTTGTCCGATTCATTCTGTCTGCCTGCCATTACCACATTATTTAACAGATTATAACGGCTGCCGTCGTGATATTCATACGGATTGCTGATCTCCAGGATCCGTCTGGCAGATGTCGTTGTTTCCTCTCCGTCTGTTTCATTAAAAAAGTATTCCAGACGTTCCCCGTAAAACAGGGTAAACGATTTGACATAAACGCCGGGCAGCACGGTTTCCATTGCTTCCGTCAGCAGTCTCGTGCCTTTTCCGCTGTCTTCAATCGCATAGCTGATGCTTACCTGCCTGCCCGGTACCGTCCGGTAGTCGACTACGGTCTGATCCATTACAAAGAACGGCAGTTCAAACCAGCGGATATACTGTTTATAAAAATCAAAGATCAGATTGCGGTTCGCAAGATCCATGATCAGACCCTGATAAAATGACCTCTGTTTATCGTCCATCTGTTCCAGTCCCGCACCGTATTCCGCAAGCGCTGCCCGGCACAGTCTGGGAACATTCAGTCCGTTTCCCATATCCGTTTCCAGGAAGTCATAGATGTAAGACAATTCTTCCCGGGCCGTCTTTCCGATCCGGCGCATAAACAGCAGATAACAGCAGTATACATAAAACGCTGCCCGCATCTGCTTTCCGACTCCATAGCGGAAATACGAAGCAAACAGGCGTTTCAGATCGAACTGCTCCGTCTGCGTAACTATGACCTGTTCCAGGATCCGTTCTTCCAGTACATGATTTTCATAGAAGAAATTCGCAGAGGTCTTCCACAGCTCGCACATTTCCGCAACAGTCCCGTTATACTGCTCACACAGATGCGACAGGATCGGCTCATTATATTTGCCTTTCTGGTAAACATACAGGCACAGTTCCATAAAGAACGGCTCCCGGCTTACCGTCTCATCTTCCAGCAGGATTGTCAGGCACCGCATGATCCCCCGTACCGAAAGTTCCTCATAACCATGCGCTTTCATCAGCCCGTAAACCTGCGGATACAGGGCTCGCTGCAGCATCAGATCCATGACCCGAATTGCCAGGCGGCGGTCCAGCACGGAGAAATCGATATGCAGCAGATATTCGTCCAGTCCTTCGCCTTTCTGTTCATGGTCATAATATTCCAGCATCTGATAGATCAGCTCGCGTTTAAACGAGTTCCGGATCCTTGGCGATTCCAGCAGATACTGATAGAGATCCGTCTGCGGCAGCGGATTCTTCCGATACTTAATATATTTCTCCGCGAAGAACAGCAGCAGCGACAACTGACTCTTATCCGGATTCCCGGTATCTTTCAGATATCCCTGCAGATCTAAGAGCGGCTCCGTCTCATACTGCAGATTGCAGTAACGTCTGCCCCGCGCGTCAATAAAGACCAGAACCGGATCTTCCGTATACAGACTGATATAGGCTTTTCCTTCCGTAACCTTGTAAATCTGTTCTCCCAGCATCTCCTTATGGATTACCGCTACCTCACAGATATAGGGCGCGTCCACCCGCAGTTCGCTGGTCATTACCACATCCGTCAGGTTCTTTGCCACATCCGAATGTACTACAGAAGATTTCAGGATATCCTGATAAATGACCGCAAGCTGCCGGTTCATATGATTCTTCAGTAATTCATCTACCAGATACTGCTCCATACTCTGCAGATAGTTCTGATAAATATTCTGTATCTTTTTCTTATTCTCTATCACATTGCAGAACAAAAAGCTGCGCCGTTCTCCCAGCATATCGCTGTTGTACAGGAAATACATGTATACGATCTCCGGCAGGAGTCCCGTATAATCCGCCGGCAGCGACATCATATAATATTCATACAGATTCGTCAGACGGATATCCGCCTCGATTCCGGCCCGGTACCACGGCAGATACGCCTCTCCCACGCGGCTTCCGCGGATCATCGCACTGCAGAGTGCGGACAGCACCTGCACATCTGCCTGTTTCTCGTAAATCAGCCGGAGGCTCTCGTACAAAGCCGGCTGGTATTTCTTTTCCAACAGCGCCAGTTCCACCAGCTGCTCCGCCAGTCCCTTGCTGATCGCGTCATGTCTGGCGCCGAACAGCAAAAGCTGCAGTTCAAAGGTATTCAGAACACGCAGCAGCCTGGGTTGATCATTCAGCACATTCAGCGCCTCGAAATACAGACGCGGGCTTCTGGTTCCCCTTCGGAACTGCTCTTTAATCATCGTATATTTTAAACTCCGGTTCAGATCGTACCGCTCGTCCATATACAGCAGCACCCAGAGCGATATGTCACTTCCGGTCTCAGCATAAATCGCCTGAACCGTTTCCAGCGTATTAGCGGTAAAGACCGCCTCCCGTTTTTCCAGACTTCTCACATACAGGTAATAACAATACAGATCCAGATTCTTGTCCGCGTCTCTCATCTGGTTCTTAATAAAATAATCTAAGATCCGAACGGCTTCTTCCCGCTTTTCCACGCTGAGCAGCACCTGTGCTTTCACCAGATACGGCCAGAGCAGACTGTCGTCCAGCCGGATCAGACGGTTCATCACAGCGACTGTTTCATTCGCCCAGGAAGAAATGCTGCATTTTTTCATGCGAAAATCCAGATACTTCCGGTTCGCCGCAATGATATTCCCGGCAACCGCAGCCTTTACGCTCCGGTCTGCCATTTGGTTATATACCACTACTTCAAACACAAGCACCTGGCTGCCGCTTAAAAATGTGATCCTTCCCCGGTTCTTCCCCCGGTACAGTTTCTCTGTACGGATCAGATATGTATATTCCATCCGGTTTCCCGTAAAATCTTCCTGTGAGATCAGCGGTTTGGACAGGCAGATAAAATCGCCTTCCGCCTCCACCCGTATATTGACATAACCCCAGGTACTCCGGTTCAGCAGGATCGTATCCTGATAATCCTCCCTAAGCCCGTCAAACTCCGCGTTCTTTCGGTCCAAAGACAGCACGACCGGCTTCTTTTTATGGATCGAGATCAGAAATTCTTCCATCGCAAGCTGTTTATCCACACTGTTCTTCAGACCTTCATAAATTCCCATATGATGCAGATCATTATTCTCTATGATCCGCACGAAATCAGGAGAAATAAACAGCTTCAGCGCTTCGTCATAATTGGTCTGTACCAGATTGGCAAAATGAAAATAATTCTCGATCTTCCCCAGGGAGCTCTCGATCACACCTTCCAGGATTGTAAGCCGAATCGGAATGATAAATTCTCCGCCGTTTGAGATAAAATAAATGCTTCCCTGATACAGGCTGCCGCCCAGGAGTCCCTGCGTATCAATCTCATAGTGGATCTGGATCTCTTCGCCTGAGATTACCGGATCCAGCAGCCGGATGCGCGCATTACTTCCATACAGGTTGCCCTTTATCACTCTTCCATTGGTACTGGAGATCGTAAAGCTGCCCGTATAGGTCTTTCCCGCCTCTACCCGTTCTTCTACGGAAAGAACGGAAATCGCGATTCTGGGTTTCTCATATTCTATTTTCCCTATCGCCATCTGTCGGATAATCTCGTTCAATGTTATTCTCCCTGATTCTGTCTATATCTGTTAAGTATACCCTATTTTTGTCTGTTTGACAAGTCAGGTTGCCCCTGAAATTTCCAGAATTGCAAAATTTCATCCGGTTATTCAAACCGGTCCAGGCTCTTCAGATAATCGGAAATGCGCGCTTCGTACCCGTTTTCGGTCGGCTCGTAAAACCGTTCCCCGGTTAGACCTTCCGGCAGATACTGCTGCTTTACATAATGCCCAGGAAAATCATGTGCATATTGATACCCGATGCCGTGCCCCAGTTTTTCGGCGCCCTTGTAATGCGCGTCCTGCAAATGTGCCGGTACCGGCATCGTCTTGCTGTTTTTTACCAGGTTCATCGCACGTTCGATTGCCAGACACGACGCGTTGCTTTTCGGAGCGGACGCCACATAGGTAACCGCCTGTGCCAAAGGGATCTGCGCTTCCGGCATCCCCACCTGATGAACCGCCTGCGCCGCCGCCACCGCCACCTGCAGGGCCTGCGGATCCGCGTTTCCCACATCTTCCGCCGCGCAGATCATGATCCGCCGCGCAATAAATTCGATGCTTTCCCCCGCATACAGCATCCGCGCCAGATAATAAATGGCCGCGTCCGGATCGGAACCGCGCATACTTTTGATAAACGCGGAGATTACATCATAGTGATTATCCCCGTCTTTATCATAACGGAGCACCCGTTTCTGAATACACTGTTCGGCCACTTCCTCCGTAATATGAATCTTGCCGTCTTCCGAAGGCGCCGTAGTCAGGATCCCCAGCTCTATGGCGTTCAGTGCCAGCCTGGCGTCTCCGTTGGAAATATCCGCCAGAAACTCCTCCGCCGCAGGCTCCAGTACGGCGTTGTAAGCGCCCATGCCCTTTTCCTTATCCGTTACAGCCCGTTCCAGCAGAATCTTAATATCACTCTTTTCCAGCGGTTTCAGTTCAAAAATGACAGAACGGGAGATCAGCGCGCTGTTTACTTCAAAATAAGGATTCTCCGTCGTAGCGCCGATCAGGATCAGTGTTCCGTCCTCTACGAAAGGCAGCAAATAGTCCTGCTGCCCTTTGTGAAAGCGGTGGATCTCATCTACAAACAGGATCGTCTTTTTCCCGTACATCCCCAGCGCGTCTTTCGCCTTGCGGACCACTTCTTCCATATCCTTTTTCCCTGCCATCGTTGCGTTCAGCTGCTGAAATTCCGCACTGGTCGTATGCGCGATCACCTTCGCCAGCGTCGTCTTCCCGGTTCCCGGAGGGCCGTAAAAAATAATGGAACGCAGCTTATCCGCCTGAATGGCGCGATAGAGCAGCTTATCTTTGCCGATGATATGCTGCTGCCCTACAACCTCTTCCAGCGTCGTAGGGCGGATCCTCGATGCCAACGGCGCCGTCTGATCCATATTGGCACTTCTCATATAATCAAATAAGTCCATCTGCTTCCTCCTTATCGCTTTCCTGGTTTATTTCACCCGGCCACGGCATCCAGATCACCTGTACGGGACCGTCCGCGTATAAACTCCAAATCACTTTCTCCGGCTGTCCGTTTTCTGTCTGTCCGACTTCTTCCTCTCCGGACACCGTCCGATCCCAGATCGCTTTCTGCCGGATATTCTGCTTTTGCATCTGAAACCGTATCCCTCTGCCGCTCCATTTTCCATAGGCTTCCTTCCGGGTCCAGATCTCTAACGCGCGTCGGTTCTGCGCTTCTTTTGACTTTGCTTCACAGATCCACGCCTCTTCATCCGGATGGAAAAACCGTCGGATCAGTTCGGCGGAAATCTGCCGTCTTCTTTCCAGATCAAATCCCAGACTGCAGACCGGGCGTCCGGTTTCCCTGCGGCCGACCGAAACGGCAGCCGCTACGATCTCCCCGCTGTCCGAAATGCTGAACGCTGCTTCCGGCAGACGGGGCAGGACCGGCTTCCCCTCTGACATCTCTTCAAATACGATCCGATCATCAGAAACGCCGTACTGCGCTTTCAGGATACTGCGCAGCATACGCCGCCCCGCGCTTTCTCCCTCCCGTTTCATTTTCTGCTGTATGGAAAACGGAATCCGTTTCCAGTAGATCGATACTTCCATCTTCACTCCGTTTCTTCGTCTGAACCAATATGACTATTATAAAACCCGACCCCCTTTTTCGTCAATATTCATTCCAATCTCATGACAAACTTGTGAATATTTTCTAAACTATCCGTGTCTTGACTTGTCCCGCTTTTCGATTTGTGTTATCATAGGAGATATTGAATCGAGGAGGAGGTACTGTATTTGAGCGAAAACCCATATTCCAGAATCACAGAAGAAATCGTAAACCTGGCGCAGATCTGCACAGAGCACTGCGGCATTGATCCGGATCTTTACAGTATGTATGATGTAAAGCGGGGTCTGCGCGACATTAACGGGAAGGGCGTTCTGGCAGGGCTGACAGAGATCGGCGATGTCGTTTCCTATGAGACGGTCGACGGAAAATCCGTACCCTGTGAAGGCCGCCTGTATTACCGGGGGATTAACATAGAAGATATTGTAAGCGGTTTTCTGCGGGAAGACCGTTTTGGATTTGAAGAAGTAACTTATCTGCTTTTGATGGGAAAACTGCCGAATAAAGCCGAATTGGATGATTTCTGCAATCTGTTGGCAAACTACCGAACGCTTCCCACTAATTTTGTGCGGGACATCATTATGAAAGCGCCCAGCGCGGATATGATGAATACGCTGGCGCGGAGTGTGCTGACCCTGTATGCATATGACGACCGGGCAGACGATATTTCCCTGCCGAATGTCATGCGGCAGTCGCTGCAGCTGATCAGCCTGTTTCCGCTGTTTTCCGTTTACGGCTATCAGGCTTACCGGCATTATCATGAAGGCGACAGCCTGATCATCCATACGCCGCAGCGCGGACTTTCCACAGCGGAGAATATCCTGTATCTGCTGCGTCCGGACAGTAAATATTCCCATCTGGAAGCCAAGATCCTGGATCTGGCGCTGGTGCTTCACGCGGAACACGGCGGCGGCAATAACTCTTCCTTTACAACGCATGTGGTTTCTTCCTCCGGCACCGATACCTACTCCTCTACGGCTGCTTCGCTGGGTTCCCTGAAAGGGCCGAAGCACGGCGGCGCCAATATCAAGGTCGTCCAGATGTTTGAGGATATGAAACAGGTGATCCCGGACTGGGAGGACGAAGGACTGGTACGCCAATATTTGCATGATCTTCTGAATAAGAAAGCATTTGACCGGGCGGGTCTGATTTATGGGATGGGACACGCTGTTTATTCCATTTCCGATCCCCGTGCTAAAATCTTCCGCCGGTTTGTAGAAAAGCTGTCCGAAGAAAAGCATATGGAGAAAGAATTCCGGCTTTATTCTCTGGTAGAGGAACTGGCGCCGAAGGTGATCGCCGAGGAACGCCATATCTATAAAGGCGTCAGCGCCAATGTGGATTTCTACAGCGGTTTTGTTTATTCCATGCTGGGACTTCCTACCGAATTGTTTACGCCGCTGTTTGCTATTGCCAGGATTACGGGCTGGAGCGCGCATCGCATGGAAGAGCTGATGAATGCCGGCAAGATTATCCGGCCCGCTTACAAAAGCGTGGCTGCCCATGTCCCATACGAACCGCTGGAAGGCCGCAGATAATCCGCTTTTTTCAGATAAACAACCTTACATAAAACCGGCGCAGACCGATCAGTTCTGCGCCGGTTTCTTTCGTTTCCTGATTTTTCCCCATAGATGCCGCCGCCGTTTTTTCTCCGGTTCTGCCGCCAGATCCCGGTAAGATTCATACAAATACCGCTGGCTGTCTTTTGCGCGGCGGTTCTCCGGCTTTTTCTTTCTGTAGCTTCCGTCCGCGTTCATGTACCAGCCTCTTTCATCATCCTGAATACAGGCCGTCAGGATCCGTAAGATTTCCTTTCGGATCTCCGGCTGCAGTATTTTGACAAAAACCTCTACCCGCCTGACTGTATTTCGGGTCAGCAGATCGCCGGAGCCGATAAAAATCTGCTGCCGCTCTCCCACGCCAAAACAGAAGATCCGGGAATGTTCCAGATATCTTCCGACAATACTCTTTACCGTAATCTGTTCCGTCATGGATCTGACGCCCGGACGCAGACAGCAGATCCCGCGGATCACCAAATTGACTGTTACCCCTGCCCGGGACGCCTCCACTAATTTCCGCATGATCTCCAGATCGTTCATCGCATTTACTTTAATGGCGATATATCCGTCTCTGCTCTGCCGCTGCGCCCTGATCTCCGCTTCGATCAGCGCAAGCACCCTGGTACGGTAACACAGGGGCGCCACCCAGAGCCGCTCCGCGGATGTGACGAATTCTCCGTTTCGCAGCGCGCAAAACACCGACTCTGCTTCCCTTCCAATCTGTTCATCCGCTGTGATCAGCGAAAGATCCGTGTACAGCTCAGCCGTTTTTTCATTATAATTGCCCGTTCCGATCTGTGTAAGATAGGCGGTTTTATTCCGGTGTTTCTTCGTGATCAGACACAGCTTCGCGTGGATCTTATATCCCGGCGGTCCATACAGGATCCGGCAGCCGGCTTTTTCCAGTATTCTGGTATATTCAATATTACTCTGCTCGTCAAATCTGGCGCGCAGTTCCACAAAACAGCTTACTGCTTTCCCCTGCTCCGCCGCATAGAGCAGCGCCGCTACGATCTTGCTGGGATTGGCCAGGCGGTACAGCGAGATCTGAATGGAAATCACTGCCGGATCGTTCCCCGCATCATAAAGCAGCTGTACAAAGGGCTGCATGGTCTGATATGGAAAATGCAGCAGAAGATCGCTTTTTTCCGCAAGGGCCATTACTCTGCCTTTCTGCAGCGGGATCCGGTTTACGGGAATCTGCGGCGGATAGAACAGTTTTTCCGCCTGCTTCGGCGTCAGCTTTAACTGTTCCCGAAATCCGGGCTCCGGCGAAAACTCCAGCGGGATCCCAGATGTAAAAACCCGGTTCGGTTCCATTTTTAACTGTCTGCACAACAGCTCTGACAGTCTGGGAGACGGCGGTTTCCAGAACTGCAGCCGCACGGGAGGCAATCGTCTGCGCGCCTGCAGCAGCGTTTCCACGGTATCGCGGTAATCCGGGTCCGCTTCTTCCTCCAGCACACTCTCTTCATACTCCAGATCGGCGCTCCGGGTAACGCGGATCAGATTGATCTCCTTCGGCCGCTGTCCCCGGAACAGCCTCGCGGCAAATTTGGCTACGATCTCCGCCGTAAACGCGATCCTGCGCTTATTTTCCAGCTCATACATATAAAATCGGGGCAGGCTGCCCAACGGAATCATGCCAAGCTGCCTTGCCCCATCTTTTGTATCAAATAAGATCACCATATACTGTTCTTTGTTTTTAAGAAACGGGAACGGATGCCGGCTGTTCACGATCTGTAAAGACAGCTGATACCGCAGTACATGATTGAAATAATTCTGCAAAATCAGTGCGTCCACCTTTTCCAGATGGTCCGGTTCCAGGATCAGGATTCCGGCCTGCTTTAAGCGGGCACAGATCTGACCGTACAGCTCCGCCGCTTTTTCGGTCAGTTTCCTTACCTCCTTCATAATATGAAACAGCTGCTCCGCCGCCGTCTGTCCCGTTTTTACATCCCGCCGTTTCGGTTCCGCCAGCATCCGGTCTGTCAGAGAGCCGACCCGCACCATAAAGAATTCATCCAGATTGGAATGAAAAATGGAAAGAAATTTTAAGCGTTCCAAAAGCGGCGTTTTTTCATCGGCGGCCTCCATTAAGATCCGCCCGTCAAACGCAAGCCAGCTCAATTCTCTGTCCAGATAGAGCCCCGTATGATATTCCCCCATATTCTCTCATACTCCCGTGATCGATCATGATAATTCAAACTGACTGTTGTACAGTTCAGCATAAAATCCGTTCTTCGCAAGCAGGGACTGGTGCGTTCCCTGTTCAATGATATGCCCGTCCTTCATAACCAGGATCATATCCGCCTCCCGAATGGTAGAAAGCCGGTGCGCCACAATAAAACTGGTACGTCCCTGCATCATCTTGGTAAACGCCCGCTGAATCCGGATCTCCGTTCTGGTATCAATGGAGGAGGTCGCTTCATCTAAGATCAGCATGGGCGGCAGAGAAAGCATAACCCTGGCGATACACAAAAGCTGCTTCTGGCCGCCGGACAGGTTTCCGCCGTCTTCCGTAAGCTCCGTATCATACCCTTTGGGCATTCGTTTGATAAAGCTGTGTGCGTGGGCTTCCTTTGCGGCCCGTACGATCTCTTCCTCTGACGCATCCGGTTTTCCGTATGCGATATTTTCCCGGATGGTCCCGGACTTCAGCCAGGTTTCCTGCAGCACCATGCCGTAGTGTTCCCGCAGGCTGTGACGGGTAATCTCATAAATACTGTGTCCGCTGACCCGGATATCGCCGCTGTCCGCGTCATAAAAACGCATCAGCAGGTTGATCACGGTACTTTTTCCGCAGCCGGTAGGCCCTACGATCGCCACCCGCTGACCCGGCTCTACATGCAGATTCAGACCGGTGATCAAATCCTGATCCGGCGTATAAGAAAATGCCACATTTTCAATATCTACTCTGCCGTCGGTTTCTGTAAGCGCGGGCATATCCTCCGGTTCCGCTTTCATCCCCGGCTCGTCGATCAGGGCAAACACCCGCGCGGCGGACGCCAGCGCCGTCTGCAGCTCCGTGATCACACCGGAAATCTCATTGAACGGTTTGGTATACTGATTGGCGTAGCTTAAAAACATGGTAAGCTGTCCTACCGTCAGCATATTGTGGATCGCCGCAATCGCGCCGGCAATTCCCACTCCGGCATAGACCAGCCCGTTCACGAACCGGGTCGACGGATTGGTAAGGGAAGAATAGAAGGTTGCCCGCAGACTGTGCTTGGCGAGTCTGTCGTTGATCTCACAGAAGGTTTCAATATTCTCCGCCTCATGTCCGAATGCTTTTACGATCTTCTGGCTGTCGATCATCTCATTGACAAAAGAAGTCAGTTCTCCCCGGGTTTCCGACTGCAGCTTTGCCATCTCATACGTATGTTTGGCAATGAACCTGGCCACAAACAGGGATAACGGCGTGATCACAACCACCACGATCGTGATCTGCCAGTTGGTAAACAGCATGAAAAATAAAGTTCCGAATATCGTTACCACACCGGTGAACAGTTGGGAAAATCCCATGAGCAGTCCGTCGGAAAACTGATCAATATCCGCCACGATCCGGCTTACGATATCCCCATGCCCGTGCGCGTCGATATAACCGACCGGCAGCCGGGCAAGATGAGAAAACGCCTCGCAGCGAACATCCTGTACCACGCGGTATGCGATCCGATTGTTCAGGATATTCATGATCCACTGGGCAATGGCGGTAGCCGCCACTACGATCAAAAATTCGAATATGATCTTTTTTAATTCCCCGAAATCTACCCGGCCCGGTCCGAGGATCTGATCGACCGCGCGTCCGGTTAAGATCGGCGCGTATAAGATCAGGACAACCGATGCGGCTGCAAATAAAATGGATAACACCACGGAAAAGCGGTATCTGCGGATGGCCTGCAGAACTCGTCTGACCGTGCCGGTCTGTTTCTTTCTCATGACGCCGACACCTCCTTTTGATCCATCTGGGAAAGGCAGATCTCCCGATAGACCTGACAGGTTTCGTACAGTTCCTCATGGGTGCCGTCTCCCACCAGTCTGCCGTCGTCCATCACCAGGATCCGATCCGCGTTTTGCACGGTGGAGATCCGCTGAGACACCAGAAATACCGTCGTATCCCATTCCAGATCCCGGAGCGCCCTGCGCAGTCTGGCGTCCGTGGCAAAATCCAGCGCCGACGCTGAATCGTCGAGGATCAAAATCTCCGGTTTCTTTACAAGCGCTCTGGCTATCGTCAGCCGCTGCCGCTGTCCGCCGGACAGATTCCTGCCGCCCTGCAAAATCCGGGTGTCAAGCCCGTCTTCCTTTCCTTCTACGATCTCTTTGGCCTGCGCCACCGCCAGCGCCGCGCCGATCTCTTCATCCGTAGCATCCGGTTTGCCCCACTGCATATTTTCCCGGATCGTACCGGAAAACAGCACCGCTTTCTGCGGAACCACGCCTATTTTTTCCCGCAGACGGGCAAACGGATATCGCTTCACATCCATACCGTCGATTAAGACGCCGCCCTCTGTGGCGTCATAAAACCGGGCGATCAGATTGACCAGCGTGGTCTTGCCGGAACCCGTACCGCCGATCACGCCAACGGTTTCTCCCCGTCCTGCCCGGAACGAGATATGTTCCAGCGCCGCGTCTCCGGCGCCGGCATAGGTAAAGGACACATCCTCCATAATGACTCTGGGCGCTCTGGAACCCCCGGAGAACTTACCGTTTCCTTCCGTCATGGACGGTTCTGTTTCCAATACGGCAGCGATCCGCTTCGCGCAGGCAAGCGACCGGGTCAGCAGAATGATCAGATTCGCCAGCTTCACCAGTTCGACCAAAATCTGCGACATATAGTTCACCAGCGCCACGACTTCGCCCTGCTGCAGTCTGCCGGTATTGACCTGATCTCCGCCGATCCACAGCACCGCCACCAGGCCCAGATTGATCAGAACGCAGGTAAGCGGATTGAGCAGCGCCGATATTTTCCCGACAAACGACTGGGTATGCCGCAGGTCCTTCGCGCATTCCGTAAATTCCGCGATCTCGTCCTGCTGCCGGTTAAAGGCGCGGATCACCCGGACGCCAGTCAGATTCTCCCGCACCCGTCTTAAGATTCCGTCCAACTGCTTCTGTGCCTTGCTGTAATACGGCATGGTGATCAGCATAATCCCGAATACGACCACGGATAACAGCGGAATGACTGCCACAAAGATAAGCGCCGCCTTTCCGTCTACCGTAAATGCCATAATCATGGAGCCAAACACGATAAACGGAGAGCGCAGAAACAGACGCAGCACCATATTGACGCCGTTCTGCACCAGGTTCACGTCACTGGTGAGCCGGGTCAGCAGCGTAGGCGTTCCGATCCGGTCGATCTCCGTATAGCTAAACGCATTGATATGCACAAATAAATCCTGCCGCAGCCGCCTGCCGAACCCGGTAGCCGCTTTTGCCGCAAAATACTGCGCCGTAACCGAGCTGACCAGTCCTACGATCCCCAGCAGGAGCAATACGGCTCCCATTAACAGTACATATCCCTGATCCCGGCCGGCCACGCCCACATCGATGATGTCCGCCATCACCAGAGGCACCAGCAGTTCAAAGCCGGCCTCCAGCATCTTAAACAGCGGCGCCAGGATACTCTCTTTCTTATATGCGGATAAATACACCAATAATCTCTTCATTGTCGTTATAACCTTCTTACAGCATTCTCTTTTTTCCGTCCGTTTATACATCCGGCCAAAAAGGAACTGCCGCAGTCCGTTTTCCGCAATCTGAAAACCCGTTCTGCAGCAGTCCCCTCCGCCAGGCTCCCCGTCTTTCCAGGCGGGTCATTCTGCTTTCGCCGGCGTTACGCTCTCTCCGTCAATGATCTCATAGCCCAGCTTCAGCTGTCTGGAGATCAGCGTCTGCCGGTCGATCATTTCAAGCAGCATCTTCGCTCCTTCTTCTCCGCTCTTCCTGTGATAGAGATGGGCTGTGGTCAGCTTCGGCGTGATCACTCTGGAAATCCGGTTATGACCGATTCCCACGACTGCCAGGTGTTCCGGGATCCGGTAACCCTTGCTCTTCAGATACTGTACCGCTCCCACCGCGATATCGTCCGTCGCGCAGAATACGCCGTTTAATCCCCGGCACCGTTTCAGCAGTTCTTCCATCTTCTCATAACCCGACTCCAGGCGGAAATCCGCCTCGATGATCTTGTCCCGTCCGTCCAATCCGTACTCCTTCATCGCGTCAATGTAGCCCTTGATACGCTGCCTGCCTGCCGCTTCATCCCTGGGCGTCACACCGATGCATCCGATGTCTCTCCTGCCAGATTCCAGCATACGCAGCGTCAGTGCCTTCGCCGCTCCGTGGTCATCATGGTACACGCAGGGATAATCTTCATACTGCTGTCCGATGATAACGAGCGGGATCGTCATTTTCTTAAAAATCGTCTTATGCTGCTTGGTAAAGACCGTAGCGGAAAAAATAATACCGTCAACCGCATGGGTCAAAAACAGATTCAGATATTCCAATTCCCGTTCCACCTGATGCTCTGTGTTCGCAAGCAGCATCTGATAACCCTGCTCCGCCAGGATACTGCTGATCCCTTCTGTTACTCTGGCTATGGCTTCGGAGCTAATCTTCGGTACAATAACGCCGATGATCTTGGAACGCTTCGTCCGCAGTACCTGCGCCTGCGTCGACGGCCGGTAGCCCGTCTTCTCGATTACTTCCCGAATCCGCTGCCGCTTCTCTTCACTGACATATCCGTTATTCAGATATCTGGATACCGCAGATACCGATACGCCTGCCAATGCTGCAATCTCACTGATGTTCATGAAAGTCCCTCCTTTCCTATGAATTTTGTATGATATAACCATTTTCATCGTGTGAAAATTGTGCACTTTGTTATAAATTCATTGTAATGGATTGCCAACAAATAAGCAAGGAAAAAATACCGGAATGTCCGCATTTTTTTGTGAACGCAGAGAAAAGGCAGAGAAAATCACTTCCTCTGCCTTTCCCGTTTGGAGACTTGCATATTCTATAATAAAGCTAGAACTGCCCGATGAATGTTTCAGTTCTTAGTAACTGTCTCTTATAAAATAAGTTCCCATTACATTGACCGGCGTGTCCGTCTTATTCTCTATGATCACATTATAGCTGCCGGTAGTGTTCAGGTAGAACGGATGACTTCCATAGTCGGTTATCTTCACATACCGTTTGAACCCGTCCGGTTCGATGATACCGACCTGCACGGTGACATCGGTAGGCACAACGCTGACCGTTACATAAATACAGCCGCCCTTACATGCCTTGAAGTTCCGAGTCAGCGTAACGCCGTGGGCCTTTATATTCCAGTTAAATCCATAGGAACCTTCTTCATTGGGTTCCGCATCCGCCTTCGGCATGGCAGCATACGTCACCGCTTCCACAGGGGAGAGCTTCTCCCGGAATTCCATTAACTCCGGCTCTGCCGTGATTGCTTCTTCTACAGAAACCTCTGTGCCGGCATAGACGGATTCATACAGTTCCATTGCCGAAAGCGTAGCTCCGTAAACGGAACCGGTGCTCAAAATCAGAGCCAGCGCCATAGCGATCACGGCGCGAAGTCTGGTGTAGGGTTTTACATGCTGATTCTTGATCATACGCTCAATCCTTTCCGATAACTCACTTTTCCCTTCGGTCAACCGGGGACTGATATAATCCTGAGCCGCATCACCCGCTGCGATTGCCAGGATAATGGAGAAATATTCCCTGTGGCTCCCCATTTGTCTGCCGGCGCGGAAATCGCAGGAGTATTCGCTCCATCTCTGGATCAGCCGCATCAGGATCCGGACAACGGGATTAAAGAAATGAAGGATTGCCGCTATGGCTGCAAGCTGTTTCAGCCAGATATCGTGCTCCTTGTAGTGCGTCAGTTCATGGATCAGGATCACCCGCAGCTCTTCCTCACTGTAGTCCTCGACCGGAAGCATCACCTTCGGCCGCAGAAGCCCGCTGATCTGCGGTACCGGTACCCGATAGCTTCTGACGATCCCCACACGCTTTGCGGAAATATGCAGCTCGGCACAGATCGCCGCAAACTGTTTCTGAACCTCTGCGGGACACGGAATGCTGTCTGCGCACAAGTTATGTAATCTGCGGATTCCCCGGGCATAGCTGATCACACCCCAGATCACGCCTGCCAGCCAGACGGCGATAATCCCATAGCTGATCGATAAGATCAGCGGCGTCTTTACAAACATATAGGCTTCCCAATAGCCCGAAAAGACAATCTTAAGATGCAGAACCAAATATCCGACCGGCACATAGTAGAACAGCAGCACCACTTTCAACAGATCGTACAGAATATTCGTCACGCCGGCACGTTCCAGAATCCTGCCAATCAGATACCACGCCAGAGTCAGGATACTGCCTGTAAGCGTAGTGATTACAAGCGCATAGAGAAACTCAATCGTCCAGTCCATCCAAAATTTCCCGAATTTCTTTTACTTCTTCTTTGGTAAACTTCTTCGCATGGCACAGACCGGATACCATCTTAGCGGGATTCCCTTCAAACCAGAAGTCAACGCTTTCTCGCGCCAGTTTCTCCCGATAAGCTACCTCACTCTTCATCGCGTGCACGTAGGACAGCCGTCCCTGCCGATAAGTTGTGATAAAATCCTTATCTGACAAATGCAGCAGGAATGTAACAACGGTCGTCTTGGCATAGTCTTTGCCATAATCAGTCCGCAGCAGTTCGATCAGCGCGGGAACCGAAATATCTTCCTTCGCGTCCCAGATCGCTTTCATAATCACTGTTTCTGCTGCGCTTAAATTTCTTTCTTGTTTTTTTATTTCCATCTTTGGACACCTCCACTATTTTATACTAGCTTTATCATACTAATGCCCAGTCAAAAAAGCAAGCTTTTTTTACAATTTTCTGCATTTTTTTTACAAATCCGCTTACAAAACGATCACAACCGTAAATTCATCCTGTTCCTGTCGGATCTGAATACTGCCCCGATACTGCCGGATCACACGGATCACGTTGGCAAGTCCGAAGCCGTGTTCCCTGGCGTCCTCTTTCGTGGTATGCCAGGTCCCGTCGCTGTCGCTTCCCTGACCGGGCTTGCAGTGATTCCGGATCCAGATCTGCTGGGAATCGCGGAAATGGCGGAATTCCATGGTGATCCACCGGTCGGAAGGCAGCTTTTCATTGGCTTCCATCGCATTGTCAAGCAGATTGGTAAACACCGTACACAGATCGATCGGTTCCATATGAAATTCCGGGATCAGCTGTCCGATCACGGAAAAACTGATCTGTTTCTGCTCCATCTGCTCGGTATAGGTATTCAGCAATCCGTCCAGCACATCATTTCCCACATGAACGCTGTTGGAGATCTGCCGGATCTTCCCCTCCAGCTGTTCCAGATAGTGTTGGACGCCGTTATAATTTTCCTGCGCCATCATACTCTGCATGATCCGGAAATGTCCTTTCATATCGTGACGGAACCGCTGCATTTCCTGCTGTTTCCGCTGCAGGCTGGTATAATAGTCCGCCTGCTGCTTTGTCATCAGTTCCCGCTGTTTCGCCCGGTTGATAAGCTGGCAGACCAGCATTTGGATCAGCAGCACGATCATAAACAGCGCGGGAAGCAGAACCAGGATCCAAAAGTCCAGGTTCCAGCGGTATTCCTCAGTGCCTTTGCCGGCCGGAAACAGGCGGATACGAATGCGGGCTAGCGCATACAGCGCCAGAATCGCGATGCAGACGATCTGCAGTTCGACCCGCCAGAACAGAGAGGAACCGGCGCTGACGACCCGTTTCAGATTCTTGCGCTGCAGCACAAACAGAATGGCAAAGAAATCCAGAACCAGCAGCCATATCATCAGCGTATAAAACGTAACGCCCTGCAGCCTTCCTATGGGGATCTGCAGAGACAACCGAAACACTTCCGCCAGCCCCCGTTCGGCACAGACCATCAGCTCGATCACGGGCAGGATTCCCTCCTGTACGGTCCATTTCCACTTTTTCACGAATACCTGGCAGTATACTGTCATTCCCAGAAAAAACGCGGCCGCGATTTCCAATATCAAAATAACCATTAACAGTAAGTCGCCGCCTTTCTCTGATATTCCCACCAGGCCTGCAAAAACCGGCTCTCATGGCTTTTCCCCACAGGCAGCCGTTCGCCTTCCGTCAGTTCCAGTTCGCCTTTGGCATAATTCTTCACATAAGTCAGATTCACCAGATACTGCCTGTGGATCTGCACAAAGCCGTACGGCTCCAGGATTGCTTTCCAGTGCTCCAGGGTATCCCGCGACATCATAAATTTATCCCGCGGGGCAAATTCACAGTAATTTCGCTGGCTTTTAATATACCAGACGTCCATAGAGGCCGCCCAGAACGGATTCGCCTCATTGCCCAGGTTGATCTCCAGATTCAGAAATTTCTCATAGAGCGCCGTCTCCAGATACCGCTTTAGAATCTCCCGCCGGATCGGCTTATCCAGAAATCCGATCACATTGCGCCCGTGACTGTCCCGGATATATTCCGGATAATCCGTCATATAGATCACAAAGAGATCTTTCCGCTTTCGGATCAGCTGCCGCCGCAGTTCCAGACCTGTCGTCTCTCCCAGCATGATATCCAGAAATACAATGGCAATTTCCCCTTCGTATGCCAACAGTTCTTCCGCCGTTTCAAATTCCAGGATCTCAAACCGATAGCCCATCTCTTCCTGCAGTCCGCCGCAGATCTCGCGCACCTGGGCTCTGTCATATTGATTGTCATCGCATATGCCGATTTTCATATCTCCCAAGTCCTTTCTTTTTCTGTTTTATAGTGTACCATTGATGCAAAAATTCGTCAATAACGGCCGATTTCCCCGAAAAATATTAAATTTCTGTTAATTATTTCGTAAACTACTGTCGAAATTTGCTAATATTGTGTATTGTATAATTGGTATCACTATTTTAATATTATAGTCGGAGGTCCTACTATGAAGATTAAACAAACAAACGCAGAAAAACTATTAAGAGAACTGGGAGTGAACGGATCGTATGTCGGTTTCCAATATACCGCATACGGAATCATCAGAACGATGGAAGAACCTGAGATGATCGTGTATGTCTGTAAAGGGTTATACGTCGAGATCGCCGCTCACTTTCACACCACACGGGAAAGTGCCGAGCGCAATATCCGGACAGTGAAAAATGTGATCTGGAAGCATGGCGACAAAGAACTGCTCCATGATATTTTCGGCCGCGCGCAGACTAAGATACCAAACAACGCGGCTTTCATTGACGCACTGGCGCAGTATCTGCTGATCCATGATCAGGAATCGGTACAGGCATAGCCTGCCGGACAGTTCCTTTCTGAAAACCATTTCAACTGATATCCCATCTGCAGCGGGAGAGTCATACGGCTCTCCCTGCTTCCTTGCACCCGAAATCCGGGGATATTTTCCGGTTACGGCATAAGAAAAGTGCCACAATCATGCAGATGCGGCACTTTCCAAGTGGAACCGACGGGAATCGAACCCGTGTCCAAACCCAAATCCCATGTCCTTCTACTATCATAGTTCATTCAGAAACATTCCCTCCGGCAGCCGGGAGTGAACAACCTGCTGCCTTCAGTAGCTTCATAATACGCCTATCTGCGCAAAGCTTAACAGATATCGTTTCTCACATAGTCGATGCCAGGTTCCCTGACTGTGAGTGATCAGGGTCTGACAAGCAGACTACGCTGCTAATGCAACTCTATCGTTTGCGTTTAATTTAAGTTTGCCATTTGACGCATTGCGTGCGGATAGCTTCTCCATCTTCATTAAGCCTGTCGAAACCATTGCGGCCCCATATGAAATTGTAAATTATAACGGGAAATCGCTTTCCTGTGCTGTTATCTTATGCGATATCCCCCTGTTTGTCAATACAGATTTTTTACCTTAAATTCCTTTTCCGCCTCCCGGCGCTGATCCTTTTTGGCAATGGTCTGGCGTTTATCATACTGCTTCTTGCCCCTTGCCACCCCAATCTCTATTTTGACCAGGCTGCCTTTGAAATAAACCTGCAGCGGCACCAGCGTATAGCCGTCCTGCATGACCTGCGCCAGCAGCTTGCGGATCTCCGTTTTATGCAGCAAAAGTTTCCGCACCCGGAGCGGATCTTTATTGAACAGATTGCCCTGCTCATAGGGTGCAATATTCATGCCATAGATCAATACTTCGCCCTGTTCGATCCGGATAAAGGACTCTTTAATGCTGCATTTACCCTGGCGCAGAGACTTGACTTCCGTGCCGTGCAGCACAATGCCAGCCTCGTAAGTATCTTCGATAAAATAATCGAACCGGGCTTTTTTATTGTTGGCAATCAGCTTCTTATCTTCTTTTGCCATGACGTCCTCCCGCAATTTCAAAATCAATCTGCCGCAGCTCTTTATCCGCTCCGACTACGCGGATCCGCACGCGGCTTCCCAGCGCATATACGTTTCCCGTATGCGCGCCGACCAGACAGTAATGTGTCTCGTCATATTCGTAATAATCGTCCCGCAGAGCGGTTACATGCACCATGCCCTCTACCGTATTGGGCAGTTCCACATAAAATCCGAAAGCGCTCACACCGGAAATGATTCCTTCAAATTCTTCTCCGATATAACGCTCCATATATTCCGCTTTCTTCATTTTCACGGTTTCCCGTTCAGCCTCTTCCGCGCGCCGTTCCGCAGCGCTGGAAGAAACCGCCACCTCCGGCAGGATCTCCCGGTAATGGGCAATCCGCTTTTCATCCAGGGTTCCATGCAGAGATTCCTTAATGATCCGGTGGATCTGCAGATCCGGATAGCGGCGGATCGGAGACGTAAAATGACAATAATACCGGGCTGCCAGCCCGAAATGTCCGTCCGCTGTCGTAGTATATTTGGCCTGCTGCATGGAACGCAGCGTTAGGCGTCCGATCAGCAGTTCTTCGTCTGTCCCCGCGATCTGCTCCATCAGCCGCTGCAGCTTCTTTGGATGCAGTTCATCACCGCCCAAATGCAGATGATAGCCAAAATTCTCGATCAGGATCCGGAGCTTCTGGATCTTATCGCCGTCCGGCTTCTCATGACTGCGGTATACAAACGGCAGTTCCTGCCAGTAGAAATGCTCCGCCACTGTTTCGTTGGCAAGCAGCATGAAATCTTCAATGATCCTGGTCGCCGTGTTCGTCTCATAGGGTTTGATCTCCGATACCCTGCCCTGTTCATCCATGGTTACCTTGGTCTCCGGCACGTCAAAATCGATAGAGCCGCGCGCATGGCGTTTTTTCCGCAGCAGCGCCGACAATTCCCGCATCAATTCAAACATGGGCACAAACGGTTCGTATTCTGCGGTCGTCTCCGGGTCCCGATCCTCCAGGATCCGGCGAACCGCCGTATAGGTCATGCGCCGGTCTGAGCGGATCACGCCTTCCGTGATCTGATGATCGGTCACATTTCCCGCCTGATCGATCTCCATGATACAGCTTAACGTCAGCCGATCCTCTCCTTCATTCAGGGAACAGATCCCGTTGGAGAGCGCATGAGGCAGCATGGGGATCACCCGGTCTACCAGATAAATGCTGGTTCCCCGTTCTCTGGCGCACTGATCGAGCGGACTATTTTCCGGCACATAGTGACTCACATCCGCGATATGCACGCCCAGCCGATAGCCCTGTTCCGTCCTGCACAGGGTGATCGCGTCATCCAGGTCTTTGGCGTCTTCTCCGTCAATAGTTACCGTCTGCCAGTCTCTGAAATCCTGCCGGTCTGCCAGGGCCTGCGGCAAAACAGTCTGCGGTGTACGCGCAGCCTGCTCTATCACCGCTTCCGGAAATTCCATCGGAAGGTGCCGGTTCTTTATGACCGAGAGGATATCGGTTCCGGGGTCATTCCGGTGTCCGAGGATCTCTGTGACCTCGCCCTCCGGATTCCGTTTCTCATCTCCGTAATCCGTGATCCGGACTACCACCTTATGTCCGCCCACAGCGCCGTGGTTTTTCTCTGCAGGAACAAAGATATCCCGCGTGATCTTTCCCAGATCCGGTACGACAAAGCCGTAGCTGCGTCCGGAATCTTCATAGGTGCCTACCAGCTCCGTAACTCCGTGCTCCAGGATCCGGATCACCATGCCTTCGCACCGTCTGCCGCCCCTGGCTTCCCGCGTCACCGTCACCAGTACCTTGTCGCCGGGAAACGCCTGCATCGTCCTTTCCTCCGGGATATAGATATCCTCTTCCAGTCCGTCCACTTTGACAAAGCCGAAGCCTTTTGCATGGCTGTCAAAGATTCCGCTCAGGGCGCCGGATTCCGCGCGCACGTATTTGCCCCGTTTTGTCAGACAGATCTTTCCGTCCCCGATCAGAGCCTGCAGCACATCTTCCAATTCTGCTCTGTCTTCTTTTGCAACCTGAAAGAAAATCGCCAGTTCCTTAATCTTCATCGGCACATACACATCACTGCAGATAAAATCATATACAGTTTTTTTCCGTCTTTCAAACTGGTTCTCGGCGATCCGCAAGCCGATCTCCTCTCCGGTTTCACGTCTCATATCTGTACTCCAAATCAAATAGGCAAAGAAAAAGAAAACACTCTCGGATGAACGAGAGTGTCATCATTCTTACAAGTCTAACTGTAATAAAATCGCTAACAGGATAAAGAGGATTGCCAGAATCCTGGTTACCCGTTCCAGTGTCCCTTCCTTCGAACGACCTTTATTTCTGCTCCAATAACTCTCGCTGTTGCCGCCGGTGAAGGAGCTCGTCAATCCTGCGGATTTTCCTTCCTGTGCTAACACCAATACCGTCATCACAATACTTACTATAATCATCAAGATGGATAAAAATACTTCCACTGTTTTACACCTCCTATATACCGAACGAAACCATTCTATCATAGGGATATCATAAAAGCAAGCATAAATTTTTCATCTTTTTAGAAAAAATTTCAGCGACAGGAAATTATCGCTCCAAATGCTCCTCGATCCGCAGCAGCTGGTTGTATTTCGCCGTGCGGTCGCTCCGGCACGGCGCGCCGGTCTTGATCTGCCCCGCGTTGACTGCGACGGCCAGATCGGCGATAAACGTATCCTCCGTTTCTCCCGAACGGTGGGAAATAATGGTCCGGTATCCCGCCTTCTGTGCCATTTCAATGGCTTCCATTGTCTCGGATACGGTCCCGATCTGATTCATTTTCACCAGGATCGCGTTGCCGGCGCCCAGATCAATTCCCATTTTCAGCCGTTTGGGATTCGTGACAAACAGATCGTCGCCTACCAGCTGCAGCTTGCTGCCCAGCCGCTTTGTCAGCAACTGCCAGCCGTCCCAGTCGTCCTCATGCAGCCCGTCTTCCAGAGAAAAGAGTGCATACTGCTCCGCCAGTTTCGCGTAGTAAGCAACCATTTCCTCCGCCGTCCGCACTACCTTGCGTCCGCTCATTTTACTTTCTCCCGGAAATACATACAAATGGCTGTCTTCTTCATATAACTCACTGGCTGCCGCGTCCATGGCAATCAGAATATCCTTTCCCATGGAATAGCCTGCTTCCTCCACGGCCCGTCCCAGATAGTCCAATACCGCCTCCGCATTGGGCAGATCGGGTGCGAACCCGCCTTCATCTCCCACGCCGGTAGACAGTCCTTCCTGATTCAGCAGTCTTTTTAACGTATGGTAGATCTCGCTGCACATGCACAGGCCGTCCCGAAAAGTTTCGGCGCCCCACGGCATGATCATAAATTCCTGAAAGTCTACCGTGTTGTCCGCGTGTTTCCCGCCATTCAGAATATTCATCATGGGAACCGGCATCTTTTTCGCGTGCGTGCCGCCCAGATACCGGTACAGCGGCAGCTTTAGATGCTCGGCCGCTGCCTTTGCCACTGCCATGGAAATGCCTAAAATGGCATTGGCGCCGTATTTTCCCTTGTTTTCCGAACCGTCCGCCTCGATCAGCGCTTTGTCGATCGCTTCCTGCTCCGTAGCGTCCGCGCTGATCACCGCATCCTTTAAAACAGAATTGACATGATCGACCGCCTTTTCCACGCCCAGTCCCTGATACCGCTTCTTTCCGTCCCGCAGTTCTATCGCCTCAAATTTTCCGGTAGACGCGCCCGACGGCACCGCCGCGCGTCCGCAGCTTCCGTCTACCAGATGCACCTCAACTTCTACCGTAGGATTTCCCCTGGAATCCAGGATTTCCCGCGCGTTCACTTCCGCGATCTTCCGATTGCTCAACATAAAAAATGACCTCCTTACCACATTCTATGGTAAGTATCGGCCATTTTTTATAAATTATACCATTGAGCCCGCTCAATTCTATTTTTCAGAGATCCACTTTTCTCCTACGATCTGCTCCGCCAGCTTTTTCAGCGCCGAAACAGAAAATCCGCTGTCATAGCTGTGGATGGAATGAACTGCTGCCAGATCTTTCGTATAATCCGCCAGTTTATAGGTTTCCGACGTATAGTAATTGCTGCTCCATACATAATGGGTAACCAGCGGAACCAGACACGCGTCTTCAATCGAAGTCTTGTCGCCTTCTTTTACCAGCGTTACCCGCGCCATACCGCCTAACAGCCGGTCTGTCGCCGTCTGTCCGGATATATAGTTGCCGAGGGAATAATAGCACAGCGTTTTGTTTCCGCTGCTGCCCTTCAGCCATTCCACGCTTTCCAGTACATGGGGATGGGTTCCGATAATCAGATCCGCGCCCTCGTCCGCCATCATCTGCGCCAGATTCTTCTGTTCCGTATTAGGTTCATACTGATACTCAATCCCCCAGTGCGGAAATACGATCACGAAATCCGCCATCTCTTTTGCTTTCCGAATATCGGAACGGATCCGTTCCGTATCGATCAGATCCACCAGATATTCCTTGCCTGCTGCCAGAGAATATCCGTTCAGCCCGTATGTATAATTGAGCATGGCGATCCGGATATCGTTTTTAGTCACCACGGTGATCGTATCCTGCTCTTTCTTAGAAGCATGGATCCCTAAAACCGTAGTGTCCGGATGGTTCGTCTTCCAATAATTCAGACAATATTCAATGCCCTGCTCTCCCGTATCCCGGGTGTGATTGGTCGCATGCAGGATCACGTCAAAGCCCGCGCGCACCTCCGCGTCTCCGATTGCTTCCGGAGAATTGAAATTGGGATATCCCGCATAGGGATAAATATCCGTGCCGCCAAAAATGGTTTCCTGATTAACGACTGCCAGATCCGCCTCGGTAAAATCGGATTTCAGATGCGCGAACAGTTTGTCATAATCGTAAGAACCGTCTGCGTTCTGATTGGCATAGATCACGCTTTCATGCCCCAGCACATCTCCCACAGACACCAGCGTACAGGTTTTCCGTTCCGCTTTGGAAGTGCTCTCCTGCTGCGTCGTACTTTCCGCCTGCAGCTGTCCGGTCGGGACAACCGCACTGTTTCCGCCTGCTCCCGCCGGTTTGCTTTCATCCGCCGACGACGTTTCCGCCTGCTCCGGCGCATAAGCCACCATGTCTGTGATCACATCATAAGTCATATATCCTACTGCGCCCAGCAGGACCACGATCATTACATATAATAACTTTTTCATTGTCAGCTCTCTTTACCCTTATTTTACCAGCAAAGATTTTCCTGTCATCTCCGCGGGCTGCTCCATCCCCATCAGTTCGATCAGGGTCGGTACGATATCGGCCAGGCAGCCGCCTTCTCTTAACCGATAAGCCGGATCCGCGTTGACCAGAATGAACGGAACCGGATTCGTAGTGTGCGCCGTAAAGCTCTCGCCGGTCTCATAGTCAATCAGCTGCTCACAGTTTCCGTGATCGGCGCAGATAAACATTACGCCGCCCACTTCCCGGATAGCGTCTACCGCTTTGCCGACACACTCGTCAACAGCTTCCACTGCCTTGATCGCGGCAGCTTCTACGCCGGTGTGGCCGACCATATCCGGATTGGCAAAATTGATGATGATCACGTCATACTTGCCGGAACGGATCGCGCCTGTCAGCTTATCGCATACTTCATAAGCGCTCATCTCCGGCTTCAGATCATAGGTGGCAACTTTCGGGGAATTCACCAGAATTCTGTCCTCTCCCGGATTAGGCTGTTCCACGCCGCCGTTAAAGAAGAACGTAACATGCGCGTATTTCTCTGTCTCGGCGATTCTGGCCTGCGTCATATTGTGCGCCGCCAGAAATTCTCCAAATGTATTATCGATGGAAACCTTCTTAAACGCTATCAGTTTATTCGGGATCGTCACATCATATTCCGTAAAACATACATAAGTAGTCACGATCCGCTTTGGTCTGTCAAAACCGGTAAATTCATCGGCGCAGAACGTTCTGGTGATCTCCCGCGCACGGTCCGGACGGAAATTAAAGAAGATAATGGAATCGCCGTCCTTTATCATTGCGGTAGGCGCGCCGTTTTTCTCGATCACGGTAGGTTTTACAAATTCATCCGTTACATCTTCCGTATAAGATGCCGCAATCGCCTCGACGGGATCCGTACCCTTTACGCCTTCTCCCTTTGTCAGCGCGTTGTAGGCCTGCTCTACCCGATCCCAGCGGTTATCCCGATCCATCGCGTAATAACGTCCGGTTACTGTTGCCACTTCGCCGACGCCAATCTCTGCCATCTTGTCAACCAGCTCCGCCATAAATTCTTTGCCGGAAGTCGGCGCGGTATCACGGCCGTCCAGAAACGCGTGTACATAAACCTTGTCCAGGCCGTTCCGTTTCGCCAGCTCCAGGATCCCGTATAAATGCGTGTTATGACTGTGGACGCCGCCGTCTGACAGCAGCCCCATCAAATGCAGGGCACTGTTATTCTTCTTACAGTTTTCCACTGCCTGCAGCATCGCTTCATTTTCAAAAAATACGCCGTCTTCGATCTCCTTGGTGATCCTGGTCAGCTCCTGATATACGATCCTGCCGGCGCCCATATTCAAATGTCCGACCTCGGAGTTTCCCATCTGACCGTCCGGCAGACCTACCGCCAGACCGCTGGCATATCCCTTAACAAACGGGCATTCCGCCATCAATTTGTCCATCACAGGAGTATTCGCTTCCGCTACGGCGTTCGCCTTTGGATTCTCATTCAATCCATATCCGTCTAATATCATCAATACTGTTGGTTTTTTACTCATATTCTGTCTCCTTTTCTAACTGAATTCATTTATGTTAAATTTACCATTCCCGCATTGGAATGTCAACTGTCACCCTCTGATTTCTTCCCAATATTCGCACGATTATTCATTGTCGTACGGATAAAAGTATGCTATACTGCTTTCAGGTAAATCTATTTTTACGAATCAAGCGAAATACGGAGGAATAAAACAATGGAAACAATGGACGATTATAAAGCGGAACTGGACGCTTCTTTTAAGCGGGTCCGGGAGGGAGATGTGATGACGGGTACCGTGATCGGGGTCTCCGAAACGGAAGTAACGCTGGATCTGAGATCCTATACGGAAGGGATCATCCGGCCGGAGGATTTCACGGAGGATCCTTCATTCCGGATTCAGGAAGACATACACATCGGCGATGAGATCACAGCAGTTGTCCTGCAGCCGGACGACGGAGAGGGGCATATCCTGCTGTCAAAAAAGGAAGCATCTGCCCAGTCTGCCTGGGAAACTCTGCAGAACTATAAAAATGACGGCACCGCCCTGGATCTGACGGTAAACGGCGTGGTAAACGGCGGCGTCATTGTCTATGTGGAAGGCATCCGCGGATTTATTCCCGCCTCCAAGCTCTCTTTAACCTATGTGGAGGATTTAAACGAATGGCTGCATAAAACGGTGCGCGCGCAGGTCATTACGGCAGACGAGAGCGCAAACCGCCTGGTTCTGTCCTGCAAGGAACTGCTGCGGGCAGCGCAGGCGGAGAAAAAACGGGCGCGCGTCTCCAATCTCGAAGTCGGACTGGTAACAGAAGGGACCGTAGAATCTTTAAAGGAATACGGGGCCTTTGTGGCGTTGGATAATGGTCTGTCCGGTCTGCTCCACGTATCCCAGATTTCCGACAAGCGGATCAAATCCCCTGCTTCGGTACTGCATGTAGGCGACCGGATCAAAGTTAAGATCATCAAGCTGGATGGCGACCGAATCAGTCTTTCCATGAAAGCGCTGCAGGATGTCGCCGCAAAAGAGATCGAAGAGGAGATCGTAAAACTTCCGAAAGCGGAATCCGCGTCTACCAGCCTGGGGGATCTGTTAAAGAATCTGAAATTTTAGAACGCCTTTATTTTCCAAGCCGGTTCCGGAAATCCGCGTAGCCGAACGCGGTCAGTTTTTCCAGCGTGCCGTCTGCGCGTCTTCGCCAGATATCGGGGAGCGGCATTCCGTTAAAGGTGTTGTTCTTACAGGTGGTATAAATTGCCATATCGCCGAACAAAAGCAGGTCTCCCCGCTGTAATTTTCGGGGGAAGCTGTAATCTCCGATCACATCGCCTGCCAGACAGGTCGGCCCTGCCAGACGATAAGAATACGCATATATGTCCCTGTCTTTCGCACCGTAAAGCGGCGGAAGATAGGGCATTTCTATAACATCCGGCATATGGCAGGCCGCGCTGGCATCCAGGATCGCCGTTCTGGTCTCTCCGTTTTTGACAAGATCCAGTACCCGTGCCGCCAGATAACCGGCATTCAGCGCACAGGCCTCTCCGGGTTCCAGATAGACCTCCACCTTCCAGGTATCGGCCGCGTATTTCACGCACTGTTCCAGTTTCCCGATATCATAGCCCGGTCGGGTGATATGGTGTCCTCCGCCCATATTGAGCCATTTCATTTTCGGAAGGATATCCCCGAACTTTTCTTCTGCCGCCCGCAGCGTAACCGCAAGGGCGTCGGCATCCTGTTCACAAAGCGTATGAAAATGCAGACCGTCTAACAGCGCAGTGAGTTCATCCGTCATTTCGGCGTTCCACTGCTCCCTGGTTGTCCCAAGCCGGCTGCCCGGCGCGCACGGATCGTAGATCGCATGCCCTTCCTGGGTCGAACACTCCGGATTGATCCGCAGTCCCAGACTTTTTCCGGCGGCCTTTGCCCGTTTCCCGAACTGTTTTAACTGATAGGGGGAATTCAGGACGATATGATCCGCATAGCGAAGCAGCTCCTCAAATTCATCCTCCCGGTAAGCGGCACAGAATACATGTACTTCACGGCCGGGCATCCGTTCCGCGCCCAGTCTTGCTTCATAGAGCCCGCTGGCCTCCGTTCCGCTTAAAAACGGAGCCAGCACCGGATAGCAGTCATAATTGGAAAACGCTTTCTGGGCCAGCAGGATCTTGCATCCCGTATGCTTTGCCACAGCTGCTAAAATCTCGCCGTTTTTTTTTAGCTGCCCTTCATCGATCAGGTAGCAGGGGGTCGGTAAGGTTCCGAATAATTCCTCCGGCTGCTTTCCGGCAAGCGCTTCAAACGCCGGTCTGTCGTCTCTTATCACTTCTTTCTGTTCCATCACTCCACCAATACCGGTTCCCGGTTTTCCTTTCGCGGAAGCCCATATCGATCCAGCGCGTCTAAGAACGGATCCGGATCAAATTCCTCCACTGTATATACCCCCGGTCTGTTCCATTTTCCGGTCAGCAGCATCAGGGCTCCGCACATTGCCGGAACGCCGGTAGTATAGCTGATCGCCTGGCTTTTCACTTCCCGGTAGCATTCCTGGTGATCGCAGATATTATAGAGATAATAGGATTTTTCTTTCCCGTCTTTTTTCCCCGTAAAAATACAGCCGATATTGGTTTTTCCGTGCGTACGCTCTCCCAGGCTTGCCGGGTCCGGCAGCAGCGCCTTTAAAAACTGAATGGGAACAATGTCCTGTCCCTCAAAACGGATCGGCGTTGTGGAAAGCATTCCCACGTTTTCCAGGCATTTCATATGCGTCAGATAACTCTGTCCGAAGGTCATAAAGAACCGGATCCGCCGAACTTCGGGAATATGCAGGGCCAGCGACTCAATCTCCTCATGGTGAAGCAGATACATATCTTTTTGCCCTACGCCTTCAAATTCATATTCCCGTTTGATACTCATGGCGGGAATTTCGATCCAGTGCCCATTTTCCCAATAGCTCCCCGGGGCGGACACTTCCCGCAGATTTACTTCGGGATTAAAATTAGTCGCAAACGGATAGCCGTGGTCGCCGCCGTTGCAGTCTAAAATATCAATGGTATCTATTGTATCAAACTCGTGCTTTTTCGCATACGCGCAGTAAGCCTGCGTAACGCCGGGGTCAAAGCCGCAGCCAAGCAGCGCCGTCAGCCCCGCCTGTTCAAATCTCTCGCGATACGCCCACTGCCAGCTGTAATCAAAGTAGGCAGAGAACCCCTTCTCTTTACAGCGCTTTTCGTATAATTCCCGCCATTTGGGATCGTCCGTATTTTCCGGTTCATAATTGGCGGTATCCATATAATTGACGCCACAGGCCAGACAGGCGTCCATGATCGTCAGGTCCTGATAAGGCAGGGCAATGTTCATCACCAGCTCCGGCTGATATTCCCGGATCAGCGCGATCAGCTGACTGACGTCGTCCGCGTCCACCTGCGCCGTGGTAATCTTTGTCGCTGTCGTACCGGCCAGTTCCGCAGCCAGCCGGTCACATTTGGATTTCGTCCGGCTGGCAATACAAAGCTCCGTAAAGACATCGCTGACCTGACAACACTTTCTGATCGCCACGGAAGCTACGCCGCCGCAGCCAATTACCAAAACTCTGCTCATTTTACACTGCCTCCTTTTTCATCGCTAGTAATAATTCCCGCAGCACCTTACACGCCGCCGCCGTCGATACCCCGCTCGGATCCAGCATAGGCGCCAGTTCGTTAAGATCCGCCGCCACTACATTGGTCCGGCACACGCAAAGGATGGCGGAAAGCAGCTGCGGAAAATTCACGCCGCCTGCTTCGGGCGTACCCGTTCCCGGAAATGCGGAGGGATCCAGGCAATCCAGATCAATGGTAAGATAAACGGGAGAATCGGAGCGTTTCAGCTCTTCCGCCAGCGCTTCCAGACCGGTAAAATCAAAGGGATGAAAATCTGTATGTTCCTTTGCGAACGCGAACTCGTCCCGTTCCCCGCTCCGGATGCAAAACTGATGGATCCGTCCGTCTCCCAGCAGATCACAGGCGCGCCGCATCACACAGGCGTGGCTGAGTCCGGCCCCCAGATAATCGTCCCGCAGATCTGCGTGCGCGTCAAACTGGATCACATGCAGATTCGGATACTGCTCATACACGGCCCGCAGAGCGCCCAGCGTTACCAGATGTTCTCCGCCAATCAAAATCGGACATTTTCCATCCCGCAGGATCTCCGCCGCGCGCTGTCCGATATCGGCAAGCGCCGATTCCGGATTCCCGAAACACAATTCCAGGTCGCCGCTGTCAAATACAGCCAGTTCCGACAGATCCCGGTCCTGATAGGGGCTGTAAGTTTCCAGTCCGAAACTCTCATGCCGGATCGCGGACGGACCAAACCTTGCGCCCGGCCGAAAACTGGTGGTGGAATCAAAGGGCGCTCCGAACAGTACAAAATCCGCCGCTTCATAATCGCTGTCACACCCGATAAATGTTTCTACATTCTGTCTCATTGCGACTGTTCTACCTCCCTGAGCATATTTTCCAGAAACGCCGGCAGATAAAAAGCGCCGACATGCAGCTTGGTTGTATAATACTGCGTCTTCAGATGCAGGCTGCTCCAGCGCTTCGCATCCAGATCGTCAATAGGATGATACTGTTTGCTGGCGAATCCAAACAGCCAGTAACCGGCCGCATAAGTCGGAATATGCGCCTGATATACGCGGCTGACCGGAAATGTGCTGGCAATCCGCATATGGCTCCGCTGCATGGCCTCCGCGTCATGCTTATAAAACGGGCTGCCCTGCTGATTTACCATGATGCCGTCATCCCGCAGGGCATTATAGCAGATTCCATAAAATTCCCGGGTAAAATTACTTTCGGAGGGGCCAAACGGGTCTGTCGTATCCACTATGATCAGGTCATATTTGGCTGTACACCGCCTGATAAAGCGAAGGGCGTTGTCATAATAAATATGCACCCGGGTATCGTCCAGCCGGCAGGCGTTTTCCGGCAGATAAGTCCGGCAGGCCTCTAATACCATCGGATCCATTTCTACCAGGTCGATCCGGACAATCTTCTCATAACGGGTCAGTTCCCTGACAACGCCGCCGTCTCCGGCGCCGATCACCAGCACATCCTGAATATTGGGATGAACCGCCATGGGAACATGCGTGATCATTTCGTCATAGATGAACTCATCCCGCTCTGTCAGCATCACATTTCCGTCCAATGTCAAAACCCGTCCGAACTCCGGCGTATCAAAAATGTCGATCCGCTGGTAATCGCTCTGTTTGGAATATAAATGTCTGTTTATCCGGATACTATGCTTCACATCCGGCGTATGAAATTCGCTAAACCACAGTTCCATTGTCCGCTCCTCCTCACTGCAGTACGTTAATATAGAGAATCTCCGGGTCTTCCGGTCCGGTCATAGAGCAGCCTTTCGCTTTGGCATACTCGATATAGTCAAGGATCTCCGCCGTGATCCGCTCTCCCGGCGCCAGAATGGGAATACCGGGCGGATAACACATCACAAATTCACTGCAGACAAGACCGATGCTTTCTTTTAACGGCACACTCCGTTTCGGCGCGTAAAACGCTTCCTGCGGGCTGGTTACTACCTGCGGATCGATATACTCCTGACTCAGCAGACCGCTCGTTCCTCTCTGATGCCGCCGCCGGATCTCCGCCAGCGCGCTGACCAGACGCTCCAGCTCCTGCCTGCGGTCGCCGATCGACAGATACGCAAGGATATTGCCGATATCGCCGAATTCGATCTGGATATCATATTCATCCCGCAGAAGGTCGTATACTTCAATTCCGGCCAGCCCGATATCCCGGGTATGGATGCTTAACTTGGTCGAATCGAAGTCATATATAGAATCTCCGTTGATCAGTTCTTTTCCGAAAGCATAATAACCGCCGATGGCATTGACCTCTTCCCGGGCATAGTCCGCCATCCGGACCACGCGGGAAAAAACTTCCTTTCCGCGCAGCGCCAGATTCCGTCTGCTGATATCCAGGCTTGACATCAGCAGATAACTGCCGGATGTCGTCTGGGTCAGATTGATGATCTGCCGTACATGGCCGGCGCTGATATTGGTGCCCGTCAGTAAAAAGCTGGACTGCGTGAGGCTGCCGCCGCTCTTATGCATGGAAACCGCCGACATATCGGCTCCGGCTTTCATGGCGCTGACCGGCATCTCCTCTCCGAAATAAAAATGCGTACCGTGCGCTTCATCGGCAAGACAGTACATACCCGCGTCATGCGCCATCTTTACAATTGACTGTATATCGCTGCAAATTCCGTAGTAGGTAGGATTATTGACCAGTACCGCTACCGCGTCCGGATTCTCCCGGATTGCCTTCGCTACCTGCGAGCGCTGCATCCCCAGTGAAATTCCCAGCCTCTGATCCACTTCCGGATTCACATATACGGGGATCGCGCCGCAAAGCACCAGCGCATTGATCACGCTGCGGTGAACATTACGGGGCAGAATGATCTTATCGCCGCGTTTGCAGGCAGACAATACCATACTCTGCACAGAGCTGGTCGTTCCCCCTACCATTAGAAAAGCATGGGCCGCGCCAAAGGCGTCCGCAGCCAGGATCTCCGCTTCCCGGATCACAGAAATCGGATGGCATAGATTATCCAGGGGCTTCATACTGTTAACATCGATTCCCACACACTGTTCTCCGAGGAAATCCGCCAATTCCGGATTCCCCCGTCCCCGCTTATGCCCCGGCACGTCAAACGGCACTACCCGCATCTGCCGGAATGTCTGCAGCGCCTCATAAATGGGCGCCCGCTTCTGATCAATTGTAAATTTTGTTTCCCTCATATGTTACCTCAAAAAAGAACGCAAGCTGTACTTACACAACTTGCGTTCCCTTCAGAATGACTCTTAACCTTACAATAAATAACTGTTTCGTCTCGAGCAAGAATACATTTGCCACTCTTTATTGACCGTTTCACAAGTCTGCGCAACTACGCATTTCGGTTATAGTTGACAATCAGGCCAAAGTCGGCTTTTAAAGAAGCGCCGCCTACAAGGCCGCCGTCGATATCCGGCTGCGCGAACAGTTCCGGTGCGCTGGAAGCGGAAACAGAACCGCCGTACTGAATCCGGATGGCTTCCGCGGTCGCTCCGTCATAGATCTCACCGATACACTGGCGAATAGCCGCACATACTTCCTCTGCCTGCTCTGTAGTCGCAACCTTGCCGGTTCCGATGGCCCAGATCGGCTCATACGCGATCACTGCTGTTTTTGCCTGCTCCGCCGTTACATTTAAGAAAGCGATCTTAATCTGCTGACGGATCCAGTCGATCGTAATTCCCTGCTCACGCTGCGTCAGAGACTCGCCGCAGCAGATGATCGGAGTCAGTCCATGCTCAAACGCTTTCAGCACTTTCTTATTCACCGTTTCATCGGTTTCGGCAAAATACTCTCTCCGCTCGGAGTGACCGATAATGACGTAGGATACGCCGGCGTCTGTCAGCATGGATGCGGAAATCTCACCGGTATAAGCGCCCTTTTCCTCAAAATAAAGGTTCTCCGCTCCGACTTTGATGTTGGTTCCCTTTACTGCCTCTACGACCGGAATAATGTCAATGGCAGGTACACAGAAGACAACATCCGCGTCTTCATTGCCTACCAGGGGTTTTAATGTTTCTGCCAAAGCAACTGCCTCTGTCGGTGTCATGTTCATTTTCCAGTTGCCTGCTATAATCTTCTTTCTGGACATCTGCTTTGTCTCCTTTATCTTAAACTAACGGTCATTTGCTGCCGCTACGCCCGGCAGTTCCTTGCCCTCTAAGAATTCCAGAGAAGCGCCGCCGCCTGTAGAAATGTGAGTCATCTTATCGGCAAAGCCCAGACGTTTAACGGCATTAACGGAATCACCGCCGCCGATTACGGTTGTTGCGCCTTCCAGATTTGCAACTGCCGCGCAGATCTCCAGGGTACCGGCTGCGAAATTCTCGAACTCGAATACGCCCATCGGTCCGTTCCATACAACGGTCTTAGCGCCAACCAGCGCTTCCTTAAACAGCGCGATCGTCTTCGGTCCGATATCATAGCCTGACCAGCCCTCCGGAATATCTTCTACAACCTTACGCTCTGTGTCATTGGAGAATTCTTTTCCTGCCACGTTATCAATCGGCAGCAGCAGCTTCACGCCTTTCTCCTCAGCCTTCTTGATCATATCCAGCGCGTAATCCAGCTTGTCAGCCTCTAACAGAGAATTGCCGACTTCCTTACCCAGCGCCTTGTTAAAGGTATAAGCCATACCGCCGCCGATGATCAGCGTATCAACCTTCTCCAGCAGATTATTGATTACATTGATCTTATCGGAAACCTTAGCGCCGCCCAGGATCGCAACAAACGGACGAACCGGATTTTCTACTGCTTCTCCTAAGAATTTGATCTCTTTCTCCATCAGATAACCGACTACGCACTCGTCAATATACTGGGTTACGCCGACATTGGAACAATGCGCTCTGTGTGCGGTGCCAAATGCGTCGTTGACAAATACATCAGCCAGGGAAGCCAGATCTTTGCTGAATGCTTCGCCGTTCTTCGTCTCTTCTGCTCTGTACCGGGTATTCTCCAGCAATACGATATCGCCGTCTTTCATCGCTGCGACTGCTGCCTTTGCGTTCTCACCTACCACGTCATTGTCCGGCGCGAATTTTACTTCTACGCCCAGACGCTCTGTCAGAGCTGCGGCAACCGGCGCCAGTGACATCTCCGGCAGCGGCTGTCCCTTCGGCTTGCCCAGGTGAGAGCACAGGATCACCTTCGCGCCCTGACTCTGCAGCTTCTGAATGGTTGGCAGCGCCCCGTCGATCCGGTTATAATTCTGGATCACGCCGTCCTTTAACGGTACGTTAAAGTCACAGCGAACCAATACTCTCTTGCCTTTTAAATCTTTCAGATCATCAACTGTTTTCTTATTTAGCATGGTAATGCTCCTTTCTTTTCTTGAAAAATAAAAATAGGGTCCGGCCCTAAAGACCGGACCCTGCGAGGTCTAAATCACTATGAACTATGCCAATTCAGCAAAGTATTTGATCGTTCTGACCATCTGGCTTGTGTAGGAGTTCTCATTGTCATACCATGAAACAACCTGAACCTCATACAAGTCATCTGCGATCTTAGCAACCATTGTCTGTGTTGCGTCGAACAGAGAACCGTAGGTGATGCCTACAACGTCGGAAGATACGATCGGATCTTCATTATAGCCGTAAGAATCGGAAGCTGCTGCCTTCATAGCTGCATTGATGCCTTCCTTGGTAATGTCGGTACCCTTAACAACTGCTGTTAAGATCGTGGTAGAACCGGTCGGAACCGGAACACGCTGTGCGGAACCGATCAGCTTGCCGTTCAGTTCGGGAATAACCAGACCGATTGCCTTTGCTGCGCCTGTAGAGTTCGGAACAATGTTTACTGCGCCGGCACGTGCTCTTCTCAGATCGCCCTTTCTGTGCGGTCCGTCTAAGATCATCTGATCGCCTGTGTAAGCGTGGATCGTAGACATAATACCGGACTGGATCGGTGCGTAGTCATTTAATGCCTTTGCCATAGGAGCTAAACAGTTTGTCGTACAGGATGCAGCGGAAATAATGGTATCCTCTGCGGTTAAGGTATCCTCGTTTACGCTGTAAACGATCGTCTTTAAGTCATTGCCTGCCGGAGCGGAAATAACAACCTTCTTCGCACCTGCATCGATGTGAGCCTGTGACTTCTCTTTTGAGCAGTAGAAACCTGTACACTCCAATACAACGTCTACGCCGATCTCGCCCCAAGGCAGATCTGCTGCCTTCGGCTCCTTGTAGATGATGATCTTCTTACCGTCAACAACGATGGAATCTTCACCGGCTTCTACTGTATGTCCGTCATATCTGCCCTGTGAAGAATCATACTTTAACAGGTGAGCCAGCATCTTAGGATCTGTCAGATCGTTGATCGCTACTACTTCGTATCCCTCTGCTCCAAACATCTGTCTGAACGCCAAACGTCCAATACGGCCAAAACCATTGATTGCTACTTTAACTGCCATGATTTTAATTCCTCCTGTATTGTGATTGATTATAATGTTAAATAGCATTACTTGTACTTATTTTACCCAATTCTGCTAAAAATTTCAAGCCCATTTTAATATTTATTTGTAAATGTTCCATAAACCTTTTCTTTCCCTTTCCCGGGGCTGAACATGATCCGGATCATTTCGTTTCCGGCAAAAAAATTGTTGACAGGCAAAAATCTTTGTGGTATAAATAACAAGTACGCATCAGCGCAAAGGGGATTGGTGAAATGGTATCATAGGAGTCTCCAAAACTTTTGGCGGGAGTTCGATTCTCTCATCCCCTGTTTGTAAGGCAGTCAGCTTTAACCGACTGCCTTTTTTCTTTTCTTTTTCTTAACGGCTATCAATACAATAACAGCCGCTGTCAGCACTCCAGCCGCGATCCCGGCAGCCAGAACAAGCAGCCCCGGGCCGGCTTTTGGAGATACGGTCAGAATCAGATTTTTCCGATCCCGGTCTGTCAGAACGGCAACCGCAGTCCCATCTTTATCATAAAGCGTTTCAAAAAAGAGCAGCCGCTCCCCTTCGACTGCCCCGGTATCCAGAGAAGTCCTCAGTTCTACCGTGCCATCTGCGGATTCCGGTACAAATTCCACCGTTGCCGTTACCGGTTTGCCTGCAGTCATCACCGGACTTCCGGTTTTTACATTCATCAGCACCGCAGTCAGCCGATATTGGTTTCCCGCAACCAGTCCTGTATAGGAAACCGTATCCGTCAACTCTGTTTTCTCTCCGGAAAGCAGCTGGCGGGAACCGGATCGGGTATCTGCTGCCTGAGCCGTTATTGCAATAATCGAAACACTCTGCAGAACATTATCCGTTGCATCCTCACTGGCAAGCAAAAGTTCACCCTTCTTCAATTCCGCAGCCACTACAACCGTACAGCCCGCCAATTTGGAAGTATCCAGCTTAAACTGCAGCGATACCGTCCCTTCTTCTGTCCGGGGTGTAACGGAAGCCGACGCCGTGATCGGATGCCCATTTTCCGTAAGCGGTTCTCCGGTTTCCCGGTTAAGCAGCGTTCCGGTTATTGTATATGCTTCCCCGGTCTGCAATCCGGAATAACGGACTGTGCTCACAATCACAGACTCCGTTCCTGCCTGCAGTTCTTTCGCGTTTGTATCTCCGACAGAAGCCGTTCCGCTTATTGCGGGATAAGAAAGATACCGGCTTGGATCCTTTTCACCGTCAAAAGCCGCCAGCACCGTATCGCCTGATTGCAGGCGGTTGATTACATAAAACTTCTGACCCGCGGAATCTGCCGCAAACTCCATCTGCAGTTCCACAGAGCCGGATGCGGCATCAGGCGTAAAGGATTGAGAGAATTCTTTGCTGACCGCTTTTTTCGCGGATTGGCTGTAAACCGTTCCGGTCAGCGTATACTTCTGCGCTGGGATCAGATTCTCATACTGCAGTGTCGTACTGATCTTTATGGAATCTCCATTGACTCCCACCAGGCTGCCGGTACGAACATCCCGTGAGGAAACGGCCGCTTTTGGAAAATGCAGCGCCTGACGCTCGTTTGCTTTTCCGCTCAGTGTATCTTTCAGCGTCTGATCCTGTAACAGCCGGACAGATACCGTCACTGTCCTGCCTGTCATGTTCTGTGCTGAAAAAGAAATCGGCAGCCTCACATCCAGAATCGGATGAGAAGCCGTAAACGTATAACGGGCTGTTACGGACTGGCCATTAATCTGAACCGGGCGTTCCGCATCGATCCCATCTAAGAGCGCAGCCTCTACGGTATAAGATTCGCCGACTGTCAGCGCGGTACAGCGGATGGTATCCATGACGCTTATGGTACCTTCTGCTGCGGCCTGATGAATAGAAAGATCTGCATAGGAAATACTCTCGTCTGGCGTAACGACCGAAACAACTTCTGCGGTATGAGCCGATACGGAAACGATCGGATAAACACCCGTATCCTGCAAAAATCTCCCTGCCGCTCCGATTTCCCGCACATAATAATCCCCTTCTTCCAGCTCACAGTAAGCCATTCCCTGTTCATCCGTCGTCAGAGTTAATATACGGCTGCTGCAGGCGCTGTCCGTGTAAATTCCATACCGGGCGCCGCTTAACGTATAATCACTGTTATTGTCTGTTGCGGACGGCAGGGAGGAGCGTCTGGCAATCTGAAGATAACCGGGCTCATTGGGAAGTGCTTTGGAATAGATAACCGAGGCTTTGTCATGGCGGACTGTCGTTTTATACACCGTCTGATCCGGCCAATAGTTTTTAGAAGATTTTAGTTCTTTTATATAATAAGTTCCGTCATCTAAGGAAACCGCGCCGGTAATCCCGGAGCTGTCAGTCGTCAGCGTAGAAATGCACTCCGTACAGGCACTGTCTGTAAAAATCCCAAATTGGGCGCCTTTCAGCGAATAGCGGGAATTGCCCGCGGTTACAGCAGGCTTCGCGGAAGTTTTCTCCACCCGGATATATCCCCGAACCGGTTCCGACGGGCCGGCCGGGAACACATACACGGTGCCCGGCGTAGCAGAAAAAATATTGCTGATAATATTGCCTCTCCCGACAGTATGCCAGAATTTATCATCACTGGGCGTATCTCCCCAGAAAATACCGATATGACAGTCCGCGCCCGGCGAATTCCAATCATACGGATCAAAATAAAGCACATCACCTTTTCTCAGTTTCCCGCTTTTTAAGGCATCTGAAATCGTATGAAACCGGTAGGAAGTGATATTCTTCGCCTGTACAAAATGATGCCAGCAGGAAGCATTGGTATAAGAGTCGGAGCCCCCGTAATTATCCTCTTTTCCGATCCGTGCCAGTGTGGATTTCGGCACACCGGCGCCATAAAACGTATAGGCCACAAATCCGGTACAGTTCATTCCCATAGAGTACCCCGGGGCAACGTCTCCCCGTGGGTTCATGCTGACTGCTGGAATCTCCGAACTAAAATTATAAGGCGTGCCCAGCAGGAAATCATCATGCTCATGACTCTGCAGGAAACTGACAATATCGTTCCTTGTAATGCCCAGATACTCCGTCAGATAAACGCCTGTCTCTCCATTTGGACGTATCAGATTCATTAACATGCCGGAAAACGCAGACACCGGCTCCGTCAGCATTGCGGAAACCAGAAGCGCAATCAGCAAACTATGTACCAATCTTTTCATAACTGTAACCTCAGCTTTTATCTTCATGTATGTTTATTTTTCCAGAAATCGTCCCAGATCTTTTACACTTCCGATTCCGATCAGCTTCATCCCTTCCGGCCGTTCCGAGGTTTCCAGCGCTTTCAGAGAGACTTCCGGCAGGATACAGGTGTCAAAACCCAGCTTATTCGCCTCAGCAACACGCTGCGCCGCCATACTGACAGCCCGCACCTCTCCTGACAGGCCGACTTCGCCAAATACAATGGTCCCCGCAGGGATCACATGATCCCGATAGCTGGAGATCAGCGCAGCTATGACGGCAAGATCCAAAGACGGCTCATTCACACGGATGCCGCCTACCACATTGACATATGCGTCGCAGTCGGACAAGGACAGCCCCATTCGTTTTTCCAGTACCGCCATCAGCAGGTTCACCCGGTTATAATCAATTCCCGCAGAAGTCCGTCTGGGCATACCGAAATTCGACCTTGCTACCAGCGCCTGTGTTTCGACCAGAATCGGTCTGGTTCCCTCCATCACGCAGGTAACAGTGGAGCCGGTCGCATCATCAGGCCTGCCGCTTAACATAAATTCGGATGGATTTTTGACTTCCTGAAGTCCTTCCTTACGCATTTCAAAAACGCCGATCTCATTGGTGGATCCGAACCGGTTCTTTACGGTACGCAGAACCCGGTAAGCGGCATATCGGTCTCCTTCAAAATACAGGACGGTATCCACCATATGCTCCAATACCCGGGGGCCTGCCACCACGCCTTCTTTTGTCACATGTCCTACGATCAGTACCGAGATATTCATTCCTTTCGCGATCTGCAGCAGGCTGTTTGTCGATTCCCGTACCTGCGACACACTGCCGGGCGCCGAACCGATATCTTCCCGATACATGGTCTGAATCGAATCAATTACCACGATATCCGGCCGGCACTGCCTGATCTGTTCCTCGATCACCTCCAGGCTGGTCTCGCAGAGCAGCAGCAGCCGGTCGTTAAAATCGCCGATCCGATCCGCCCGCAGCTTGATCTGCTTTAAGGATTCCTCCCCGGATATGTATAAAACCTTTTTCCCTGCCTCCGAAACCTGTCTGCACACCTGGAGCAGCAGGGTAGACTTTCCGATGCCCGGATCTCCGCCTACCAGAGTCAGAGAGCCGGACACCAGCCCGCCTCCCAGTACACGATCCAGCTCTGCGTATCCGGTGGAAATCCGATCTTCCCGTTCCACAGAAATATCCTGTAGCACAGAAGGAGCTGTACCCACTCGTACAGCTCCTTTTCCATTGCTCTTCTGCCGATTCACAGGTTCTTCTATCAATGTATTCCACTCATGACACACAGGGCACTGACCCAACCACTTCGCGGACTCATATCCGCACTCCTTACAAAAAAATACGGTCGTTTTACCCTTTGCCATATATCCTCTCAATCCGTAGCTTCCTACAATTTAATGATCTGAATCTTAGAGGTATCGCCGTCTCCCAACGGTACATTGATCGTCAGCTTGCCTCCCAGCTTTGTCTTCATATTCCCGGCATGTAAATCGTCGATCAAAACTTTATATTCACTCTCTGACTCCAATTCCAGCGTGATCTGGGAATCTGTGAATCCTTCCACATAGAAAGAGACCTCCCGCTCAGTTACCCGAAAATCCATTACAGACGTACCCGGCGTAGACTCATAGAGCAAAGAACCATTCTTCTCCAGTCTGGTAATATCCCGGAATGTCTTGACCTTATACAGATCCCCTTCACTTTCAAAATCAGACAACTTCGTCTTCTGATCCAGCTCATAATTACCAAAACTGATCGTTTTGTTTGCTTCCGTTCTGATTAATTCTTCTACTACTGGCATAAAAAGCCCTCCTGCATGTAAAAATTGGTTTCTCCGTTCACTGCCTTTATTATACAATACAATTGTGTCTATTTCCAGTTTTTTTCTGTTTTATTTCAAGTTATTTTTGATCAGATTGATCTTCCCGCCGGCACCGGAGATCAGCACGGTGTCCCCGCTTTGAAAGGTGCCTTCCAACACGCCCAGTGCCAGTTTATCCTCCACTTCCGTCTGAATCGTACGGCGCAGCGGTCTTGCGCCGAATTTTTCCTGATAGCTCTGCTTCGCCAGCAGTTCTTTGGCCGCAGCAGACAGCTGCAGTTTAATTCCGGTCTGCGTCATAACGCGGCCCGCAACCTGACGCATCATGATCGTGACAATACTCCTGATCTCTTCCGGCTTCAATGGATGGAATACGATCAATTCATCAATCCGGTTGATAAATTCCGGACGGAAGATCCGCTTTGTCTCTTCCATAACCGCTGCCTTCATCTGTTCATAGGCGGCCGCTGCGCTTTCTTCCGCCGCAAATCCCAGCTTCTTGGGTTCCACGATCCGCTGCGCGCCTACATTAGAAGTCATAATAATGATGGTGTTCCGAAAACTTACCTTCCTGCCGTGTGTATCCGTAATATGCCCGTCGTCCAGCACCTGAAGCAGGATATTAAATACATCCGGATGCGCCTTCTCGATCTCATCAAACAAAACCACGGCATAGGGATGCCTCCGAACCCGTTCACTCAGCTGTCCGCCGTCTTCAAATCCGACATATCCCGGCGGAGAGCCGATCAGCTTTGATACGCTGTGCGGTTCCATATATTCCGACATATCGACGCGGATCATAGCGTCTTCGCTTCCAAACACAGCCTCCGCCAAGGCTTTGGATAATTCTGTTTTTCCTACTCCTGTCGGTCCCATAAACAAAAAAGTCCCGATCGGTTTGTTGGGATTCATAATGCCGACTCGGCCGCGCCGTACCGCTCTCGCCACTGCCAGGACCGCTTCTTCCTGCCCGACAACACGTTTATGCAGGACGGATTCCAGCCGTGCCAGACGGGAGGCTTCCGTTTCCTCCAGACGGCTTACCGGAACCCTGGTCCATTCGGACACGACCTGCGCGATCTCCCGCTCTGTCAAAATCGGCGCCGCCTGCGGGTTTCCGGCCCTTTTGTCCTGATACTGCTCTATCCGACGCCGTTTCTTTTCCAACTGTTCCTGATAGCTTCGGGCCGCCTCAAATGCTTCTTCCCGAATGCTTTCCAACCGTTTTTTCTCCAGTTCCGCCAATTCCGTTTCCAGCTTTTCCAGTTTTCCTTTTCCCTGTACCGCAGACAGATTCATCTTGGCAGCCGCTTCATCCAGCAGGTCAATCGCCTTATCCGGCAAAAAACGGTCATTGATGTAGCGGTGGGACATCTGAACAGCCGCCACGATCGCATCCTCGGAAATCGTGATCCCGTGGTACTGCTCATACTGTCCTGCAATCCCCTCTAAGATCCGGACCGCTTCCTCTATGGTAGGTTCTTCTACGGTAATCGGCTGAAACCGGCGTTCCAGAGCCGCATCCTTTTCCACATATTTCCGGTATTCTTCCAGAGTCGTCGAACCGATCATCTGAATCTCCCCCCGCGCCAGCGCAGGCTTCAGGATATTGGAAGCATCCAGAGAGCCTTCCGAACCGCCGGCGCCTATGATCGTATGCAGTTCATCAATAAACAGGATCACATTTCCCGCCTGTCTGACTTCCTCCAAAATCGTATGAATGCGTTCCTCAAATTCTCCCCGGTATTTGGTACCGGCGACCATAGCCGCCATATCCAGGCTGACGATCCGTTTCTCCAGCAGATTCGCCGGCGCCTCTCCGGCAGCGATCATAGCCGCCATTCCTTCCACAATCGCAGTTTTTCCGACTCCCGCTTCTCCAACCAGACAGGGATTATTTTTCGTCCTTCTGCTCAGCGTCTGAATCATCCGATTCTTTTCATCCTCCCGGCCAATTACGGGATCCAGCCTGCCGTCCGCTGCCAGATCGGTCAGGTCCCGTCCGTACTTATCTAAGAGCGGCGTCCCCTGAGGCTTCGACTCCGTTCCGTCCCGCAGGCTTTTCAAAAATGCTTTGTATCTGACCGGATCCTCACCGATCGCATACAGAATATCTGAATAGATCCGATATAATTCCACCTGAAAAGCCGCCAGCAGGCGGATCCCGGAAGACATTCCTTCCCGGATCAGCGCCATCAGAACATGCTCCGTTCCGATCCGGTCGCTCTGACAGCGGTCTGCCTCTTCTCCGGCGATCCGCAGAACTTCTCCGGCTCTCGGCGTCATCGGAAGATTCCTGCCCGCTTTCTGATAGCCGTCTCCCAGCATACCGCCCATTTTATCCAGCAGACTCGTTTTATTGATTCCATATTCCTCCAGAATACCGGATGCCACCCCTTCTGTCATGGTCAGCCCGATCAGGAGATGTTCCGTACCTACATATCTGTGCCGCAAAACCTGCGCGATTTCCTGTGCGCAGGAAATCGCTTCCTTCAGCTGCACTGTAAACCGTTCTTCTGACACGCTTAATTTCCTCCGTATTCCTCATAAATATCTTTTACCATCTGCAATGCTTCCTCTAACGCAACATTCTTACAGATTGCCTTCGCCAAACTGACGCGAAGTTCACAATCCAGTTCCTGCATTGCCTTTATCTTATCTACATTCAGACAAATGATCGCTCCCCGTCTGCGGTCCAGAGTCAGAAAACCATCCTGCTTCAGCACCGAATAAGCTTTATTCACCGTATGCATATTGATCCCGATCTCATCTGCCAGCTGGCGTACAGACGGAAGTGTCTCCCCTTCCCGGATCACTTCTGTCGCGATTGCAAGTATGATCTGATTGCGAAGCTGCATATAAATCGCTTCATCACTGTTAAAATCAATTGTAATCAACATTGATCTCACCTATCTTTCGTTATAACTGTTATACAAGCAGTATAACACAGATAATTTGAAAAAACAAGCGCAAATTATTACCGTGTGAAACAGGAAAAGACTTTCATGTCCCGCATGAAAGTCTTCTCCTTTGTTACGATCTTTTATTCATCCAGATCAAAAAATTCAAAATCATCGTCCTCGTCATCATCTTCCGGAATCTCAAATTTAAACCGGTTCGGATTCGGCAGATTATTCGTGTTAAAGCTGGGGATTTCCATATCCCTTACGCCGTTTTCCTTCACGATCTTCTCTACATCCTGTCCCATCGACTGACTGCTCTGCTCCAGCTTTTGGCTGGTTTCCGTCAGTTCTGCCAGAATGGAATCTGTCAGATCGATATCGAGATCAGAAAAGATATCTTCCTCTTCTGAAGAATTTTTTGCTTCTTTTACCGGTGCTTTCTTCTCTGCTTTCTCAGTCTTTGTTTTCTCTGCGGGCTTCTCTTCTTCCATATCCAGCCATCCTGCAGATTCTTCCGGAGCATTCAGATTTTCTTCATCGGACGCTTCGTCATCATATCCTTCATCGCCATAACCTTCATCGTCATAACCTTCATCGTCATAGCCTTCATCACGATAGCCTTCATCATCATAGCTTTCATCATAATAATCCGCACTCTTCAGTTCTTTGATCTTCAGAATGAAATTGACGATCAGGAAGATCAGGACCAGAATGACCAAAGCCAGTAAAATGATCAGTTTTAATTTCAAGGAGTTTTTCTCAGACAGTTCTTTCTTGGTCGAGTCATATTCTTTTTGCAGCTTTTCCAGCGACTGCGCGTCTGCATTGCTGTTGCGGCCATAGTCGATCAGGTTAAACTGCTGAATCGTCTGATTTTCAACATCATAGGAATACAGCCCCAGCGTTCCGTTTTTATCCACCGCATATACCAGATAAAACGGCGATCCGTTTCCCATAGTCCACGCCTGTACGCTGGCATCTTCAAATTTCAGAGTCGCTGCCCGATAACCGTCCGGAATATCAGAAGTATCGCTGACATTCTGAACCAATGTATAGGAGGCTCCAACCGATTTGATACTGCATACTTCCTCATAGGTGCCTGCATTTCCGTTTTCATCAGACGGCGCTGCAGACTCCTTCGGCGTTGTCGGCTCTTCCTTAGTCGTGGTTTCTTTTTCCGTGGTCTTTTCCTCTGTCGTCGTCTCGGAAGCATCCGGAACTTTACTGAAGATCGTATACTGTTTCTTAGAGCCGTCAGGTGCTGTTACATTAACATATGTTTTATTGTCGCCCGGATCCATCTCCGGCCACTGGATCACTACATCACTTTCCTCGTCTTCCGCAACCGCCGTAATATGTAACAATACACAGGTCGGATCCAGAACGGCATCATACTCCGTTACATCCGCGGAAAATTCCGGCGTGATCGTGACATCCTTTAAATCACCGTTTTCCAGTTCCTGCTGGATCGTCAGTTCCGCCAGATCCGCAGCCTCTCCGTCTTCTGTTGCCTGTACGCTGATCACCCCGATCTGCAATACCATCAGCACCGCCACCAAAATAAAATACAGTCCTCTACGCTTTTTCATCTCTTTATCCTTTCTCGGTTGTACTCTGCTATTCATTGAATGATCCTTGTTGATCCTTACGCCTCATCAATTGCTTTTCCAATATCGTGACGCATATATTTATTTTCAAATGTAATCCAGTCGGCTGCCGCATAAGCATTGGCCCTTGCCTGCTTCAGATCCGCGCCTTTTGCGGTAACGCCCAGAACGCGGCCTCCGTTTGTCACAATTGTTTCACCTTCAAATCTGGTTCCGGCATGGAACACATAATAGCCGTCCTTTTGTTTGAATGTATCCAGTCCGTCAATAGGAAATCCCTTCCGGTACGATTCCGGGTACCCGTCGGAAGCCAGTACCACGCAAACTGCGGCATTGTCCTCAAATTCCAAGGTGATCTGATCCAGCGTTCCGTCAATGCAGGCTTCAAATACTTCCACAATATCATTCTTCATTCTCGGAAGCACCACCTGCGTCTCCGGATCGCCAAACCGCGCATTGTACTCCAGTACCTTCGGACCGTCTGCCGTCAGCATCAGGCCAAAGAAAATGATTCCCTGAAACGGTCTTCCTTCCATGCGCATGGCGTCAACCGTCGGCTGATAAATATACTTTCTGCAGTAGGCGTCCACTTCCTCCGTATAAAACGGGCTGGGGGAAAAGGTTCCCATACCGCCGGTATTCAATCCCTGATCGCCGTCCTTTGCCCGCTTGTGATCCTGTGCGGAGGTCATAATGGAAATCGTCTTACCGTCCACAAACGAAAGCACGGAGACTTCCCGGCCGGTCATAAATTCTTCAATGACGATCTTATCTCCGGCGGCGCCAAACTGCTTATCCAGCATCAGCGTCTTTACGCCTTCCATCGCCTCTTCTCTCGTATTACAGATCAGAACGCCCTTTCCAAGTGCCAGTCCGTCCGCTTTTAATACGATCGGCATCTTCGCGGTCTGCAGATACTCTATAGCCGCCTCGGCACTGTCAAAGGTTTCATAGGCCGCTGTGGGGATATGGTATTTCTTCATCAGATCCTTGGAAAAGCCTTTGGAGCCTTCCAGGATCGCGGCGTTCTTTCTCGGTCCGAACACCCGAAGCCCTTCTGCCTCAAACACATCCACAATACCGCCTACCAGCGGATCGTCCATACCGATCACGGTCAGATCGATCTGCTTTTCCTTTGCGAACGCGGCCAGCTTGTCAAATTCCATAGCGCCGATATTGACGCATTCCGCATATTCCGCGATTCCTGCATTTCCCGGTGCACAGTAGATCCGATCAACCTTCGGACTCTGCGCGACCTTCCAGGCAATGGCATGTTCTCTGCCGCCGCTGCCTACAATCAATACTTTCATAATTCCCTCCTTTTTACCTGATTTCCATCTATGAAAATTCTGTCATTCGCAATATCGTCGATCACCTTCGGCAGCAGGATCCACTCTGCTTCCTCCATGACCCGACGCTGCAGGATCTCCGGGGTATCTTCATCCCGGACTGCCACCGGCTTCTGCGCAATGATCGGCCCGGTATCGGTCCCTTCATCGACAAAATGCACGGTCGCACCCGTTACCTTTACCCCTCGCTCCAGCGCTTTCTCATGGACATGCAGACCGTAATAGCCGGTTCCGCAAAAAGAGGGAATCAGAGACGGATGAATATTGATAATCCGGTTTCTGTATGCAGTGATCAGTTCCGGAGGCAGCACCACCAGACAGCCTGCAAGAACGATCAGATCCGCCCGGCAGCTGTCTATTGCGGCCAGCAGCGCCTGATTAAACGCGGCTCTGTCCGGGAAATCCTTCGGCGACACGCACTGTGCCGCGATTCCCGCTTTCGCCGCTCTCTCTAACGCATAAGCCTTTTTATTGTTGCTGATCACAACGGCAATCTCCGTATTGGTAATCTTTCCGTTTGCGATGCCGTCGATGATTGCCTGCAGATTCGTTCCGCCGCCGGAAACCAGTACCGCAATCCTTAACATAATTCTACTCCCTTGTCTCCTGCTTTGGTTTCACCGACCACATAAGCGGTATCTCCTGCTGCAGCGATCGCCTGCAGCGTCTTCTCCGTATCTGCCGGATCGACGGCCAGTACCATACCAAGCCCCATATTATATGTATTATACATCATTTCTTCCGCAATGTCACCTTTTTGTGCAAGCAGTTTAAAGATCGGCGGAACCGGATAACTGTCTTTCTTTACCGACGCCACAATGCCGTCCGGCAGCATTCGCGGGATGTTCTCGTAAAAACCGCCGCCTGTAATATGGCTGCAGCCCTTAACGGTAACTCCGGCATCTTTTATGTTCCGCAGCGCCTTTACATAAATCCTGGTCGGCGTAAGCAAGGTTTCTCCCAGCGTACCGCCTAATTCTTCATAATAGGTATCCAGAGATTCTTTCGTCATTTCAAATACCTTGCGCACCAGAGAAAATCCATTGCTGTGTACGCCGGAAGACGCGATTCCGATCAGGATATCGCCCGGTCTGATCTCCGCTCCCGTGATCAGGTCCTTCTGATCTACGACGCCTACCGCAAATCCGGCCAGATCGTATTCTTCTTCCGGCATCAGGCCCGGATGCTCCGCCGTCTCACCGCCGACCAAAGCGGCACCGGACTGCTTACAGCCTTCCGCCACACCGCTTACGATCGCCGCGATCTTCTCCGGAATATTCTTCCCGCATGCGATATAATCCAGGAAAAACAGCGGTTCTCCTCCCGCGCAGGCAATATCGTTTACGCACATTGCCACACAGTCGATCCCGATGGTATCATGCCGGTCCATCAGAAACGCCAGCTTTAATTTGGTTCCGACTCCGTCTGTACCGGAAACCAGAGCAGGATGCTCCATATTTTTTATGCTGTCCATGGAAAATGCTCCGGAAAAGCCGCCCAGTCCGGTCAATACTTCCGGGCGTACGGTCTCCGCCACATGTTTCTTCATCAATTCCACGGAACGGTAACCTGCTTCGATATCTACGCCAGCGTGCTTGTAATCCATAATCTATCCTCCAAACCTGTTATTTTTTCTGTTCCATATAAGCCCGATAGCCAATCGCGTCCAGTTTCTCCGCCTTGGCCTCTACTTCCTTCTTCAAATCCTCGGAATACTGTTTTAACCGTGCCAGCAGCTCCTCATCGGACGTTGCCAGAATCTTTGCCGCCAGCAGACCCGCATTGGCGCCCCCGTTGATTGCTACGGTTGCCACCGGAATCCCGCTCGGCATCTGTACGATCGAATACAGGGAATCCCGTCCGCCCAATGACGCAGTATGCATCGGAATCCCGATGACCGGCATCGGAAAGATCGCCGCGCACATACCCGGCAAATGCGCCGCCATACCGGCGCCTGCGATAATCACTTTAAATCCTTTTGCCTCCGCGTTTTTCGCATAATCGAAAAATACATCCGGCTCTCTGTGTGCGGAAATAATTGTCATTTCATAATCCACACCCAGTTTTTCCAGCACATCTGCCGCTTTGCTCATGACAGGCATATCTGAATCGCTGCCCATTACAATTCCTACTTTTGCCATCTTAATCTCCTGTTTGTATGTTTTTTATACCATTATCATTATAGCAATAAAAAAAGGTAAGTCAACTACTACTTTTTACCCGATTTTTCAAACGGTTCATTTAAAAATTCGGTTCCCGGCAGCACAAACCTGCCGTTTTGAAGCAGGGCGATCTCTTCTCCTTCTGCCGTAACTGCCGTGATCTCTCCGATTTCGTCATAGGGTACGGTGATATCCGTGTGGCAGTTCATATACGCGTTCTGCAGATCTGTCCCGCGCAGAGCGGAAACACTGTTTTCTTTCGCCGCGATCCGTTTGCCGTCCGGATTATAGGTTTCCATTTCTTCTTCCCGGGCATAACAGGTGTCGCCAATGGCAAAATGCGGACCCGTTTTCTCTACAATCAGGATCGGCAGCCGGTCCAGAATATCATATTTCTGCGCCATGGCATAAGCCGTGGTATTCGTTCCGATCGCAAACTCTCCCAGCGGAAGGGTATCGTGCAGAAGCAGCAGATTCTCGGCGATCAGCTTTCGGTTCTGCTCTGCATCGGGAAAATTTCCACAGCTGTATCCGCTTATCTTTCCGTCCGTAAATTCCAGTTTCAGTTCCCGGTAATCCAGTTCGTTTAAATACGCGCTGCCGACATGAAGGATTCCGTTTGTCCCTTCCAGTCTGGGAGACGTAAAGACTTCTCCCAGCGGAATATTCACGTCCGCCAGACAATTTTCAAAATTGGTTTCCGTTTCCGGATCGGACAAAGGCTGCATCTGTACCCGCAGATCCGTTTCATTGCCGCCGGCTCCCCGGATCCGCACATATTCCGCCTGATCCAGCGCATCGATCAGCTTCTGCTGTACATCCCGGTAGCGGTCCTGATCCAGCGTATTGACGGCAGCCGTCTCCGCGAAAATCTCTTCAAACCGCGGTCCGATCTCCGGCACCGGAAACGCAATCATGGTAAAGCTCCATTCTTCATCCCGGATATACCGGCCGGTAAGCTGTGCCTGCGCATTAGCGGCGGCAATACTTAATTTCTGCTGCGTCTGTGTCAGCTGAAAACACTCCGGTTTTTCCAACGGATGAAACGGCGTTTCCCCGAACACATCCATACAGGCCGGACCCGCCAGTTCCTCCGCCGGTTCCCGACAGGCTTCATAAGCGCTTTTCATCACGCCGAGCCTGCGCGTCATAAAATCCCGATCCAGATACAGATACTGGTCAAACCGATGGTCATAGTCGCACTGTGGATTGGGATTGCCGCCGGCATAACCTATGATCCGATTGCGGTTCCGATTGATCACACTGACCGCATGGCGGTAAAAAACAGGCTCCAGCCCCATCCTGCGGAATTGCAGGACCGCGCTGCGCACTATCCGTTCAAATCCCAGCCGATACCGGATATTGACAGTCTTCTTTTTCTCCAGCGGTTTCTTTGCCAGCACGAACCCCCTGCGGAAGCCTTCCGTAAAGGTGCTCGCCAGCTTATCTATGGTTTCCTGCGGCAGCGTATTTAAAAAAGCCGCCGTCTTGATCTCATTGTCCCCGATATATTCTCCAAACCGATACAGATAGCGCAGATCCGTAAGATCGGACTGCATGATGATCCCGGCCGCGAAATCCAGCCCGGGATCCAGCTGCTCCCGGATCCGGTAAGGCACTAAAATATCGCTGTTGTCACTGAAGAACCAATATACAATGCTCTTTAATTCTTTCATGGACGGAGCCGGCGCCGCTTCAAACGCGTTGTAGACCTGCAGGAACAGTTCACTGTACAGCACCAGTTCTTCCAGTCTCTGTTCAAACGCGTAGACGATCATTCCCCGCAGCTCCCAGTACAGAAAAGCCAGATACGCGCCGTATTTTTTCGACAGCTTCCGGCAGGAACAGGCAGGATTCGCATAGCTGGATTCATAGTTGGCTCCGGTCACATCCTGATAGAGCAGCCGGTTCTGTTCCTTTAACTGTTCCAGAGAAGCGTCCTTCCACTTTCCCGCCTGCAGTTCTTCAAACAGTGCGTCCATTTGCAGGATAAACTGCCCTACCTGATGAAAATACGGCACATATTGCGGAGATACCGTTTCTTCCGCAATCAGTAATTCTGTTCTTTCTTTTGCCAGCGCATACCGTTCCAGCAAAATCATCTGTTCCATCGATTCTTCCATTTTCGAGTTTTCCTACCTGTCCTGTTTCAGATTTCCGTTTTCCGTATTCCTGTCGATCAGCTGCTTTGCGTACTCCCACAGGGTTTCCGAACCTTCCGCAGTCTTGGCATTCCGTTTTATAACCTGACTCCGGTCAATCCCGTGCTCCCGCCAGGCCAGGCCGCCAGACGCGTCGTTTAACATCAGCGGCTGCACCTTATCCAACGTATTGGCAAATTTCGCTTCCGGCGTCTTGCCGGCTTCAAATTCTTCCCATAAGTCTCTTAATTTCCGGGCCTGATCTTCCGGCAGCAGATTGAAGATCCGATCCGCCGCCTTTTCTTCCCGTTCCCGCTTAGACGCGTTGCCGACCGTATCATAGGCATAGGTATCTCCCGCGTCGATCTCTACCACGTCATGGATCAGAACCATTTCCATGGTTTTTAAAACATCGATCTCTGCATTGGCATATTCGCTTAACAGCATTACCATCAGCGCCAGATGCCAGGCGTGCTCCGCGTCATTCTCCTTTCGGCTCGCGTCATGCAGATAAGTCTGTCTGCCAATCTGTTTGGACCGATCCATCTCCAGGATAAAATCCATTTGCTTTTGCAGTCTTTCTTCCATATTTTATCTCCGCTCTCCTATACAAACGCCAGAAACGTACCCGCCAGCAAAAGCCATACCGCGGCATTTAAAAGGCTTCCGATCCAGCTGTAAAGCTGGCGTCTGTCTTCCTCTTTAAATCCCAGCAGTCCCATAATAAAGCCGAATACCGCAACGGCAAACGCTGCGATTCCCAAAATGCCGACTAAGATCCCGGCTTCTCCCCGATTCCGATACGCGATCACGATCCCGGTGATCAGAAGCGCTGCGGCAGCAACGCCGATCAGAAGAGAGATCCTGCCCCGTTTGGCATTTCTGCGATTTAAAAGACTATAACGTCCCGGTTTCTTCCGCATTGTAATCCCCCGTTTTTCTCAATTTCTTTTTCCGCCGCCGATAAAGGTGAAATCCGATACGGAATACAGCGTAACCCAGTATCCCGCCGATCGTATTCAGCAGCAGATCGTCCACATCGAATACGCCGATCCTGAAAATCAGCTGTGTGGTTTCAATCAGAAGGCTGAATAAGAAAGTCAGGCAGGCTACGACCAGCCCATTCCGCAGTTTCCGCATATGAAAGGGAAGGAAAAATCCAAACGGCATAAATACGACCACATTTCCGAACAGATTCACAATGGCAACCAGCGGTCCGTGCACTGCCCAAACTTTGGAAAAGCGGTCGATTTCCAGAAACAGTTCCAAATTATAACGATACAGATCCGCCGCCGCAGTCCGGTGAAAACTGTCTGCCAGAAACATGAAATAGACGACTCCCAGCATGTACACAACAAATAAAATGCCGCTCAGCCGCCTAATCCGTTTCATCTTTACATGATTATCCATTCTCTCACATCCGGCTAAAACATGATGTCCGATTTTTTCCGAAGCAGCCGGCCGCCGTTTACAATCGCCAGTACACCGATCGCGACCCCTGTCACAACGGCAAGAATCCCGATTACCAGATTCCCGGCTCCGACACTTCTCATTGTTTTGTAGGTTTCTTCATTCATAGTTGATCTCCATTTCCTTTGCATGTCTGCAAATCATTTTTATTTTATACCATAAATTTCATAATATGCGTCGATTGCGGCCTTCAGGGTATCGTCGATCACGATCCTGCCCCGGCATTCCCGATTATAAAGATGTTCCACCACTTCCTCCATGGTGACGATCGCATTGGCGTCAAACCCATAGGTTTCCCTGATTTCATCCAACGCGCACTGCGTGCCCTTGCCGCGTTCCATGCGGTTTAAGGAAACCATCAGTCCCTTGATCTCCACATTTCCCTGTGCCTGAATGATCGGGAAGGTTTCTTCTATGGATTTCCCGGAAGTCGTCACATCCTCGATAATCACCACCCGGTCGCCGTCTTTGATCTTACTGCCTAATAAAATGCCGGTATCTCCGTGATCCTTTACTTCCTTCCGGTTCGAGCAGTAGCGGATATCCACGCCGTACAGCTCGCTGATCGCCATTGTCGTCGCCACGCTCAGCGGAATTCCCTTGTAAGCCGGTCCGAAAAGCACGTCAAAATCCAGTCCGTAGTGGTCGTGGATCGCCTTTGCGTAATATTCGCCCAGTCTGCGAAGCTGGGTACCCGTCACATAAGCGCCGGCATTCATGAAAAATGGGGATTTTCTGCCGCTTTTTAAAGTAAATTCCCCGAATTTCAGCACATCGCTCTCAACCATAAATTCAATAAATTCCTGCTTATACTGTTCCATTCTTCCCTCCGTTATTTCACGATCCCGATCAGATCGCTGATATTTTCTACCTGATGCTGCTTCATATAAGCCTCGATTCCGTCAACCACTTCTTTCGTGGTATACGGATTATAAAAATTCGCGGTTCCTACAGATACGCCTGTTGCGCCTGCCAGAATAAATTCCAGCGCGTCTTCCGCAGACGCGATCCCGCCCATACCGATAATGGGCAGTTTTATCGCGTTGGCGGTCTGATAGACCATGCGGACTGCCACCGGTTTCACCGCCGGACCGGACAGACCGCCGGTTTTATTCGCCAGCACGAAGGTCTGTCTGTGAATATCGATCTTCATACCGGTCAGCGTATTGATCAGGGAAACCGCGTCCGCGCCCCCTGCCTCTACGGCTTTTGCCATCTCGGTAATATCGGTCACATTCGGACTTAATTTCATGATGACCGGCTGTTTCGCGACCCGCTTCACCGCCTTCGTAATGGCTTCCGCCATGGCGGGGTTCTGACCGAACGCGATCCCGCCTTCCTTTACGTTGGGGCAGGAAATGTTGATCTCCAGCAGATCCACCGGCTCATCGCCCAGCCGTTCCACTACTTCCACATAATCTTCTGTGCTTCTTCCGCATACATTTACAATGATCCTGGTATCAAACTGCTTTAAAAACGGAATATCCCGTTTTATGAACACATCGATCCCCGGATTCTGAAGCCCGATGGCGTTCATCATACCGCCGTATGTCTCCGCCACACGCGGCGTAGGATTGCCGGGCCAGGGTACATTCGCCACGCCTTTCGTCACCACGGCGCCCAGCTGGTTCAGATCCACAAACTCACTGTACTCTTCGCCCGAACCAAAAGTACCGGAGGCCACCATAACCGGATTCTTTAACTCTACGCCCGCAATCCTGACTTTCGTATTCATCCGATCTCCACCTCCTCAGCCCAGAATACCGGACCGTCCTTGCAGATCCGTTTATTGTGCACATGCGAGTGTTCGTCAATCTCTTTTGACTGACAGACGCAGCCCAGACAGGCGCCGATCCCGCACGCCATCCGTTCTTCCATGGAAATCTGCGTTCTGATCTTATGACTTTCTCCGAACGCCTTCACTGCCCGCAGCATCGGCATAGGTCCGCAGGCGTAAATCGTGTCCGCTGTCAGATTACGCGCCCGGATTGCGTCCATAACAGTTCCCTGTATCCCCAGGCTTCCGTCCTCAGTTGCCAGGCAGACCGATCCGCAGGCTTCCAGCTCCGATACCAGAAACGTGTCCGCGTTCCGATACCCGATCACGGATACCAGATCGGTTACGCCGTTTTTCTTTAAGGTCTTTGCCAGTTCTACCATGGGCGGGATTCCGATTCCGCCGGCAATCAGCAGCGCGCTGCCTGTCTGCGGGTAAAACCCGTTTCCCAGCGGTCCCAGTATGGTAACCGGATCACCCGCCTGATAATGGGAAAATTCTTCGGTTCCTCCGCCTACAACCCGGTATACGATCCGCAGATTTCCTGCCGCCGCGTCAATCTCACACAGACTGATCGGTCTGGGCAGCAGCCGACTCCCGTCTCTCGGATAGACGGAAATAAACTGTCCTGCTTTCGCCTGAGCCGCAATCGCCGGCGTATGGATCCACATACTGTATACGCCTTCCGCCAGACGATCCTGCCGGATCACCGCGGCGGTTTCCTTCACTTTACTCATAAACTCCTCCGTTTCAGAGCGCCGTCAATATCCGCGATCATGTCAAGGACGGCCTGTCTGGAAGCGTCCGCGTAATGCTCGGAGCCAAACTTCTCATACTGTTTCTGTTTATATGCCGCAATAATGCCGCGGGAAGAATTCACAATGGCTCCCAGCCCGTCCGCATTAAAAAAGTGTACCAGATCCGCGCCTTTACCGCCCTGCGCGCCGTAGCCCGGTACCAGGATAAAGGTATTCGGCATCAGCTTCCGCAGGATCCTGCCCTGTTCCGGATAAGTAGCGCCCACTACAGCGCCCACATTGCTGTAACTGCCGTCCATGGACTGCGCGCCCCACTGGGCAACCTTTTCTCCGACCCACTCATACAGCGCTCTGCCGTCGATCAGCCGGTCCTGAAACTCTCCGCTTGACGGATTGGACGTTTTTACCAGAATAAAAATACCCTTGTCCGCCGTATTGCAGACATCTATAAACGGCTTGATCCCATCGGTTCCCAGATAAGGATTCACAGTAGCGAAATCTTCGTTAAAAGCAGGATAACTCCGGCTGCCGATCTGCACGGTTCCCAGATGCGCAGCGGCATAAGCTGCCGATGTAGAACCGATATCGCCCCGCTTCACATCCCCGATGACGATCAGTCCTTTCTCCTTACAATAATCCACCGTTTTCTGAAACGCCGCCATACCCGGAAGTCCGAACTGTTCGTACATGGCGACCTGCGGCTTCACAGCCGGGATCAGATCACAGACCGCGTCCACGATCCCCTTGTTATACTGCCAGACTGCTTCCGCAGCGCCCTCCGGCGTCTCTCCGTATTCCGCATACGCGGCTTTGGTAATATGCTCCGGTATATAACCAAGCATAGGATCCAGCCCCACCACGATCGGCGCATTGGTTTTCTGAATCTTTGTAATCAGCTTCTGAATCATATGTCCTCCATTTTATCCCGTATTCTGCTCAATTTTCCAGACCGCTGTCATAGGCGATCACGCCGTCCACGATCGTATAACGCACCTTGCCGCGTACCTTCTGCCCCGCAAACGGAGTATTTTTCCCTTTGGAAACAAAGGTCTTGGGATCGATCACATACTCGGCGTTCGGATCGATCACGGTAATATCTGCAGGCGCTCCTTCTTCCAGCGTTCCCCGGTCAATCCCCAGGATCTTAGCCGGCGCATAACTCATGCGTTCCGCCATCATATAAGGAGTCAGGATCCCCGGCTCCACCAGATTCGTAACTGTCAGCGCCACTGCCGTTTCCGAACCCACAATGCCAAACGGCGCTTCCGTGATCGGCTTTTCCTTCTCTGCTGCCGTATGCGGCGCGTGATCTGTAGAAATAGCGTCTATGATTCCCAGCCGCAGTCCTTCTTTCAGCGCTTCCATATCTTCCCGGGTCCGCAGCGGCGGGTTCATCTTATAATTAGCGTCCGCCCGGTCCATATCATCCGTACACATGGAAAAATGATGCGGACAAACTTCCGCGGTCACCGATATACCGGCTTCCTTCGCCGCCTTTACCATCGCCACACTGTCTTTCGTCGAGCAATGGCACAGATGCAGCTTCGCGCCGGTCTCCTTCGCCAATAAGATATCTCTGGCTATGATCACATCTTCTACGGCGTTGCTGATCCCAGGCACGCCGAATTCCTCTGCCTTCTCGCCTTCATTGATACAGCCGCTGCCGGCCAGATTCTTATCTTCGCAATGCGCCAGCACCACCAGATCGTTCTCCGCCGCTTTCTTCATCGCTTCCCGATACAAGGCCGCGTTCATGACGGACTTGCCGTCTTCACTGATCGCCATCGCGCCCGCCTTTGCCATGCCGGCGATATCGGTCACCTCTTCTCCGGCCTGTCCCACCGTAACTGCGCCTACCGGCAATACATGAATAGGGGACACCGCCTCCGCCTTTTCCAACAGCCACGCGATCCGCTCCGGGCTGTCCGCAGCCGGCTTCGTGTTCGGCATCGGACATACAGAAGTAAAGCCGCCCCTGGCCATTGCTTTCGTCCCGGTCTCAATGGTCTCCTTCTCTTCGAATCCCGGCTCCCGCAGGTGTACATGCAGATCGATCAGTCCCGGCATCACATAACAGCCGTGTACCCAAAGAATCGCATCCGCCTCTGTCTTCTTCTCGTCAATCCAGATATCCCGACGGGCGATCACGCCATCCTCTACCAGGATATCCAGTCTGGCGTCCGTCTTCGTCGCCGGATCCAGTACCCGTCCGTCTTTAATCAGAATCCTCATGCAGTCTGTTACTCCTTCCAAACTCTGTCATTTGCTACAAGTATACCAAACCACTGCTTAAAAGTCACCCCATATCTTGTGAAAATAATTTAAAAATTTTTTTCTGAAATAAGCATTGACATTTTTTCTGTCCTCTGCTATGATATCCCTTGTCAGCGAAAGCTGTGATATGCGCGAGTGGCTCAGTTGGTGGAGCACGACCTTGCCAAGGTCGGGGTCGCGGGTTCGAGTCCCGTCTCGCGCTCTATTTTTTTGTCTGAATATAACCGCAGAAAAACTGCTTTCTTAGCGGTTCCGTTCCCAGAATTCCGCGATATCCGCCTCCCGGATGTCTTTGGAAATCGCGCTGTCCCCTTTCCGCAGGATAACAGACTCCAGTTCCTCTCCCAACTGATACAGATTTGCTTCTTCCTTTGTTCTGGTGATTTCAAGCACCCACCCGTTTTTCAGGTCTACTTTGGATTTGTAATCATCCGGATAGGGTTCCGCATAACATTCAAAGTCCCGCCATGTCAGATCCTTCTTACCGAACATTCCTTCCACTTCTTTCATGGTGAGCGACTTCTGATGCTTCGTGATAAATTTCTTTACGATCTCCCGAATATCAGAATCTGCGCACAAGTATCCCCGGATCGTTTCTTCGTCTTCTGCCTTTGCGTATCTGATCTCGATTCTTTCGTCTCCGATATAACCGCCGTACAGTTCAAACCTTTCCCCGTTCTCCAAAGCCCCTTTTGCATTTTCATAAAATATGATCTCCCAGTTATGTGGGGCAGTCAATTCTTTTCCGATATACTCCCCTTTCTCCAACCCAACTACCCGGCTGACTGTCACCTGTTCTAAACTGTCCCGAACTTCCCCGATCAGTTCCGGATCGGAGAGAACCATTTTGTAATCAACCGAAGATGCAATATCTCCGTTCTCATCCAGCGTATAATCGCTGTAAGAAATCCGCATGGCGTCCATATCATATCGGTTCTTCCAGTCATTAATCATCTCTGAGATATGCCGATCCGGAATTGGATTTTCTTTCGTCTTCTTCTGCAGTTTCCAATATATGACCGTTCCTGCCGCAGCCAACACGATCACTGCGATCAAAAAAAACCAACTCCTTTCAGTCAGCAAAAAAGAGCAACCGTTTTTGCGATTGCTCTTAATTTCGGTATTCGGTTTTACCGGATCTTTGCTTCCCGTGCTTGTAAAAAGCTCATATCCCTTCTTCGAGAAGTGCAGGACGGTTTCTTTATTCTTCTTCACATATTGATATTTCGTAATTGCCGTATGACACGTTAAACAGCTTGCATTTTACGGCGGTTGAATCACGCGTTATTGTTCGCTTTTCGGGATTTATTTCGATACGCGGCAAAAATTCACCGAGTCCTTCGCCGGTCATTTTTATATAGCTTTCCTTCATAGTCCAAAGCCTGAAAAACCTACGCGATTTATCCTCGTCGCTTTGCGCTTCGGCTATATATTTCCGCTCGCTCGGCAGGAAAACGCTGTCCGTAATCTCAAACGGAGCGTTTTCAGCCTTTTCGATATCACAGCCGACCGGTGCTTCGCTCACGGCACACAAAACATATTCGCCCGAATGTGAGATATTAAAGCATATCCCTTCGCACAGCGGCTTACCGTTCGCGTCCGTTATGACATTATCGGCTGAGAAGCCGTATTTGCCGAGAACTGCTTCCATAAGCCGCCATGCGCCGAGACTTAATTTTCTGTCAATCGCGTTACGATATTTTAAAATATGTCTTTTCCGCCGATCCGGTATTCCGTAAAGCGCCGCCGCGTCCGCTGCCGGATCTGGCAGGGATGATACGTTTTTTAAAAAGTATTCCGCCATTTTCCCTCTGTAATCGTAAATTTGATAATCGACTTATTTTTCCGCCGCACCGCATTTATGTTCACTGCAATTCAAAATATCCGAGTCCTTTAAGATTTACAAGGAACTTTTTCATATACTCAAACGAGGTTACGGGCCAGCTGAAGCCCATGCGGTAGAGAGCCTGCATTGTCATTTCGTTGTCCTGACCGACTTCGTATGATTTTCTGCCGTGCGACATGTTCTCATACGCGATCATGCTCGAAAGCACCTTCGCCTTTTCGTGATCGTTTTCGGTTTTCCTTAAAGCCGCTTCATACTCGCCGCTTTCGGCGGGCTTTACAGTAAGTCCCTGCCTGTTCATCTCGCTGTATAAATCGTTCATAAGCAGCGCGTGATTGTTATACGGGTGGAATACCACGCACTTTCTCGGCGACTGCGCAAGAAGAAGTATCGCCTTTGCCACGTAATCTATCGGCGAAAGCTCGAACGGCATATCCATGGTTTCATACGGATAGCAGCCGATGAGATATGTGGATTTGAGCCTTCCCATAAATGTGTTTGTCGTGAAATTGATTTGGTATTCGCCGTCGCTCTCGCGCGCCGAAAGATTTCCGACGCGCATGATTTTCGCGTTCATTCCGCTCGCCGCCTTTTCCAATATTTCGCGCTCAGCAAGGAATTTCGCGGCGGTGTATTTGGAGCTTTGCACCTGACCGCAGTATAGCATATTTTCTTTAAGGTTTGAAACCTCTCCCGGACGGTCGAGGAACGCTCCGCCGACGCTCATCGTGGAAACGTGTACGAGCCGCGTTCCCGTTTCCTCGCAGAACTCGATGATGTTTTGCACGCCGTGATAGTTTACGTCCTCGATGTCCGTATCCTTCGAGAAATGCTTTACATTCGCCGCGCAGTTTATAAATGTATCGGCTTTTACGCCTTTGAGCTTTTCAAAGTCCGCCTTGTTCGTTATGTCGCCGTCTGTTACCGTAATTCTATCGCCGTATTTTTCCGTGATATCCTCCTCAAAGTAATAGTAGAACAGAGATTTTAACCGCGTATACGCCGTCATTTTGCCCTTGCCGCGCATCAGACAGCATACATTGCCGTCAAAATTTGCGAGCAGCTCATGAAGTATATGCGCTCCCAAAAATCCCGTCGCGCCGGTCAGAATCACATCGCCTATCTCCTGCTTTTCGCCGTTTATAAACGCGTCGATAGTGTTCTTTTCAAGCAGGCGGTCAATATTTTCGTAATTGTAGTCGTCAAACCGCATGATGCCGTCGTCGGCATTGCCCGCGCCGCCCGCAAGCTTTGCGAGAGAGCGCGGCGTGGGATTGGCGAACACGTCTCCGTATGTTATATTGTAACCGATCTTGCCCGCCGCGATAACGACGCGCGTTACGGTGAGCGACGTGCCGCCAAGATCAAAGAAGCTGTCGTTTACCGATACTTCGTCCATATTCAGAATGTCCGCGAATATCTCACAGAAATTCTTTTCAACCGCCGTTTCGGGCTTTACCGATACGCTGTTCTTTGGAGTGTCGGAAATCACCGGATCGCCCAGCGCTTTAATGTTCACCTTGCCGTTAGGAGTTGTCGGCAGCTCGTCAAGCCGGTTAAACGACGCGGGGATCATATAATCGGTAAGTTTTTTTCTCATTTCCGATTTCAGATACGCAACGTCGGGATCTCCATCGGCGGTATAGTACGCGCATATGCCGTCCTCGTGACCTACCTTTTTGATAACAACGACAGCCGAGCGTATTCCTTCTATACTTGTCAGGCACTTTTCAATCTCGCCGAGTTCTATTCTAAACCCGCGAAGTTTGATTTGACTGTCCTTTCTGCCAAGGATCACGACATCTCCGCTATCTGTCCAGCACGCGTAGTCGCCGGAGCGGTAGAAGCGCTCGCCATCGTATTCGATAAACGCCTTTTCCGTCTGCTCGGGAAGATTGTTATAGCCCGCAGCAACTCCCACGCCGCCTATTAAAAGCTCGCCGACAACGCCAGCAGGCAGCTTGTTGTCATCCATATCGACAATGTATTCGCGATAATTCAGAAGCGGTCTTCCGACGGATATTTCATCCTCTTTTGTAAGATCCTTCGCGTTTGACGCCACTGTGATTTCGGTGGGACCGTAGGCGTTTATAATTCGAGCATTTGTCTTTTCGCGCAGGACGCTCAGAAGCTTATCCGAAAATTTTTCGCCGCCCGATAAAATCATCTTGCAGTTTTTCATCGCGTCCGCAAATTCGTCAAGCTCCATATATACGAGAAGTCTTGACGGAGTGACGTCAAATGCGTCCACATTGTTTTCCTTAAAGAACCGCGCAAGCGAAAGCGGATTCGTCGTCTGTTCGTCGCTCGCGAAAGCAAGAGTAAGACCATTGCAGAGCGCAACGGCCGTTTCCTGCAGCGACATATCAAACGATACCGTCGTAACCGAGCCGTAGCATTTGCAGCCCTCGGTTACGCAGCGAACCTGAAGATTGCGCTCGTCGTCGGTAACATAGTTCGCGATACCGATGTGCCTGAGCATTACGCCCTTGGGCTTTCCGGTCGAGCCGGATGTGTAAATAAGATACGCCAAATCCTCCGGTGAAATCGTTACATTCGGCTTTTTATCATCGCCGCCCGCTTCAAGCTCCGCTATATCAACCGCATTTTTGTATGTTTTAAGCAACTCGCCGAAGGTTATTACAAGCTCCGCGCCGCTGTCATCTATAATGCTTTCTATTCTCTCCCTCGGATATTCGGGGCAGGTCGGTATAAACGCGCCGCCCGCCTTTAATATACCGAACATTGCGGCGAAGAATTTTGATGTTCTGTTTAGCAGTATAACCACGCGGCTGCTGTTTTTAACTCCGCGCTTTAATAACGCGTTCGCTACAATATTCGCGCGTCTATCCATTTCGGCGTACGTGAATTTACCGTCGCAGGCGATAATTGCCGTGCGGTCGGGGTGAAGCTTTGCCCGGTACTCGAATTTTTCATGCAGAAGTTTTATTTCAGGCTCCGCAAATCCGGTGTAAGAGAAATCCACGACTTGCTTTTCGTCCGCGGCGCCGAGCATTGACAGCTTGCGCACCTTGCCGTCTGGATTTTCGACTATTCTTTCCGCAACTGTCTTAATCGCGTTCGCGAATTTGCTCATCAGCTCATGGCTGTAAACAGCGTCGTTGTAGTGAACATTTACGCGTTCCGTTCCGTCTGTTTTTTCGATGTGCACACCCGTGTCGAATTTTACACGCTGCTCGCCGACAAGCTCCCATTCGATTGATTTGCCGTCTATACGAAGCTCGTCCACGACGCCGAGCTGATACGCGTACATAATATGCGGCGCATAGTTGAACTTGCGGCACACGTCGGCATACGGATACGCCTCGTTTGCGACCGCGTTTATAAACAGATCCTTCGCGCGCTCCACAAGCTCCGCCGCCGTTATATCATCAATTTCAAGACCTATCGGGAGCGTTTTCACAAACATACCGAAGCAGTTTGTGAGCTTCATATCCGAGCGTCCGTTGCTTATCGTGTTGATATACGCGCCGCGGCTGTTCGTAAATCTCGATACAACATACAATGTCGCCGCGAGGAACAAATGCGCGGGCGTTGCGCCTATATTACTGCAGAACTCCGAAACGCGCGCCATATCAAACGGCGCGGACGCAATCGCGGGCGAGCCGTTTTCGGCAAGTCCGCCTTTATCCGGCGTAAGCTCAGCCGCGCCCTCGCAGTTTACGAGCATATCGGAAATGTATTTTTCCGACGATTTGAACTCGTCGCTGTCCACGAATGCTCTGTCGTCCTTTACATAGTCAAAGTAATCATAGGTTTCGCTCTGTATTTCGCCGCCCTCGAGAACCGTTTTTAACGATTGTAGGAACAAGTCGAATGATGCGCCGTCAAAGATAATATGGTGGAACTCGGCGAATAGATACACCGCCGCCTCTGTTTGTATCACTTCAATTCTGAACAGCCGCGTATTCATAAGCTTGAACGGCTTTACAAATTCCGCGCGGTACACCTTTAACTCGTCCTCGCTCATATGCTTTACAGGAACTGTATATCCGTCCGCACCCATACGCTGCTGAACAATATCGTCGTCCTTGATTGTAAGCCGAGTGAAAACATACGGATGCGCCGCGAGCACGGTACCTATCGCGTCCGCGAGCTTCTGCGCGCCGAAATCGGCGGGGAAACGGTACATGAACGGGATATTATAAAACGTGTCCTCGGGACGCTTCATGCACTCCGAATATACTCCGTACTGCGTGTATGAAAGCGGCGCGAATTCCGCCTTTTCCTCTTTCGTCTGTTCCTCGGCGGGCGCGTTTTTCGCGGTAAGCAGAAAGTCTACAATATCATCCTCTATCGACATTACCGAGCAGCCCTTCATAAGCGTCTTTATATCCGCGCCGTAGCCGAACTCCTTGTTAAGCTCGACCGCGAGCTTTATAACGGAGAGCGACGTCATGCCGCAGCGCATAATGTCGGCTGAAACATCGATCTCGTCCGTGCCGATTATGCCCTTTATTATTTCAAGTATTTTCGTTTCGAGCGACGTGAGTGAGCGTTCGGTTTTTGCCGTCGGCTCCGCCGAAGTAAAATCAATTTCCGGCAGACTTCTCTTGTCAACCTTGCCGTTTACCGTGAGCGGTATCGCGTCAATCTGCATAATCGCCTCGGGCACCATATACGGCGGCTTTCTCTCCGCGATAAATTCCTTAAGAGCCGCTATGTCAACCTCGCCGTCAGATACGATATACGCTGCAATGTACTTTCCGCCCGACGCTTTATCCTTCGCCACAACAGTCGCGTCCCTTATTCCATTAAAATCGTGTATAACGGATTCAATCTCCGTAAGCTCGATTCGGTAGCCGCGTATTTTAACCATGCCGTCGCGGCGTCCAACATACGACAGATTGCCGTCGTTCATGAATTTTACGATATCGCCCGTATGATAAAGCACGTCGCGGTATTTGCCGCTTTCAAACGGATTTTTAACGTATACCTTTTCCGTCTGCTCGGGGCGGTTCAGATACCCCTTTGACACTAGCGGACCCGCTACGCATAATTCGCCCACCGCACCGAACGGCAGCATACGCAGCTGCTTGTCAACGATATAGAGCCGCGCGTTGTCAACACCTATGCCGACGGGAACAGGATCGTAATATTTATCCATCAGAAACGCCGTTATCAATATGGTACACTCCGTCGGTCCATAGCTGTTGAACTGTTTAACACCCGCCCGCGGCTCAAACGGAACAAGCTTTTCGCCGCCTATGTCCACGACTTTGGGAGCAATATCGTCGATTGAGGTCAGAAACGCTCTGGCGACCTGCGTTGTCAGAGAAATATGCGTAATACCGTTTTGCGCGCAGTATTCGTTGATCCATACCAAATCGAGCCGGCGCTCCTCGGGAATTATATACTCCGCCGCGCCTGCGCTCAGAAACGGATAAATGTCCAGCATATGCACGTCAAAACTGTAGCTCGCGTGCGCCGCCGACGCACTTATTTCCGTAATATCGTAAACTCTCCGGAACCAATGAATAAAATTGGTAAGGTTATGATGCGTCAGCATACAGCCCTTCGGTGTACCCGTTGAGCCGGAGGTGTAAAGCAGCACAAATAAATCGTCCGCGCCGGGCGAAGGTAGCGGTGCGCTGCCGCCCTGAAGCTCAGGAATATCCTCTGTTTTTAATATTTCTCCCTCAAAATCGGGTATCAGCGGGAGCAGCTTGCCGTCCGTAATAAGCATTTTAGCATCCGCATCCTTCGTCATAAAGCGCAGCCGCTCCGACGGGTGTGTCGGATCGAGCGGCTCGTACGCCGCGCCCGATTTCAATATGCCTATCGAGCATATCGTTATGTATTCGCTGCGCCCAACCATTGACGCTATAATATCGCCCTTGCCCAAACCCTTCGAGCGGATATATTGTGCGATTTTGTCCGTTATTTCGTCAAGCTCCCTATACGTGTAGCGGTTTTCCTTAAACACGAGCACCGTCTTATCGGGCGTTTTCCTTGCCTGCGCGCGGAACATATCAACAAATCCGACACTTAAATCAACATCGGTTACCAACGCGTCGTTTAAGGCGCGTATTTTATTTACGCTGCGCTCGTCCGCAAGATGCAGCTTTGAAAGCTCCGATTTTTTGAGCATTTCCGAAATTATAAGAGTAACCGTATCCGCGAATGAGCGTATTGTTTCGTACTCGTACAAATCGCTGCGGTATTCAAAATCCATTTCAAACACGCCGCCGTACTTGAATACCATAATAGCAATAGGCGATTGCGCGATATGCGTCGGAATGCGCTCCATTTCGACGGTGTTTTCGCCGAGTGTGAAGGTATTGAACGAATCCGACTGGTATGCGAACATTATACCTGCATCCAGTCCGTATTCGCCCGCGAGCTTGACATACGGATAATTGCCGTTCTTTATCACGCCTCGCTGAGCGGAACGGACGCCCGAAAGATAATCGCTTACCTTCGCCGTATCGTCGATTTTTATGTAAAGCGGCAAAGTGCGGACCATCATGCCGACGGTGTTTCTCATGCGCGGGTCGTGTCTGCCGTGGTTGAGAGTGAATATTACCGATTCTTCCCCGCCGGTAAATTTCGCCGCCGCGTATGCGACAGCACCGAGGAAAAGCGTATTTTCGGTTATCCCGTTTTCCTTTATAAATTCGTCCACCTTTTCGACCGATATATCGTCCGGCAAAATACGCCTGAATCCACGGCAGGGCTTGTCCTTAATATTTTCGTCCTCGTTCATGTCGGGTATAAGTTTTGAATTTGTTTCAAGTCCCGCGAATATGTTTTCATAATATTTATGAGCTTCCTCATACGCCGGTGTATCCGCGAATTTTTCCTCGTATACCGACATGCCGAACTGACCTATTTCCTCCGGCTCGATCTCGCCGCCCGAATAAAGAGTTGAGATCTCGGCGCAGAGAACGGAAAACGATGTGCCGTCAACCGCGATATGGTGGTAATCCGTCAAAAAGCACATTTTCGTTTCCGTTTTGATAATTTCAAAGCGGAACAAATAATCACGCTCCAAATCAAACGGTTTTACGAAGTCGTTTTTCAGCTTTTCAAGCTCATCGTCCGAAGCGCTTATCACCGGAATATCAACCGTAACCTCTCGCGGCCTCATAACCGGCTCTCCTGATGAAGTATCAATGTAATAGCGCAGTCCTTCATGGTTTTTAACCGCCCTTTCAACAGCGGATTTCAGCGCGTCAATATCAACCGCGCCCTTATCAAACGTATAGCAAAGGGGCGAGTTGTATATCGTGCCGCTCGGATTGTTGATACAAGCCAAATATACGCCCATTTGGCTCGGCGTAAGCGGGTATTCCTTCATATCCCGCGTTTGAGCAATAGATTCGGCTATTAAATCTTTTTCTGTTTTCATGCTTTCACCTTCCTATATTATTTCTTTAATTTGATTCATTCCTAACACAACGGAGTATTCGAAGCTTTTACATTTACCGTTGAATTTGCTTACGTCGATTTCAGCTCCGTTGCTGCGGAGCAATATGACATATGCGCCGTCTTCGCGGCTTATTATTATGTCGTTTTCCGCGTTTTTGTCCTGTTCGCTCACAAACGCGAACAGCTCCGACACGGCTTCGGCAACTTTGTTTCCGTCCGCGATTTTATCCGTGACAGCCGATTTTATTTCCGACACGTCAGCGTCGGATTTTACGGAGAACGAAAGCAGCTCATCCGCGTTGTCAAGCAGAAATATATCCCTGTATCTGCCGTTTGATTTCGCGATTGTCACAATAATCATCGCCGCTATCACAATCCATGTTCCATAATGATCCGCGCATAACATCATCCACAATCCCGTTATGCCGAAAAGGCGTTCGAGTATGTACGCCGGCGGTATTGTGAGAACAATTCCGTTGACGATCGAAATCGTGAGCGACATAGCCTTACGCTGCGTCGCGGTGAAATAGTACATAAACAGAAACGAGATAGACATTCCGATAAACGACAGCGCGCTTATGCGGAGCGCCGGAACAATCATCGCCATTTCAGCTGGAGTTTTGTCTCCGAAAATCAGGGCGACCTGCGCGGGAGCGACTTCTATAATAAGCATGATTGCGGCGGCAGCGATCAGAAGCACCAAGATTGCACGTTTCATGGCGTACTTTATTCCCGCAGTATCGCGCTCGCCCAAAAGCGCGCTCACTATCGGTATCATCGTCTGCGACGCGCCCGTTATGAACGCTGATATAAATATCTGACAGTTTGATGCTACCGACATGGAAACCATGCCCTCATGACCGCCCGCGCTCTGTATCGCGGTGTTCATATAAAACGTCGTAACCGTTACAAGCATCGTGCCGAGCGCCCCCGATATGCCCGTGGTAAACAGCGAAACACATTCTTTCCATAGTTTTTTCGGCGATAACGCTGTGCCCAAATCAAAATGAAGCGTATTTCCCTTGCTTTTAAAATGCGTAAGCATAATGCAGAACGCGATAACGTTTCCGATAACCGTCGCAATCGCCGAGCCCGCTATTCCCATTCTGAACGGGCCCATAAGAACTATATCCATAATGAGATTAATCACATTTGAAATAATTATGAGATTTGACGCAAATTTCGGTCTGCCGTCGCTCCGTATGCAGTGTACCGCGCTCGGCAGCAAAAGCGAGAACGGCGTTCCGATAATAAACGGTATGTAATATTTCAAAAGCTCGCTCCGAAGCGATTCAATAGGCGTTAGCAACTCCGCGATATTGTTTACGAACGTAAGCTGCAGTATCATAAACGCCGCGCTTAAAATCACGAGCAGAATCGTTGCCGCCGTGAAGGTGGTATCGGCGGCTTCTCTGTCGTTTTTGCCCCTCGCGAACGAAATGAGCGTTGACGCGCCGACGCCGAACAGTATCGTTGTGGAAAAATAAATCTGATTAACAGGCGAAAGAACGCTTATCGCCGCCATTGACACGCTTCCGAGCATATTTCCGACGATTATGGAATCCACCATAATAGCGATATTGCTCGCGAGTGCCACAAGCACCGTCGGCAAAAAGTATTCGAGGTATTTTTTGTTTATAATATTTCCGTTTCTTTTTAACTCAATCATTGTTACACTCCTCATAAAAATGCGCTGTAAACCCGTGTTTTTATTAAAATATAACTTTAATTATATTTTACCACAAATCTTATATTTGAAGCAACGGAATTTTACACCGAATAATGTGCAGCTGTTTTGACAATGCTCCCTTAAAACGATTGCAGATTTGATAACTATCCGCTCTCTTCTCCTCATAAAATACTTTCCTTCTGTGCTTCGGTGCAAATACTATATGGTACTTGTAATTCCATTTTGTGTATGCTAACCTGTTTGTGGTATACAAAAAAAGCATATCGCTTGAATGAATTGCGATATGCCTTTTTTGCACCCTGTCCGACAGCCTGTCATAAAATTATCGATTATACTGTCTTATGTCATGCCATCGGCCGCATTCTTTTTATTTTTCCAATACCAGTACAGAATCCGCGTACTCTTTTACCGCCTCATTATGGGAAACCACGATCACCATCTTCCCGCTTTCCGCCAGCATCTTCAGATAGTTAAAAATATTCTCTTCATTTTTTTCATCCAAGTTTCCTGTCGGCTCATCCGCCAGGATCACCGCCGGATCGTTCGCAAGCGCCCGGGCAATTCCTACCCGCTGCTGCTCTCCGCCGGACAGTTCACTCGGATACCGCTCCTCATACGTATCGATCTGAAACTGCCGAAGCAGTTCTCTGGCGCGTTCCTTTTTCTTCTCCCGGTTTTTCCTGCCCTGATATTCCGGATGAATATGCATGGGCACCATAACATTTTCCAGTACAGTCAGCTTGGGATTCAGGAAAAACTCCTGAAATACAAAGCCAAAGATCATAAGGCGCATATCCGCGCGTTCCTCTTCTCCCTGAATGGTAAGCGGTTTTCCGTCAATCCGGATCTCTCCGGCAGACGGTTCGTCCAACAGCCCCAATATATGCAGCAGCGTGGATTTTCCCGCTCCGGACGGTCCCATAATGGCGTAGAAGCGTCCGGATTCAAATGTATATTGAAAATCCTGTAATACATAATCCTTCTGATTGTAGGTTTTTGCCAACCCTGACAGTTCTATTTTCATATGTCTTCCATTCTCCATATATTGTTTTCCTACCGGTTTCGTTTCCAGAACTCCGCGATATCTGCGTCCCGGATATCTTTGGAAATCGCGCTGTCGCCTTTCCGCAGGATAACAGACTCCAGCTCCTCTCCCAACTGATACAGGTTTGCTTCTTCCTTTGTTCTGGTGATTTCAAGCACCCACCCGTTTTTCAGGTCTACTTTGGATTTGTAATCATCCAGATAGGGTTCCGCATAACATTCAAAGTCCCGCCATGTCAGATCCTTCTTGCCGAACATTCCTTCCACTTCTTTCATGGTGAGTGACTTCTGATGCTTCGTTATAAATTTCTTTACAATCTCCCGAATATCAGAATCTGCGCACAGGTATCCCCGGATCGTTTCTCCGTCTTCTGCCTTTGCGTATCTGATCTCTATTCTTTCGTCTCCGATATAACCGCCGTACAGTTCAAACCTTTCCCCGTTCTCCAAAGCCCCTTTTGCATTTTCATAAAATATGATCTCCCATGTATATGGGGCAGTCAATTCTTTTCCGATATACTCCCCTTCCTCCAATTCAACTACCCGGCTGACTGTCACCTGTTCTAAACTGTCCCGAACTTCCCCAATCAGTTCCGGATCGGAGAGAACCATTTTGTAATCAGCCGAAGATGCAATATTCCCGTTTTCATCCAGCGTATAATCGCTGTAAGAAATCCGCATGGCGTCCATATCATATCGGTTCTTCCAGTCATTGATCATCTCCGAGATATGCCGGTCCGGAATTGGATTTTCTTTCGCCTTCTTTTGCAGTTTCAAATATGTGACCGTTCCTGCCGCAGCCAACACAATCGCTACGATCAAAATTCCAATGATAAGACCTCTTTTTTTTCTCGTTTTTTCCCGTTGCTGCATCATTTGCTTAATATGCTCCATACCATTCTCCTTCCAGTTTTCTATCAAACCGTTTCTTTACTTTACGTACAGTCGTTGTATAATAGACTGTTTTTTCATTTTTTTGTCCGCCATTGCCACAATGAGCCAGACAAACAGTAATAAAATTACAGGAACTGCCATCCAGACAAGCACATCTATCCATCCCTTGCCTGTTCCGTAAATAAGCACCATGTTCATTGGGGTAATCTGCATAAGAGCATAATAGACTAGGCGAGAAATTCCCCATGCCGGGATTACCGCCAATAAAGCTAATCCTGCACGCTGTCCAAAAAGCCGTTTCCTGATATGATATCGGCCATATCCTATTGCTTCCAGCAAAGCATTTTCACGCTTCGTTTCTAAAATTCCCATCTGAAGGGCAACCCACCAGGAATACAATGCGCCTGCAAATAATGCCAGTACAACAAGTGTCAATACACATATAATGACTATAATATTTGCAATCGTCAGGCTGATTTCATCTTCCCGTAAAACTGTATTTCCTGAAGGGTCAAAAGGACTGACATATTGAGATCCCTTCCATTTTTCCTGAAAAATAAATCCCTCTGCCAATAAAAGCATTCCACTTAGATAAAGAATAACCGCATTCAATAACAGAAGTCCCCCTTCCAAAATCATCTGCGCCTCGCGCCGCAGCGCAGACTGCATATCGAAATTCCTCATAATTTCTATCGGTACAATCTTTTTTACCGGATGCAATACGATTTCGCAGGAAATAAGAGGAATCAAAATTACCGCTGCTACGGTTCCAAACAGCAACCACCCATTTACAGCAGGAAACCACCGATAAAACGGATTCACCCAAGTCACAAGTCCAATTCCATAAACGGCTGCCATAGTCGCTCCAATACCACCCGCAATACATAAAACACGCAGGGAAAACGCCAAAGTTTCTATACGTAGCATCCCGGCAATTCGACGGTTATTATATCCCAATGCTTTCAGCACGCCAAACTCCTGTCTGCGGTTTCGGACATTCCGCAGCTGAAACAGTCCCATATTCAAACAAGACCAACAGATAGCGCTAATACTCAAAACTGTAAGGATCTGAGAAACTACATGGACAAAGTTGATTTCATCCCCTTTAATACTTCCTTTTGCTGATACTGCAGGGGCAGCTCCATCCATGCTGATTTTCCCTTCAGACTCCAATTCACGGATATAGTTTCTAAATTTTTTCAGATAGCTGCCTTTTTCCCTGTAATCAGCCAATACCACAGTCCAGTCTGTACCTCCAACCATCACAATCGGTTCTTCCCCCGCTGTCCGGAAACCGGAATTCCCGTCGGCAATCGTCGCTCCCTTCATCTTTTCAATCATAGCTTCCGAAACATAGTAATTTCCTTTTTCCTGAAGAAATGCGTTGTCATAGGTTCCCCGAACTGTCAGCTTCGCCTTTTGCATGATACCATTTCCATCTATATAACTGATTTTCACTGTCTGCCCGATAAACTGATTCCCCCGTACATAATCAGTATTAAAAAAACGATCTGTATGATCAGCTTCATCTCCATAAAAAAGATATTCCGGAAGCAGAATTTCATTGTCACACAAGTCTTCCCTGTCTTTCAACTGACTACTCTGCATTGCTGCCAGTCCGGATATTTCATACACACTTTCTTTCCTTGGAAGTCCTGTAGGATCCTCTATACGGACAGAAATGTGTCTTCTCTGCTCAATGGATACGATTCCGGGGTCGTCTTCAAATCTTGACCGAAATTCTGTAAAATTACCATCCGGTATATAAATGTTAAGTTCCATTATACTTGCCTTATGAAATTGACTCTCAATCAATTGGTCGATAATGCTTCTTCCCATGTCAATCAGAAGAAGAATCACCACACCCGCTGCAAATAAAGTTGTTAGACTTTTTTTAGGTTTGCTCAGTTTTCTGCTGTAATCCCGGTAAAGGTTCATTTTTTTCACTTCCTAATTTATTACAATTTTCATTTTCCAAGTATTATTTATGATAGCCCTGTTTGTACCAATATTTTATAGGTTTAATTAAATTTACTAATTATTTGCCTTTACTGTGAAATAATTAATTGTAATTGATTGTAATGGATATTTTTCTGCTTCCCACAATTCACCATTATTCAAGCTTACGTAATATACATAATCATCGCTTGAAAAATCTCCACTCCATGTAATTCCATACATTGTTGGTTCACTAACCGGAAGAGTAATAGGCACAATTCTGTAATGATAATCGTTGCTGAACCAAGCGTCGCTATCACCAGCTACACACACATAGTGTCCGTTTTCTTCACCTACTGTTGCCCCGATAACGCGCATAGATACAATTCGAGAACTGCTTTCTATCATTGGAAGTTCTTCGCTATACCAATTTGGTTTACTCGTATCTAAAATTTCTTCTTTTGTTAACAGTGTATACGTTGCATTAGCCGCCCATACATTAAATACGCCAAATATCAGTAGCATACATCCTACCATAATTCCAAATTTAATTTTTCTTTTCATCGTACCATCTCCTCTTTTGTTGCTATTTTTATATAACAGGGCTATCTTTCTCATAATTTATTATATTGTTTTTATAGTTTTTGTCAACTATTTTCCTTCTTTAACATATTCTAAAATTTAACAACGCTCAATGCAAAATTCCCTGTAGTATATTTAAAAAAATGAATGTCTTTCAGCATAAAAACATATAACAAAATATGAAATTCTTATCGAAATAATTCTACAACATCAAATTTTCTCTGGGTTGTTTCAGGATTTTAGGATCTGCCTTTTTTTGCTGTTCATCCTACCGGTTCCGTTCCCAGAACTCCGCTATATCCGCGTCCCGGATGTCTTTGGAAATCGCGCTGTCCCTTTCCGCAGGATCAGACTTTCCGGCTTGTCAAACGGATAATATTCCTGTTCTTCTTCAGACTCCCACTTTTCCTAAATCTCCAGGTACCAGCCATTCTCCAGATCAAAGCGCTGAAAGGTAAGAAACTCCAAAAAAATTTCATATCCGATATAACATTCAAAATCCTGCCAGATCAGATCGCCGTTTCCAAATATTTCTTCTGCTTCCTCCATGGTGAACGGCTTTCGGTATTCATCGCAGAATTGCTTCAGGATCTGCCCGATGTCTCCGTCCGCCTTCAGAGCCACAGATACTTCTTCTCCTCCTGCATCTGTATAATCCAACCGGATTTTATTAACGCCTTCCTCGCAGCCGATCTGCATATCAAAGTTTCCCCAGCTTGAAGGCTCCTTCGTAGTCAAACTGAAGTCCCATTCCAGACCGCTCCTGAATCTTTGTCTCCGCCCATACATTAAGTACTCCAAATGCCAGAAGAATACAACATATAATAATTCCTAGTTTCACTTTTCTCATTTTCGCTACCTCCGTATTGTTTGAGGTAGTGTCAAAAAACTACTTGTTTTTTATTGCTAAATTTTAATTAAAAACTTGATTTTAAAGAAAATCTCAAATAAAAATAGCATTGGCCTCCCTTTTCGTGTATAATGTCATCGACCAAAATCACATCCCACAAAAAGAGCCAATGCTCACGGACATTATACTATACTTACTTTCTATAATTCAATATCTTTATCAGCAAAACTGCTGGTTTTTAAACTTCATCTGCAGATATATTCCACTCAAACAGTGGGCTTTTGATGACTCCCATTCCCCAAAATACCAGAAGTTTAAGATTGATGAACTCCCTCGGGTTACTGACTTCCGTCAGGGCTGAGACTACAAAGACCTCATCCCTTACTACGAGAAACGCTATGGTAAAAAGATCCGCCCTATCAGCCGCCGCTCTGAATGCGATATCCCTGATGGCTGTTCCTTCCCCCACTGTAACGCACCGAAACCGTTTCTTTACAAGAATAACGGCTCCAAAGAGCATCTCCTCTGTAAGGTCTGTGCTGCAAGGTTTTCTTCCGCCGAAAGCCGCTTCTCCTCCATAAAGCTGCGCTGCCCTCACTGTGGAAATGCCCTCGTTCCCAAAAAGAACCGGAAACACTTTGTCCTCCACAAGTGCGTCAATCCCAAATGCCCTTACTATCTTCACAACCTGAAAAAGGTAGATAAGGACGACCTCAAAAAAGATTACGGCAAGAACAAATATAAGCTCCACTACATCTACCACGAATTCACAATGGATTTTTTCAGCATGGACTTAAATTCCCTGCCAAAGAACGCGTCTTCCCTAAAATTCAGCAGAAATAACGCCCATATCATGTCCCTGTACCTGACACTCCATATTAATCTTGCCCTCTCCCTGCGTAAAACTTCCCAGGCCCTCAAAGACCTGTATAACATCTCCATTTCCCACCAGCAGATCGCCAACTACTGCAAGACTGCGGCTATCTGCATTAAACCCTTTGTTGACCAGTATCCTTACGAAAAAGGGGATATCTTCACCGCAGATGAAACCTACATAAAAGTACGCGGCGTCAAAACCTTTGTCTGGCTTATCATAAATGCCGCCACCCGCTCCATCATCGGCTATCAGGTCTCTGACAACCGAGGCGTCGGCCCCTGTATCCTTGCCATGCGGATGGCCTTCCGGAGGCTTACGAAGCTGCTGGAAAAATTTAAGTTCATCGCTGTATCCTCATCGCTGCAATAGAATTCGCAAAAAAGTTCGGGAAGGATTTTACCTTCAGGATCACACAGGTGATTGGACTTACCAACGACGATGCCGTCTCCAAAGAATACCGCTCGTTCAAACAGATGATCGAGCGGCTGAATCGCACCTATAAAGCCTCTTACCGCCATACAAATGGGTTTGACAACATCGACGGCGCCAACTATGACCTTGCCCTCTGGGTCGCCTGCTATAACTTCCTGCGCCCACATAAACACAATCAATACAAAGTCCTCAATGAGGTGGACATGCTGCAGGGTGCGGACAACATACCGGGCAAATGGCAGCTCCTCATCTTTCTTGGCCAGCAGACCATCTTAGAACTCCAGAAACAAGGTACCGCGTAAGTGGAGCGGAGCCGTTGTCAGGGGAACCGTGGAATACCGGAACCGCCGTCAGGCGGTGAGGATATGCCGCGAAAGTTCCTTGACAAAAGGCTCACGAATTATCCTGTCCAGCAGAAAAGAGACATCTGCGCCCTTTTCCCACCTTCCGGCGAGGACGGGTGCGGGCAGAGCCCGCCAATGGGTCAAGGAGCTGGATTTAGAGCAAAGCCCAAGGTCTTATGACATCAATATCTGAATTTTTCAAGGTTCATCTGAGCCTGTCTTTTTCGACTCAGTTTTTCATAGATCATTTGACACTACCTTGTTTGATAGTATTACAAAGCAGGATTACCTTTCTCATAATATATTATATTACTTTTATCATTCACTATCAATCTTATCTTTTTATGTTGTTCTTATTGTAAGATTTCAATCCTGCAAAAACAAGATGTCCGCAGCAGCTTTGGGACGAACGGTATATATTTTGGGACGAATGAACGGACAGACAAAAACGCGGCGGCTTTCTCACGCTTTGACGACCAGACAAAACCTGTCATCTCAGCATGAAAAAACCGCCGCGCCGCATTCTTTTTATTTTTCCAATACCAGTACAGAATCCGCGTACTCTTTTACCGCCTCATTATGGGAAACCACGA
>CANQSA010000002.1 GCA_947626415.1 uncultured Lachnospiraceae bacterium
ATAATGCTCGATTTACAAGAAATTTTAAAAGGGTGTGGAATTTAATTTTGCACCTGAATTTAAAATTTCAAGTCAGCCTTGAAATTCCTTGTCCTTGAAACTGCGGCAATACGAATAACCGTTTAATACGGTCTCCGTCCAACGTGCCTGTTCCAACTACATCATGCTCATGGACAGCGACATACACTTTTCCTTTTGAAATATCGGCTGAAATATTCTCTTTACTGTGAAGTTTCAAAAAGAATTTGACCGCTTCATCAGAATAATACTTTTTGTAGATATCTTTAATTGTCATATGAACCAGTTCATATATATCAAAAAACATATTCATATCTGCTTTAATAACTTTCTGTTTAAATGTCTGTTTTTGTACCATATACCTTTACCTCACAAATTCCAATCGTACTATGCTTTGCTCAAGTTTAACATAAAAGTGTAAAAAATTTACGGCAGCTGTGCCCGGCAGCACAACTTATACCCCAAGTGAAAACTTATACCGCAAAGGCGCACTTTTCAATGATTCCTCGGCTTTATATCAAACTCTGTAAGATACTATCAAAAAATTCCAGCCCCTAAAACAGCCCCTTTAATTCCTCCAGCAGTTCCAGATCCGACTGCCGCACTTTAATATTGGCGGTTCTGGTTTCTTCGCCCGGTTTTGTAACCGACACTTCAATGACCATATTTTCCTCTAAGCCTTGCGCGTAAACACTCTGTATAAAAGCGATAAACTTCGGATGGTTTTGGGCAAACCTGTCTTTCGCGCTTTTTAATTTCAAAATAGACGTGGGATTCAGCATTTCTTCCTCCTGTAAAATTATAATTCTTCCGTTTTAAATGTATTGTATCCTTCGTAATAATAACTATAATCGATTCCCTTCATATAAACCGCACGATCATTAACGCGGTCAGTCAGAGCATTCTTAAGAATATGCTTAATCTTAATATCCTTAATCAGTGTTGTATGCGCTGGTATACTTTTCCCGTCGGAGGAAATGCAACTTACGGTATAGGTGTAGGTTGTTCCGACGCTTCCACTTGGTCAAGGTAACGCTGGTGACCGTAAAAAGCATAATACATCCTTCGGAAAAGGTCAACCAAAGTCGGAAACAGAACGAAACAAAATCAACAAATTCCTTGAAGAAAACAACTCAGCAGCAACAGAGCAGGAAGCGTCTGCCGTTTTGCTGCAAACGCTTCCTGTCTAGTTTTAGAAATTTAATTTCTTTTTATTGGGCAGTAATTGCGGTACCGGTTTTATCATAGGTACTGGTGTAAGTTTTTCCGTCGGAAGAAATACAACGTATCGTGAAGCTGTACTTCGTGCCCTTCTTAGCGCCCTTCCAGGTATAGCTGGTGCTTGTGGTGTCCGTGATTTTTGTCCAGCCGCGAGAACCGGTCTTGTAAAATACCCGGTATTTTGCAGCTCCCGCTACTTTATTCCAGCTGACCTTAAGACCGCCGTTTACGTTGGTGACTGTAGGTTTCCCGGGAGCTGTGATATAGGTAATACTCTTTCCTGTTGTATCGTAAGCGCTGGTATAGGTTTTTCCATCGAAAGAGAGACACCGCACCGTAAAGCTGTATTTGGTGCCGCTTTTGGCACTCTTCCAGGTGTAGCTGGTGCTTGTAGTATCCGCGATTTTCGTCCAGCCTCCGGAGCCGGTCTTGCAGAATACCCGATATTTTGCAGCGCCCGCTACTTTACCCCAGCTGATCTTAAGACCGCCGTCCACGTTGGCAACCGTAGATTTTGCGGGTGTCGCCAGCTTGTAAAAAACTCCCTTGCTTCCCGTGGTATTATAGGCACTGGTGTATTTTTTCCCGTCGGAGGAAATACAACGTACCGTGTAAGTGTAAGTTTTTCCGATGTTTCCGCTGGTCAAAGTGACGCTGGTGGCCGTGGTATCTTTCAGCTTGGTCCAGCCTCCGGTTGTTTTGTAGAACAGCCGGTATTTTGCAGCTCCCGCTACTTTATTCCAGCTGATCTTAAGACCACCGTTTACATTGGCAAATGTGGGTTTGGAGGGTGTCGCCAGCTTGTAGAAAACTCCCTTGCCTCCGGTAGCATCATAACTGCTGGTATACTTTTTCCCATCAGAGGAAATACACCGCACCGTGTAGGTGTAGGTTTTTCCGATGCTTCCGCTGGTCAAGGTGACACTGGTGGCCGTGGTATCTTTCAGCTTGGTCCAGCCTCCGGTTGTTTTATAGAACAGCCGGTATTTTGCAGCTCCCGCTACTTTATTCCAGCTGACCTTAAGACCGCCGTTTACATTGGTGACTGTAGGTTTCCCGGGGGCTGCGATATAGGTAATGCTCTTTCCTGTTGTGTCATAAGCACTGGTATAGGTTTTTCCATCGAAAGAGAGGCACCGCACCGTAAAGCTGTATTTCGTGCCGCTTTTGGCACTCTTCCAGGTGTAGCTGCTACTTGTAGTATCCGCGATTTTCGTCCAGCCTCCGGAGCCGGTCTTGTAGAATACCCGGTATTTTGCGGCGCCCGTCACTTTACCCCAGCTGATCTTGACCCCTGTCGCGGTGTTTTCTACGCTGCTCAGCTTCGGCACGCCCATTTCCGCTTCAAATGTAATGTTATTCTTTTGGGCATAGGTCTGGGCATAAGAACCGGCCACACCATAAATCGTTGCATAGACCACATGGCTGTCGTTACTAACCCAATAATAGCCCGTCCACAAAATATCCTCTCCGATCTGCGTCACGCTGGCAGGAATCGTGATTTTCTGCAATTCCGAATTGTAGGCAAAAGCCTCCTTGCCGATACTCTTAACACCGGAAGCAATATTCACCTCTGCTAATTTGCTGAAGTTTTCAAAAGCATTATCGGAAACAGAAGTAATCCCACTTTTTATGACCAGCTTAGTCACCTGGTCCCTGAGAGCTTTCCAGGGGCTGAGATCCGATTCATAATAGGAATATCCTCCCTGCGTGGAAGAAACAGGAAATCGGTACCTCGAATTCACCACAGTAATCGCTCCCGTGCCCGAAATTGTCAACGTGCCGCTTTTATACTCCCAAGTGGCGTTTTCTCCCGCCACACGGTAAGATTTTTTGCTGAAGGCGCCGGTCTGCGCGTTGATACTGTAAAAATTCACCATGTTGCCGTTGGAGGCATAATAGACCACTTTAGAATTTTTCACAATGGGTTGACAATCTGAAATGGGAGCCGCCGCCGTAAATTCCCCGGTCAATTTTTCTCCGCTGCCATCGACAAACAGATAATGAAGCACCGATCCCGAAAGGGAATCCTCTGAGCTCGCCGCTTTGCTTGTGTTGAATTCCTCCCAAGAAATCAAGAACCGGTCATCGTTGATTTTGGTAATTTTAGTTCCCAGGAAACATTTTCCTTCACCGGTATAATTGGTGAGCCATTTTACCTTGGTGGCACTCTCGGTAAAATCGGCCATGGGAGTGACCGTCAGATAAAGATTATGCGCCATATCGGAAGTAACATTGTCATAATTTTTCTGATCGATGGATGTGCCGAGAGACAGTACATTTTTACCAGAGAGGGCCATACCGTCCACACTGGCATAGCACGGAATGGCCCAGGCGGAATCCCGGGAACCTCCGTAATTGAGAACGGGGATAGAGGCAGAAGCATCCTCATCCCCTGCCCGGTACCGGGAAAGCTTGGTATAGCGAGAGCCCTCGCTCTGCTCCAGCACATAGAGATTGGAGTCTTTGTTTTTGATATATTGGGCAAAAGAGTGCCACAGATCGGAGGAAACGATCTTCCCGGTCATGGTGGCTTCGTCCACTTCCAGCATCAAAAAGCCTTGGTGGCCCTGGTTATATTGAGGATCTACATAGCCCTCGTGGCCAGTAACGATATACAGCTTGCCGTTGTATTCCGTCGCTTCCACGCAACCCACATCAAAGGGATAGCGAACCTGACCGCCGAACAGCTTCGCGTTGCTGGTGATCTTAGCCACGCCCTTCCGATTCCAAGAGGTATCATAGCGGATCACCCGAATGACTTCGGCGCTGTCGTTTTCTGCGGTATTATTCTGTCCTTCTACGAGATAATAGGAATCTGAACCTGCGAAAAATCCTCCCCACAGATTCAACTCCATGTCTAGGGACTTTTTGCTTTGAATCTGAAAGGAATCATCATAATTTTCAACTCGGACTTTGCTGCCATCATAAAACACTCGCATAAAGCCGTTTTTTGTGGCAACAAGCTCAGAGGTGCTGATTGAGTTAACACAAAGGTTATCCTCCCCTGTAGGCAGTAAATCGACGGCGGTATCCGTCCGCAGCGGCGTCGCAGTTAAATTTACAGGTGCAAACATTGTAAAAAGCATAACCATTATCAAAAAAACCGATAAACTGGCAAATTTTCTCATTTCCGATTCCTCCTTCTTCTACTTGAAAAAAGTATAATTTATCCATCAGAAAAAGTCAACCAAAAATCAGGAATAGAACAGCCCGGGTGTTTGACAGTTGAATAAGAGGAAAATTGCCTGCAGACCGCACAATGCCTGTATTTTTTGTCGAATTTTTTAAAATAATACGTACTATATGTGTTATAATAGTATCGGGTGATTATTATGTATGCAGCTATTAATGGCGTAGGCAACAATAAAAGTGTTTATATCATGTATTCTTTCCGCAAGGAAAATGGAAAAACTTCCTCACGTGTTTACCGGAAACTCGGAAGGCTGGATGAACTTCTGGAACGTTTTTCCAATGATCAGGACCAGCTGATGGCCTGGGCAAAAGAAGAAGCAGCAAAAGACACAGCTGAATTCAACCGGAAAAACGGAACCGTTTCCGTCTCTTTTTCCAAAGCCGCCTGCATTCCTAAAAACGAAGGACGTTCCTTTAACATCGGCTATCTGTTCCTCCAGCAAGCTCAGCAGCTTTGATTACTGCAGATCCCTTCTGGAACCGCCAAAGTATGCCCTGCAGAATGTTTACCGGGCCCTTTCCGTGCTGGCAGAAGAATCAGACTTTATCCAGGAAGAACTTTACCGCTGCTCGAACTTTGTGCATCCCAGAAACGACAGGGTCCTGTACTATGACTGTACGAACTACTATTTCGAGACAGAAGATGAGACCCTGATCATTACCTATTCTCCAAAATACAAGGCCTATCAGCAGAAACTCCGCAGCCGGCAGATCGAGCGGGCGGAGAAGATGATCCAGGATCCCGGCCGGAAACGGCGCGGGAAGAATCAGAATGACCCGCCCGGTTTATCAAAAGGTCATCCATTACCAACGATGGAGAGATCGCTGAAAAAACGCTCTATGAGCTGGATATGCAGCGCATTGAGGAAGAAGCCAGGTATGACGGCTTTTACGCCGTTGTGACAAACCTTGAAGGAAATGTAGGGCAGATCCTGAAAATCAACAAACGCAGGTGGGAGATCGAAGAAAATTTTCAGATCATGAAATCTGAATTTGAGGCAAGACCTGTCTACGTCCGGCGGGACGACCGGATCAAGGCCCATTTCCTAACCTGTTACATCAGCCTGTTAGTTTATCGTCTTTTGGAAAAAGAGATTGGCTCAGAGTATACATGCGAACAGATCCTGCAGACAATACGCGGCATGAAGATGACACAGCTTTCAAAAGACAGCGGATATATTCCATCCTATATGAGGACCGATATAACAGACGCCCTCCACAAGGCCTTTGGTTTCCGAACGGACTATGAATTCATCTCCCGATCTTCCATGCGCAGCATTATCAAAGGAACAAAGAGCACGAAAAAACAAAAGGGAGAAATATAGCACATATCAGTACACAGGTAAAAGTGGCCATAAAGCCTATAAACACGGGATTTATGACCACCTTGCTCCTTATCAAGTGTCAAAGACGGGATCATACCTGCAAATTTTTTCAATTGCAAATGAATGCTATGTGTAATACTGCGCCTGCGCGTTCCACAGCTCATAGTATTTGCCCTGTTCATCCCGCAGCAGCTCCTCATGGCTGCCCCGCTGGATCAGGCGTCCTTCATGGAACACCGCAATGTCATCGCAGAACCGGCAGGAAGACAGCCGGTGGGAAATATAGATTGCCGTCTTTTCCCCAACCATAGCGTCAAATCCGGAATAGACTTCATACTCAGATAAGGGGTCCAGACTGGCCGTCGGCTCATCTAACAGAACAAACGGAGCGTCTTTATACAATGCTCGCGCCAACGCGATTTTCTGGGCCTCTCCGCCGGAAATTTCAATACCTTCATCGGAAATATCCTGATACAGATAGGTATCCAGACCATAGGGCAGTTCATTGAGGCGCTCTCCCAGCCCTGCTTTTTCCAGACATTCCCGCGCCAGCGCCCGGTCATATTCTAACGATGCGGCCACATTCTGCCCCAACGGCAGTGACAGCAGCTGAAAATCCTGAAATACCACGGAAAATAACCGGATATATTCTGTCTGACTGAATTTCTTAATATCCACGCCGTTTAACAGAATTTCTCCCTCTTCCGGATCGTATAAGCGGCACAACAGCTTGATCATGGTCGTCTTACCCGAGCCGTTCATCCCCACAATAGCCAGCCGTTCTCCGATCCGCAGCCGCATGGAAAAATGCCGCAGCGCATACTGTTCATTGCCGGGATATCGGAATGAAACATTCCGGAATTCAATCTCATACCTGTGATCGCGCCGTTTTTCAACCGGCAGCTTTCCCTTATACATTTCATCACTGATGTTTAACATTTCCAATGTGCTGGCATGTTTTCGCGCCGTCAGGGAAAGCGATTTCCATTCCATCTGCAGCCCGACGATACCGTCCAATACATTGGTCATACAGCCCGCGTATTTCAATACGTCTCCCGGCGCAAAAGCGCCGGCTATGGCATAGGCGGCGGAAACAAGGAAACCCGTCAGAGTAAGAAAGCTCCGGCTTCCTGTAATCGTCATCTCGAGCCGCCCGGCCAGCTTTCCCAATGTGGGCGCCCAGGAAACCAGTTCATCCTGTTTCTTTTCATTGTCTACGGTATAATGCTTCATCAGCTCATATCCGTCATACAGATGAATATCTTTAATATGATGATACGCTCCGCTTATTGCCTGCATTGCCCAGTACCAGGTAAAACTGGCCATTTTTTTCTCTGTTTCTTCGTCAAATCCTCTTTTTCTTACCCGGTCGCTCCAATCCATCAGCAATTCCTCGTTGTAAGCCGCTTCCCATTTGCTCCGTATATGTATGAACACGGCAAGCAGCACAAACAGCAAAAGGATTCCCGACCAGAGCCACGGATGAGCGGCGCCAAAGATCCGTTTAAAAAACGGAACCGCGATCACGATGGAACAAAGCAGGTTTAATACTCCATATACAAGACTGTCAAAGCTCCAGAATACATTATAGATCCCTGCGCCCCAGTTATTATCCTTCGCGATCCGTTCCGACAGTTTTTTCACATAAGGGCTGTTGATCAGGGAAAAATCCATATTCTGGTATTTGGCGGAACGGTTTAGCCGAAAGGTCCGAGCCACATTTTCCCGCTTCGGCGCCATTACTTCATTCCAAAGCACGCTTGCCGCCATACGGAGTACAAATCCCGCCAGGATCAGCAGCAGCGTTGTCCCGATAATTTCTGACGCCGGTTTCCCCGCATAAAGCGCATTCAAGATCACAGCCGTAATGATCAGAGACAGATTGGCATGAATGGCATTGATCAGGTGGACCAACGCCGCGATCCCGTAATGAGACGGGTCGATCTCCCTGGTAATGCGCATAATATTCCGGATATTGTTCCAGTTTTCCCGAAACGAAATCTTACTTGTCAGATCATTCTCCATCTTTCTCTCCTTTCCCGGCTTCTTCCCTGTAATAATGCGATTGTACTTCAAACATATGCGCATAGCTTCCGCCCAGCGCCAGCAGCTCTTCATGGGTACCGGACTCTGTGATCTGCCCGTGCTCCAGAAACAGAATCCGGTCGGAAAACCTGGTGGTCGCCAGACGGTGTGAAATAAATAACGACGTCCTTCCCCTGCTGATCTTTGCGTATTCGTTGTAAATCTCGCTCTCGGCAATGGGATCAAGCGCGGAAGTGGGTTCATCCAGAATCAGAATATTGGCGTCCTTATAGATTGCCCTTGCCAGCAGCAGCCGCTGCTGTTCCCCGCCGGACAGTTCCACCGCGTCCTCATATGCCATTCCCTGATAAAATGTATCCAGGGTAATCCCGTTTTTATGAAAGACCGTTTCCAATCCTGCTTCCCGCACTGCCTGCCAGGCCCGTTCCCTGTCCGTCTCCTCCAGCCGTTTCAGCGAAATATTGCAGCCAATGGGATAAGGCAGCAGCGCCTTCTCCTGAAACACCACGGAAAACAGCCGGTATAACGTCTTTTTGGAAACAGTCCGGATATCGACTCCGTTGATAAAGATCTGTCCCGTCGCGGGCTCATACAACCCGCAGAGCAGCTTAACCAATGTGGTCTTTCCGGCTCCGTTCACCCCTAAAAGCGCAACCTTTTCTCCCGGATGAATGACCAGATTGAAATGTTCAAAGATCTTGCTGTCTCCATAAGAGAAACTCACGTCCCGAAATTCAATCGCTGCCGGCTGTAAAAACAACGCTTCCGGCTCTTCGCCGCTCTCCTCGATCTCCGGCAGATCCATATAGACGCGGAACGAAGCGGCGTCATAGCCGGCACGTTTCAGATTCGCGTAAATATCCACAATAGAGGTGAGAAATCCCGAAAATCCCGCGATCGCGCCAAAATAAATGACAAAGCTGCCGGCAGAGATACTGCCGTCTAACACGGCGCAGATCAGATATGCGTAGGCGATTCCATCCCGGATCACACCCAGCAGAAACTGAAGAAATTCTGAGAGAATGATTTTCCGGTTCTGCCGCTTTTCCAGCCGCATTCTGGCAGCAAATACCAGACGCCGGAAAGACATCAGCCAGTCATTCATGGCAAATACCCGGTTATCCTTTGCCAGCTCCGTATTCTGGAATGTCGTACTGATATAGTTGATTTCCCGATCCGACTGGGCAAATTCCGCCCGCAGCGCCTGTTCTCCTCTGATCCGGATCTGCAGAATCCCGTAATTTAAAAGCGACATGCCGATCAGGCCAGCCAGAATCCAGACATTTAACAGACCGATCACGGAAGAATACAGAAAAAAACAGGCGGTATTCACTAACAGCTCTCTGGGATAGTCTAAAAAGCGGTAGCTGATGCATGAATCACCCTGGTTAAAGGTCCGATAGGCCAGTCTTGCCGTTTCTCTGTGCTCTCCGTATTCCACATATTCATAGCGACAGCGCAGCCCCTTCAAAACCATATCCGCAAGAATGAACTGCCTTAGTTGATTTTCCAGGAAATAGATTCTGCCGTTCATGTAGCCGGCAAGCATATGAAACAGCAGCAGGATTCCGCCCATACCGCCGATCAGCAATAATCCCTGATTCAGTTTTCCTGTTTCCACCGCATTCAGCACAACGCCCGGCAGCAGAATTCCTAAAAACGGGTTAAAGATCCCGCAGAAAACCGACGCGATATGATAGACGGAAAGCATCGGATATTGCCGGTATGCGTATCGGGCAAAATAAACGGTATTGGATAAAATAGAATATTTTTTCTTCATAGTACAGCCTTTCTGTCTTGATTTTCCGAATCGTTTCTTAACTGGTTCTCATTATAGCAGATCTCAAAAAAAAGAGGGCCGTTTTGCACGAATGGCTCTCTTTTTATCACGAATGGTCTGATTCGATTTTACTTTAACGGCAGCAGAATCTCTGTCGCGAATACGTTTCCTTCATCCTGCCGGTTCCGATAGCCCTTATACTTCTTTACCACCTTATCGATCCTCTGCAGGCCAAAGCCGTGGTCTCCCTTTCCTTTGGTAGTCAGATACCCTTTCAGGCTCCGCTTAAACGTTCCGTCTGCCGCATTCATCACATAAATATACAGGTTGTCCTTTACCTCATCGATATAGAGCCGTACAAACCGTTCCTCCTGGGGCAGCTTCATGCAGGCCTCCATCGCATTATCTAACAGATTCCCGATTATGACGCTCAGATCCACATCGGAAACCGCCAGCTCTTTGGATACGATTGCTGTAGCGTCTACCCGGATACCGCGATTTTTCAGGACAGAGATCTTACTGTTTAAAATCGCATCTATCATAATATTCCCCGTTTTTAATACAGTATCCACCGTCTCATAATCTTCTGTCAGATTATTCAGATACTCCCGCAGCTTTCCAATCTCATCCATTTCCAGATAGGCCCGCATGGTCTGTACATGATTTTTAAAATCATGCCTCCAGCCTCTGGTCTGCCGGTACATATTATCCACTTCTTCAAAATGCTTTTCTACCAGATCATTCTGATATCTTGCGATTTTTCGGTCAACGGTCCTGCGGATATACCATTGAATCCCCAGGACTGCCGCTCCCGCAATACAGAAACAACCTAGTATGATCATAACCTGTTCCATATCTTTTCCCTGCTATCTTCGAAATGCTGCTATAAACTTCTGACTGACTTCCTTCTGCATCCTTCTGCTCAAAGGCACTTCCGCCCCGTTATCCATAACGACATCTGATTTCTGAATCTTCGCGATTTTCCTGACCTGTATCAGATAAGAACGGTGACAGAAAATAAAGGCTCCGGTTTCACCGAGAATCTGATACAGTTCATGAATCCCCATCTTCACCTGTAAGGTCTGCGCTTCGCATACCAGCATACAGGAATGACCGAGCGCTTCCGCATACAAAATCGACTCCGTATCCACTTTCAGCATACCGTCTTCTGTGGGAAGCAGAATCAGATGCTTCTTTGTTTCCTTCTGGCTGATACATTTATCCAGACACTGCCAGACTTTTTCCCGGTCAATGGGTTTTAAGAGATAATGCAGGGCTTCTACCTCATAGCCTTCCTGCATATACTCCGAAAGTCCGGTTGTAAATACAATCTCCACCTTTTTCCCGCTGCCGCTTTTCAGGCCTTTTTCCCGCAGCTGCTTTGCCAGCTCCACACCCGAAATCCCGGACATCATAATATCCAGAAACAGGATATCGTACCGCTCATTTTCGCACCATTCAAAGAAAAACTGTTCACTGCTGGCAAAGGATGTGACTGCAGCCTCTATCTTCCGCTTCGTTTTCCACTGTTCAATGTACTCCGCAATCAACTCCCTATGCGTTTGTTCGTCGTCTACGACTGCAATATACAGCATGTCCTTTTCTGCCTCCGCTCTGCGCCCACGCGTTTCTTACCGCTTTACCGCTGCCAGCACATTGACGGAATGCGGCGCGAGCTTCACCGTAAATCTGCGTCCGCCGTTTTCCAATACTTGTTCTCTGGCTGCTACCCGCTCCTTATTTTCCATATCGTTGACCGCGTCCAACGCTGCCGCTACAGTCTCCATCCGCACTTTCGGCAAAATATCGCAGTCCAGTTCTACTTCCGTTTCAACGGGATCCTCGCTTACGTTGATCAGCTTTAAGAACACCTGCTCTTTCTCTGTGGACGCTGCCGCATAGATCAGCGGATGAACAGCCAGCTTCTTTTCCTGAACGAGGTCTCCGTTGATATAGCATGCATAGCTTCCCGGTTTCGCAACCATTTTATAGTGATTGAACTTCGTATAATCGATCTGCAGCGGCACCCGCTTCGGCTGCGGCCGGTCGGAATTGAAGAAGGGCCGAAATTCCGTGGCGCCCTCTCCGTTTTCAATCCGCCAGATCTGGTTTCGCACAGACTGCAGATTCCAGTCCGTATCCCTGGGTTCGCTGCAGCCCGCGTCCGTATCCGGATGAAAATTCCAGATCGACATGGTCACCGCATTCTCGGCGTCAAATTTCAGATCCGCTTCAAAGGTATACGCCTCCAGATCGGTCTGCCCGAACGTAACCCACATAAAATCATGGATATCCGGCATTCCCTGCGGACGGCGGCGCCGGTTCATAAACGCGGCAAAGGCCTGATTCCACGCATCGCTTTTTCCGGTAAAGGCGTGCCGCTTTTCTCCCCGCTTCATCGTATAGACGCCGTCCGTTTCTTCCCAGTCCCCGTATATCGTCCGGGAAATCGCAGCCGGCTCTCCGTTTATTTTCACGTTCTTCATCTGCAGCCCCGGCTTTTCACACAGAATCCCGGGGATTCCCTGATAATGCGGCGGACGGTACTCCGTCTCCGTTTTCGTTTCCACAACCTGCGCTCCCCGGTATTTTCCAAACAGACTGATCACATGATAACTGGGGATTCCGTATACCTGGTGGTTGTCAAATACGATCAGATTGGGCTTCCACGCCGTATAATCCGAATTCTGGAACAGCGGCGCATACGCGGAGAGCTTTACAATATCCTGATTCTTCTCCACGCCGGTTAAAAATACCGCTTCCGCCATGGCGCATTCCATAGAGGCAATGGTCTTGCCGCCATTAACCGCATATTCTCCCAAAAAGATCTTGGGTCCCCGGCGGTCGTAACGGTCAAACATGGTATCGTTCTCTAAGAAAAATTCCGGCGCGCTGTAATAATGCTCGTCCGCGTATTCCGTGGGCAGTCCCTTTTTCTCCGTATGCGCGTTGGAAATCAGGATCAGTTCCGGATAGCGGGCTTTGATCGTCTCATAGAATAACTGATACCGCTCTTCGTAAGCCGGTCCCCAGTTTTCATTGCCGATCTCCACATATTTGAGGGCAAAGGGCTCCGGATGTCCCATCTTCGCCCGGATCGCCCCGAATTTCGTCTCCGCGGAACCGGTCGCGTATTCAATGGCGTCCAGCGCCTCCTGAAGATATTCCTGAACCAGGTCCGGCTCAAACAGTTCGCTGCAGCGCGCCTGACAGGTCATGCCGCAGTTGCAGACATACATAGCCGCGATCTGCAGGTCTTCACATAGCTGCAGATATTCATGAAACCCAAGGCCGTTGGTAGTACGGTAGTGCCACATGAGCTGATGGCTGGGCCGTTCCCAGACCGGACCGATGGTGTTGGAAAAGCGCATGGCCGTTTCTTTTGAAAGCCCTTCTACAATGCAGCCGCCCGGGAACCGCATGAACTTCGGATGCAGGCCCGCAAGCATTTCGACCAGATCCTTCCGCAGCCCGTGTCCCATGTATGTGTCGGCAGGCATCAGAGAGGTAAATCCGATCAAAATCCGTACTTCCCGGTCTGCCGTCAATACCAGCCGGCCGTCGAAACATTCCCCGTCCGCTGTCAGCCGGTAATCGATCCGCTGATATGTTTCCGCAGGCATGATCTCCTTTTCTTCCGCCGCATAGACCCTGCCCGCGGCGTCTTCCAGCGAAACCTTCAGGCAAAATGCCGCTTCGGTTTTGACAAACAGATAAAAATCTGCACGTTCTCCCGTTCTGATCGGTACGCCCGCATAACCGATATTCCATATTTTTCCGGACGGTTTAAAACAGACTTCCAGCGCGCCCGCCCGCTTTTCATTCAGCGTGTCTGTTTGATCAAGCTTCATATCCGCGTTTTCACTGTACCAGCCCGGGATCTCCGTATACGGGACCTTTTCGGCCCAGTCGTCCATGCCTTCCCCGTGGTTAAAGGCGCCCGGCCAGCCGCCTCTGTTTACATAGATCTTCTGTTCCGCATCCGTGGTACAGCCTGCCGGTACCAGCGAATCTTCAAAGGAACGGTTCCGGATCATCTCAGGGTACAGTCCGCCGTCTCCGGCCCGGTTGATATCTTCAAAAAACAACCCGTACAGATCTTCTGCTGTCGGGAACAGCTCCCGCTTCGTATTTACAATCACTTTATGCTGCATCCGTATCAATCCTCCAATATCATTTCTTAAGAAAACTATAACTTTTTCCATTCAGAATGTCAATGATGGTTTTTATCTTTATCAGTTTTATAAAATTTATAAAAACACAATAGAAAAAGAGGCTGCTTCCTGTAAAGCGCCTCTCCCATCTCTCTGCTCTGTTTATTCTTCTTCCGGTCTGCAGTATGTGATCAGGTCTCCGACTTCTATCTTCAGATAATAACACAGCTTACAGATCAGCTCCGCGTCAATCCGCTGAAATTCATTCTGACAATACCGATTGAAATTCGTACGCGGAATATCCAGTTCTTTGCATACCTGATTCTTGGAAATTCCCTTTTTCTCTAAAATCGCTTCAATATTTAACCTTAATTTTCCGTAATCCATAAATGTTTCCTCTTTACTTTTTCAATGTCATTATATATAATGACTCCATAAATATTAACTCTCTATATAGTGAATCACTTTATATTCACTCACTGTATGTTACAGTTTATTGTAATCAATATTCTTATGAAAAAGAGGAGGAAAAATGCGCCGAATCAAAAAATGGATCAAAAAAATCAAAGTTCGATCAGATTCCGGAACCCGGAATCCGAAAAGTTATGTCCTTGAGCATTCAGCCTGGCGTTTATTTCCGCTTTCCTTTTATCAAACACATACGCAGGCAGAAATCAAACGGATCACGCAGGCTGCCATTGAAAAAATCCGTTCCCTGATTGACGATCTGGAACAATAGACTAAGGATCATTTCCCTGATAGTCAAACAAATCTTCAAACGAAATATGCAGATAAAAGCAAACTTTGCAGATCAGATCCGGATCAAGCTCGCGGACCTGATTCCTGCAGCAGGCCTCTAATTCCTGACCGGCAATATGCAGGTCCTGACAGATCTGTTCATCGGAAATTCCACGCTCTTTTAAGATTGTCTCTAAATTACAGATCAGTTTTCCGTACTTCATAAACTTCTCCTTTATCTACATGTATCGTATCATCATCATTTATACTTGTCAATATATTTATTGAAATGTTCTGTTAAAAAGGCCGTGCAGTTCCATTCCGGACTGCACAGCCTTTCTGCCGTTTTTATTATTTTTTAATGCCCCAGATACAAGAGTTATTATCGCCTGCCGCGGTAAAGACCATCCGCTCCGTACGTTCCTGAGATTCATCCGACTGCCTGCAGAATACGCCTTTAAACTCAGCGCCGCGCAGCTTGATCGTCACATACGGGGAGTTTTCTTTCATTTCCCAGGTTCCCTCCTGCGAACCGGTTACCGTCCCGTCTTCATTTAACTGAATGGACTTTTCCTTGGTCACATATACATTTGCCATACTGGAAGATGCGGTGTTTGACACTCCGTGATTGATAAATCCGTACTCACCCACAACCTCTTCCTTGGAATAACCGGTCTCGGAAATCGTTTCTCCCTTATACTCATAAGGCAGTACCACTGTAAATCCGTCTTCATTGACAAACATTTGATGGATCCGCAGCTGATGATTGTTGCCGACGCCATCGGCAAACCGCGTATGATATGCATGGAACAGCTTTCCGCTCTCCCGATCCGCGATCGCGGAGGTATGTCCCGGAGAAACATAGGCCTCGGTGGTATCGATCTGATAGTTGCCCATCAGCTTTAATCCTTTGTTTTTCTTATCGGTCGCCTGATTACCGGCCGCGTCCACATAAGGACCGTCCGGAGATTTGGAACTGTACACCCGCGCGTTATATCCGCCGTTTCCTGCCAGATCTCCATAAGTGACAAACAGGTGGTAGGTCTCCGTTTTCGGATCGTACAGCACATAAGGGCCTTCCCCCTTTCCGTCACAGCCTTCCGAGGTAGCGATCAGCTTTCCGAAATAAGCGACTACGTTGTTGGTCGGATCATCCTCTGCCGGGTATTTGGGGATTCCCGTATTCACATCGATCTCCAGCAGATAGATGCCGCCGAAATAGGAACCGTACACCATCCACATTCTGCCGTCCTTATCATAGAACATTCCCGGATCGATGGCGTTCGGCATATTGCCCGGTGAAGAATTATACTGTCCGGCCGCGGTAAACCACTTGCTGCTGACTCCCTTTAACGTACCGTCCGCCAACAGGTCTTTGATATTGGTATTGTTATAAGACCAGGTCCCGCTGGTCGTGTTGGTAAATCCGGAATATACAATGGGCGTTGCTTCCGAATAAGGACCGGCAATCTTATCTGACGTCGCAAACCAGATCACAGAATCAGTGGAGCCGAACTGAGAGGAGCACGCATAAAAGTAATACTTCTTTGTCGTGGTGTTATAGATCACATCTGCTGCCCAGCAGCCCAGATCGCCGCCCTCCAGATTCATCCACGCCTTAATGTTCTGCATTTTTCCATCCAGCTTATCAATATCGAACAGCCGTCTCGCCCCGCCGATATCGGTCCAGGTCTGCAGATTCTTGGATTTCCCTGCTGCCAGATGAGAGCCGAATACATAATAGGTTCCGTCTTCATCCTGTACCAGTGTCGGATCGTGTACAGAAATTCTGGTAAACAGATTTTCCGCCGACGAAGTGTTCTGTTTCTTCGGGGTTGCCTCTTCCACATTGTTCTTTGTTTCTGTTTGCGAGGCGTCTCCGCAGCCTGATACCGAAACCGCACAAATCGCGGTCAGGATCAGCGCAAGCCATTTTTTCCCTTTTTTTCTCATGCTCTTTCCTCCGTTCCTTGTCTATCATTTCACATATATTTTATAATCAACAGTATACCATATTTCCCGCAAAGCACAAGTGATTATTCTATTCCCACCGCTTCCGGAATTTCCGTTCTGCCGGACGCAGGTTCTAATGCGGCCGCTTCCGCTTCCCGTACCTTCCGCATCATGCCGCGCATAATCGGAACCGCGAGAAAGAGCGTCAGGACATCCGCCACTGCCTGAACGGAAGCCACGCCAAACGCGCCGAACAGATATGCCATCGGAAATACGATCGGCAGAAAACAGGTCCCCTGTCTTGCAGTCGAAAGCAGTACAGCGCCTCTTGCGTTTCCCAGTCCCGCGCAGAACATATTGACCACAGCAACCCAGGCATGCACAGGCAGCGCCAGACACTGCAGCCGGATACACAGCGCGCCGATCTGCTGTACATCCGCATCCGCCTCCGAAAACAGATGGATGATCGGATTGGCAAGCAGCGCCAGAACCGCTCCCACCAGCGCGGCGCCGATCAGAGCCGTTTTGGCCGAAAACCGATAGCACTCCTTCACCCGGTCAAACCGTTTCGCGCCCCAGTTAAATCCGGCTACCGGCTGGAAACCGGAGCCAAATCCCAGAACAAAACCAAACGGGAACATCATGATCTTTGTTGAAACGCCGATTGCCGCCAAAACAGAATCGGAGATCTCTCCGGCGATATTGTTTAATACGATGGCAGATACTACCGCCAGCCCGGAACGGAACATGGAAGAACTGCCGACGCTGATGATCTGATACAGATTCTCTTTATTGCACTGAAACTGAAAGAGCGAAATCCGAAGCATCGTTTTCCGGCGCAGATACGGGTACAGTAAAATACCGAAACTGACCAGTTTGGAAATCGCCGTCGCCATGGACGCGCCTGCCACGCCGAGATCCAGCCCGAAGATAAAGATCGGGTCCAGAACGCAATTCAGGATTCCGCCAAAGCCCATACCGATCATGGAGAGCAGCGCGCTGCCCTCCGCCCGCAGGCATTGATTCATCACGAAACTGGAGGCCATGAACGGCGCAACCAGAACGACATAGGTGGCGTAATCAATGGAATACTGCAGACAGGTATCCGTAGCGCCCAGCATACGCACCATCGGCGTCATAAATACAATTCCGGCCACCATCAGCACCGCGCCGAAGGCCACTGCCAGAAAGAACGCGGTGGAAAGGACCCGATTCGCCTTTTTCTCCTCTTTGGCACCCAGTAAACGGGCAATATAGCTGTTTGCGCCGACCGCAAGCATAGAACCCGCCATCATAATAATCTGATCCAGGGAAGCGTTCACGCTGACAGCCGCTGTGGCATTAGTCCCCAGAGAACTTACAAAATAAGTATCCGCGAGATTGTAAATAGAAGTAATTAAAAAGGAAATGATCGTCGGGATCGCCATCTGACCGATGATCTTCGGAATCGATTCCGTCAGCATCCGGTTTTCGCGCCGTCCCTGTTTCTCCTGTGTAGATTCAGCCATAAAACATCTCCATTCCAAAGCCTTGCGCTTCTTTTGTAATCCGACCGCTATGCTTCCACCGTCTCCATAAGGATCACGCCGCGCCCGGTGCCCGATACAAACGCCGCATTCGCCTCATCCGTATCAATATGCATCGCCAGGGAAAACTGATCTGATACCCGAATCAGAACATCCTCAAAGATCAGATTTCTGCCCGGATGAGCAGTCAGCTTTACACGTACCGTCTGCCGGTCCCTTACCTGAAGCCGTTCCGCGTCCTGCGGCGTCATATGGATATGCCTCTGCGCTACGATCACGCCGCAGTCTAACTCCACTTCTCCCAAATCCGTATACAGCTTCATTCCCGGCGTCCCTTCCACATGACCGGACTCCCGCAATATTCCCGGAATTCCAAACGCATAGCAGTCCGTCAGGGATAATTCAACCTGTCCCGCGTTTCTGACCGGGCCCAGTACAGCCACCCGGCGGATCTCCTTTTTCGGGCCTACCAGGTTTACCCGCTCTTTTGCGAGAAACTGTCCCGGCTGAGAAAGCCATTTATCCGGAGTCAGCTCATGTCCGGCTCCGAACAGGATCTCCACCTGCTCCTTTGTCAAATGTACATGTCTTGCGGATACTTCCACCGTTACTTCGTAATTCATGATTTTCTTTCCTCTCCCGTATTCCTCTGAGATCTCGGATATGGAAAAAGCACAATCGCAAGTAACCTTGCATTGTGCTTTCTCCCATATCTTTGTTCCGCAGATAATTCTTATCTCTTTGAAAACTGTGGCGCTCTTCTTGCAGCCTTTAAGCCGTACTTCTTTCTCTCCTTCATACGAGGATCTCTGGTCAGGAAACCGGCTTTCTTTAAGATCGGGCGGTAATCCGCGTCTACCTGCAGCAATGCTCTTGCGATACCGTGACGAACCGCGCCTGCCTGGCCGGTGTAACCGCCGCCTTTTACTGTGATCTTTGCATCATATTTGGTCAGCGTATCGGTCGCAGCCATCGGCTGACGAACGATCACCTTCAGAGTCTCTAAACCGAAATAATCGTCAAGAGCTCTCTTATTTACCGTAATCACGCCTGTACCGGGCGTTAAAAATACTCTTGCGATACTCTTTTTTCTTCTGCCTGTTCCGTAATATTTATTTACAGCCATTGTTATTTCCTCCTTTCAGTCCCTATCAGAATGTTAATGTCTCCGGCTTCTGTGCCGCATGCGGATGCTCAGCGCCCGCGTAAACATGTAACTTTCTGTACATCTCTCTTCCTAAAGGTCCCTTCGGAAGCATACCCTTAACTGCCAACTCAATTACTTCTGCCGGCTTGTTTGCCATCTTCTCTCTTAAAGTCTGCTCTTTCATACCGCCTACATAATCGGAATGACGGTAATAGATCTTCTGATCCAGCTTCTTGCCTGTGATCTTAACCTTCTCTGCGTTGATTACGATCACATAATCGCCGGTATCCATGCTCGGTGTATAAATCGGCTTGTTCTTACCTCTTAATACCTTCGCAACCTCGGATGATAAACGTCCTAATGTATATCCGGAAGCATCAACAACATACCATTTTCTCTCTATTGTCGCCGGACTAGCCATAAATGTCTTCATTGGTTTTCCTCCTAACATACTGATCTTGCGATCCCATTCCTGTTTCTATATGGTAAAACGCTCTTCACCGGGGCTATGGCTCACAGCATTTACACGCACATAAACACAACAGTCTTTCAGGCTGTCACATTAACCTATTATATATGAATGATTTTCCCGTGTCAACAACTTTTTTCAGATTCTTCCGGCTTATTTCTTTGCCGATCATATTTTCTCTCCCAGCGCCTCATAGCGGATCTCCATCAGCGTCAGTCCTCTGGCCGGCGCTTTCGGCCCCGCTGCCATCCGGTCTTTCGCATCCAGAATCTCTTTCATATGCTCCGGCGGATAAACGCCCAGGCCGATCTTGATCAAGGTTCCGGCAATGATCCGTACCATATTATAAAGGAACCCGTTCCCGGAAATGGTCATCGTGATGAGATCCTGCTCCTTTTCCAGTTCCAGCCGGTAGATCGTCCGAACCGTAGTTCGGATCTGTGTCCGCAGAGAACAAAAGCTCTTGAAATCATGCTCCCCCGTCAGATAGGTGCAGGCCTTCCGCATTTTCTCCAGATCCAGCGGCATAAACTCAAAATCCGTATAGAGCCGCAGGGTCGGAATGGGATGCCGTCGGTTTAAGATCTGATAGCGGTAAGTTTTAACACAGTTCCCGTATCGGGGATGAAAATCCGCCGGTACCTCCCTGGATTCCTGGATCCGGATATCTTCCGGCAGGCGCTGATTCAGCGCATAGGAAAATTTATCGGCGGGAATATTGCTCTCCGTATCAAAAACTGCCACGTTTCCCAGAGCATGTACGCCGGAATCCGTTCTGCTGGCGCCGATCACCGCAATCTGCTCTCCGGTCAGTTCGCAGAGACAGCGATTCAGTACCTCTTCCACGGTAATCCCATTGATCTGAATCTGCCAGCCGCAGTAATTCGTACCGTCATATGCAATTGTCAGCATGACTCGCTTCATCCGTTTCCTCCCTATGCAAATAAAAACGGCAGAATCTGAAATGCCACCAAAATCCGGTTGATCCCGAAAATCGCGATCAGGTAACCGGCATAAATGCAATAGGTCCGCTTGTCCCGTTTTTGATAACAAAGCGGATGCATCTTGGTCCGTCCCTCTCCGCCCTGATAACAGCGTGTCTCCATCGCGTTTGCCAGATCGATGGCCCGCCGGATTGCGGAAACAAACAGGGGCACAAACAAAGGAATCAGCGCCTTTGCCCGTTTTAACAGCCCGCCGGTCTCAAAATCCGCGCCTCTGGCTTTCTGCGCCATCATGATCTTATCGGTCTCCTCCATCAGGATCGGGATAAACCGCAGCGCGATCGACATCATCATCGTAATGTCATGTACCGGGATATGCAGCTTATTCAAAGGGCGCAGCGCCTTTTCCAGCCCATCCGCCAGATCGGTCGGCGTAGTCGTCAGTGTCATCAGACTGGTACCGATCACCAGATACACCAGACGGATTCCCAAAAAGATGGCCCGCCGGATTCCTTCAGCCGTGATTGAAAGAAACCAGATATGCACCAGTTCCCGTCCGGGAACCAGAAAGATATTGAAGACCACGCTGAAAAGCAGCAGGATCAATATTCCCCGAAGTCCTTTCAGCAGCATTTTGAACGGTACTTTGGAAAGTTTTAAGACCGCCGCCAGACAAACCGTGATCACAGCATAGCCGAGATAATGATCGGTCAGAAACAGAGAGACCAAAAAGACTATGGTTCCAAACAGCTTTACTCGCGGATCCAGCCGATGAATGACGGAATCCGTCGGATAATATTGTCCGATCGTAATATTTTTCATTGCGCAAACCACTCCAATACAGCGTTTTTGGCTTCTGCTACCGTGGTAACAATCTGTGAAGTCCGCAGTCCGTATGCCTGCAGCCGGTCAATGGCATATGTGATCTGGGGCGCCCGAAGCCCGATCTGCTCCAGCTCCTTATAATGCGCAAAAACCGCCTTCGGCACATCGTCATATATCACATGCCCGTGATCGAGAACGATCAGCCGTTCCACATACCGGGCAACATCTTCCATGCTGTGCGATACAAAAATAACCGTAATTTTCCGTTTTTCATATAGATCCCGGATCAGCGTAAGAATCGCGTCCCGCCCACGGGGATCCAGCCCCGCTGTGGGTTCATCCAGGATCAGAATCTCCGGCTCCATTGCCAGCACGCCGGCTATGGCAACCCGGCGCTTCTGTCCGCCGGACAGCAAAAACGGGGATTTATCATACAGACTTTCCGGAATTCCAACCTGCTCCAGGGCTTTTTTCGCGCGCGCCCGGATCTCGTCCTCCGAAAGTCCCAGGTTTTTAGGACCAAAGCAGACATCGGAAAATACGTCCGACTCAAACAACTGATATTCCGGATACTGAAATACCAGCCCTACCCTGCGGCGCAGAGACGGCAGCGCAAAATCGCTGTCATATATATTCTTCCCATTATACAGGATTGCTCCCTCTGTCGCCTTTACCAACCCGTTCATATGCTGGATCAGCGTAGATTTGCCGGATCCGGTATGCCCGATGATCCCAATGCATTCGTTATCCCCGATTTTCAGATTCACATCCTCCAAGGCATGCATTTCATATACGGTATCCTGACTGTAGGTATAACTCACATGCTGTAATTCGATCGCCATATCCTGCCCTTTCTGCTTCCTTTTTATTTAGATTTCGGAATGCGAAATCCGCTCTGATACAGAGCCGCCAGCTCTTCTTCCAGCTCCTCAATCCGCAGGATCCCCTTTTTAATGGGAAATCCGCATTGTTCCAGTTCATACGCCAGTTCCGTCACCTGGGGGACATCCAGACCATAAGATTTTAACTGTTCTACATCCGAAAACACCTCTTTGGGCGTTCCCTGCATAACAATCTTTCCGTCATCCATAACAAAGACCTGATCCGCGTACAGAACTTCATCCATGTGGTGGGTGATCAGGATCACTGTTACGTGCTCCTGCTGATTCAGACTCCGGATCGTCTGCAGGACTTCCCGCCTGCCGGTGGGATCCAGCATTGCCGTCGGTTCATCCAGGACAATGCATTTCGGGCGCATAGCCACAATACCGGCTATGGCAATCCTCTGCTTCTGTCCGCCGGATAACCGGTTCGGTGAGTGGTAGCGATAAGCCATCATTCCAACTGCCTCCAGCGCGTGTTCTACCCGCTTCCAGATTTCTTCCGTCGGGACTCCGATATTTTCCGGGCCGAATGCCACTTCCTCTTCAACTACGTTGGCAATGATCTGATTGTCCGGATTCTGGAATACCATTCCGGTTCCTTTCCGGATCTTCCATTTGTTCTCCTCCTCCGCGGTATTCATCCCGTCTACCCATAGCGTCCCGGAGGTGGGTTTCAGCAAAGCGTTCAAATGCCGTGCCAGGGTGGATTTTCCTGAGCCGTTATGCCCCAGGATCGCCACAAAATCCCCCTCTTTTACATCCAGATCGATTCCTGCTATGGCGCGCACTACCCGCTCCTGTTCATTTTCATCCGTATCCGCAAAATCGTGGATCACATTCCGGCCTTTGATAAAATGCATCGTTCCTGCTCCTGTCTGTATAACAACAGTAAACCGGATTCAGTTTCCCAAATCCGGCTTACTTATATTAAATCCTATTAAACTAACTCTAATAAAACTTCCATTGCGGCGTCGCCCTTACGCTGACCGATCTTAATGATCCTGGTATAACCGCCGTTGCGGTCTGCGTACTTAGGCGCGATCTCGTCAAATAACTTTGCAACTAAATCTACGTCCTGTACAACGGGTCTTTTGCCTTTTTCTGTTACAGTCTTCTTTGCCGGATAAAGAACTTTCAGCATCTGTCTTCTGGCATGCAAACGGGACGGCTGATCCTTTTTGATCTTCTTATCCACTTCATCGTATACGGTAACTTTCTTACCGTCTACCACTTCTTTTACACGCTTTCCGTCTTTATCTTTACGGGGAACTTTTGCTTTTACCGTAACTTCTTCAAAGTTATCTTTTTCCTTCACTGCCAATGCAATCAGGCCTTCCGCAACTTTACGGATTTCCTTCGCCCTGGTCTCTGTCGTTACAATCTTACCGTTATTCAACAGACTGGTAACCTGGCCTCTGATCAAGGCCTTTCTCTGGTCAGAAGTTCTGCCCAGCTTTCTATAACCTGCCATGATTCTGCCTCCTTCATTCTTATTTGTAAATCACATGATTATGCATCGCCGTCACTCAGCTTCAAGTTCAGCTCTTTTAATTTCGCCAGAACTTCATCTAAGGACTTGCGGCCTAAATTCCGAACCTTCATCATATCTTCCGGTGTCTTGCTGATCAGCTCCTCCACCGTATTGATGCCGGCTCGCTTTAAGCAATTGTAAGAACGAACAGATAATTCTAACTCATCAATGTTCATCTCTAACACTTTTTCTTTTTCATTATCTTCTTTTTCTACCATAACCTCTGCGGTTTTGGCATTTTCAGATAAATCAATAAACAGACTCAAGTGTTCGCTCAGAACCTTTGCTGCCAGGCTGACAGCCTCATCCGGTGCCAATGTACCATTGGTATATACATCCAGCGTCAGCTTGTCAAAATCAGTAATCTGCCCCACACGGGTATTCTGAATTGACATATTGACACGTTCTACCGGCGTATAAATGGAATCAATCGCGATCACGCCAATAGACAAATCCTCTGTTTTATTCTTCTCGGCGCTGACATACCCTCTTCCATTGGTAATCGTCAGTTCCATAAACAGTTTTGTCTCTGCGCCGCCGTTCAGTGTCGCAATGACCTGTTCCGGATTCAGGATCTCGATATCCGAATCTACGCTGATATCGGCGGCAGTCACAATACCGTCACCGCTTGCTTCAATATAAGCTGTCTTCGGCTCATTGGTATCGCTGTTGTTTTTGATCGCCAGATTTTTTATGTTCATTACGATTTCCGTAACGTCTTCCTTTACTCCGGGAATGGTACTGAACTCGTGCTGAACACCGTCAATTTTGATCTGGCTTACAGCAGCGCCCGGCAGAGAGGACAACATAATTCTTCTCAAAGAATTGCCCAGTGTTGTACCATATCCTCTTTCCAGGGGTTCTACGACAAATCTGCCGTATTTATTGTCTTCCGAAATCTCAGCGATTTCTATATTTGGTCTCTCAAAATCGAACACTACACAGCCCCTCCTTTAATGGGAATTGCTTAACCTTACCTTACTTGGAATATAACTCGACAATCAGCATTTCATCGACCGGTACGTCAATGGCTTCTCTTGTCGGCAGTTCTTTTACGGCGCCGGACAGATTCTCATGGTCTGCTTCCAGCCATTCCGGAACCAATCTGCCTTCTGTTACTGCTAAAATGTCCTTATATCTCTGAGAGCCCTTGGACTTCTCTCTGATCTCGATCGTATCGCCGGCCTTAACCTGGTAGGAAGGGATATTGACACACTTGCCATTTACCAGTACATGCTTGTGGTCAACGATCTGTCTTGCTTCTCTTCTGGTTCTGGCATAACCCAGACGGAAGATCACATTGTCTAACCGGGATTCCAACAGGATCATCAGATTGGTACCTGTCATCCCCTTCATGCGGTCAGCCTTCGCGAAATAATTCCGGAACGGCTTCTCCAATACGCCGTAGATGAATTTCGCCTTCTGCTTCTCACGCATCTGCAAACCGTACTCGCTCATCTTCCGGTTTGCTCTCTTTAACTGTCTTTTCGACTTCTTATCAATTCCTAAATAAATGGGATCCATACCTAAGGATCTGCATCTTTTCAGAACGGGAACTCTATTAACTGCCATGTTGCTCTATACCTCCAATCAGACTCTTCTACGCTTCGGTGGGCGGCAGCCATTGTGCGGAACCGGAGTTACATCCTTAATACTGGTAACCTCCAGTCCGGCTGCCTGCAGGGCACGGATTGCTGCCTCACGGCCGGAACCCGGACCATTTACCATAACGTCAACATATTTTAAGCCATGAACCAACGCTGCCTTTGTTGCTGTCTCCGCTGCCATCTGTGCTGCATAAGGGGTAGATTTCCTTGAACCTCTAAAACCCAGACCGCCCGCACTGGCCCAGGATAATGCATTACCCTGTGCGTCTGTCAATGTAACAATCGTATTGTTAAAAGATGACTGAATGTGCGCTTGTCCTCGTTCAACGTTTTTCTTGACACGCTTTTTTGTCACTTTTTTGGTAACCTTTTTTGCCATTTTAAACTAACCTCCATACCTTATGGGTTTGACTATTTCTTCTTATTCGCTACTGTCTTCTTCGGGCCCTTCCGTGTTCTGGCATTGGTCTTTGTCTTCTGACCGCGAACAGGCAGACCCTTTCTGTGACGGATTCCTCTATAGCATCCGATCTCCTGCAGTCTCTTAATATTCAGGGCGATCTCTCTTCTCAGATCACCTTCTACCGTCTGACTCTCATCGATAACAGCTGAAATCTTCTTCACTTCATCATCGGTCAGATCTCTGACACGCGTATCCGGATTCACGCCTGCTTCTGCTAAGATACGGTTAGCGCTTACTCTGCCGATCCCGTAAATATAAGTCAGACCAATCTCTACACGCTTCTCTCTTGGTAAATCAACACCTGCAATACGAGCCATGTGTATTTGCACCTCCACTTAAATTCTGAAAGCCCGCCAGTAATTACGCAGCTCGCCCTGCCGGGCGCCTGAAATGTGTGCGCATCCGCTGCCTGCTTTTAATATGAATATACCGGTAATCCATATATTCAAAAGTTTCTATCGATGGCATGCAAAAAGGCAGCCATCTTTTTAATGGCAATGGTTCCACTCGGTACTATGTACTACATTGCCGCAGCCGCAAAATTAAACATATAAACAAAAGACACCGCCAATTAGCCCTGTCTCTGTTTATGCTTCGGGTTCTCACAGATAACTCTGATGCTTCCCTTTCTCTTGATAACCTTACACTTTTCACAAATCGGTTTTACTGATGATCTTACCTTCACAGAAAATCCCTCCTTTCAAAAAAGTCCGTTGTTTAGTATAACATAGCAAAATTTAGAAATCAAGTAGTAAATTTAACTTTTTTGGATCACTTATCTCTCCAGATAATCCGGCCTTTGGTCAGGTCATACGGGGAAAGTTCAATGGTAACTTTATCTCCGGGTAAAATCTTAATAAAATTCATACGGAGCTTTCCGCTGATATGCGCCAGTACCGTATGCCCGTTCTCCAGTTGTACCTGAAACATGGCGTTCGGAAGTTTTTCCACTACTGTTCCTTCTATTTCAATTACATCAGCCTTTGACATATTCTCCTCCATTTTTTGATCTTTGATATTCCTGAATCGCCTTTCGGATCTCCGGATCCGTCCGGCCGCTGCAGACCGGCTGGTTTCTGTGGATCTGTACATGCTTCCGCTTTTTTTTCTTCGGATTCCCGATCCCGCGGTTTCTTCCGTTTACCAGCAGTACGGCGTCTGCATCCCAGTCCCATATAATATAGTAGGCGTTCTTGTCATGTCCTGCCATCGATTTCGCGAAAACACCTTTCAGATCTTCCCGCTCCAACTTTTCTTCTTTCATACTATCCTCTGTTCCGGATCATTTTCACACTGATCTCCATTCCGTTATCGCAGGGTAAGGATTTCCGGTTCCCCCTTTGTGATCAGAATGGTATTCTCATAATGTGCCGACAGGGTACCGTCTTCCGTTACAACCGTCCAGTCATCATCCAGCCAGCAGACATCCGGCCGTCCGATATTGATCATAGGCTCCACCGCAAGCGTCATACCCGCCTGCAGCTTAATGCCGCGCCTGCGCTGCGGAAAATTGGGAATATTGGGATCCTCATGCAGATGTTGTCCGATCCCATGACCGACCAGGTCTTCCACAACGCCGTATCCGAACTGTCTCGCGTAATTTCCGATCGCAGCGGAGATATCATGCAGATGATTGCCTTCCCGGGCATATCGGATTCCTTCAAAAAAGCTCTGCTTTGTTACCTCCATCAGCTTCTGTGCTTCCGGTGAGACTTCTCCGATTCCGTAAGTTCTGGCAGCGTCAGAGTGGTATCCCTTATAAATGACGCCTGCATCCAGACTTACGATATCGCCCTCTCCGATGATACGGTCTTTACTCGGGATCCCGTGTACGACCTCGTCGTTGACCGAAACGCAGATAGAAGCCGGATATCCGTTGTAATTTAAAAAGGAAGGTTCACAGCCGTAGCTGCGGATCATTTCTTCTCCCAGTTTATCGATCTGCCAGGTTGACATTCCGGGTTTCAATTCTTTCCGAAGTCCTTCATGTACTTCATATAAAATCCTTCCTGCTTCCCGCATGAGTTCAATTTCCCGCTGAGACTTAATTGTAACTGACATATTACCTCCATTCCGAAGCGTTTACGCGAAGGAAGCACGGTAAACCAAGTTTACCGAACGAGAAATTCGCGAAGGCGATTTCTCGTCTGCCATCATGGCTATTTGGAACGCTTCGGCACAAATAGCCGTGTGAAAAATCAGCACATCAGTGTGATTTTTCACACTGACCTCTCCGTTATTTACTCAAAATTTCAACAATATCATCAAAAACTTTCTGAATCTCCTGTGTTCCGTCTACTTCTACCAGCGCTCCCTTTGCCGTATAATAATCAATCAGAGGCTGTGTCTGCGCATGGTAAACATTCAATCGCTTCTGTACGGTTTCCGGTTTGTCATCGTCTCTTAAAATCAATTCACCGCCGCATCTGTCGCAGATGCCTTCCACCTTAGTGGGCAGATATTCTACATGATAGGTGCCGCCGCAGTTTACGCAGGCTCTTCTGCCGCCCATACGCTTTACGATATTCGCATCCGGCACTTCTACATTGACCGCGTAATCAATCTTCTGTCCCAGTGCTTCCAACGCCTGATCCAGCGCTTCCGCCTGGGGAATGGTCCGCGGAAATCCGTCTAAGATATAACCTTTCGCACAGTCCTCCTGCTGTACCCGGTCTACGACCAGATCACAGACCAGTTCATCCGGTACCAGAAGTCCCTGGTCCATATAAGTTTTCGCTTTGGTACCCAGTTCCGTACCCGCTTTGATATTCGCTCTGAAAATATCTCCCGTTGAGATATGGGGAATCCCATACTGATCAGCCAGCATCTTAGCCTGTGTTCCTTTTCCGGCTCCCGGCGCGCCCAGCATAATAATTTTCATGTGATACCTCCTATAATCCACACTACCCCGAGAACCAGACGGTCCTCGAGGTGTGTATCCATGCTAATCGGTCAAGAATCCCTTATAGTTTCTTACTACCATCTTAGCTTCCAAGCCTTTAATTGTTTCCAGAACAACACCAACAATAATGATCAGTGATGTGCCGCCGAATGATACGCTGGCATTGAAGATGCCTGACAGCGCAATGGGAATCACTGCTACAATCAGCAGACCTACCGCACCGATAAAGATGACGTAGTTTAATACATTCTGCAGATAAGTTGATGTCGGTTTCCCAGGTCTGATACCCGGGATAAATCCACCCTGTTTCTTCATATTGTTTGCGATCTCAATCGGATTAAAGGTAATCGAAGTATAGAAATACGCAAAGAATACGACCAATACGATATAAACCAGCAGACCGACCGAATAACGCCAGCTGCCCGGTGTACACCAGTACTGGGAAGACAGATATTTCGTCCACTCAGCGCCGTTCTGTCCGAAGAAAGAACCGATCACAACCGGGAACTGTAACAGGGACTGTGCGAAGATCACGGGGATTACGCCTGCCGTATTAACCCGCATCGGGATATGCGTCGTGGCGCCGCCTAATGTCTTTCTGCCCTGAATCTTTTTGGAATACTGAACCGGGATCCGCCGCATTGCGTCCTGCAGAACAACAACGAACGCAACTACAAATACGATAACGCCGATGATAATGACGGATGCCAGGATCTTGCTTCCGATCGAATTCGCGTCGATTACAAATGTGGTAAACAGGTTCGCGATATCCGTCGGGATTCTGGCGATAATATTTACCAGCAATACGATGGAAATACCGTTTCCCACACCCTTTTCCGTAATCTGCTCGCCGATCCACATGATCAGCGTCGCGCCTGCGATCATCGTGATCACAGCCAGGGTGATCACAAAGAAATATCTGCCGGAAGACATACTGGAAGTATCTCCGAAGATTCCGCGGTTGCCGAAGCCGATCGCCATAGCCAATGCTTCGATCAGCGCCAGACCTACGGTTATAAACCGGGTAATCTTCTGAATCTTCTTTCTGCCATCCTCACCGTCTTTGTTCAGCTCATCCAGCTTGGGAATCGCGATCGTCAGAAGCTGCATGATAATCGATGCTGTAATATACGGTGTGATATTCAGCGCGAAAATTGACATTTCACTAAAAGAACCGCCTGTCAATGCATCAAAGAAACCAAATGCACCGTTTGCGAACTGTCCGGTCACACTCTCGATCACGGTATGATCCGTATTGGGTACCGGCAGCTGGCAGCCAATTCTTACAACAATAATCATAAAGAAAGTATACAAAAGTCCCTTTCGGATCGCGTCTACTTTCCATGCATTCCTCAGTGTTTTAAACATTAGATCACCTCGCAGGTTCCGCCAAGCGCTTCAATCTTAGTCTTTGCTCCTTCACTGAAGGCGTTTGCCTTTACAGTCAATTTCTTTGTCAGTGTTCCGTTTCCAAGAATCTTAACGCCGTCCCTGGGATTCTTTACAATACCGCTCTCCAGTAATGTCTCTACGGAAACAACGGCATCATTATCAAACCGTTCCAGCGCGCTTACATTGATCCCAACGATTTCTTTGGAATTTCTGCATGTAAAACCACGCTTCGGCAGACGTCTGTATAAAGGCATCTGACCGCCTTCAAATCCCGGTCTCGGTGCGCCGGAACGTGCCTTCTGTCCTTTATGTCCTTTACCCGCTGTCTTGCCGTTTCCTGAACCGTGACCGCGGCCGCGTCTGAAATTGTTGCTATGCTTAGAACCTTCAGCCGGTTTTAAATTTGATAAATCCATGTTGCACCTCCTTGATCAAAGATTATAATTCTTCCACTTTTACTAAATGCCGAACTTTCTGAATCATTCCTCTGACAGCTGCGTTATCCGGCATCTCTACAGAGTGATTGACTTTTCTCAGTCCCAATGCTTCTACTGTCTTTTTGTTCTTAGGAACAGCGCCGATTGTGGACTTTACTAATGTGATCTTTAATTTCTCTGCCATTGTTAGTACCCTCCTGTTAGCCTAAGATTTCTTCTACTGACTTGCCGCGAAGCCTTGCAACCTCTTCCGGAGTCTTTAACTGCCCCAACCCTTCCAGCGTTGCCAATACGACATTCTGCTTATTGTTGGAACCCAAAGACTTTGTACGGATGTTTCTCACGCCTGCCAGCTCCAGCACGCTACGCGCGGGACCGCCGGCGATTACACCGGTACCATCCGGAGACTTCTTTAATAATACGGAAGCACTTCCAAATTTACCAATCAGATCATGAGGAATACTGGAGTTATCATCCAGCGGCACCTTGACCAGCTTCTTCATGGCATCCTCTTTTCCCTTGCGGATCGCTTCCGGAATTTCGGCTGCCTTGCCCAGGCCTGCGCCAACATGACCGTTTTTATCTCCAACTACAACTAATGCTGAGAAGCGGAAGTTACGACCACCCTTTACAACCTTAGTTACACGTTTGATTGACACTACTTTTTCTTCTAATTCCAGCTGACTAGCATCAATAATTTCACGTTTCATGCGTTCTTCCTCCTCGCTTAAAATTCCAATCCAGCTTCACGAGCTGAATCCGCCAATGCCTGTACTTTGCCTTGATAAATGAATCCGCCTCTATCGAAAACAACGGTTGTAATACCTTTTTCCAGCGCTCTCTTTGCGATCACGGTACCCAGGTATGCTGCTGCTTCTACGTTATTCGTATGCTCTAACTCAGCCTGTACAGCTTTTTCCAGCGTAGATGCCGCAACTAACGTATGTCCGACTGTATCGTCAATAATCTGAGCGTACATATGATTATTACTTCTGAACACTGCCAAACGAGGTCTTTCTGTTGTACCACTTAAATGATTCCGCACTTTTTTGTGTTTCTTCACACGTACTTCTGTTCTTGATTTCTTGTTAATCATCCTTGTTCACTCCTTTAATTATTTCTTACCAGTCTTACCAACTTTACGTCTGATCACTTCATCCGCATACTTGATACCCTTGCCCTTGTAAGGCTCCGGCGCTCTCTTGGACCGGATCTCAGCCGCATACTGACCAACCTTTTCCTTGTCAATTCCCTTGACAATGATCTTGTTCTGACCGTCTACAACCGCTTCCAGACCTTCCGGATCCTCCATCTCAACCGGATGGGAATATCCCAGAGAAAGAACCAGCTTCTTGCCCTGCTTCTGTGCTCTGTAACCGACACCGTTTACTTCCAGCACTTTTTCATAGCCTTCCGTTACGCCGATCACCATGTTATTGATCAGGGTTCTTGTCAAACCGTGCAGTGATTTCATTTTCTTTAAGTCATTCGGTCTTGTTACAACAACATGACCGTCTTCCAGCTTAATCGTCATTTCAGCCGGTAATACTCTTTCCAGTGTGCCCTTCGGACCTTTCACCGTAACTTTATTATTTTCTGCGATATCGACAGTTACACCTGCCGGTACAGCGATAGGCAATCTTCCTATTCTAGACATGCCCGCACCTCCTAATATGAGTTAAAATCTTACCAGACGAATGCCAGTACTTCGCCGCCGACATTCCGTTTTCTTGCTTCCTTATCCGTAATAACGCCCTGGTTCGTAGAGATAATCGCAATCCCCAGACCGCCTAATACCTTAGGCAGTTCATCCTTGCCGGCATACACACGCAGGCCCGGCTTGGAAATTCTCTTTAAGCCTGTGATGATCTTCTCATTTTTATCCTGGCCATATTTCAGGGTAATATGAATGGTATCAAAATTACCATCCTTTACAATCTCATACTTTGCAATGTAACCCTCATTATATAAAATATCAGCGATAGCTAATTTCATTTTGGATGAAGGAACATCTACTGTATCATGTTTTGCAGTATTTGCATTCCGAATTCTTGTCAGCATATCTGCAATTGGATCGCTCATTGTCATCTTTACTTCCTCCTATTCTACCAACTAGCTTTTTTAACGCCAGGGATCTCACCCTTGTATGCTAATTCACGGAAGCAGATTCTGCAGATTCCGTACTTTCTTAAATAAGCATGTGGACGGCCACAGATTCTGCAGCGGTTATACTCCTGTGTGGAGAATTTTGCTTTGCGCTGCTGCTTAATTTTCATAGCGGTTTTAGCCATGGGATAACCTCCTAACTATTTCTGAAATGGCATATTAAACAATGTCAATAATTCACGGGCTTCTTCATCTGTCTTCGCTGTGGTAACAAAGATGATATCCATACCTCTTACCTTGTCTACCTTATCGTACTCGATCTCAGGGAAGATCAGCTGTTCCTTAATACCTAATGCGTAATTGCCTCTGCCGTCAAACGCGTTGGGATTCACGCCTCTGAAGTCACGCACACGCGGCAGTGCCAGACAGATCAGTCTTTCCACAAATTCGTACATCTTTTCACCACGCAGCGTAACCTTGCATCCGATTGCCATGCCTTCCCGAATCTTGAAGTTCGCAACGGAATTCTTTGCTCTTGTCAGTACAGCCTTCTGTCCTGTGATGGTTTCCAGATCCTTTACGGCTGCGTCCAGCAGTTTGGAGTTCTCCTTCGCCTCGCCAACACCCATGTTGATTACAACTTTATCCAGCTTCGGAATTTCCATAGCATTTTTATAACCAAACTTTTTGGTCATTGCGTCTTTAATTTCCGTATCATATAACTCTTTTAATGTACTCACCTTGCCAGTTCTCCTTTCTCAATTAGTCGATTACATCGCCGGTGGATTTGGCAATCCGTACTTTTTTACCGTCTTCAATCTTAAATCCAATTCTTGTAGCGGTTCCCTTATGAACATACATTACATTGGAAATATCCAACGGCGCTTCCTGTGTTATAATACCGCCGGCCTGGTTGGTCGCGCTGGGCTTGGTATGCTTTGTCACCATGTTGACGCCTTCTACCAGTACCTTTCCTTTCTTGGTATCCACAGAAAGAACTTTACCTTCTTTATTTTTATCTTTACCGGTAATGACCTTTACCAGATCACCCTTTTTAATCTTACTGGTTGCCATTCTTTGGACCTCCTTATAATACTTCCGGCGCTAAAGAAACGATCTTCATGAACTGCTTCTCACGAAGCTCTCTCGCAACCGGCCCAAAAATACGGGTTCCTCTGGGGTTCTTGTCATCTCTGATAATGACTGCAGCGTTCTCGTCAAACTTAATATAAGAACCGTCTTTGCGGCGAGCGCCTTTTACGGTACGGACAACCACTGCCTTTACAACGTCACCCTTCTTAACAACGCCGCCCGGTGTTGCATCTTTAACGCTGGCAACAATGACATCACCGATATTTGCATATCTTCTAGTAGAACCGCCCATTACTCTGATACACAACAATTCTTTTGCGCCGGTATTATCAGCGACCTTTAATCTTGTTTCCTGCTGAATCATAATAATAACTCCTTTCTACTATCTTGCCTTCTCAATGATCTCAACAAGCCTCCATCTCTTATCTTTGGAAAGAGGTCTTGTTTCCATGACTCTGACGGTATCGCCGATCCCGCACTCGTTATTCTCATCATGCGCTTTCAGCTTATAGGTTCTCTTTACGATCTTCTTATACAGCGGGTGCTTCACATGATCTTCGACAGCAACTACGATCGTTTTATCCATCTTATCACTGACAACTCTGCCTGTACGTGTTTTTCTTAAATTTCTATCCACAACAATTGTCTCCTTTCTTAGATTGACCTGCCGGATTACTCAGCAGCTTTCTGTGTCATAACTGTCTGGATTCTTGCGATGTTTTTGCGAACTTCCTTAATCCGACTTGTGTTATCTAACTGGTTTGTTGCGTTCTGGAATCTCAGATTGAATAATTCCTTCTTAGCAGCTACTAACTCATTGTTTAACTCTGCAGCTGTCTTTGTCTGTAAGTCTTTTACATATTTATTCGTTTTCACTGTTATCACCGCCTTCTAACTCTTCGCGAGAAACAATTTTACACTTCACAGGCAATTTGTGTGTTGCAAGACGTAATGCTTCTCTGGCCACTTCCTCGGCAACGCCTGAAATCTCAAACATTACACGACCCGGCTTTACTACTGCTACCCAATATTCCAATGCTCCCTTACCGGAACCCATACGGGTTTCTGCAGGCTTTGCAGTAACCGGCTTATCCGGGAAGATCTTGATCCAAACTTTACCGCCACGCTTGATATAACGTGTCATCGCGATACGGGCTGCTTCGATCTGATTGGATTTGATCCAGGCCGGCTCTAATGCGACAATACCATATTCACCATATGTGATCTGATTTCCTCTCAGCGCCTTTCCCTTCATGGAACCACGGAACTGTTTTCTGCGCTTTACTCTCTTCGGCATTAACATTATTTATCGCTCCCTTCCTTAACGGTTTCCTTTACAGGAAGTACTTCGCCTTTATAGATCCAAACCTTCACGCCGATCTTGCCGTAGGTGGTATCTGCTTCCGCAAATCCATAATCAATATCGGCACGCAGCGTCTGCAGAGGGATAGTTCCCTCGCTGTAGAACTCGGTACGGGCCATATCAGCGCCGCCCAGACGACCGGAGCATGCAGCCTTGATTCCTTTCGCGCCTGCCTTCATGGTTCTGCCCATGCAGGACTTCATCGCACGTCTGAAGGAAACACGGTTCTCCAGCTGTAATGCGATATTCTCGGCAACCAGCTGCGCATCCTTATCCGGTTTCTTTACTTCTTTGATATCTACGATCAGTTTCTTATTGTCGGACAACAGCTTCTGGATCTCGGTCTTCAGCTTCTCGATCTCTGCGCCGCCCTTTCCGATTACAACGCCCGGCTTCGCGGTATAGATAATAACCTTTACTCTGTCAGATGCGCGTTCAATCTCAATTCTGGAGATTCCGGCACTGTATAACTTCTTCTTCAGGAACTTTCTGATCTTCTGATCTTCGATCAGATTATCTGCGAAATCAGCTTCCGCATACCATTTGGAGTCCCAGTCCTTGATAACTCCGACTCTTAAGCCGTGAGGATTTACTTTCTGTCCCATCTTTCTCCTCCTTACTTCTCATTCAGCACAATCGTGATATGGCTCATTCTCTTCTCGATGCGATAAGCTCTGCCCTGTGCTCTTGGTCTGATTCTCTTCATTGTCGGCGCCTGATTCGCGTAACATTCTTCAACGTACAGATTCTCAGGATTCATGCCATTATTGTTTTCAGCGTTCGCGATCGCTGATTTTAATAACTTCTCTATGACTGTAGACGCATAACGGGGATTGTATGTCAGAATACCCAACGCGGTCGTGGTATCCTTTCCCCGGATGGCATCCAAAACATAACATGCTTTCTGTACAGGTACTCTTGCGTAAGAAATCTTAGCAGACGGACGGGTATCCTTGACTGCATTTCTCTCTCTCTTAATTTGGGATCTATGTCCTTTTGCCATGGATGAAACCTCCTTTCAATTCCGTAAACTAACGAGCTCTGGACTTCTTCTCGTCTTTTCCATGTCCTCTATAAGTTCTGGTAGCAACAAACTCACCCAGCTTATGACCGACCATGTCCTCTGTGATATAAACCGGCACATGCTTTCTTCCGTCATGTACTGCAATTGTATGTCCTACCATCTGCGGGAAAATCGTTGAACGGCGAGACCAGGTCTTGATAACGCTCTTGTCTCCAGACTCGTTCATTGCATTTACTTTCTTTAACAGACTTTCGTCAGCAAATGGACCTTTTTTTAATGAACGTCCCATAGGTAAACCTCCTTATTTCATGTTCTTTCCATCGCGTCTTCTGATGATCAGCTTATTAGATGCCTTGTTCTTCTTTCTGGTCTTTAAGCCCAGTGCCGGCTTGCCCCAAGGGGTAGACGGACCCGGACGGCCGATACCGGTCTTGCCTTCACCACCGCCGTGCGGATGGTCGTTCGGGTTCATAACGGAACCGCGGACGGTCGGGCGGATGCCCATATGGCGTTTCCGGCCTGCCTTACCGATGTTGACAAGGTCATGCTCAATGTTGCCAACTGTACCGACTGTCGCTCTGCAGATGATCGGAACCATTCTCATTTCACCCGAAGGCAGTCTTAACGTCGCATATTTTCCTTCTTTAGCCATCAGCTGCGCGCTGTTGCCGGCAGAACGAACAAGCTGTCCGCCTCTTCCCGGATACAGTTCAATATTGTGGATCTCGGTACCAACCGGGATGTTCTCTAACGGCAGGCAGTTGCCGACCTTTACTTCAGCCTGCGGACCGCTCATAACGACCTGTCCGACCTGAATACCGGCCGGCGCGATCATGTAGCGTTTCTCTCCGTCTGCGTAAAACAGCAGCGCGATATTCGCGGTTCTGTTTGGATCGTACTCGATTGCTTTTACCGTTGCGGGAATTCCATCCTTGTTTCTCTTAAAATCAATGATTCTGTATTTCTGTCTGTTGCCGCCGCCGCGGTGTCTGACAGTGATCTTGCCCTGGGCGTTCCGTCCGGCATTCTTCTTTTTGGAAACAACCAGAGACTTCTCCGGCGTAGACTTGGTGATCTCGGAGAAATCCAAGCCTGTCATGTTTCTTCTGGAAGGTGTATATGGGTTATAAGTTTTAATTCCCATGATTCATTCTCCTTTTCTGTTTATTATCATGCTTTCTTTGCATATAACTGCGGATTATTCCGCCTGCGCCGGATTAAAGCTCTTCGTAGATCTTAATCTCTGCGCTGTCCTCAGTCAGTTTTACGATTGCTTTCTTCTTCTTGGAAGTCTTGCCGTATACCATGCCTCTCCGTTTGGTCTTGCCCTCCAGATTCATGGTGCTGACACTCTCTACCTTAGCGCCCTCAAACATCTTCTCAACGGCTTCCTTAACCTGACTCTTCGTTGCGTCCGGATGAACGTAGAATGTATATTTCTTCTCGCTCATGGCATTCATGCTCTTCTCGGTAATTACCGGTTTCAGGATTACGTCATAATACTTAATATCAGCCATTATGCATACACCTCCTCGATTGCCGCTACAGCAGCCTGATCGATCACAACCGTACCATATTTCAAAATATCATATACGTTGATCGTGTTGGTCAGCGCGGTCTTTACGGTAGGAATATTTCTTGCGGACATAACCACATTCTGATCATTGTCCTTTAAAATAACCAGCGCCTTTTCAACCTTCAGGTTATCCAATGCCTGCGCGAACTTTTTGGTCTTGATCTCATCCATCTGAATGGAATCTACTACAATGAGCTTCTCTTCCTGTACTCTGCTTGTCAGCGCGGATTTCAGAGCCGCTCTCTTCTCTTTCTTATTCATCTTCTGTGAATAATCTCTCGGAACCGGGGCAAATACTACGCCGCCGCCTTTCCACTGCGGTGCTCTGATGGAGCCCTGTCTTGCGTGGCCCGTATCCTTCTGCTTCCACGGTTTTCTGCCGCCGCCGCTTACTTCTGAACGGGTCTTTGCCTTCTGTGTACCCTGACGGCTGTTTGCCAGTTGGGCCACAACTGCCTTATGCAGCAGATGCGCATTTACTTCAACACCAAATACGGCGTCATTTAATTCCATTTCGCCTACCTGGCTGCCTTCCATATTGTAAACAGATACCTTTGCCATCTGTGTAGTCCTCCTTCCAAACCTTATTTACCGGTTTTTACTGTCTCTTTAATAGTAACTAAAGCCTTCTTAGGTCCCGGTACAGAACCCTTAACGAGTAATAAGTTATTCTCCGCATCTACACGAACGATCTCCAGATTCTGAACGGTGATCCGCTTCGTTCCCATATGTCCCGGCATCTTCTTGCCCTTGAATACTTTGGACGGGCTGGAGCATGCGCCGTTGGAACCGGCATGACGGTGATATTTGGAACCGTGTGCCATCGGTCCTCTGGACTGGCCGTGTCTCTTGATCGCGCCCTGGAATCCCTTACCTTTGGAAATCGCAGTCGCGTCAACCTTCTCTCCTGCCGTAAATACGTCAACCTTGATCTCGTCCTTTACGGAATAGGTCTCCGCATTGTCGAATCTGAATTCTCTTAAATATCTCTTATAAGGTACGCCTGCCTTATCAAACTGTCCTTTTAACGGCTTGTTGACTAATTTTGCTCTCTTGTCTGCAAAGCCGACCTGAACAGCACTGTAACCGTCGTTCTCCACCGTCTTAACCTGTGTTACCACGCAGGGACCTGCCTGTAATACCGTAACAGGTGTCAGAACGCCGTCTTCGTTGAAAATCTGAGTCATTCCAACTTTTGTTGCCAAAATTGCTTTGTTCATTTTGATTCTCCCTTCTGTTTTCTACAGCGGAACACATCCTGCGATGTGCTCATCCTAGAGCAGCCAATATACGAGAGGTCTCCTATATCAAACCCTTCAGGATAAATAACTTAAATTTTGTAAGAACTACTTCATCTTGATTCCGATATAAACGCCTGCAGGCATCTCCAGTCTCGACAAAGAATCGATCGTCTTCGGTGATGGTGCAATAATGTCAATCAGTCTCTTGTGTGTTCTCTGCTCGAACTGTTCTCTGGAATATTTGTACTTGTGTACCGCTCTTAAGATGGTAACTACTTCCTTCTTCGTCGGCAGCGGTACCGGACCGCTTACCTTAGAGCCATTCTTCTTAACAGTGTCGATGATTTTTGAAGCCGCCTGATCGATTAACTTGTGATCATACGCTTTCAATGTGATTCTCATTACTTGCTGACTTGCCATAAAAAAAGCCGCCTCCTTTTCGTACTAATAGCACGACAAGTGGTGACTGTACACTCTCCCGTGTGTGTCCTGTTTAACCGGTATAAAATCCGCTTTCCTTCGTTTCACACGCTGGTCCCCATTCAGAGATGGGCCTTTATGGTACAGTGACTTGCCGTCAGATTCACGCCGGTCTTACTGAATCAATGCTCATGCCGGCTCTTGACATTCGCTCCACGGAACACCCGGAACAGCTTTCGCCGGCCCGGCAACCTCACGCTTCACAGCTATCATGTCACAGCATTTGCTAGTATAAATGATTCTTTTTCAAAAATCAACCCCTAATTTACATTTTTTTCAAAAAAATCAATATAAAAGAAATGTATCGCGCCAATGCTCTTTGCCGCGGCGCGATACGCTTCTTTCTTATTATATTATAATATAATACAGCAGATCCTATTTCTTTTCCGCTTCCGCCATCTTCATGGCACGAACCTTTAACGGCAGGCCGAACAGATTGATAAAGCCTTCCGCGTCATGATGGTCATACAGATCGCCTGTGGTAAAGGACGCCAGAGACTCACTGTACAGAGAATACGGAGACGTAGTACCCGCCTTGATGATATTGCCCTTGTAAAGTTTGAACTTCACTTCACCGGTCACATACTTCTGCGTTACCGTAACAAAAGCCTGAACCGCTTCCCGCAGCGGCGTAAACCACTTGCCTTCATATACGATCTGCGCCATTAAGTTGCCCATATCTTTCTTCGTATCATAAGTAGCGCGGTCTAATACCAGCTCCTCCAACTGCTTATGCGCTTCCATCAGGATCGTGCCGCCCGGCGTCTCATAAACGCCGCGGGACTTCATCCCGACCACACGGTTCTCCACGATATCCACGATACCGATCCCATGTTTGCCGCCCAGCCGGTTCAGTTCGGTAATGATCTCAGAAACCTTCATCTCCTTGCCGTTTAAGGACTTCGGTACGCCGGCTTCAAAAGTCATGGTAACATATTCCGCTTCATCCGGAGCTTTCTCAGGCGTTACGCCCAGCACCAGCAGATGATCATAATTCGGCTCGTTCGCCGGATCCTCTAATTCCAGTCCCTCATGGCTGATATGCCATAAGTTCCGGTCACGGCTGTAGCTGTTGTCTGCGGAGAACGGCAGGTGGATGCCATGCTGCCTGCAGTATTCGATCTCTTCTTCCCGGGACTGCATGGTCCAGACGTCCGTCATACGCCACGGAGCGATGATCTTAATATCCGGTGCCAGCGCCTTGATGCCAAGCTCGAACCGGATCTGGTCATTCCCTTTACCGGTCGCGCCGTGACAGATCGCGGTTGCGCCTTCCTTCCGCGCAATCTCTACCAGCTTCTTCGCAATAGCGGGGCGCGCCATGGAAGTTCCCAGCAAATACTTATTCTCATAAACAGCGCCTGCCTGTACACAGGGCACGATATATTCGTCACAGAATTCGTCAATAATATTTTCAATATACAGTTTAGACGCGCCGGAGAGCTTTGCTCTTTCTTCCAGACCGTCCAATTCGTTCCCCTGTCCGCAATCGATGCAGCAGCAGATTACTTCATAATCAAAATTCTCCTTTAACCAGGGAATGATCGCTGTGGTATCCAGTCCGCCTGAATATGCCAAAATAACTTTCTCTTTCATGTTTCCTCCATTCCGGAACATTTTCACACGTTCCTCAATAATGACGTCCCTACTATACATCACCCATACGGAAAATGCAAGCGGTTTTTTGTATTTTTATTCATTATTTCTGAATATTATTCATTCGGTTCTTCCAGATCGGGCGGCCCGTCCAAATCCTCCAGATCTCCGAGATCCGGCAGCGGAAAATCCTCCTCCGGTTCTGCGGCAGGATACCGGACTGCATCCGGGATTTCTTCCAGTCCTCTCTTCATTTCCGTTTCGGCTTCCGCCAGAATCTCATCGGCGTCCTGAAGGGATCTGCCGGTCTGATACGGCGCCGGTTCAAAATGCGTCCGTCTCCATACAAATTCTCCGATGGCAATCAGGATAAAGAGACAGATACTGCTGATGCTTATGATCAGTCCCAATCGGAACCCTGCCGGCGAATAGCGCAGGCTGACCTTATGCGTTCCGGCGGATACGGGAACCCCCAGCATGGCCTCATGCACAGGAACCGTCTCGACCTCTTTTCCGTCTACCAGCGCTGTCCAGCCGTCTTCATAAGAAATGGAAAGATACAGAAGCCCGTCTTCTTCAGCCGTTACGGTGCCTTCCAGAAACGTATCTTCAAACGAAGTCAATTCCAGGCCGCCCCGGTTCAGCTTCTCATAGACCCGTTCCATCTTATCCGAATCAAAACTGTAAGCGTATACCATGATCGACATATCATCGCCGTCTTCATCCTTGCCTGTAAGCTCTACCGAATATCCTTCCGCCACATTTCCCAGATGGCAGATATATTTGTGGTTGGTATTGGTAAAGGTCTCACCGCCTACATAATTTCCATCTTCATCATAGATTGCGGCTACTGTTTTTTCCACATTAGACGTATATACATAAAAATATACGTCGCTGTCTTCCTCTACGGAAATCTCTATCTGATCTCCGGACTCTTCCGTCATAAGCGGAGTAAACAGATCATAGACGTCCGCAGTATATTCCGCAAACTTATTCTGGATCACAAACGGATTCCCGATCTCTTCCTCCCATTCCTCTGCAGCCTCCCGATCCAGCATAAAGCCAATGGGCAGCGTATAACGATTCTTATACAGATATACGGATGATTCAGAATTCACAGCCTCCTGCGCCAGCAATTCTTCGGTCGGGTAACTGTCCCTCTCTTCATTGCTGAGCACATAGCGCACGGAAAACATGGCCGACGTCAGCGGCGTGGCGCCGTAAAACGCATACGCGTTATAGGACTGCTGCAGCCCCAGTTCATTATAATAATCGCCGACTGCTTTGACTGCGGTCGAGGAAAAGGTAGACATTCCGTGGTACTGATGCCACGCCTGATCATTCTTGGTCCGCCGTTCATATTTCTCCATCCGGTAAAACAGCGTATCTCCCGCCGCATCCTGTTCCGCGGCTCCCTTCAGGGTTTCAATGGCGGCGTTATCCGTTAAATAGTAATCCCGTCCGGTCGTGCTGAAGCCTGTCTCGTTAGCATTAACAATACACTCCGCCACAACCATAACAAACAGCAGGTACATCATCATTCCCTTCTTCGCCCTGGGATGCCGGTAAGTACAGAGGATCATCAGATAAATGGCGAGGAAGATAAAGCTGACATAGATAATGGCAAAGGAATAGTCTTCCGATACATACAGTTCTTCCAATAAAAAGAAGAGCGCGGCAGAAACGGCAAACGCGCCGTACATTTCCCGGTTGCTGAACTCCTTAATATGGTGCAGCGCCTCATAAGACATAATAAGCACCATAAAAATATAGATAAAGGATTCTCTGCAGGCCAGGCTGTTCGGAAAATGAAATCCGTGCCAGATATAATCCGGTATGTTCATATTAAAGCTGAAAAGGAAAATAACCAGGATCACGGTTTTCCCGATCTTCTCACTCAGTCGTATCTTTTTGGAAAGCCAGTAGAGCGGCATCAGCAGAAATACCAGGATCGAGCAGTACAGATTCGGGTCGTGCGGCTCAAAGATCGAAACCTCCACATTCATCAGAGAACGCGACAGCATGTCCATCACCGAGAAATAGTTCCCCAACTGATCCGGGAAATCAAATTCACCGGAAGCAGTCAGCATCAGCGCATTGTATTCCGGCAGCACCAGGCAGGCTGCCATGCCGCCGGCCAGCAGGGAAAACAGTCCGAACCTTACGCCCCGGTTCAGCATGAACCTCCAGTCCTTTTTCCCCGGATAGACCACATAAGAATAGATAAAGTAGATCACGCTGAAAATACACAGCATGATTGCGATATAATAATTGGAAAAAATCGCCAGTCCCAGACTGATGCAGTACAGCTTGTATTTTCCTTCCGCAACCAGCCGTTCAATCCCCAGAACGATCAGCGGCAGCAGCGCCATGCAGTCCAGCCACATGATATTCCAGCTGAACGCGCAGTAATAAGAAGACAATGCATAGCAGATCCCGAATATCGCGGTAAACATGCTCTTCGTCTGGAAATGCTTCGTCAGATACCAGGTCACGGAAAGGCTTGCCAGTCCCATCTTAAAAATGATCAGACTGCTCATCACTTCAATGATATGCTCTCCGGTAAAGAAGCCGAGGATCAGATTCATGGGACTCGCCAGATAGTAAGCGGCCAGCCCGATGAAATTCATACCCATTCCTACATCCCAGGTATAAAGCAGGCTCTCTCCGTTCTTTAATTTGTTCGCCAGCTCCTGATAAAACGGCGCATACTGGTGATACATATCGCTCCGCAGATACATCTGATTCCCAAACGGATAGATATCCCGGATCAGATAGATGAGGATCATGATAAATATGGGTACAAAAAACGCCAGCCAGTATACCGCGTTTTCCGATATCCAGTTTTCCTTCTTCAACATTCCGCTCTTTCTGTTCATAACGCTGCCACGCCTTTCCCAAAATATCGACTGCTCTTATTCTACAATATATTTTCCCATATGGCAAATATATTTTCGTTGCTTTTTTAATCTGATGGTTGTAAAATCTGTAGCAGGAGAACCTGAGATGACTAAAAATTATTTGAAACCAATACAGATCTTTTTTTTATGTCTGGCACTGACTGTTTTGTCAGCCGGCTGCAGATATACAGACGGCACCTGGAGCGCCGACGACCGGCTGAAAGTAATGACTACATTATTTCCGTATTACGACTTTGTACGCAGTATCGCAGGGGATACGGTAGAATTAAAACTCCTGCTTCCGGTGGGGCAGGAAAGCCACTCCTTTGAACCCACGCCCGCGGATATGATTGACATTCAGAAATCCGATCTCTTCATTTATAATGGCGGAGAATCGGAATACTGGGCAGACCGGGTCCTGCATTCTCTGGAATCGTCGGATATCAAGGCTGCTGCCATGATGGATTCTGTTCCGCTGCTGGAAGAAATCCAGGACGAAACCCACACACACGACGAAGAAGAAGTCTATGATGAACATATCTGGACCTCTCCTGCCAACGCGATTACGATCGTCACCGAGCTCTGCAGGATCTTAAAAGAAGCTGCCCCGCAGTACGCCGATCTTTATGAATCCAACGCCGCTGCCTATATCGAGCAGCTGTCCGCGCTGGATAACAAATTTCGAGACCTGGCTTCACAGGCCGGCAGCCGTCCTATCGTGGTGGGAGATAAGTTTCCCTTCCTCTATCTGGTCAGGGAATACGGATTCTCTTATCAAGCCGCGTTTGCGGGCTGCAGCCATGATACAGAACCCAGCGTACAGGCTATGACGGAACTGATCCATTCCGTGAAGGACGGTCAGATCCCCGTCGTCTACTATCTGGAACTCAGTTCTCATCAGACTGCTTCTGCCATTGCGGAGGCCGGCGGCGCACAGATCCGCCTGCTCCACTCCTGCCACAATCTTTCCGCAAAAGAATGGAGCGATGGAGCCACTTATCTGTCTTTGATGGAACAGAACTTAGCAAACTTAAAGGAGGGACTCTGCTCATGATACAGTTTTTTCAGGAAATGCTTTCATTCCCCTTTATGACCCGCGCTCTGATCGCCGGTACGCTGATCTCCCTGTGTGCCGCGCTGTTGGGCGTCAGTCTGGTATTAAAACGGTTTTCCATGATCGGCGACGGGTTATCCCATGTATCTTTCGGAGCGCTTTCCGTTGCCGTTGCCATGGGCGTAGCGCCTCTTACGATCTCCATCCCGGTTGTGATCGTCGCGGCTTTTTTCCTGCTGCGGATCGCGGAAAACGGCAAATTAAAAAGTGATGCCGCCATTGCTCTGGTCTCCAGTTCCTCCCTGGCAATCGGTATTATCATCACTTCTCTTACCACAGGCATGAATACCGACGTATCCAGTTATATGTTCGGCAGTATTCTTGCCATGGATACGCAGGACGTCATTCTAAGCGTGGTGCTTTCTGTTATTGTCTTATTTTTGTTTTTCTTCTGCTACCATAAAATATTCGCGGTCACATTTGACGAGAGCTTCGCGCGGGCAACCGGCATGAAGGTCGGAACCTATAACATCCTGATCGCCCTGCTGACCGCAATCGCCATTGTACTGGGAATGCGTATGATGGGCGCTATGCTGATCTCCAGCCTGATCATTTTTCCGGCTCTGACTGCCATGCGGGTCTGCACCAGTTTTAAGAGCCTGACCTGGTGCGCCGGAATCCTGGCCGTCGTTAATTTCCTGCTGGGACTTTTGGCTTCTTACCTGTACAATCTGCCGGTAGGCGCCGCCGTAGTCTGCGTCAGCCTTGCCGTATTTCTGCTGTTTCTGCTGATCGGGCGTCTTCTGCACAGATCCCGCTGAACCGGTCTTTCCGGAACCGGTTCATGATTCATGGTCTATTTCACTCGGTTTGTTTTGCATATTCAATCGGAATGTTTCTTCTGCAATTGCAATCTGCTGCCTGATTTGTTCCGCGGTTGGCAAATGTTCCTGAATCTCTTTAATTTTCACATTGTCATAGGTGGCAACGCCCATGGGTGTCGTAATTCCCTCAAACGCCATCTGTACTTCAGTCCGATCCATATCTTTGCAGATCAGAAGTCCGATTGATGGATTGTCCCCCTCTTTACGAATCAGCTCATTTACTGCATTTACATAAAAATTTAATTTACCGGCAAATTCCGGTTCAAACGGTTTTACCTTTAATTCTATAACCACATAACATCTTAAGTAGATATGATAGAAAAGCAGATCAATCTTTCTGGTCTTGCCCGAAATGATGATCTCCTTCTGCCTGCCGACAAACGCCCAGCCATCGCCTAATTCAAGCAGAAATCTTGTCATCTGCTTTTCAATCGCATCCTCCAGCGCAGTCTCATCATATTCCGCAGAGAGACTAAGGAATCCCAGATCATATTTTTCTTTTAACAATTCCTGCGCCAGTTTGCCCTGCGGAGCCGGAAGCTGTACATTAAAATTTGTAATTGCTGCGCCCATCACATGATATAGATCGGCACGAATACAATTATCCAATGCATTCCGACTCAGACCTTCTTCGATTGTCCGCTTCATATAAAACAGAGCTTCTTCGATTGTTTTACATTTTTGTACAATCAGTACATGATGTCTCCAGGGAATATAAGCAAAAAATGTCGGGAATCGCATTTCTGAACCGACCTGATTCAGTTTTTGCTCTTGAATTTCTGAACCAAGCTGGTTCATTTTTATATTTTCTTTGTTAATATGTGTTTCAAAATCTTTAATAAGTCCGGCGGTTTCACTTTTTAAAGCGTAAAACGAATACCATTGTTTCATAAACCATAAATTTCGCGCAGAAAAACCACGTGAATCAGGAAAAGCATTCTGCAGATCAAGGCTCACCTGCTCTACTACACCTTTCCCCCACTTTTCTTCCGCACGCTGAACTACAAGATCTCTGCCAAGCTGCCAGTTAAAAAGAAGCTGCTCTGAATTAACCTTTACCGCAGCCTTTATTTGTGCGTTTTGAAAACGCTGTTTCACATTATAGATCCACTGAACATAATCCCTGTCAAGATTCACGTTATGGGAATGTACAATTACACAACTGTCATCCGATTTATTTGACATTTTCGTATATCTCCCTCTTTCCGTTAGCTTATTTAAGCCGCTTTTAAGCCTCTACTACGAGATACCGCCCATCCGGCAGGGGAAACACCTCCAGGGATTCCGCGATCTCCTGATCGGTCATATCCGCCGCGTCCATCCCCATTTCTTCCCAGTAGTCCCGAATCTCCGCAAGGCTTCCGAACACCTGCGCCATACAGTCTTCCAGAAATTCCATGGCTTCCTCCGCCGTTTCCGCAACCGGATACGGCACCAGCTTCTCCTGATCTCTTAAAAAGGTTTCCGCACACATCAAATCCAATTCCATCTGAATCCTACCTTTCATTCATATACAGAACATCCTGCAGAATCGACGCGACGTCCTGTGTCACATAACGCGCCTGCGTCCGTATGTTACTGTCCGCATGCAGCATGGCGTAGCTGAAATAGCCCTGTTCAAACATATCCAGGTCATTAAAATTATCACCGAATACCATCGTATCTTCATAGGAAATATCGAACTGCTGCCGTATCCTGCGCAGGGCGGCTCCTTTCCCCGCTGTCCGGCTGTTAAAATCCAGCCAGCGGCTGCCGGACACCGCTGTCCGCAGTCTGTTCTCCCATTTGGCAGTCAGCACATCCGCATACGGCTCAATCCCGTCCTCACAATAAGCCGAAATCTTTAAAAACGCCTCCTCGACCTGGTCCGGGTGTTCGATCAGCGTACAGTGATTCCCGACAACTTCTTCCATATACTGGTAAAACCGCATTCTCTTCGGGAAAATATAAGACGTAGTCTTTCCCGACAGCAGGACCTCGCAGCCGTCCTGCTCCCAGACATCCGCCATCAGCTCCATTCCCATCTCCCGCAGAATCGGCTGTTTGAACAAGACCTTATTCTGATAGACCACCAATGCGCCGTTTTCGCAGATATACAGGATATCCTGCTTCAGATCCCGAAACAGACGTTTCAAATTCGGATACTGCCTGCCGCTGGCAGCCGCAAAGAGAATGCCCGCATCCTGGATCGCATTGGCCCGATCTATAAAATCCCGCGGCAGCTCCTTCTGCCCTTCCGCGAGCAGCGTGCCGTCCACATCACTGACAATCAGTCTTATCATACGCAGTCTCCTATTTCCAATAGTTCTTCCGGACGCTCAATGATCCGATCCGCTCCGTACTGCGCAAGCTCCGCGCGGTCCCGGAATCCCCAGAGTACGCCCACCGTAAAAATCCCGGCTCCGGTTCCGGTCTTCATATCCGTAGAGGTATCGCCCACATAGACACATTCCTCCGGCCGCAGTCCCAGCGAAGATAGGATCCGATCCACGCCCTCCCGGCTGGGTTTCTTCTGATAGTCCGGTCTGGCGCCCAGCACTGCGTCAAAAAATGCTTTCCCGAAAATCTCATAGATCATCCGCTTCACATTTTCATCCGCCTTGTTGGAAAATACCGCCAGTCTGACGCCCTTCTCTTTCAAAGTCTCCAGGGTTTTCCGCATACCGGGGAACGGTCTGACATGATACATACACCCGTCCCGGAACAATTCCCGGTATCTGGCCAGCACAGCGGGAAACTCCTCCATCGTCTGCGCGCCGGCCGCCCGCATTGCCCGGGCGATCAGCTCCTCCTGTCCGTCTCCGGCGAAATAGCGGTACTGCCCGATCTCATTGGGCGGATATCCGAATTCTGCTAAGACGCGGTTGGCATTCACCGCGATCGATTCGATTGTATCCAACAGCGTTCCGTCTAAATCAAAAATAAATCCTCGTTTCATAATACGGTCATTTTATCACAGTTTTACAAAAAACACAATTCGCGTATTTACATTTTCCCCAAAATTCGCTATGCTAGAAAAAAGAGCTTACGCAGGCAGAAGGAGGCGTCTTATGAATACCCCGGAAGAACTGATCTGCAGTCTGGACAGCCCCGGCTTTCATCCCAAGCTGATCTATGCATTTAAGGCCACGCTGGACGGCAAAGGGAATATCCATTCCCACTCCCACACACAGCTGATGTACATTTATTCCGGTTCCGGAATCTACTATATTGACGGCAATTCCTATGCGGTAGAAGCAGGCGACGCAATCGTGATCAACCCGGACTTAGAACATGGAAACGTACTCTGCGGCAACGACGATACGTTTACCAGTGTGATTCTGGGCTTTGATCTGTGTCTGTCCGATCCGGCCATGAACCATTTTACACTGCCGGACAACAACCCGATCATCCGAACCACCGCGGCTTTTCGCGCCACGCTGATGAAAGAAACCAATACGATCCTCTACGAGCACAATAACCGGCTGCCTGGCAAGTGCGCCGTCATCGACGCTTGTCTGACGCAGATTGTCATCGCTCTGTATCGGGAGATCTATCGAAGCGAGCAGCCGCTCGTTCCTTACGGATTTGAACATTACGACCGGAAACATCTGGTCTCCCAGATCCAGAACTATCTGCTCACTCATTATGACGAGAAGATCACACTGGACGAACTGGCGCAGATCATGTATCTGAGCCCTGTATACATATCCAAGATCTTTAAGGAAGTTACCGGCGAAGCGCCCATCAATTACCTGATCAAGATCCGGCTGGAAAAAGCCAAAGAGCTGCTGACTCCCGACAATGCCAACAGCATTAAAGAGATTGCCAGACAGGTGGGCTATGAAGACGTGTACCATTTCAGTAAACTGTTTAAAAAATACTACGGCACTTCGCCGTTAAACTATAAGAAGCAGGCTTAACATCAATGCTTGATCAAATCGTCTGTCGCATCGCCCGATCCGCTGATGGGAATCGCCTCTCCCAGATATTTCGGTTCGGCTCTCCGGAATACGCTCCAGAGATCCTTGATCCGCGCCGCCGCTTCCCGGATATCCCGCATAGCCTGACCGCCGTAGCGAATCTCCTCCGCGCAGACGCCATAAGCGTCGATTCCCAGTTCATTGGCAATATACAGTGCGCGCGGCATATGGTAGCGCTGTGTTACGATCACCATTTTCTGCACCTGAAATACCTCTTTTGCCCGGTACATGGAATCATAGGTAGAAAAGCCAGCGTGATCCATAAAAATGCAGTCTTTCGGAACGCCCGCGTCCGACGCATACCGCTTCATCACGTTGACTTCGTCATATTCTTCCTGCCCGTGATCCCCGGTCATCAGCAGACGGTCCGATATCCCGTTTTGATACAATTCAATTCCCCGGTTCAGACGGTCTTCCAGCATATGACAGGGTCTGCCGTCCGCATAGACCAGAGCGCCCAGCACCATAATGCAGTCCGCCTCTATCCCGTCACACTCCGCCGCCGTCAGAATCCGATCCTGATATTTCTGCTTTATATAAAGATTTCCGCCCACGCAGAAAAGCATCAGCGCCGCGGCAATCCCAACTGTGATCCAGATCATTTTCGTCCAAACTTTCTTCCTTTTCCGCTTCATTTCCATTTCTATTATAACACGGTCAGCATCCGCATATTCTTCATTTCCAAACAGGAATCCGACAGCAGAACCGCCCAGCCGTCAAGCCTGCATTTCTTCCAGTTCCGCCATGAACAATTCATAAAAATCGTCTTCCCCTGCCAGCTTGGGAGAATTCTCTCCGCCGCCGTTCGTACTGCGGCGCATAGCGGCATAAGACTCCTCGCCCGCCGCGATCAGCTCCATCTCATAAATCTCATAGCCCAGTTCCCGGCAAGTCCGGCAAAACGCGATAAACGGCTCTTTCTCCGTTCTCACAGCCAACAGCTTCTCACGAAGTTCCGCATCCCGCATGGCGTCCTTCCGCAGATTCTCCAAAATCGTCAATACATCCCGCATTGTTTACACCTCCCGATTTTCCGTTCCAGTGAGGAAAAAGTGACCGCAACCTTATCGGTCCGCGGCCACTTTGCCCTTCCAGTCTCTATTTGTAGTCCTTAATACTGAAACTCATTCTTCCCATCTTGTCTTTTCCTAAGCAGACTACTTTCACCTTGTCGCCCAGCGTCAGCACATCCTCTACCCGATTGATCCGCTCCTTCGCGATCTTGGAAATGTGCACCATACCCTCTTTGCCGGGCGCAAACTCGATGAATGCGCCGAATTCTTTAATGGAAACGACCTTGCCTTCCAGCTTCTGGCCCTCTTCAAAGTCCGTGCAGATGATCTGAATCATCTTGATCGCTTCATTCATCTGCTCCTGATCGGTGCCGCATACGGAAACAGCACCGTCATCGTCAATATCGATCTTCACACCGGTACGGTCAATGATCTCATTAATCGTCTTGCCGCGCTGTCCGATTACATCGCCGATCTTCTCCGGATCAATCTGAATCTGAATGATCTTCGGCGCATACTTGCCGACTTCCGGTCTGGGTTCTGCAATCACCGGTTCCATAACTTCCGTCAAAATATATTCTCTGGCCGCTTTGGTTGCCGCGATCGCTTCTTCCACGATCTGACGGGTCAGACCGTGAATCTTAATATCCATCTGGATCGCCGTAATTCCGTCATGGGTTCCGGCTACCTTAAAGTCCATATCGCCGAAGAAATCTTCCAGTCCCTGGATATCCGTCAATACAATGTGATCGTCATCCGTATCTCCGGTCACCAGACCTGCGGAAATACCGGCTACCGGCTTCTTGATCGGCACGCCTGCCGCCATCAAAGACATCGTAGACGCACAAATACTTGCCTGAGAGGTAGAACCGTTGGATTCCATCGTCTCCGATACGGTACGGATCGCATAAGGGAACTCCGCTTCGCTCGGCAGCACCGGAACCAGGGCCCGCTCTGCCAGCGCGCCGTGCCCGATCTCACGGCGTCCCGGTCCTCTGGAGGGCTTCGTCTCACCTACCGAATAGGACGGGAAATTATAATGGTGCATGTAGCGCTTGGAGGTAACCGACTCATCCAGTCCGTCCAGTCTCTGCGCGTCGGAAAGCGGCGCCAGCGTCGTAACGGTACAGATCTGTGTCTGTCCCCGGGTAAACATCGCGGAACCGTGTGTACGGGGCAGCAGATCGATCTCCGCAGCCAGCGGACGGATCTCCGTAATGGCACGTCCGTCCGGACGCTTGTGATCCTTTAAGATCATCTTTCTGACAACCTTCTTCTGATACTGATAAACAGCTTCATCCAGCTTTGCCAGCCATTCTTCGTTCTCCGCAAACGCCTCTGCCAGCTTCTCCGTAATCTCCTTGATATTCGCTTCTCTTACCTGCTTTTCATCCGTGAATACTGCGACTTCCATCTCTTCCGGCGTCACAATCTCCTTCATGGCCGCAAACATCTCTTCCGGTACGGCAAAACTCTCATACGCATGCTTGGGCTTTCCAACCTCGGCAACGATCTGATTGATAAACGCGATCACTTCCTGGTTCACTGCATGCGCGGCGTAGATCGCCTCGATCATCTTGTCCTCCGGCACTTCATTCGCGCCGGCCTCGATCATAATGACCTTCTCTGCGGTAGAAGCCACGGTCAGCTGCAGATCGGAAACCGCCTTCTGCTCCGCATTGGGATTAAATACAAATTCACCGTCGATCAGGCCGACCTGCGTCGTTGCGCAGGGGCCGTCAAACGGGATATCGGAAATTGCCGTAGCAATGGCGGAACCCAGCATTGCAGTCAGTTCCGGAGAACAATCCGGATCAACAGACATAACCAGGTTATTTAACGTAACGTCATTGCGGTAATCCTTCGGGAATAACGGACGCATGGGCCGGTCGATCACACGGGAAGTCAGGATCGCATTCTCGGACGCCTTTCCTTCTCTCTTGTTAAATCCGCCCGGAATCTTGCCGACTGCGTACATCTTCTCTTCATATTCAACGCTTAACGGGAAGAAATCGATTCCTTCCCTGGGCTTGTCCGATGCCGTTGCCGTTGATAATACAACCGTATCGCCATAGTGCATGAAAGCGGCGCCATTTGCCTGCTTCGCAACTCTTCCCACATCAACTGTCAGGGTTCTGCCTGCCAGTTCCATACTGAAACTCTTATACATAAATTCCTCCTTATGTCCGGTCACGTTCCGTGACGATATTCGACGGGCGCAGAGGTATCGAAACAACTAAAAAATATACGCGCCGCTCCGGGTGCATATCCTTTTTAGTGGCCTCGATTCCATCAAAAAGCCCACCAACGATATAGTATATCACAGGTGGGCTCTGTTTCGCAAGTACTTTATTATTTTCTGATACCTAAACGCTCAATCAGGGAACGATAGCCTTCCAGATCCGTCTTCTTTAAATAGTCCAGCAGACCACGTCTCTGTCCTACCATCTTCAATAAGCCGCGTCTGGAATGATGATCCTTCTGGTGCGTCTTCAAATGCTCTGTCAGCTCCTGGATCCGGGCCGTCAGAATCGCGATCTGCACTTCCGGTGAACCGGTATCTTCCGGTGTTCTGCCGTAAGCCTTGATGATCTCGGTCTTCTTTTCCTTTGAAATCATGATAGTGTCCTCCTTCTTTTGATTATACCCGCTACGAAGATATGGTCGGAGTGTCCGAAATCTGCGTAAGGGAAATTACCGTGGTAGTATAGCATACCTGCACCGGTTTGTCTAGTGCCATTTCAGCAAAAAATCAGGTTTTCCGGCATTTGTCGAACCGTAAAAATTTATGTCATTTGTCAAAAAAGTCTTCTTTTTCGTAATGTGGATAACTTCAAAATCGACCGCAAAAAAAATGTGGATAAGGGTGATAACTCTGAGCATAACTGGATTTTTCCAGTGTTTTTCTAGGTTTTTTCACCAATTTCACAGAGGAAAACTCCCAAAAATGGTGAAAACCCGACAGCATGAATTGTATTTTTTTTCATACAATTTTATGAGTTCCGATCTGATTCCCGGCCGCAAACGCCCAGATTTCTCCCCGGCTGTCCCGAAACGTCAGCGGATGCAGCAGCAAAAGCCCTGCCTTTACCGGTTTCAGCTTTACCTTAGAAGAATCGTACCAATAACAGTGCCCTTTTTCCTCTGCCGGAATATTCTCCGTGCCGGAAGACAGCCTGATCCCGGCCGCATCAATCGGGATCTCCTGAAACGGAAGCCATTTCAGGATATTGATACAATCCCGCAGCGACAGCATTTGCTCCCATGCGATCCGATCTGTGTCGGAATCCGGATATCTCTGCTCCACATAGAGGAATGTATTCTCTTCTCCCAGAATATCCGAAAAGTTCTGAACTATGATCTCATTTTCCGCTTCAGAGCGGAACCGTACCGACAGACCGCCTCCCTGATATCTGCCGGATGCATCCAGATCCAGCTTGGCAATCTCCACACAGGTTATATTAACCCAGTGTGAATACAGAAATCCGCTCAGGGTTTCCACTACTTCGCTTGCCTTTTTCCCATTCAGATCCGCCTGTATGTTCCAGCGGACTACCCGTTCCACCGTACAGATATGATCAACCTCTGCCGCCATCGGCCCGGTAAACGGAAAGGTAAATTCGGCATTTCTGTACTGGTGATACACCCACAGTCTTTCCTCAGCCTTTGCCGGCAGCACATAGGTAAAATAGGTACATTTTGAGTCATATCCCGGATTCCCCAGCCGGTAAGTCACCACATAACTGCCTTTGTTAAGAACTTCATAACTCAGTACGCCCAATTCCTGCTCACCGATTCTATTCTCCTCAGGACATTCCAGCCGATACTGCGCCAGTGAAGAATACTCTTTCTCTTTTTCCGGTTCGGCACGCTCCAGATAACCGTCTTTCTCATAAAGCGCGTACACTTCCAGTGTTTTTTCCAAAATATCAGTATCGCAATCTCCGACAAACGTATATTCTTCCCGCTCCATCTTTATCTCATGCCCGTCTTCATCCGCATAATTCCTGTAAAATCCGGCAGCCCGGCAGGTGCCGTCATCCAGATAGCAATACACCACCGTAACAGAATCCGAAACTTTATCTGTCACTACCTGTTTCACGTTTTTGTAGCGAAGCAATTCCGCTTCATCGAAATACTGCAGGAAATTCAGCGGAAACCCGCCGTCCAGGAGCCGCCCGCGGATTTCCTGCGCTTCCGTCTCCAATACCTCTCCCTGCTGCTCCGTCTTTACGATCTCCCGGCTCCAGTGCAGCGCAAAGGTCATTCCGCCTATTGCCAGCGCACAGAGCGCGGTACTCACGCTCCAGAGCAAAACAGGCTTTGCGAGCCCGACAGCTTTTGGCAGGCGGCATTCCGGATTATTTCTCCAGATCTGCATGCCTTCCCAAACTCGAAACGCCAGAAAACCCACGATCAGCGCAAACCCTGCCATTGCAATGGAAATATGGCAGGCTTCCGGAGCCCAAAAACGCAGCATTGCCACCCATACATAAATAACGGCTGCGATCCACACGCCCTGATCCTGCCGGCTGCGCAAAAACCGCTCTGCTTTTTCATTGAGCAGCTGGCTGCCTTCCATGAGGCGGTACAGCAGACATAGTTTCAAAGCCAGATCGATCACAAGATCCAGGATCAGAAATACTTTCGTGTAAAGCATAAAAACCGAAGCCTTCCAAACAGTCGAGCCGGCTTTATATAGGGTATAGCATTTCGCGTACCGGTATCCTTTCTGAAATTCCTCATTTTCTCCGCGGCAGCAGCAAAAACCGATCAAAAAGAACAGACTTCCGATCAATTCTACAATATGCGACCACAATGCACTTGTATCAAAAGAGAAATAAAGACATACCACAGCAATCACAAAAAGAATGCTGACCGCCTGCTTCCGATTTTCTTCCTGCCTGGGCAAAAGGGGTTCTTCTGCAGAAAACGACATTTTCCAGTCCGTATCGTCCGTTTTGACCGGAACGATATTGACCCTTCTTTCTGCCGTTTCCCCTTTTAACAGAGCGTCTACGGAAATATCCAGTGCCTCCGCCAGCGCCGACAGCAGTCCGACGTCCGGAAGCCCTTCCCCGTTTTCCCATTTCGACACTGCTTTATTGGTCACGCCAATCTTTTCCGCCAGATTCTTCTGCGTCAGTCCCATTGCTTTCCGCCTGCGGGCAATCAATTCCCCTGTTGCTTTCCTATCCATTTTTCCAGACTCCTTCTGTTCTCTTATCCCGTAAAAAAAGAAAAAGCAGTAAACCGATCTTCCGTCTACTGCTTTTACTATACAAAAAATACTTTTATAATACAATCCACGAATCGTAGATTTCTTCCATTCTATACGGTTTTAATAGCGTACATGGGATAATCTGCGGATCCTCGGCATTAACACAGAGAATCCGACCAGGATGATGGAAATTGCCGCGAACACCAGGCCGACTGTGTTAAACATCCGGAAGAGTCCTTCCACGTAGCACAATAAAAACCGCTTGATGGAAGCAGGATTCAGTGAAAGCTGCTCCAGCTTCAGCATCGGATAGATCAGATTGCCAAAGACAAAGCTGAGGATTGTTGCGGTAATAAAGGAATAGGACAAAAACCGCAGTCCGATTCCGCCGCCGCCTGCCAAACGGAACGTCAAAAACAGCGCAGCTAATGTGAACAGCGCCATCAGCAGGAGTCCGATCCAGAGTACCCGATCCAGCTTATGTACGATGATCGAAATCTGGCTCGCCAACGGGATCGCCACATAATTCATATAATCATAGCGGCAATATTCCGCCGTCATCTGCAGCGCTTCCTTTACGCTGTCCGTCACTTCCACGCCCTGCCGGACCGCATCTGCTTCCATGGCGTTGTAGATCTCTTCCTTGACATTTTCTCTGCTGTCCAGTTTCCCGTCCCCGTTATAGATCTCATCGATCGACGCTTTGATATCCTCGTTGATCCGATCCGGCGAAACCGGTCCCAGCAATACCTGTTTATCGAAACCGGAAGCCGCGCTGTAACTGGTATAGTTCTCCGAAAGTATCTGATATACATGCGCGCCAAACTCTCCGTCTTCCGCGCTCTGTTTCATATATTCCTCATTCCCTGCCGTAAAATAGATTACAACCAGGGAAGCGAAGACAGCCAGCAGCAGGGAAGTCAAAAACGCCATTCCCAACGACCAGGGCAGCGATGCTCCTTTATACTGTTTCACGGAGCGGTTATTTTTTTCTCTCTTCTTTTCTTTCATCGATCACACACTCCATTCCTTATCTGGTCGGGTCAATCTGCGGACCGGATACATAGTCGCAGTATACAAAATAACGCTGACGGGTAAAGCCCAGCTCTGAAAACGGATAACAGGTATACAGGATCAGGTTTTCTTCCTTCCGCGACAGATCGTAAGCACTGCTGTCTTCATAATCCACCGGCTTCATATCTACGATCTTATATATGTAAGTTCCGTAATGTGTTTTAATCGTAACCTTCTGCCCCACTTCCGCATGTCTCAGATCACTAAAGAACGTATGATTATGCCCCATGATAAAAATGGTGCGTCCGCGCCCCGGAATCCCGACATCCAGATTATTGGAAAAGGTACCCGCGCCGCGGTTCAGGCTGGCATTGCTGCTCCCATAATACAGGGGACAGCTGATTGCCGTTCCGCCGACCGTGATCGTTCCGTACCGGTCTCCCTCCTTCGGCATCGTAATGGACGACATCGGGATCGTATCTTCTTTCGAAGCGTCCGGTGTCTCCGGTTCCGTTGTTTCGTTCTGTTCCATCTGCTCCAGATCCGCCATCAGATCCCTGGGACCCTCTTCTTCTTCAGATTCATTCATAAAAACCTGTACCAGCCCCGCATACGGAGAAAGAAAGGAATAAGATAACAGCGCCAAAATCCCAAACGCAATCAGTGCGAACACCACGGGTACTGCCACACAGGCGCCCCAGTGTTCCCGAAAGAAAGATTTCTGTTTCATAACATGTCCTCTCTATGATAAATAAAAATACCATTCTTAAAAAAGTAAACCGGAAATCTTTGCAGATCTCCGGTTCCTTATTTCCAAACAAAGTGCATAAAACCGATAAGGTCTATGCTACGCTGCGGCTCTTAACTGCACCTACAGCTAATGCTAATACAACGCCTGCACAGCAGATCAGTGCTAATACAGCATTGCTGTCACCAGTCTGAACGCCTGCCGGATTGTTATTAGCCGGTTTGTCAGCCGGTGTGTTATCAGCCGGTTTGTCAGCCGGTGTATCAGTCGGCTCATCCGTTGCAGCAACTTCAATGCTCGGGGTTGCCTCAGCAGTCTCAGTCTTTACTGTTGCTGTTACAGCAAAACCGTCTGCAGTAATCTCAACTGCGACTTTGTCAACTGTAATACCAGCCTGTACCAGAATGTCGTTTACATCTGCCAATGCCTGCTGAGCGATTGCCAGAGCAGCTTCCTTACTTTCTGCAGCCTGCACATCTGCAATAGCCTTATCAGCCTTTGCAACTAACTCCTCGCGATTTGCCTGAAGTACACGCAGATCGTCATCGCTCAGAGAGTCGATCACATCTGCCATGCTGCTTGCATCGATGTTATAAGAAGCCAGCTGTGCCTTGATTTCTGCGATTGCCTTATCACGGAAAGTTTCCTCAGCAGCAAATACGCTGACAGCGCTTGTTACAACCATGACTAAAGCCATTACTAATGCAAAAAAACTCTTCTTCATAGGACCCTACCCTCCTTTCCGGAACATGTAAAATCCGTCCCCCAGAGAAAAGGATTTCTCTTTTTATGTATGATTCAAAGAGGAGACTGAATTCTCGTTGAAACCATTCCGATAGCATAATACCATTTTATAATTGAAAATGCAAGTCTTTTTTCAAAAAATTTCACTCCAATTTCTGGTTTCTTCTTATTTTTTATGCTTTTTCGGCTTTTTTTACCCCCTGCACACCCGTTTTAAACGGTAAGCCAGTTTATACGGACGGTACAAATGATGGGTAAGAATGAAAAACCATTTCTCATCCGCCGCAGTCGCGGGAATAAAATACGCTTTCCATTGCAGGATCCGGCGGATACACGCGTTTTCGTCTTTGCGGTACTGATTTCCCCGCGCCCGCGCCAGATTGCGCAGCAGCGCCATATCTGCCTTTACCATCAGATTATAAGTAAGCGGCGTAAGTTCCGGGAATTTCTCTTCTATCTCTTTTTTCTTCTGTTTTGCAAAATACAGGATATCAAATACACGTTCTGAAACCGGCGAGCGCGAAATACTGTTTTCACTCAGACGGTACCGCAGTACGGGAACATCAAAAACCGCCACTTTGGGCTGCTTTAACAGACATTGGAATACAAAATAACTGTCCTCATGCATCTGCCGGCCCTGCACAAAACGAGTTTCACCGATCCATTCTTTTTTATACAGCTTTCCCCATGCCGCATATGTGGCGAGATGATCCTCCAGGGAATGCCGCAGTCCCTCCGTTCCGTTCCAGATTTCTTTTTTATTCGGATACACACCGGCTGTTTCGCTTCCGTCCGGAGAAAAGGTTATCTTTTTGCCGACTGCGATATCGCACTGCTCCCGCATAAGCGACCGGTATAAAAATTCCAGCGCGTCGGGCAGCAGCATATCATCAGAATCCAGAAATACGATATATGCGCCTTTTGCCGCCTCCAGACCGATATTCCTTGCCTGCGATACCCCCCCCCGAATGGGCGCGGGTAATTACTGTAACATTTTCTTTATCCTCTGCTGTTTTCCTTACGATCTCCAGGGTTTTGTCGGAAGAACCGTCATCCACAACGATCAGCTCCCATGCCGGATACGTCTGCGCGTAAACCGATTGAACGCACTCGGCGATCCAGTTCTGCGCGTTATAGGCGGGAACGATCACACTGATCAGCTGATTTTTCGTTTCTGCTTCCATTTTAATCTCCACTCCTTCGTTCCGGCATCCGCGCCTCAGACCGTTTCGGAAAACGTATCCGGCGCAGACGGATCAAATTTTTCATTGGCCCACATCACGGTCACCAGATCCGCAGAGTCCGAAAGGTTCGTGATACTGTGCGTATAGCCCGGCAGCATATAGACCGCCTCCGGCTTTTCCCCGCTTACTTTAAATTCCATAACTTCCCCTGTTTCTATCTTTCTCTGGCGGATCAGACCTTCTCCTGCCACCACAATGAAAATTTCCCATTTTGTATGATGCCAGTGCTGTCCTTTGGTACAGCCCGGCCGGATTCTGTTCACACTTACCTGCCCGCAATCCTCTGTCTTGATCAGTTCCGTAAAACTTCCTCTGAGATCGCTGCTGCCCGTCAGCGCAACAGCCGCCTGCTCCTTCGGCAGATAACTGATATAGGTCGAATACAGTTTTTTCGCAAAGCTGTTCTTCGGGATCTTAGGCATCTCCAGCGTCCGCGGCTGTGCCTTAAACTCCTCCAGCAGCTTCGCGATCTCTCCGAGCGTTACCCGATGCGTTACGGGCGCAAAACAGTATTTCCCCGTTTTCTGCGGGATCGCGCTGATCCCCGCGAATTCGCAGCGATGCTCTTTTCCCCCCAGCGCATCCAGCAATTCCCGAATCAGATCGTCAATATACAGAAGTTCCAGCTCCGTGTTCGGATCGTGAACGGTAAACGGCTGTCCGTGCGCCGCATTAAAGCAAAAGGTAGCGACCGCACTGTTATAATTCGGCCGGCACCATTTGCCAAACAGATTCGGGAAGCGATAAACCAGCACCCTGGCCCCCGTTTCGCGGGCGTAGGCAAAAAACAAGTCTTCGCCTTCCTTCTTGCTTCTCCCGTAAATCCCGTCATATCTGCCGATCAGAGAAGCCTGGATCGAGCCGGACAGCATAACCGGACAGGTATTTTTCTTTTGTTTTAATAGTTCCAGCAGCCGGGCTGTCAAATCGACATTTCCTTCCCGATACGCCTGGGCGCTGTCCGAACGGTTCACGCCGGCCAGATGGTATACAAAATCGGCCTTTTCGCAGAATTCCTCCAACAGTTCCGGCGGTGTCCCGATATCATACGAAAAGATCGCATCGATCTGAATCTCCGGTCTTGTCCTGTCTTTTCCTTCCGCGATATTCCGAAGAGCCGCTGTAAGGTTTTTTCCGACAAACCCATCGGCTCCGGTGATCAAAATTTTCATTCTCTTCTCCATTCCTTCCGTTTTCTTAATGCGCATACTTTAACCATCGCAGATACGGCTTCTTCTCAAAATGCAGGATCAGCAGACTTGTCACAAGGCATCCGCATACCGCAAACGTATAGCAAAACAGCGGATACGCGATCTGCATCCGCCGCAGCAGAGCGGACGCCACCGTCAGAAACGGCATATGCGTTGTATAGATCACGGTGCTGATCTTTCTTAAATTGGGCCCCGCGGCATAGTATTTCGCCGGAATCGACCGGATCAGATCGAACAGAACCGGTACAAACAGCGCCAGCATGAGATAGCAGTCATAATTAAGCCTGCCGGTTTTGATCCTCACAAAGTTCCACTCAAGCCACAGTCCTGCGCCGGATAGTACCAGCAGCACCGCTTTTCGCCAAAATAAACCATCCGTTCTTTCCCGCGCTTCCGCAAACCGTTTGCCGACCGCAACCCAGAATAAGGCTACGGGAAAACTCGTATAAGCAGGCGTAAAGATCTGATCGTAAGCGTTTACGGCAGAAGAAAGAATCGGAATCTTGTCAAAATATAAATGATAGTAGGCCGAACGAAACGCGATTAACAAATAGAGCAGAAATGTAATCCGGCACAAAGCCCTGCCGGACAGATATTTCGAGGCAAAGGAAATGAGGACGACTGCGATCACGCTTGCCATAATATACCAGGACGCCGGAAACGTACTGGCAAAAAAGAAATCCCGCAAAAGCAGCAGAAGCCCTTTTCCCACGCCCTCTGCGAACCAGTCCCGAACGTAGATGGTATACGGCAGCAGCAAGATAAAGTAAAACGCATACAGCCGCAGATTTCTGACAATATACCGTTTGATCACACTTCGCTTATCCGCGGAGGCGTTTACTTTAAGAAACAGAAAATAGGAAGATAGGATAAAGAAAAGCGGCACCGCGATCCGAAGCCAAGGATATAAGACCTCAGGAAACAGGGAGGCATGGATTGCGGCAACCATAAGCGCCAGGATCAGTTTAACGATATCAAATACCGAATTGGAAGTCCGATTCTCTGTACTCATAGCAGACCGCCTTTTTTCCATACGACCTGGTTGACAATACCGGTATAGGACTGAATGATCTTTACCACTTTTGTGCTGACATTCTCCTCTATATAATCCGGCACTGGAATCCCCTCGTCTTTCTTTTCATTCATCCGCACCGCAAGCTCTACTGCCTGCAGCAATCCCTTCCCGGTGATCCCGGACAGTACAAAACACCCTTTTTCCAATGCTTCCGGTCTCTCCGTAGACGTCCGGATACAAACTGCCGGAAACGGTTTTCCGATACCGGTAAAAAAGCTGCTCTCCTCCGGAAGCGTACCGCTGTCGGAAACTACACAGAACGCGTGCATCTGCAGACAGTTATAATCATGAAATCCCAGCGGCTCATGCTGCTTTACCCGTTCATCCAATAAAAATCCGCTCTCTTCCAGACGCTTCCTGCTTCTCGGATGACAGGAATACAGGATCGGAAGATCATAACGGGCCGCCATCAGATTGACCGCTTCAAATAAAGAGCGGAAATTTTCTTTTGTATCGATATTTTCTTCCCGATGTGCGGAAAGAAGGATATATTTTTTCTTTTCCAAACCCAACCGGCTGTGGATATCACTGTTCTCGATCTCGGCAAGATTTTTTCTAAGCACTTCCGCCATAGGGGATCCGGTCACAAAGGTTCTTTCCTTCGGCAGACCGCACTCCGCAAGATATCTTCTGGCATGTTCTGAATACGCCAGATTGACATCGCTGATGATATCCACGATCCTGCGGTTCGTCTCCTCCGGAAGACACTCGTCCTTGCACCGGTTTCCGGCCTCCATATGGAAGATCGGAATATGCAGCCGCTTCGCGCTGATCACGGACAGACAGGAATTTGTATCGCCCAGCACCAGAACCGCATCCGGTTTTATGGCAGCCATCAGCTGATAAGAGGCGGAAATGATATTTCCCATCGTTTCCCCCAGATCCTGCCCGACTGCGTCCAGATAGACGTCCGGATCCTGAAGTTTCAGATCCCGAAAAAATACGCCATTCAGCGTATAATCATAATTCTGCCCCGTATGCGCCAAAACAGTATCAAAATAATTTCTGCATTTTGGGATCACAGCGGAAAGGCGGATGATCTCCGGGCGCGTGCCTACGATGATCAATAATTTTATTTTTCCGTTCTCCTGAAAATGAACACTTGAATAATCCGATCTCATCTTTTCTCCCTGTTCTTTCTGCGGTTACTGCCGACCGGCTTCCATGTTTCTGAGTTCCTCTTTAATATAAGGAAGCGTCAGCAGCTTTTCTTTTACTTCTTCTACGTTCAGTCTTCTCGTATTGTTGGAATTAAATTCAGTCAGCGCATTCCGTTTGGTATCTCCCTGGCGGAAATATTTATCATAATTTAAGTCCCGCTTATCGCACGGAACACGGTAAAATTTCCCCATATCAACCGCATTGGCACATTCTTCATTAGTAAGCAGGGTCTCATAGATTTTTTCCCCATGCCGAATCCCGATCATCCGGATATTTGCTTTATCCGCTCCGAACAGCTCGCAGACCGCTTCCGCCTGAGTCCGGATCGTACAGGCCGGCGCTTTCTGTACCAGAATATCGCCGCTCTCTCCATGTTCCATCGCGAACAGAACCAGATCCACAGCTTCCGCAAGCGACATGACAAATCTCGTCATAGACGGTTCCGTGATCGTGACAGGCTGTCCTCTTTTAATCTGTTCGATCCAGAGCGGGATTACGCTTCCTCTGGAACACAGAACATTTCCGTAGCGCGTACAGCAGATCTTGGTCCGCTCCGGGCTTACTGTTCTGGATTTGGCGACGATCACCTTTTCCATCATCGCCTTGGAAGTCCCCATGGCGTTCACAGGATAGGCCGCTTTATCGGTCGAAAGGCAGACGACCGATCTGACCCCTTCCTCAATCGCCGCCGTCAGAAGGTTCTCTGTCCCCAGGACATTGGTACGCACCGCTTCTATGGGGAAAAATTCACAGGACGGTACCTGTTTGAGCGCTGCCGCATGGAAAATATAATCTACGCCGTGCATCGCGTTTTTCAGGGAGGAAAGATCTCTGACATCCCCGATATAGAATCGGATCTTTTCTGCCGCCTGCGGCATCTGCATCTGAAACGTATGCCGCATATCATCTTGTTTTTTTTCATCCCGGGAGAAAACGCGGATCTCCCCGATATCCGTCTCTAAAAATCTCTCCAGCACAGCATTTCCGAAGGAGCCTGTGCCTCCCGTGATCAGAAGTGTTTTTCCGGTAAAATGAAGCATAGTTTTCTGTCCTTTCACAAAATTATCGTTTCCGCAGGATACCGGACACAAGGCCCTTGATATACGCAAATTCTTCCGTACCGGCATAGAGCAGGCACAGCGCCAGCGCTGAAACCGCGACACAGAGCACGGCGCAGAGCAGCCAGGAAAAGACACTGACTGTAAGCGTTCGGAAAACGATTCCCGTAATTTCTTTACATAAACCGGCAAGGCATATAAATAAGCCAAACCGGAACAGATACATCTTCACATAGCTTCGGTACGGCGCCCGAAACCAATGTCGGTATAACGTATAAGAATCCATCCACATCCGGCCGAATACAAAACAGGCCGTAGTTCCCAGAAAGACTCCGATGATCCCCAGATCAAACACGGCTGTCAGAAGCAGGGAGACGACGAGATTTGAGACCGCTTCGATCAGCGCCCGGAACCTGTTTTTATAATACAGCCGTCCCTGTGACGAGAGGAAATTCCCGGCACAGTTGCATAATGATGTAATATAAAAATTCAACGTCAGCACAATGACCACTTCGTCCTCGAACGCATACTCGGCGCCGAGCCACAGCTGAACAAACGGCGTGGAAAGACACAGTGCGCAGACCGATACCACGCAGGTAATGAAGTAATTGATCAAAAACAGTTTTCGGTACAGCTGCTCCGATTCCGCCGGAGATTTCTGCACAGCATAATTACCCACGGAAGCCGTGATCCCGCTGAAAATCAGATAGATCGCCACATCCAGGTTCATATAGATCATGTTGTAATTGGAATATATGCCGACTAAAGTCGTACTGATAAAGGCGGAAATCAGGATATTATCCGTACTGTTTACGACCGTCTGTCCCACTTTCGCCAGAATACCGGACGACATATATCGGACGATCTCCCGCTTTTCCTCCCTCGCAAGCGGAGGGGCCTCTGTTTCTTCTACGCGTTTATACCGTTTTCGGATCACATAGGTAATGTGGAGATTGGAAACGATCGTATTCAGAATATCCGCCGTCAGATACAAAATAAAATTTCCTGTCAGGAGCAAAACCGCTCCCAGCAGGAGAAACCGCGTGATCCGAAACAGGATCAGATTTTTTGTATTGAGATCCGCCCTCTGATCCGCAAGCAGCAGAGACCGGCGGTAAGACAGAAAGTAAGTGACCGCGGTACTGGCAATCGTCAGCCAGTAGATCACATGGATATGCGGGATCGTATCCGGCAGGTTGATAATAAACGGCAGAAACGGCGTAAGCAGAAATCCCGCCACGCTGATCAAAATTCCCAGCGCACGATATACCTGCCTGTAGAGCTTCATCAGCGAGGCAATCTTCGGATAGTCCTGTTCGGCCAGCGGCTTATAGAGAGAAAAAACGATCGCCGAGCCCACACCGGCTTCCATCAGAGAAAGCACCGTCAGAATATTGGTAAAGAGCCCGTTGACTCCCAGATAAGAAAGGCTGAGTGTTTGGATAAAGACCGCCCGGAGTATAAATGACAGAATCACATCTACCGCTTTATAGATCAGGCCAAATGTCGTATTCCGAAGCGCTTTGTAGGTTCTCCCCTCAGCATTCATGTCAACCACACCTCTTCAGCTTTATGCAGATACCTTTCAGAAACGCTTTTGCGTCCTCCCGATATCCGTACAGTTCATTTTTCAAAAGGAACCGATTCCGATGCCGCAGGCAGAACGCATACGCTTTGTATTCCGGCCAGTCTCTTTCGGCGTCCGGGATACGGGAGACCTCCGACTGAACGGCCTGCAGCAAATTATGATAGATTTTTCTGTTTTTTCGATACGCATGCTGTTTTGCGATCCGTTTTAACAGGATCATACAGTATCCGGCATATTCAAATTTCAAATATCCGTAAAGATCCGGGTAGTGCTTCCGGATAAAGTTCTGCCGCAGTCTTACCGCTTTCAGGATCAGCAGATCCCGGCTGCCGAAAGCAGAACGTTCGAGACTGCCTGTCCGCAAATACTGCGTATAGTACGGGGCATTCAGATAGACAGCCTTTTGAACCCCGGCAAGCGCTGTCGGCATAAAAGCAATATCTTCACTCCGGGCGATCGTGGGAAAATACAGATCCTTAAATACCGAAGCAGCGTATAATTTATTGCAGACACTATGATTGATATAAGGTTTTGAAAGGTAACTTTCCATCAGGGTCCGGTTATCATAAATCCGCTTTTTTGTATCGCAAAACGTTTTTCTGTAAAGGCCATTAGCAAAGCCGATCCCGCAGACAGCCAGATCCGCCGCTTCCGTTTGGCAGGCCTGCAGCATTTTCTCATACATATCCGGCAAAATGGCGTCATCGCTGTCTACAAACGCGATATAAGCTCCGGTACACACGGCCAGACCTGCGTTCCGGGCACCGGTTATACCGGCGTTTTTCTGATGGATCACCCGGATCCGGCTATCCTTCTGCGCATATGCATCACAGATTGCACCGGAAGCATCGGCCGACCCGTCGTCGATCAGAATAATCTCCAGATTCCGATAGCTTTGCCGGATCACGGAATCCAGGCATCTGCTCAAAAACGGTTCTACATTATAGACCGGAATGATCACACTGATCAGCGGCTGCTCATTCATTTTTAAACCACCTTTCCGAAAGGATCTCCGCTTTGCTGCAGGGTCCGGTCTGATACAGATCCGGAGCCTCCTCGCCGTTTAAGATATGCCCGGCCAGAGTAAAGAAGCGCTCTGCGGCAACTTCGGGGTTCCACATCCCGACGATCGTATCATATGCCTTTTCTCCGAGAATGCGCTGCTTTTCCGGATTTTGAAGCAGATCTGTTACTGCTCTGCAGAGCATATCCACATCTCCGGAGCGATAGATCAGCCCGTTTTTTTCATGCTCGACCAAATAGGGTACTGAACCTGCCGCATGACTGGCAACCACAGCGCAGCCGCTGTTCATGGATTCATTCAGCACAGCCCCCCAGCCTTCCTGCCGGTCGGAGGTGAGCAGATAAATTCCGGCTTGTTCCATACGGTGCCGCACCTGCTCCGGCTTCATCGGACCCGGCATGGATACACAGTCTTCCAGTCCCGACGCTCCGATCTTTTGCCGCAGAGCTTCCTCCATAACGCCGGTTCCGATCAGTTCCATGGTAAAGGGAATTCCCGCATCCTTTAATCTTCGGGCCACACCCAAGGCATCGTCCGGGTGCTTCCAGTCCAGGAAACGGCCGCACCAGAGTATTTTTGTTCTGTCCTTTTGTGAAAACAAGGTCTGCTTGTCATATCGAATGCATTGGGGAAAATATCCCCACTTATAAGTTTTATTCCGAAACAGATGAAATCGGGCGTAATCCGCCGCGGTATATGCGCTCGCGCACAGCATATAGACGGGCTGATCCGCCGGATTTTCCCTGTGCCATTTAAAATAACGATATGGATATTTCCAAAGCTGGCGTCCTTTTTTTAACGGGCGCTCTTCATAACGAAAGATCAGTTTCTTCTGCTCCTTTCGTTCAGTCAGAAGCGCTTCCGGCGCCGAACCAATCAACACAACATCCGCTTTTTCGATTTCTTCCCGGTCCACATCTTTTCCTGCCCGGTAAGGCTGCACATACGCAGGAAGCTGACCGGTTCCATAACCGAGTGCCCTGCGCGCTTCTGTCATTTCCGATGTTTCAATAAACCGATAAGTTGGATCTTTCTGATAGAATGCATCCGAAAGAAACTGTTGATGATGATTATAATAGCTAGACAAAAAAATCATTCTGATATCCTCTGCTCAAATTAGCCGGAGCCCGGCTCCGTTGCCCGCCGCACGCCCCGCGGAGGCTTTGATCCTGTGCGGCTCCCGGTCTTGCGACCGGGGTTTTTTTAGTTTGTCTTTACCATTTTTCCGTCAGCGCCGAATGTATACTCGCCGGCCGGCAGCAATCCGTTTGTCTTAGCGGCTCCAACCATATACTTGGTATTTTTAACTGCCTTCAATGCACTGTTGATGTAGTAATAGCTGCCGTCTGTATCTTTTACCAGACCCTGATACTGCGGCACGCCATCCTTATAGTAGCGGATCTCGCCGTCTTTATCCTTCACAAGCCCGTTCTTCGGCTGGGTGGTCATCTTGCCATCGGCTCCGAACGTGTACTCGCCGGCAGGCAGCAGTCCGTTTGTCTTAGCGGCTCCAACCATATACTTGGTATCCTTAACTGCCTTTAACGCGCTGTTGATGTAGTAGTAATTTCCGTCTTCGTCCTGTACCAGTCCCTGATACTGCGGCACACCATCTTTATAGTAGCGGATCTCGCCATCCTTATCCTTTACAAGTCCGTTCTTCAGCTGGGTGGTCATCTTGCCGTCAGCTCCGAACGTATACTCGCCGGCAGGCAGCAGTCCGTTTGTCTTAGCGGCTCCAACCATATACTTGGTATTTTTGACTGCCTTCAGCGCACTATTGATATAATAATAGTTTCCGTCTTCGTCCTGTACCAGTCCCTGATACTGCGGCACATCGTTCTTATAGTAGCGGATCTCGCCGTCCTTATCTTTTACAAGTCCGTTCTTCGGCGGTTCGACCATCCTGCCGTCCGCACCGAACGTGTACTCTCCGGCAGGCAATAATCCATTTGTCTTAGACGCACCGATCGCGTATTTGGTATTCTTGACTGCTTTTCGCGCACTGTTGATGTAGTAATAATTTCCGTCTTCGTCCTGTACCAGTCCCTGATACTGTGCTTCTTCATCCTTGTAATAACGGATCTCGCCGTCTTCATCCTTAGAAAGGCCGTTCTTTAACGCGCGGGAATATACACCGTTTGTATAATAGCCCTTCGTGCCTTTGGCGTCCGCATAAATGCCGGTATACTGTATAATACCGTCTTTGCTGACCGTATACTGCTTGCCGTTAATGGAAGCGTTTCCGCCCTTTGCGAGCTGTCCCAGCACATAATAATAGATCGTATTTTTCTCAACACGGATTACCTGATCCAGCATTCTGCCGTCCGCACCGAAGCGGTAGGTACCTGCCGGCAGCAGTCCGTGTGTCTCAGCTTCACTGATCGTGTATTCCGTGTCCTTAACGGCTTTCAGCGTACTGTTGATGTAGTAATAGCTGCCGTCCTCGTCTTTTACCAGGCCCTGATGCTGCGCTACTTCATCTTTGTAATAGCGGATTTCGCCGTCTTCATCCTTCACAAGTCCGTTCTTTAACGCACGGGAATATACACCCTTTGTATAATAGCCCTTTACGCCTTTGGCATCCGTATAGATACCGGTATACTGTACAATACCGTCTTTATTTACCGTATACTGCTTGCCGTTGATTGTAGCGCTTCCGCTCTTTGCGATCTGTCCCTGTACATAATAGTGCATGGTATTCTGATCGACATAGACCACATGATCCAGCATCTTGCCGTCTGCGCCGAAGCGATAGGTGCCTGCCGGCAGCAGATCATGTGTCTCCGCTTCCCCAATCGCGTATTCCGTATCCTTAACTGCCTTCAGGGTGCTGTTGAAGTAGTAATAGCTGCCGTCTGTATCTTTTACCAGACCCTGATGCTGCGGTACTTCATCCTTGTAATAACGGATTTCCCCGTCTTCATCCTTAGAAAGGCCGTTCTTCAATGCACGGGAATATACGCCGTTTTCATAATAGCCCTTGGCGTCTTTGTCGCCTGTATAAACACCGGTATACTGTACAATACCGTCTTTGCTGACCGCATACTGCTTGCCGTTAATGGAAGCGTTTCCGCCCTTTGCAATCTGTCCCAGCTTGTAGTAATACATGGTATTGTTTTCGACACGGATTACCTGATCCAGCATCTTGCCGTCTGCGCCGAAACGATAGGTTCCTGCCGGCAGCAGTCCGTTTGTTACCGGACAGTAGCGTTCCAGATTTGTGACTGCCGCTCTGTGATCAGCAGACGCAAAATAGTAATACGCGCCATCTACCAATACAAAACCATAAGGCTGTACGCCGTCTTCCAGATAGTAAAGGAATCCGTTTAATTTCGTAAATCCGGTATACTTCCACGGGCCCAGATAAACGCCGTTTTCATCAAAGGAATACCACTGATAATCCTGCACGTTACTGGTGACAATATAGGTATTTCCCGTTCTGCAGTATCCTTCTTTTGTGAAGTAATAGGTATTTCCATCTATGACAACCTTTTCATCTGCCTGCGTTGCATGATAATAATCGGGGCCGTAATAATATTTGATCCCCCGGTTGTCTCTGTACCACTCTCCGGACTTCAGTTTTCCGTCTGCTTCAAACTGATAGGTGACATAACCATTATTCAAAGTCTTTACGGAAGTAAAGGTTTTGGGATCAAAATAATAATAGTCCGCATCAACCTGCTGCCAGCCGCTCAGTAATTTTCCGGCGATTGCATAATAGGTTTTTCCGCCTACTTCAAACAGTCCGGTTCCCGGTTTGTAGATATCATGGCATACGGTACATTCCAGTTGCCCGTCTTTAACTGCATACTGATGACCTGCAGCAGGGATTTCCTTTCCCCAATCTACAACCGACTTACAGGTCTCGCAGTAGGTTCTGTCCTGATATCCGCTTTCTTCACAGGTTGCTTCCTGATTCTTTACGGTAAGGTTAGAATCATGTGTATGCCACAGACCATTTTGTTTTGTACCGTCAAGTTTTGTATCTACAGAGAAGCTGTTTCCGAAGGTTCCGGTTTTTTTATCTGCATATGCGATTTCGCCGTATACAACATCTGCCTCGATTTTAAGGACTGGTTCTCCTTCTTTAAACCTTTCCTCGGTTGTTTGGGTAGTCGTTCTCCTTCCGGTATAGGAACCGCTGGTGCCGAGAAATTCTTTCGTTACAATCCAATTTTCATCCCATGCCCAGACCCGTACCGGAATGGAAACCAGGGTCTGCTCGCCGCTTAACCGCTCTGTTCCCGTTTTCTCAATCGTGATCGTAGCAAATTCGGGTTCACTTTCATTAACCGTATAACTTGCCTGATAGCCCTTTGCCGCGATCATATGATCCAGTTCCCAGGTATTTGCCGTCTGCAGTTCAATGGTTGTCTTTATGTTGTCGATCGTTTCGGCCTGTTTTGCCTTGATGTCAATATAATAAACCGATCCGGCTTCCGCAGGCTGTCCGCTGTCATTATGACCGCTGATAAATACTTCCGGCGCCGCGTTCTCGGCATTGACGCGAAGCTGTCTGGTTATCGACGCACAATTTCCTATTTTATCCGCAATTTCAAACCGGATCTTATGTGTTCCGTTTGACAGAGTTACAGCTTCAACTGACAGCGTATTGCCTGCAGCCTTTACATTGTCAAGTTTTACTCCGTCCACATAAATTGCGCCCGTAGCATAGTCCAGACCTTCCGCATTCGATTTCTGATAATCCGCAATATTCGCGGTAAACGAAACCTGATTCGTATTGATCTCCGCATCGGAAAAATCAAGATTTGTATCACTGATGCAATAGGTCGCATTGCTGATGACAGGCGCCTCCCGGTCGTCTACCGCTTCACTGTAGTCTACTGTTATATCATCGAAATAATAGGTCAGCTTCTGTGCAACAGTCGGTTTTGCATACATTCTAAAGAAATCTGGCGACATTGCCGTTGATAACAGTGGATCAAACAGAGCCACGTAATCCTTCGAACTGATATCTGCCGTTACATAAATCCATCTTTCTTCCGGAATATCTTCTTCCTTCAAGTTGCTAATGAGTTTCCCATTATACTTAAAATCCGTTGTTAATGTTCCCTGTTTATCCTCTGCAGGATTCGTGTCAGCAAAAAGCTGCATACACCATGCAGAACTGCCCTTCTGGCTGTAAAAGCCTTTCGGAATATAGGCCCACATACCAATCTTAACAGCGTTATTGTTATTTACTGCATCCCGCAGAACCGTCTTTCCTACTATATTACATAAAATGGTATATACCCAATTATTAAATCCAACATAGCGGAAATCAAACTCTACTCCCAAAGCAGCGTTTCCGTTATGAACCTGACCACCATTTTCTCGAGTTGCAATAAAGGTTTCCGAATGAGCAGAGTCATCCAAATTTCCGATTTGTATGTTACCATTCAAAGGATTGGAAATCCCATGTTCAATCTGCCATTCCTCTGCATCTTTCTGCCCGATAAAGCCCGCCAGCTGTTGATCTTCAAAATCCCATAAGATCTTTGAACCCATTCCGTATGTAATCGAATAAGTCAGTTCCTGCCCGGTCGGCTTATACTTGATCGTCACCTGCACACCGCTGATAGACTGATCGCTAGTCGCAGTGATCTGAAAACCGTTCACAGTCGCCGCCTTTTGATCAGACAAGGTAATCTCGATTACATTTTGATCATAAAATACCTGATTTTCTCCTTTTCCAATCGTTGCGACAATCGGAAGCGTCACTGTTTTAGGCTTTTCCTCTGTGGAATACGAAAGGATCGTGGAATCGGAAGTAAGTTCAAATTCGGTCGGATTTGCGATGTGTACCGTTTTCCTTCCGTATATTTTTCCATCCGACTTTATCTGAATCTCAACATCTCCCGTAGTATCTCCTGCTTTAAACAGACCGTTCTGAACAGAACCCTTTGTCGGATCAGAAAGTGCCCATTCAATCTTTTCGGGCATTTCCATTGCATATCCTTTTGTATCCAAAGCCAGCGTGTCAAATGTATATTCCGACCCAGGAGCAAAATAATCATATTCCGACTGAATTTCAATCTTATCCAAAATACCCGTAGGATTTGTATTGGATACGATCATTACGCTGTTTAAGGTTGGACGTTCCGCGCCGTCACAGGGTACCGAACGCATTGTAGCTTCGTCTTCCCCAGCACGTTTTGTGATAAAAGTCGAAGAACCGCCGCCGTCACAGTTAAATGCCCATTGGCAGCCCAGTGCCAGCATTGCTTCGCCTTCCTCACTGTCGTTAAACCCTTTGGAATTGTTCGCGCCACGTCCGTCATTCATAACCAGAACCAGCGTTCCGTCTTCCTTTACGCCGACCATCGAACGGGCCGCGTCAGTTCCGTTTCGTACAACAGTTGGATTTGCAAGTTTTCCGTTATTTACGACCATGCCGAAATTCGCTCCGATCGCCTGCCATTCATCGCCGTTAAGACCCTGGCTTGCCGTACGGAGTTCACAGCGGCAGCTCCCGTCCCAGGAGCCGTCTTCTTTTAGATTTTTATAAACGCAGAGCATCGTCTGACAAACGCCGGAATGCTTATCGTTGATTCCGTTTTTATGGTCTACCAGCACTTTTCCGTTGTAAACCAGCCAGGAATACGGCGCATTACAGTCATAAGCCAGACCAGTATTCATACTTCCGACTACATCGTAATCAAGTACATCCCGATAGTATGCGACTGTATCCGTCAGCTTCGCAACCTTATGATTATTGATGTCTGTCAGATCCTTATCAATTCCGTAGTATCCCGGAATGATCGAAATATCCGGATTGGAAGGATCGACCTCCATAATATGCAGAACCTGTCTGCGGTTTCCGTCACTGTTATTCAGCACCATTTCCGTCTCCGTCGCCGCACCCGGAACAAGTACATAATCTTTTTGCGATATTACTTTGTAATAGTCATCCTGACCAAAAGTTTCTTTGTCATAGGTGACATTTTCTTTCTGCGCTGCAAACGCGCTGAGCGAAGCGGCAGGTACCATCATACACAAACACAGGAATAATGCCACTGCCCGTTTTAACTTTCTTAATTTCATTTCTCTAATCCTCCTTGGAAATTACCATTTTGCCGTCGGCACCGAATGTATACTCGCCGGCCGGCAGCAATCCGTTTGTCTTAGCTGCTCCAACCGCGTATTTGGTATTCTTAACTGCCTTCAGCGTACTGTTGATGTAGTAATAGCTGCCGTCTGTATCCTGTACCAGTCCCTGATACTGCGGCACGCCATCCTTATAGTAACGGATCTCGCCGTCCTTATCTTTCATAAGTCCGTTTTTCAGCATCTTGCCGTCAGCACCGAACGTATACTCACCGGCCGGCAGCAATCCGTTTGCCATACCTTCGCTGATTGCATATTTCGTATTCTTGATTGCTTTCAGCGTGCTGTTGATGTAATAATAGCTGCCGTCTGCATCCTGTACCAGTCCCTGATGCTGCGGCACACCGTCCTTATAGCAGCGGATCTCGCCGTCCTCATCCACAACAAGACCGTTCTTCAGCTGTACGATCATTTTGCCGTCCGCGCCGAATGTATACTCGCCGGCAGGAAGCAATCCATTTGTCTTAGCTGCTCCAACCGTATACCTGGTATTCTTGACTGCCTTTAATGCGCTGTTGATATAGTAATAATTTCCGTCTGCGTCCTGCACCAGACCCTGATACTGCGGCACATCGTCCTTATAATAACGGAGCTCGCCGTCCTTATCTTTCATAAGTCCGTTTTTCAGCATCTTACCGTCGGCTCCGAACGTGTACTCGCCGGCAGGCAGCAGTCCGTTTGTCTTAGAAGCTCCAACCGTGTATTTTGTATTCTTGACCGCTTTCAGCGCACTGTTGATATAATAATAGTTTCCGTCTTCGTCCTGTACCAGTCCCTGATACTGCGGCACATCGTTCTTATAATAGCGGAGCTCGCCGTCCTTATCCTTTACAAGCCCGTTCTTCAGCTGCGTGGTCATCTTGCCGTCAGCTCCGAACGTGTACTCGCCGGCAGGCAGCAGTCCGTTTGTCTTAGAGGCTCCAACCATATACTTGGTATTCTTGACTGCTTTCAGCGCACTGTTGATGTAGTAATAGTTTCCGTCTTCGTCCTGTACCAGGCCCTGATACTGCGGCACGTCGTCCTTGTAATAACGGAGTTCGCCGTCTTCATCCCGGATAAGTCCGTTCTTTAACGTATAGGCATATACGCCGTTTCTATAATAACCCTTCGTGCCTTTGGCGTCTGTATAGATACCGGTATACTGTACGATACCGTCCTGGCTGACCGAATACTGCTCACCATTGATCGTAACGCTGCCGCTCTTTGCAATCTGTCCCAGTACATAGTAGTACATGGTATCCTGATCGACATAGACTGCGTGATCCAGCATTCTGCCGTCCGCGCCGAAACGATAGATGCCTGCCGGCAGCAGTTCATTTGCCTCAGCCTCACTGATCGTACATTCCGTATCCTTAACGGCTTTCAGTGTGCTGTTGATATAGTAATAGCTGCCGTCCTCGTCTTTTACCAGACCCTGCGGCTGCGGCTCTTCCTCTTTGTAATAGCGGACCTCTCCGTCTTCATCATGATAAAGTCCGTTCTTTAACGCGCGGGCATATACGCCGTTTTCATAATAGCCTCTGTTGCCTTTGGCGTCTGTATAGATACCGGTATACTGTACGATACCGTCCTTGCTGACCGTATACTGCTTGCCGTCGATAGAAGCGTTTCCGCCCTTTGCAAGCTGTCCCAGTACATAATAATAAATTGTATCTTTCTCTACACGGATTACCTGATCCAGCATCTTGCCGTCCGCACCAAAGCGGTAGGTTCCTGCCGGCAACAGTCCGTTTGTCTCAGCTTCACTGATCGCACATTCCGTATCTTTGACTGTCTTCAGGGTATCATTGATATAGTAATAGCTGCCGTCCTCGTCTTTTACCAGACCCTGCGGCTGCGGCACGTCGTCCTTGTAATAACGGAGTTCTCCTTCTTCATCCCGGATAAGTCCATTCTTTAACGCACGGGCATATATGCCGTTTGTATAATAGCCCTTCGTGCCTTTGGCGTCTGTATAGATACCGGTATACTGTACGATACCGTCCTGGCTGATGGTATACTGCTTATCATTGATCGTAACGCTGCCGCTCTTTGCAGCCTGTCCCTGCACATAATAGCGCATGGTATTCTGATCGACATAAACCGTATGATCCAGCATCCTGCCGTCTGAACCGAAATAATAGGTGCCGGCCGGCAGCAGTTCGTTTGTTTCAGCCTCACTGATCGCGCATTCTGTATCTTTGACTGCCTTCAGGGTGTCATTGATGTAGTAATAGCTTCCATCCTCGTCTTTCACCAGACCCTGATGCTGCGGTACTTCCTCTTTATAATAGCGGACCTCTCCATCCTCATCATGATAAAGTCCGTTTCTTAACGCGCGGGCATATACGCCGTTTTCATAATAGCCTCTGTTGCCTTTGGCGTCCGCATAAACGCCTGTGTACTGAATAATACCGTCTTTGCTGACTGTATACTGCTTGCCGTCGATAGAAACGCTTCCGCCCTTTGCAAGCTGTCCCAGTACATAGTAATACATGGTATTGTTTTCAACGCAGATCACCTGATCCATCATCTTGCCGTCTGCGCCAAAGCGGTAGGTTCCCGCAGGCAGCAGTCCGTTCGTTGCCGGACAGTAACGTTCGATATCGGTCACTGCCGCGAAGTAATTCGCGGATGCGCAATAGTAATAGGCGTCGCCGACCTTAAACATACCATAGCCGGAAACCCCGTCTACCACATAATATAAATGACCCTTGCATTCTGTCAGGCCGGTATAATTCCAGGGACCGATCAGTTTCCCGTCATCTCCGAAATCATACCAGCGGTATGTATCCTGGCTGGAGAGAACAACAAAGCGTTTGCCTTCAAACCGATATCCGTCCTTACCAAAGTAATAGGTATCGCCGTCAATTTCTACTTCCAGATCGGCCGGTGAATGCCAGTAGTATTCCGGTCCGTAGTAATATCTTGTACCGACTCCGTCATAGTACCACTGTCCGGACTTCAGTTTGCCGTCCGACTCAAACTCATAGGTTACATAACCGTTATTTAAAGTCTCTACAGAAGTAAAGGTTTCGGGATCAAAATAATACCAGTCTTCGCCGATCTCTTTCCATCCGCTTACCAGTTTACCGCCAATCGCAAAGTAGCCTTTTCCGTCTTTTGTAAACAGACCGGAATACTTCGCCTTGTCCTTGCATACACCGTCATCTCCGAAGTCGTAATAAAAACCGTCTACTTCACAGACACCGGTTACTTTTTCTCCGTCCTGATAATAGCTGTCTTCTCTCCAAACGCCGGAAAGGGGAATCCCTGCCTCATACAGTTTTCCATCCTCCCATTCGCCGGTATAGGTTTCCCGACACTCTTTACATTGAAGAACACCATCGGTGAGTTCATACTTGTGCCCTGTGGCAGGTGTTATGGTTCCCCAATTAACTATGGAATTACATACCTTACATTCGGTTCTGCCGGTATAGCCGGTTTCCGTACAGGTAGCTGCAAGATCCACAACGTTTTCTTCGGTATGTACATGTGCCGTCCCACGTTCGTTCTTATAGGTCTGATCCATTTCCGACGGACGCGCATACATTTCCGTATCCACACTGAATTCTTCATTGGAGAATCCCGGGAAAGCATCTGTCTGATATCCCTCGACAAACGTGATCTTACCGGCGTCAACATCGACTTTCAGATCCTGGGGCCAGAATGTAAATTCTTTCCAATACCTCGCCGCATCATATCCTTCCATATGGATATCGGTATCATAATAAAGGATTCGGATCGGCAGGGAGACCAGTGTTGCGGATCCCGTCTGTGTATTTTCTCCGGTACGGGTGACTGTCACAGTCGCAGTATTGGATTCTTCATCCAATGTATAGTTGGCTGTAAATCCATCTGCCGGAACCATATGATCCAGTTCCCATTTATTCGTATTATTGATATCGATAACGGCGCTCACAGACTGAATCGTCTGAATCTCTGCCGCATTCAGATCCATCCAATACAGAGAACCGCCGTAAAGTCTGTCCAGAGACGGATCTTTCGGAACCAGTTCTACCGCCGGAGATTCAGTTTGCGAAGTTACTTTCACCAGTCTGATCTTGGAAGCGGTATTTCCCGCCGCATCGGCAATCTCAAACTTCACACGGTGTACGCCGGTGCTTAAAGCAACCTGATCCGCTATGATCTTTCCGCCTGCATAGGTAGCATCTACTTCGATCCCGTCTACATATACCTTGGCGCTGTCTACATCCAGACCGGTTGCGTTGCCCTTTGCGGTATCCTCTGCCACATAAGCGTTTAAGTTTATAACATGATCCGCCGTCTCCGTAACGGTATGCTTCAACAGCTCGGTTTCATTGTCATTCTTTACCAGATTAACCGAACGAAAGACAGGTGCCTCTCGATCCTCTACCGCATCGGAGTAATCAATCGTAATATCATCCAGGTAGAAGGTATATGGTCCGTTCAGAGATCCATAGGTCTTCCAAAGATCATTGACATCCCCGTGCGGGAACAGGATTTCTATAAAACGGCAATCCTTCGGGTCCGTTTCAACATTTTTTGCACCGGGCAGTTTAATCTTCGCATACTGGCTGACATCTACTGAAAAATAGTGCCAGCCCGGTTCATCATAATTTTCATATACATACGGCTGATCGAATAACGGAACATTATTTCGCACATACTCTTCCTTTCCGTCTTTCTCAGTCGCATACCAGTATTTGACATACAGATCCATATGTACACATTCATCCGGGATATACATCCAGAAGCCGATGGATTTTGCGTTTTCTATAATGATATCCTTGTCTGAATACAATTCAATCTGAGAGTAAACACCTGAAGTTATAACATTGGATTTCAAACCATTGGTCGTCCATTTCAATGCGCCGCTCCCATTGTGTACTTTCCCGTTTTCTTCGGTCACATGAGAGATCGCATATTCATATGATTCGTTGTTGACTTCCCCGATTCTCCATCCGTCAATATCAGCTTCAAAATCATCTAAGACTTTTGATGCTTCTCCGAGGAGCAGCGTTGCTTCTGCCGTAAGTTGGGAGTCTCCGTGCTGCAGCGTTGCCTTTAGGGTGCCGCGGCGCTCATCCTCGCCGGGCGCCTGTTCTGCACTTACTGCCGTAAAGGTAAAGCCGTCTATCGTTCCAAGTTTCTGATTATCCAGAGTAAACGCTATATCCTCTTTTTTCAATACAACCGGATGCAGCCCATTATCCACCGTTGCTTTCAGGGAGAGCTGGATCTGTTTTCCAAACGGAGCCGTAACCGTCTGCTGCGCAAAGGACAAAGCGGTTGGAATCACGATCTGAACGGACGCCTCTCCCACTTTCTTTCCTTCATACATCAGCTGCGCGGTTGCGATGCCGCACTTGCCGGTAGAAGTAAACAGGCCATTCTGATCGATTGTTCCCATATCCGATTCCTTGACCTGCCAACTTGCGCCATCGGGAATTTCTACCAACGTTCCTGCCAGATCGGAGCCGACGGCCTGGAACTGAACCTTACTATTCGGCGTATAATACTCATTCTCTGCGGAGATATCAGCACGCGCAAACTGACCGTCTGCCGGTGCGGTCGTCAGTACCAGGATCCCGTGTGTCGTAGGCCGTTCCGAACCATCTGACGGCTTACAGTGCAGTTCCAGATCTTCGCCGGGATGCTGGGAAAGGAATGTGGAAGAACCGCCGCCGTCTCCGTTTACTGCATCTACGCAGCCCAGCGACAGCATAAACTCTGCCATTTCATGATTGGTAAATCCGGTCGAATACGGCGCCTGTCTGCCGTCATTCATAACCATAACCAGGGTTCCGTCTGCTTTAATCCCGACAAACGACCGCGATGCTCCGTTTGCAGCCGTATGATCTGCTGCCGCATATTGATTTACTCCATTTTTTACGAGGTAACCAAAGTTGGCGGGAATAACCTGTTCCTCCCAACCGGTGACCGGATCGGAAGTCGCACGGATCTGTACCTTCGGTATGTTCTCCGGTCTCTTACCGCCATCTTTTTTCTCATCGAAATTGATGACTACACAAGTCTGTGCACCAGCAGTCTTACCTCTACTGTTCGTATAGGTCACGCCATCCAAAACCATATAACCAAGCGGCTCACCTACCAGTTCCGGATGCTGTGCGTAATAATCATCGTTATACCAGCTCAGGCTCAGGTTCATGGCTGCCACAACATTTCCATAATGTTCATCGGCATATTTGGCCTGCTCAGACATGATCTGTACACCATAATTGCCGGCTTCAGGGTTCATCTCCTTATAGCTCGGCACCACCTTTGTGTATTCATTATTTAAGTCCACTTCAACGACATGCGCCACCTGACGCTGGGTGCCGGCACTGTTATCCAGAACCATTTCCGCTTCTTCAATTCCCGGAGCAAGCTGCCAGATCCTCTTTGAGATCAACTTGTAGTAGTCGGCTCCTTTTTCTGTATATGCCACATCTGCAAACGCGCTGAGCGAAGCGGCAGGAATCATCATACACAGACATAAGAACAAAGACACTGCTTTTTTCAACTTTCCTTGTTTCATTTCTCTGATCCTCCATAACAAAATTGATTTCTCTGCATTGCAAAATGATGTCAAAATTTATTCGATTAAAACGCCGTCTTCAGCCGGCGTTTTGATCCGGATTCTGCCGTTTGGCGGACGTTCGATATATCGAGTGTACGGATTCCGGGGATCGCACAGCACATAAAGATGATGTCCCTGCTTTTCTTCTTCCGGAAGCTCCGCGCGCCAGTCGCCGTATTTCTGCGTTAAATATGCGTCATATTGCACCGGGATCCGCACCTGCAGCCCTTCAAATACCGCAAATGTGCCGTTTCCGTACTGCTCTTTCGGGGCGTACTCTTTCTTCCCCTGCCAATTTCCGTGGTTACAGATCAGCCGGCTGCCGGCTGTCGGATAAGCGGCAAGCGTCTCTGTCAGCTTTTGACTGATCCGCCCCGCTTTTTTATGCAGTCCCAAAAGCCGCTCCGCTTTCAGAACCATTCCGGTCTTCCATGTGACCTGCGGCATATCAAACGCACAGGCTGTTTTTACCTGTGCGATCTTTTTCTTTCTCTCCAGTTTTTGGGCTTCTTTTTCCTGTTCCGGGTATCCGTCCAGCGGAAAAATATCGATATAGATCCCGTGGTTGATATCCAGGTTTCTGCTGCTTTTCTCAATAAACGTCGTATCGGAGTTCCGGAGTTTGCTGTATAGCAGCGGAAACTGCGGATCGGTCCTGCTGTTCTGCAGGAACAAATGCTCCGGCAGATACTGCGGCGCTTTTTCGAGCAGTTTTTCATAGTCCTCCCGAAAAAGCCCTACATCCAGGTCGTCATCCCACGGAATAAAGCCCTGGTATTTTACCGCGCCCAGCGCCGAGCCGCAGACCAGATAATACCGTAGCCCGAACCGGTCACAGATCTGTATCAAAGTTTTTAACATTTCAAATTCCACTCTTTGTAATTCGTCCATATGCGATCTCCTGATATAATTCCATGTATTTCTGAAATCTTTCGGTTTGATCAAATTCTTTTGCCCGCTTCAGGCACGCTTCTTTTGAATAGGGTCTGCTGCCGCAGACCCGGATAATCTCCTTTTCCAATGCGTTCACATCGTTTTTTGGAACTACGCTTCCGCAGGTCTGATCCGGAATCTCGGGACTTCCTCCGGTATCGAAGGTCAGAACCGGCGTTCCGCAGGCCAGCGCTTCCATATTGACCGTAGGATAGTTTTCTTCCCGGGTCGGATTTACAAACAGATCCGCCGCAGAATACAGTTCTGCCAGTTCGGTCTGATCTTTGGTCCTGCCGATCGGGATAATACCCGGTGGCAGTTGTCTGCTCTGCTGTTTTTCAAGTCCCACCAGAACGATCCGATAGCCGTCATTTAACCGCTCGGACAATTTCAGAAATACATCCAGACCTTTTCGGTCGTCCCACACGGATGCCACGCCCAAGAGCATATACTGATTGGCCGCAATCCCGACCTTCTCTCTGAACCTGCTCGGTCTGGGCCGAAAGATCTCCGGATCGATCCCGTTCGGAATGACACTGACCGGATATTCCTTGAGAAAAGACTGTTTTACCAGATCCGCCATCCACTGTGACGGCACGGCAACCGTCAGCGGCAAGTCCGAAAACAAGGCTTTCTTTTTGCGGTATAAGCTGCTGCTCCGATCCAGGAACCAGGAATATCTGCGGCGGTCCGGACACTGCCTGCAGCCAGTTTTCCACTGTTCGCAGCCCAGCATATCAAAGTGTGGGCAATACCCGGTAAACGCCCAGCAGTCGTGAAAGGTCCAGCACAGTTTGGCCGAACCTGCTTTTAAATACCGGAACAACAACTCCAGATTGCAGTTATGCGCGTGGAGATTATGCAGATGGATGATATCCGGACGGATCCGTTCCAACTCTGTCAACAGCCGCTTCGTTGTCTTTTTGGCGTCAAATCCGTAATTGCCGAACACTCTCGTACCGAGTGCCTGTATCTTGGCATCGGGTTCCGAACCGTACTTGATTCCCTGTGGGTAATCACTCTTCCCCTGACTGTAGAGGATCACATTCTCAATCCCGTTCTGATTTAACAGCCGGCTGATCGCCACACATATCTTTCCGGTGCTTCCCGCTCCGCAAGTGGCATTGATCTGTACAACCTTCATGCTGAATCACCCCTCCCAGAACGGTATATATGGAAATATCTGAAGCTCATCCGCTCCCAGATATGCTTTCCAGAAAAAGAAAACGGTAAAAAAGCATGCCAGGATATAAACGGACAGCACCGCGACCTGATTCATTTCCTGCTTCCTTCGTGTAATGATCTTTGGGATCAAAACCGGAATAAAGGGCAGGAAATAATAATTGATCCGCATGATCAGGGAGTGGATCGGCGCAAAACACTGAATGCCCACCACCAGCAGCAGGATATTCCGCAGCCCGATCATATCGTGATCCATCAGTTTTTCATCCGGCAGCACAAACGAAAAGACCGCGAACAAAATATACAGGATCAGCATGTCATATGCGCCTGTAGCCGTTGTTTCAAGCGAATATTTCAGACTGAGTCCTTCGGAAATCTGTCTTGCGTACTCCATGATCTCTTTGTTGTAGATCAAAACAAGCACAATGGCCGGTATCAAAAACCAGAGCCAGTTTTTCGTGATCCGTATATGGTATACCGGATAAATCAGCAGCATAACGAGCGCCGTCATATGAAACAGTGAAGCCACTGCCACGACAAAGACAAAACGAATCAGCTTTTTTTCCTTGGTGAAATACCAGGCCGGCACCGCGAACCCCATCGCGATCGCCTGACGCAGACCCGAAAAATACATATTAAAGATCCCGATACACAAGAACAGTACGATTGTCAGAAAAGGGAGTTCCGCCTCCCGTTTGTAGAAGAACGCGATCGGCGCCAGACACAGAACCCCGGTCAGCGCCAGATAGATCTGAAAATCTGTCGTGTAATGCGCGACCAGTCGTTCCCACAGCACATACATCGGTTCCGTCTCTGTCTTTAATACCTCCCAGACGCTTCCTTTTAAGTGGATTGCCTTATGAAAGATCCAAGTATAATTATTCAGATCCGCACCGCAGGAAATATCCCGTAAAGCCAGCAAAATCATGAACAGAAAAAAGAATACAACGATACCGAGATTTTTTTTGTTTGACAACTGTTTGATACGCGGCGCGTACCAACAGACAAGGGCGGGTACGCCAACCAACAGATAATATGGCAACACTGCTTTTGTATCCTCCTAATTATATGTCTGTAATCTGTTTATTTCCGATTCTGCCTGATCCGGGTATGTTTAAACAGCCTGTAAAAGATGCTCCGGATCGTAGGGCGAACCTTCCCGTAGATACAAAGAGCCTTGATATAAACCTGCTGCAGCGGCGTGGCCAGGCGTTTTTTCTTTGCGAGCGCGATCGCTTTTTTCGCCGTTTCCGGGTTGTTGTGAATTGCCTGATCCTTCGCATATTCATACAGAATATTGATTTCTTCGGTACTGGCTTCGGCAAACTGCCGGAGCAGCCGTTTTCCGATATAAAGCGAATCACTGTGATAGATCTGAAAGCCCGTTTGTGTCAGCTGCTTATCATGGATCCGCGATTTCACGCCCGGAAAATCACACAGGATCAACGAATACCCGGACAGGAAGATCTTCCACCACATATAGGTATCCTGACAAAACCGCAGCTTCTGATCAAAAAAGCCGTTTTCCTCAATGGCCTGCTTCGGAATCAGAAACGCGCAGCCGTCCGCACCGCCGTTTTTCGTAATATAAGAAACTGCCTCGCGCCAGTTTAATGTCTTTTCTTCCGGGATCCTTTTTTTGCTCATAAGCAGCTGCGAATCCTTATCGATCTGTACGGAATCACAAAGTATAAGCGTTTTGGCGTCATTGGCCGAAGACATGGCTTCCACCGATCTGGCTATCTTATCCGGGAAATAGACATCATCGTGGGAAAGCCAGGAAAAATATTCGCCGCGCATATTCCGAATTCCCAGATTCAGCGCGGAGGAAACGCCTCCGTTCTCCTTAGAAAAATATCGGATCCGATCCCCGTAGGATAATGCAATCCGCTCTGTCTCTCCTCCATCTGCCGAGCCGTCATTGACTACGATGACCTCCCGATTCGTATAGGTCTGTGCCAGGGCGCTGTCGATAGCCTCCCGCATAAAATTCGCCCCGTTGTAAACAGGTATGATGATTGATACAAGCGGCGTACTCATAGTTTTCCTCCCAGCCTGATATAGACTTTCTTCGTAATCTGCAGACTGCGCTTGCTGTCAAATTCCTTTGCCGCGGCAACATTGTTTACGCCGCACCGTTCCCGAAACGCCCGATCCGCAGCCATCTTTTTGATCGCGGCCGTCATTTCTTCCACGGAATACGGATCCACGCAGCATCCGGTCACGCCGTCTTTTGTATAATCCAGGATCCCGTTTACTTTTGAGGAGATGAGCGGCAGTCCGCTCGCCATCGCTTCCAACGGTGCGATCCCAAGTCCCTCCCGAACGGAGGGATGTATAAAGCAGTCGGCAAGCCGACAGAGTACATCGATATCGGTTCGATAGCCTAACAATCTGACATTCTCTGTCAGACCATTTTGCTCGATAAATTCCTGATAGCTGTCTTTCCGTTCTCCGATCCCTGCGATCAGATACAGCAGATTTGGATCCTGCATCCCGGCAAGCGCTTTGATCACCAGCATATGATTTTTTCGGTCCTGCAGTTCTCCGACCGACAACAGAACAAAACGCTGTTCCGGAATCCCGAGTTCTGCCCGCAGGCGATGTTTTTCTCCTTCCGGATCGGCGGCCGGGCAAAACCGTTCAGTATCCACGCCCACGCCCGGAATATACGTAACATGCTTGGCGTGAAACCGTTTCTTTGCCAATGCGAAATCTTCCCGATTGATCGTGATCAGTTCATCGGTGACCCAGGACATTCCCCACTCGACCGGATAATAGAGAAGCCAGTTTTTGAGCGGCGCCCCGTGATAGAAATGAAATCCGTGCGCGGTGTAGATCACTTTTGTCCCGTGTTTTCTGCTTGTTCCGGCAGCCAGCCTCGTCAGGAGTCCGCCGATTGGAGAATGGCAGTGAATCATGGAAAACGCCTGTTCTGACAACAAGGTCTTTACCTGTCTGTAGGCTTTGCTGTTCTGGCGGATATCTGTGATCCCGCGCGAGAAGTCGATCTGCCGGATCTCTACGGAAAGCGCGCGCAGGTTTTCTTTCAGCGCTGCGATCCTGGCGGCGTCACAGGTGCTTCCTTTTTTAAAGTTACAGGCCACACAGACGCTATATCCCAATTCCTTCAGCAAGCGGATATTCTGCATATTAAACTGATCTATCATAGATGCGACAGACGCAATGACCAGGGCTTTTTTCATTATGATCTCTCCGTTTGTATTATCGATTCTTCCAGCGATATCGGCCGAAAGTCCTTATATCGGCTGATATCCTGTGCATACCGCAGGCTGCCGAATGCTTTATTCACGGTATCCGTGAATAATCCAAGTCCTTTCAGCAGCCAGGCAAAGCCTTTGAGCAGATAGATCTTTTTTCCGTTTGCCCGGGCAATGAGCCGTACCAGCTCGCTGGTATTGCTGTACTCGCCATTCTGCGGAAAAAAGATCCCGCGTTCTTCATTCTCGATCATCAATCTTACAAACTCCGTAAGATTCCCGATATAGAGCATGGAACGCTTATTCTGAACATAGGGAAAAACCTTCATGCGGCGGGCTATCTTCGCTAACAGCGGGTAATTTCCTTTGCTGCCTTTTCCGTAGATCATCGGCGCCCGCAGGATCACTACCCGAAAAGAATCCGTCTCCAGGGAGCGGATTCCTTTCTCTGCTTTTACTTTACTGTTTCCATAGCAGTTCGCGGGGGAAAGCGGGGTCTCTCTTGTGATCACCTTATCTTTCCCGATCGGCGCGCTGTCGCCGTATACGATCGCGCTGCTCATAAAAATAAACTGCTTTACGCCTTCCGCCCGGGCTTTCCGGGCTGTTTCTATCGTCAGATCCGTATTGACCGCATAGTACAGTTTTTTCCGTTCCGCGGAAATCTTTCCGCGATCGGAATGGGCGATCCCGGCTACATGGAATACGCTGTCATATCCGGCAAACTCTGCTTTGCGCCAGCCGGGGTCCTGCATATCCAGTGTGTCGGTCTGATATTGCCCCGGGAAGGATTCTTCCAGATATTTTTGTAAGGATGTTCCTATGTAACTTCCTGCGCCTGTGATCAGCACTCTCTTCATCATTTTCCACCCTTCTTCCCCGGCTCCGTCCGAGCCAGCCTGCCCGTTCCGCCTTCAACAACGCCTTCCCGCCGCAGGACCGAGGAAAAGGTTCCGAAAAAGCAGCGGCAGTCCATTTTAAAGGCGCTGATCCCGCCTTTGCTTAACGCTTCGACGTATGCGCCGTCCAGTCTGGCCTTATCGGGGATCTCCAGTTCGTCGCGCCCGTTAATCTGCGCCCAGCCCGTCAGTCCCGGCCGAATATCGTTCGCGCCGTACCGGTCCCGTTCCGCCACCAGGTCATCCTGATTCCAAAGTGCCGGCCGCGGTCCCACAATGCTCATGTGTCCTGCCAGAATATCCCAGATCTGCGGGAGTTCATCCAAGCTGTATTTCCGCAGGATCTTTCCCACTCTGGTTATATAAGAATCCGGCGCCGCAAGCAGATGCGTCGGCGTATCGTGAGGAGAATCAACCTTCATGGAACGGAATTTATGCAGGTTAAAACAGATTTTATCTTTTCCGATCCTTTTTTGTGTAAACAAAACAGGACCCGGATCGTCGATCAGAATCACTGCCGCAATCAGCAGATAAAGCGGCGACAGGCAGATCAGTCCCGTAAAGGAAAGGAGCAGATCTATGGGTCGTTTGCAATATTTTTCATATGCTGTCCGTTTTCTTTTTTCCCGCATGCTGTCTCATTCCCCCGCCGTACTTTTCGCTACTACTTCCAGTCCGACCTCAATATTCTGGATCTGCCCAAACATCGGCATTTCCAGATAGGCCTTCCGCTTATGCCGGTCGATTTTCCGAATATATCCTTCCAGTCCTTTTAAGGGACCGGACAGGATGATCACCTTATCATTTTCAATGATCCCCTCCGACATCTCTACCACTTGTTCTTCTCCGCCAAACCTCTGCAGAAATTCGATTTCTTCCTGTTTGAGCGGTACGATCTCATCCCCGGTTCCCAACAGCTTGGTCAGACCGATTACCCCTTTTAATTCCTGATAGAGGCTGGTCAGATCGTCCGATATGACAAACAGATAACCCGGAAACAGGATCTTTTTCTGAACGCTCCAATTTCCTTTTATCTTTCTTTTTTCTTCATAATAAGGGATGAAACAGCGTTCCATCCCTGCATCGGATATCTTTTTTTCACACTGGAGCAAAATCCGCTCCTCCGTACCGGAATGAACCTGTACTACATACCACATTTTCATTTCTCCCATATAAAACGGTTAAAAAAAGGCAAAATAAAGGACCTGCAATTACCATTGCAGGTCTGATCCTATTATATCTATCATAGATTCTGCCGGAGCAAGAGATTCAGGCAAAAGGATATGCTTCGCCACTCTGTCTCCGGCAGGCAGATTTCTCTTTCATCTATGACATTTCAATACGGCAAACGCGGCAAGGCGACGATTCGACATATATGAAACTTGTATTATTTTGCAATATGCACCGTAGATATTATAGCATTCTTTTTGGCATTTGCAAGCCTATTTTCTGATTTCACAAAAAACACATTCTGACAGTTCAGGAAGAATCTGAATGTAACGCCGGCTGCTTAATATTCGCCCGCATCTTCGGAAGCAGCGCTCTCTGCCCAGATCATGGCAGTTTCTACGGCTGTAGGCCCATGCGCCGAACGCAGGACGGAAGCGGGGCCGGCAGACTCCTGATAATTCGCCGGCAGGACATATTCCGGCACCAGTTGTTTCATCAGACCGTGGATCGGCTGTTCGCTGACCGCGGCTTTTTCCAGTTCGTGCAGATCATGCCAGAATTTCTGCTGATCAATGGCGATCGGTTTTCCGATCTTGATCTTCTGATTGGCAGTTTCAGCAAGTCCCTCCTCTGCCATCAGCATCTCTTCATATAATTTCTCACCCGGTCTGAGACCTACGATCTGAATATCAATATCTTCATAAGGAACCAGTCCCGACAGCCGGATCAGGTTGATTGCCAGATCCATGATCTTCACAGGCTTTCCCATATCGAGTACAAAGATCTCACCGCCTTTGGCGTTGGCGCCTGCCTGCAGGACCAGGGAGACCGCTTCCGGTATGGTCATAAAATAACGGATGATATCCGGATGGGTAATGGTGATCGGGCCGCCGTTTTCGATCTGTTTTTTAAACAAAGGAATCACGCTGCCGTTGCTGCCCAGTACATTGCCGAACCGGACCGCCACATAATTGGTCTTGCTGTGCAGATTCATCTGCTGCACGATCATCTCGCAGATCCGTTTGCTGGCTCCCATGATATTGGTCGGATTCACGGCCTTATCCGTACTGATCAGCACAAATTTCTTTGTGCCGTACCGATCCGCCATTTCCGCGGTCTTCAAAGTCCCCAGCACATTATTCTTAACTGCTTCATTGGGGCTGTCTTCCATGAGCGGCACATGCTTATGCGCTGCGGCATGATAAACGATCTCCGGACGGTATTTGGCAAATACGGATTCTATCCGATTCGTATTCCGAACGCTGCCGATCAGCACCACCAGATTCAGTTCCGGATGCTCTCCGCGCAGTTCATTCTGAATATCATAAGCATTGTTCTCATAAATATCGAAAATGATCAGCTGTTTCGGCTGATTGCAGGCAATCTGACGGCAAAGCTCGCTGCCGATGGAACCGCCGCCGCCGGTTACCAGGATCACTTTATCTTTCACATAGCCGGATACCTGTTCAGAACGGATATCTACCGGCTCCCGTTCCAGCAGATCTTCGATCTCAACCGAGCGCAGACGGCTGACGGAGACGTCGCCGTTTACCATCTGAAAGATTGCCGGCAGTGTCCGCATCTTGCAGCCTGTTCGGCTGCAGTGGTCGATGATCTCTTTTCGGTCCTGTCCGGACATGGAAGGGATCGCAATAATAATTTCATCGATATCGTAAGCCTCCGCTGCTTCTTCGATCATCTCCCGGCCGCCTACGACTTTCACGCCGTGGAAAAACTGTTTCTGTTTTCTCGGATCGTCATCGATTGCGCAGCGGATGATCCCATGGACTTCATTGCTGGCCTTGATCTCCTGCAGGATAATGGACCCGGCCGCGCCGGCCCCGATCAGCATAACATTCCGCGGAGAATCTTTTCTGGTCTTAGTCTTGGAATACATATGATAACTGCGGATCATGCGGTAACTAAACCGGACGGCGCCGATCGATACAGCCACCAGGATCGTACTGAATACATAATAACTGATCGGCATCCGGTTTCCCATCAGCAGCTCGATCATTGTCGAAAGCCATTTTCCGACTATAACAGCCCATATGATCTTTAACATTTCCTGGGTGCCGGCAAACTGCCACAAGCTCTGATAGATCCGCATAATGAAAAAAACGCCCAGGATTACAACGGTTTCCAGGATGGCATCCTTCCCCAGCGCAACCAGATATGCCCTCGGCACCTGAGAAAGCAGAAAGTCAAACCGCATCATCAGGGCCAGCAGGTTCATGTAGTTAATCAGTATAATATCAATCAGGATCAGATACAGGATCCGCATCAGTTTCCGAAGATCTTTTACCCTTTTCAGCCGCATCACAATCTCCTCTTTCCGAAAGTCCGGCGCTCCCTCGGTCTGCCGAAACTTTCGCCGCATTTGACAGCACAAGAACGAAGGGGGTATACCCCCTCCGTTGTTATCGTTCTGTTTTTGCTTGTCTTTTTAACATCTTCATAGTTTCTCTCACTCTTTATGCAATAATGTCGTTGACAATCAATTTCCATAATTGCTTTTACATTTTATCATAAAAAAAATGTTCATGCAAGTCCTTTATTTCCCATAACAGGGATTTCCAGGATTCATCGGATAAAGGCTTCTACGCCGACCTTTTTCAGCTTTTCCACCATCGCGTCCGCATTCTCTTTTTTCGTGAAAGCGCCGGCCTGCAGCTTAAACAGTTTTCCCTCCTGTACGATAATAGCGGAAACCCCTCTTTTCTTCAGGTCCGCCAGCGCCTTCTGCGCGTTTGCCTTTTTGGAATACGCGCCGGCCTGTACCCGATAAAACGTATCTTTCTTTTCCGGTTTTGCCGGGTCTGCCTTATTTTCCTCTTTTTTGGTCTGCCCGTAATGGGCTGCCAGTACGGCTGCTTCCGCTTCCGCCAGTTTTTTCAGATTGGCGTCTGCGGACAGCCATTTGGCCGCTGTCGGATTGGTATGAAAGCTGTGTTCCAGAATGATAGCCGGCACACCTACGGAAGCGGCGCCGCGGATCACACCGTAATAGTTATAGGTCACGCCTCCGTTTTCATAGGTTCTGTGGCTGACTCTCCCTTTTTGCCGGGTCTGCATGGTGCGTTCTACCGCTTTTGCCAGTTCGAGCCCCAGCGCATCCGCCTTTTTGTCAAACGGCGCATACGCCACCGGATAATCCGTCTCATCCTGCCTGGTCGCGGTGGCGTTGCTGTGCAGGGAGAGCAGCAGATTGTATCCCTTTCCCAGGGTTCCGCGCTTATATACTTCCGGATCGCTTGTCTGGTCGGTCCGGGTCGTACCTACCGTAAATCCGTATTTTTTCAATTCTGTCTTTAAATAGGTTTGCAGTTTCCAAGTCATTTTTGACTCATAATATGATGAATAAACCGGACTCTGGTTATAAAAACCGGCATGCCCGGCGTCTAACATGATTTTTACCGCCATAACGGCATCCTCCTAAAAATTACTGTTCCTTATTATAATATGGGGTATTTATTTTTTCGGAAGTGTGGTAAGATAAAATACAGAAATCATTGAAAAAGGGAGACACTGATGCTCCGGATCGGAGGTATATATGCCCGCATCTTACGCACATTATCGGTTTGGGCAGCAGGTTTTTAAACAGCTGCCTGCGGAACTGCAGCAGCAGATCAGCCCTTATAAGGACTTATATCAAATCGGCCTGCACGGACCGGATCTGTTATTTTATTATTACCCGCTCATTCCCAATTTCGTCAATCGGACCGGTTACGGAATGCATAAAAAAGCAGCCCTGGATTTCTTTACCCATGCGGGCAGAGTTCTCCGGGACTGCGACTGCCGGGACGCGCATCTTGCTTATTTATATGGTTTTATCTGCCATTTTGCTCTTGACCGGGCCTGTCACGGTTATATCCGGGACTATATTGCCGCCAGCCATGTCAGTCACACCGAGATTGAAACAGAGTTTGACCGGATGTTAATGGTTCACGACGGAAAGAACCCTTTGACGCACCGCCTGCTGCGCCATATCAAGCCGACGCCGGAATCCGCGCGGGTGATTTCTCACTTTTTTGACGGTATCGGGGAAGCGCAGATCCTGAAAGCCTGCAGATCCTTTATTTTCTACAGCGATCTGCTGATCGCGCCTTATAAGCCGAAGCGTTATTTCCTGTATACGCTGTTTGCCCTCTGCGGCCTTTACAAAAAGGGACGGGGTCTGATGGTTAATCTCACGCCTGATCCCAAATGCAGCACCGGCATCCGGCAGCTTGCGAGTCTCTATCACAACGCCATCCCCGACGCGGTTTCCCTGATCCGGCAGTTTCCTGCCAATCTGACAGGAGAACTGCCCTGGAGTCCGCTGTACCGTGATTCGTTCAGTTCCGAACGAGTCCGCTAATTCATCATTCGAATCCGCTGTCCTTCTACCAGTGGATAAGAAATCAGCTGGCTGCCGTCCAGATCTTCCCGGTGCATATCCACGCCCGTGATCTGGCTGTTTTCATAGGTGGTATAATAATAAATGCCCCGATCCATATTGCAGCAGGAGCTGTACAGGGTGGTCTCATATTTGCCGCCGCCCATATGCACACAGCCCCGCTGCTGGGCAACCGAGCCCAGAATATGGAAAAACTGGCTGATGCTTTCTGACTCGGATTCTCCGCATACGGAATTTAACTTGGTAAACGCCGCTTTTACAAACCGGGATTCCGAGGACAGATCGCCCGGCAGTCCCATGGCGCCCATGCCGCGGCTGTAGGGTTCCAGATTCAGACATTTGGCAAACCGGTTTTCCGCCGGCTCCGCAGACAGATTCATATAGTTAATTAAATGGAACAGCTGCGTCTCAAACGGCGGATTATTGGTAAGCAGGCCAACCGGATTATCATGCACATGCAGGCCGTCTTTTAACGATTCTACGGTAATGGATTCGTTTTTATCGGAAATCATCCAGTGCAGCGGCGACAGCGGCAGCTGCTCGCTGAAATTGATCTTTACCAGATTGATCCGCTCCAGTTTTTCTTTCACTTCCGCAATGGTTTCACACTGACACAGAAGCCACGGCACCAGTTCAAACGGCGAAATATTGTCTTTTCCTTCCGCCTCCGGCTTATAATCCGCATATCCCGGAAAATTCAGTCCGGCTACGCCCAGTCCTTTTTCATTGACCGCCTCATAATATAACGGATAATTGTCCGACACATAAGCCATGCCGATCATAGCGTAATGCGTCCGCATTTCTCCCATTTTTCGAAAAAAGAACGGATAATTTCTCGGGGTTATGGTTACCGTCTCATGATAGGAATACTCCAGATCCATATTCCGTCCAAAATAATGATTCTTGGTTTGATAAGTAATTGCTGTACACATACGTCAAGCAGCCCTCCCATTTCAGTTTTCTTAGCTCTATTGTACATATCCCGGCAGACGGTTGCAAGGGGGGATTTTTTATTTTACCTCTTTTTTTATTTTTATTATGTTGCATTTTGTCTAAACTTGTTATATTATAATATCAAGCTACATAATCTGCAGTGATTAACTTAGAAAGGAGGACTCCCTTATAGATACGGTATCGCAGCTTAGCACTGAACTCTTTACAAAAAACAGATATGTCTCCATAGGTAAACTAAAAACAGAGATTGCAGTTTCTATTATAGATCATGATCCGGAGTTTACCGATCGGCTTTTACCGGATACGGATATCATATTTTGGTCAGATCGTATTAAACATATAGAACGGCATAAAAAAGACTTTTCCTCTGTTGAAGAATATAGGTATTGCTTTCAGAAAATATCTGAGATAATCGATGCTCCCAATTATATCAGTATCCATCCAAACAAAGAAAGTATATCTTTCATCAAAAAATTTACCGGTCATATTGCTGTTGCGATCCGCATATCATCGAATAACAAACTTGTATTTCGAACCATGTACCCACTCCGAGAATCACAGCTTCGCAATTACATCAAAAGCGGGCGAGCATGGAAAATATAGTTTAAGGATTGACTTTCTGTCTCAAACGGAGTATGATAGATTCACAAATACATATAATGTTAATTAAGATGGGTTATTTAAGGATAGAACAGGCTGCTATCACACCTTATTGGTCTTTAAGAGATACCGGATTGCCACCCGGTTAAATAACCTGTCTTTTTTTATTTGCCGCCGTTATTCATAGAACCCCTTATAGATCCCCATTTCCTTTTGTTTCAAAAGCTCTCCTTTTTCGTCTAACGTATATTGATATATACTCACACCTTCCTGATAATCGGGATTTTCTTTTTTGAGTTCCAGAATACTCTCTACCTCCCAGGTCAGGTTACCGTCCGGACCAGAGACAATCGTTCCTCCTATATCGATCCGGTATCGGCTGTAATAAGATTTTCCATCCCGGGGTTTCATTTTTATCAGTATCCGGCTGCCGGTCGAGCGCAGTAAGGGCCTCCTCTCGATCTCTGTCTGCCGGTCTGTTTCCTTTTTTTCATACCGGCCTCCACTCCTTTTTCTAAAAAAACTTTCATGCCGGACAAAAGATCCAGTAATGCCTTGTCCTAAAGGCATAAAAACCAGGACAAATTTGTCCTGGTCTTTCATATGACTCCGTTGGTTTACCTAACAGGTCTCTTTTATAAAATGTTTCATCCGCTGCCTCTCAATTTCGGATAACTCTTCCAAATATTTCTGCAGACCACCCACATCCCGATTTGCAAGAAATTCAAAATACCGGTTTTTCTCATCCTTCGGTATCACTACCGGGCATTGACCGGAACGAATCAGTTCGTAATTGATTAAAATACGGCTAGTTCTCCCGTTCCCGTCGCTAAAAGGATGGATCCTTTCAAATTTGATGTGATTATCTGCAGCTTTTTGAAAAGGATTATCATAAACTGTATTGTGATAATTGTACACATAATACATCATAGCCTGTCTGATTTGACCGGCATCCGGCGGAAGGTATTCTGCGCCGCGAATTAAAACATTATACTTCCTATATCCGTCTATTTCAGAAATATTGCGGTTGATATAGATTCCGATCTTCTGAATCATTGCATCCGAAAGCTCTTCTTCTATATGATCCAGAACATAACTTAACGCATACTTTGTATTAATTGCTTCATAGATCTCTCTTGCGGTGACATTATTCACCTTAATAGCATTATCATTAAATATAATGGCATATGTTTCCGCATAACTTAACGTGTTCCCTTCGATCGCATTTGAATGATACACACAACGGGTTATAAAGTCTTCAAAATAATCCCGGTTTTCTTTTATAATATTTGCAATATTAATAATCCGTCACCTCCATCCATATCCGAGGAAAACAGCATCTAAGTCCGCTTCAGAAATCTGATTCATGACAAACACCTTGTTTTCTGCTCTTAATTATAGCCATCTTTCATTTCTTTTGCAACTTATATTGATTTTTTTCTGATTATTGGCTATAATACGATTGAAAACGATTTTAGTCAGAGGTGATGAAATGACTTACATTAAAAGAAGTCTCGAAAAAAAGATCATAGAAATCAACAAAGAATACGCTTGCATTCTGCTAACCGGTCCGCGCCAGGTCGGAAAATCGACCATGCTGCAGCATCTGATGGAAGGCAGCAGCCGGAACAGAGTAACACTCGATAATATGGAGGAGCGCAGACTGGCAAAGACCGATCCTGCGCTGTTTCTGGAAATTCATTCCGCTCCGGTATTGATCGATGAAGTACAGTATGCGCCGGAACTTTTTTCCTATATTAAGATCAAGGTCGATGAAGGCGCAGCTCCCGGCTCCTACTGGCTTACGGGATCACAGGCGTTTCGACTGATGGATCTGGCGAGAGAATCTCTGGCGGGACGCACGGCGATCATTCACATGTCGGCTTTGTCGCAAAATGAATTGTACGGCGACAGTGAAACAGAGCCATTTACGGTTAAGATGGATGCGCTCCATGCTCGTAAAGCCCACCTTGCTCCATGCTCTGCGGCTGAGATGTATGAACGTATCTGGCACGGCGCTATGCCGGGACACCGAAGCGGAAAATACACGGATCGGGATGTATTTTACAGCTCCTATATCCAAACATATATTGACCGCGATGTTTCAGATATGATCCCGGGCGTGGATAAACTGCTGTATGCCGATTTCATTCGTGCAGCCGCCTGCCGCGCCGGGCAAATGCTCAATATCCACGATATTGCACAGGACGTAGGCGTTTCCGACGATACCGCTAAGCGTTGGCTCACGGTCATGGAGAAATCCGGTGTTATTTTCTACCTGCGCCCTTACTCTAATAACCTGCTCAAACGTACAATCAAAACGCCGAAAATGTATTTCTTTGATACAGGGCTGGTTGCCTATCTGACCAAATATTCAAGCCCCGAGATTTTAATGAACGGCGCAATCAACGGCGCAATCCTCGAAAACTATGCGGCAGCGGAAATCATAAAGACGTATCACAACGATGCGAAAGAATGCAATTTCCATTACTATCGGGATAAAGAATCAAACGAGATTGACCTTGTAATCGAGAGTGACGGCGAAACGCATCCGCTTGAAATCAAAAAATCATCCAATCCCGGTTCGGAGCCTGCAAGTACGTTTAAGATACTTGACAAGGGCTCCTTACCGCGCGGCACGGGTGCGATTCTCTGCCTCAGAGAGGAATTGACGGCGATTGACCGCAAGGCTTATATCATCCCCATTTGGATGATTTAAATACCAAAACCCGGAAGCTATACGCCGGCAGCTTCACTTCCCCAACTGTCTCCGGACCCTCTGTGATTTCGGGTACTAATGTCTCCGGTGCTCCGATCCTGTTGTAAACTGCCGGATCTGCTTTCAGGTCCACGGTCTTTATACACCGATAATCCGATACGCTGAAATCCGTGCCGGTCAGCGTCACAGCCTTTTCCGTATCTCCGGCGTTTACCAGTTTCACATACAGCACGCTGCCGTCGTCCGAAGCGGTTACGCTGCAGTATACCTTCTCCTGCGCTTCCGCCGCTGCGTCCAGCCCGGTATCCGCATGCAGAGTCCTCGTTCCCCGATAAAGGCTGTAGGCCTGCTGTACATAATAGCTCGGCGTTCCGTATGCGGATTTCCCGTTAAACCAGATCAGGTTGGGCGACCACTGCGCATAGCCCAGCCGTGCAAACAGCGGTGCGTAAGAGGCCAGTACCACCACATCCGCATTGCGTTCTACGCCGGTCAGAAATGCCGCTTCCGCCAGTCCCGCTTCCCAGTTATTGGTCTGCGGCTGGTTCATGCCGCCCGCGCCGGGCACATGCGCCGCATATTCGCCGGAAAATACCTTAACGCTGCGGTCATAGTGATCGTAAAAATGTACGTTGTCATACATCCATTTCGGGCGTACATAATAGTGTTCATCCACCGCATACACAAAATTTTTCTTAACGGCTGCTGCCGGACGAATCCAGTTCCAGGCGTCCCGATAGTGCTCACTCTTCACATCCGGTCCTGCCGAACCGATCAGTTTGATATCCGGATAGACGTCATGAATCGCCTGCTCAAACATCTCATACCGGGTAAAGAAATCTACCTGTTCCGTCTGCCACTGTTCATTGCCGATTCCGAGGTACTCCAGGCCAAACGGCTCCGGATGTCCCATCGCAGCCCGGACAGCACCCCATTTTCCGTCCGCCGGTTCATTGGCGAAGGCAATCAGATCCAGCGCGTCCTGAATATACTGCTGCATCTCGGGACTATCTGTTTCCACCCATTCATGACACATAAACTGGCAGCCGATTCCCACATTCATAACCGGAAGCGGCTTCGCGCCCAGATATTCGCACAACAGAAAATACTCATAATATCCTACGCCATAAGTCTGCCCATAATGCGCGTAAGAACCCGAAAATCCGAAATCACTGCTGTTGTTGTGCACAGCCCAGCGATTCCAGTTAAACTTCCGTTCCTCCGGTCTGCCCAAAGTCAGTTTCCACTGATACCGGTTCGCAAGACCGTTGCCTTCCACGATACAGCCGCCCGGAAACCGGATAAATCCCGGTTTCAGACCCTGCAGCAATTCCACCAGATCCCTGCGGAAAATGCCCAATACAGCGTCTTCCGGTATCATGGAGAACTGGTCAAACGCAATTGTCCCTTCTTCACTCAGCGACACCACAAAATCAGCATGATCTGCATCCTTTTGGGCCTGCAGCGTCACCGTATATTTCTTCCATACGGAACCTGCCCGGTTCCCGCTGCTCTCATCCTGTTCCAGCTGCGTATTTACGTCAGCCGGCTCCGTTTCCTGCGCGGTCACCGCAAACTCCGCAGCCTCGCCGTCCCGGTCCAGATTCACGGATGCCTCCGCCAGTGTTTCTCCATATTTTACAACGGAAACCGTAACCTCCGCCTGTCCTTCGATGGGTCTTGCGTAAAAGGAAACTGTATACTTCATATCTTTCTTTAAATAGATGCCGTCATACGCTTTATTGGTAAACGCGGGCTTCGGTCCTCTGCCGGTAAATACCAGATAATGGGGATTCACATCATTTAACGGCTGCTTCCCGTGATACCGCAGACTGGAACCGTAACTTTCCGTTTCATATACGGACCATCCGTAACCGCCGTCATAGATCGCGCGATAATCGTCCTTATCTCCCATCGCCAATACGGCTTCAAAATTGCGGTTTTCCAACATTTCCGCATGCAGGCCGCCGTCCAGCCCGTAATTGATATCTTCGAAGAATAAGCCAAACATATCCTTTGCCACAGGCTTACTGTTCTCTTTTGTAATGGAAACTGTAAGATTCTTATTCATAAACACCTCTAATTCTTCATTCTGAAAATCGCCGCGCAGTGTGCCGGCAGCGTCACTTCCAGATATCCGTCTGCAACCGTATACGGGACTTTTCCGACATTGTACAGGTTTTCGTCCGTCAGCATAATCCGTTCCATGATACTGCCGTCCGGAATATTGGCCCGCCATACCGGGATCCGGAACGGAAAGGCGTCCGGATTGTGATTGATCGCCGTTACCAGGCGATTGTCTCCCAGGAATCTGCCGAATACCAGCGTTCCGTTCGGAGAAGTCGGCAGTCCGACAAAAGCGCCCACTTTCAGCGCCGGATTCTCCCTGTGGATCCGGATCGCGTCACGGTAAAACTCAATCAGTTCCAGATCTTCGTGTCCCCACGGATAGGTTCGCCGGTTGTCCGGGTCTGTCCAGCCGCATACGCCCGCTTCGTCTCCGTAATATAACGTCGGCGCGCCGGGCCAGGTCATCTGTACGATCACAGCCTGTTTGAACACACCTTTATCGATATTCTGTCCGGCCGCTTCCGGCCCTACGGTCGCGGTCCTTCCCACAAGACCGTTTGTTCTGGTTAAAAACCGGGAGTGGTCATGGTTAGAGAGCTGGTTCATCTCCGTCACAATGCTGATATACTGCTTTCCCGTCATATTTTCCATCATCATGTGGTTAAAGGCCGCCGTATTCCCGATCAGGAATTCCTGCCGTTCATCACTATGCTTCTCCATGCCGGTCAGGAACCAGGACAGCGGCTCCATAAACGCGTCATAGTTCATGATGCTGTCCCACTGATTGCCGGTCAGCCATCTTCTGGGATCGCCGTAGTGCTCCGCCAGAATGATTGCATTGGGATTGGCTTCCTTCACATTCTTTCTGAAGTCCTTCCAGAACTCGTGGTTAAACAGCTTGGAAAAGCCCAGATCCGCTGCTACGTCCAGCCGCCAGCCGTCCACATTATAAGGCGGCGAGACCCATTTCCTCGCAACCCGCATAATATAGTCATATAATTCTTTGGAACCTTCATAATTGAGCTTCGGCAGGGTATCATGTCCCCACCAGCCGTCATATCCCGCGTTATACGGCCAATTCTCCTGATGGAACAGGAAAAAGTCATGATACGGGCTGTCCTCCGCTACATAGGCGCCTTTCTCATAGTCTTCCGCATTTTCATAAATGCATTCCCGATCCATCCACTTATTAAAAGATCCGCAGTGATTGAATACGCCGTCTAAGATCACTTTCATGCCGCGCTTGTGAATTTCTTCCACTACATGGGCAAAAAAGGCATTGCTGGCTTCCAGATTCTTCTTATTGGTCACCCGATTGATATAGCGGGTCGCGTGTCGGTTATCCTGATCGCCGTCCGCAAGCAGCGCGCCCTCATCTTCCACGATCTTCCCGAAGTGCGGATCGATATAGTCGTAATCCTGGATGTCGTACTTATGGTTGGACGGGGAGACAAACAGCGGATTAAAATAGATCACTTCCACGCCCAGCTTCTCCAGATAGTCCAGCTTATCCAGAACGCCCTGCAGATCGCCGCCGTAAAATTCCCGGACGCCCATCGCCGCCGGGTATTTATCCCAGTCCGTCACCTGCTGTACATGCTCTCCGATATAGCTGTACTCATTGGTCAGCACATCATTGGTCCGGTCGCCGTTGCAGAACCGGTCCAGAAAGATCTGGTACATGACCGCGCCCTTCGCCCAGTCCGGCGTATGAAATCCCGGCGTGATCTCAAATTCAAACTTCCCCGTAAACTGCGTATGACCGCCTGCCATATCGTAATAACAGACGTCATCGCCTTTGATCACTTTAAAATGAAATACGATCCTTCTCGTATCCAGGGGATATTCGATCCCATAATATGTAAAGAGCGTGTCTCTGCGCACAAACTGCATCCGCCGCTCCCTGTAATTCTCACAGAAATAAACTTCATCCGCATCATCTCTGGCAGTACGGAACAACAGCTTTACGGTTCCGTTCACCTCCGGCTCTACCGGCGTTGTAAATTCTGAAGAGCCGTCATAAAAGAGGGCCTCCCGATTGATCGTCTCCATAAAAATCCTCCGTTTTGAAGCATTTTATTTTGTTCATATATGTTAACTATCGTATCATAATCAGGGGTTTTTTTCAATAGAAAAGTAAAACGGACAGCTGCTACATGCTGTCCGTTTTGGAGAAGGTATTTCGTTTTCTTATAGGGTGTAGCAAAAACTATATAATGTATTGGGGGGTTTTACAATACATATTGTAACATGGGTTCAAGAAAAAGTGTGCACAAAGTTACTGATTTTAAAAATTTCTTTTTGTGCATTATCACGAGTAAATTTTTACCGGTCAACAAAACGCACAAGTTTTTTCTTTTTTGACGTGTGATTTTTTACACATATGTTTCACACAGCCGGTGCGAACAGTGCCTCAAACTCTTCCTGATAGATCTTCTCTTTTTCCAGAAGAAGATCCGCGCAGCGGTACAGAACGGATTCGTTCTCCTTGATCACTGCTTTGGCCTTTTCATAGCATTCGCTTACAATGCGCTTTACTTCTTCATCGATAATGGTTGCCGTACTCTCGCCATAGCTTCTGGTATGCCCCAGATCTCTGCCGATAAATACTTCATCCGCGTTTTCGTCATAGTTGATCATACCCAAACGGTCTGACATTCCGTACTGCGTCACCATGGCTTTGGCAATCGAAGTCGCCTGCTTGATATCCTGGGAGGCGCCGGTAGTGATATCGTCCAATACCAGTTCTTCCGCGATCCGTCCGCCCAGGCTCACCATGATCTCCTGCAGCATCCGGCCCTTTGTATTAAACATTTCATCCTTTTCCGGAAGCGGCATGGTATAGCCTGCCGCGCCCATACCGGTCGGGATAATGGAAATCGTATGCACCGGCGGCGTATCCGGCAGCTTATGGAACAGAATCGCATGCCCTGCTTCATGGAACGCCGTAATCCGCTTATCCTTTTCGGAAATGACCTTGCTCTTCTTCTCAACGCCGATCCCCAGCTTTACAAAAGCACGGTTGATATCGTCCTGGTTCAGATACGCCCGCTGATTCTTGGCTGCGAGGATGGCCGCTTCATTCAGCAGATTCTCCAGATCCGCGCCTGTCATGCCGGCCGAGGTTCTGGCGATCTCACCCAGATCGACATCTTCACCCAGCGGTTTATTCTTTGCGTGAACATTTAAAATCTCTTCTCTGCCGCGCACATCCGGTCTGTTTACGACAACCTTCCGGTCGAACCGTCCCGGACGCAGGATCGCGGGATCCAGAATATCCACGCGGTTTGTGGCTGCCAGCATGATGATTCCTTCGTTGACGCCAAATCCGTCCATCTCTACCAGCAGCTGGTTCAATGTCTGCTCCCGTTCGTCATGGCCGCCGCCCATACCGGTTCCGCGCCGTCTCGCTACGGCGTCAATCTCATCGATGAATACGATACACGGAGAGCTTTTCTTCGCTTCCTCAAACAGATCCCGGACTCTGGACGCGCCCACGCCCACGAACATTTCCACAAAATCGGAACCGGAAATGCTTAAGAACGGTACGCCTGCCTCTCCGGCGATCGCTTTCGCCAGCAGGGTCTTGCCGGTTCCCGGAGGTCCTTCCAACAATACGCCCTTGGGAATCCTGGCCCCGACGTCGATATATTTCTTCGGATTCTTTAAGAAATCTACGATCTCTTCCAGTTCTTCTTTCTCTTCATGCAGGCCGGCAACATTTTTAAACGTCACCTTTTTTCCCATATCGGTATATACCTTGGCGCGGCTCTTGCCGAAATTCATCATCTTATTGCCGCCGGCGCCGCCTGTGCTCATCATGGAGAAAATAAAGATGATCGTGATCGCCACAATGATAAACGGCAGGATCGTGGTCAGAAATACACTGTCCCGGTCCACATCTTCAATGATCGGATCGATATCCAGCTTTTCCAGATCTGCCTGAACCTTATCGATATCCGTTACATACAGCATCTTTTTCTCATCCGCGTACTGAATGACCAGAACGCCGGTGGGAATCTCCTTATTCGGGGTGATCGTCACCTCTTTTACCTGTCCCGCTTCCGCGTCCGCAAGGAAATCCTGATACCGATAATTCTTATCCTGTCCGCTGATCGCGGAAACCAGGAAGAAGATTACCAGAAACGCTATGATAATCGCTGTATAGATTCCCATGCCTCTCATCTGTTTCTTCAAAATAAATATCCTCCTTCTATTCCAGCGCTTACACTTCTACATATCCGATAAACGGCAGATTCCTGTGCCGCTGCGCATAGTCCAATCCATAGCCAACCACAAATACGTCCGGAATCTCATGACAGACATAGCTGATGGGCACATCAAATTCCCGCCGGTCCGGCTTGTCGAGCAGCGCGGCGATCCGAAGGCTCGCGGGCTGTCTGGCTTCCAGCATTTTCATCAGATTATAGAGCGTCCTGCCCGAATCGATGATGTCCTCTACGATCAGCACGTCTTTCCCTTTGATGCTTTCGTCTAAATCCTTGACAATTCTTACGCGTCCTATACTCTCTGTTTCATCTCCGTAACTGGAAACGGCCATAAAATCCATGGAAACCGGTATGGTGATCCGTTTTGCCAGTTCACACATAAAAAATACGCCGCCCTTTAAAATACAGATCAGATGTATATTCCTGCCCGCGTAATCTCTGCTGATCTGCTCGGCGATTTCTTTAATCCTGGCATTCACCTTCTCTTCCGGGATCAATACGTTAATCTTATCCATCTGTTATCTCTCCTGTTCCTTCATCCATTGTACTGCCAGTACACGATGGGTTTCCTCTGTTATCCTGTAATATGCGCTGATCCGATGACCGATCACCCAGAGGATATGACTGCCATCCGCCAGTACCGGCAGGAGGGTCCGCTCCTCTGCGGGAATCTTTTCATCGATCAGATAACGCCTGAGTTTCTTTCGATCGCCGGCCTCATTGATCACCAGATAATCACCCTTACGGGGGGACCGAATTGCCAGCGGTCTTTCTATTTTATCATAATCCAGCCATTTCGTATACATTTTTTGCGGAAGATTTTGAATTTTTTCACACTTTATCTGCAAAATAAAGTGATTTCCATGCAAATCACAGGCAAATGGACGCCCATCCGAAAGATCCGGGATGCGGATTTCTTCCTGACCGGCGGTTTTTACTTCCGATTCTTCGGCTGTCTGATCGGGTGTCTTTTCCAGTACGATCCCGTCATAAGTACGCCTTGCCGTCAGCCGATACGGCAGGCTGACCCGCCGTCCGGTCTGCTTTTCCCACAGTTTCTGCACAAGCTCCACATGCAGCGCCGAAATATCCTTTGTCTGACCTGCCAGACGGAAAAGGCATTCCCGGATCACCCGTTTCTGAATGACCGGATGCTCCTGCCGCAGCGAATCCCTCAGCAGGACGGCGTTAGTCCCTTCTTCCTGCGCCGGCTGTCCGGTATAATGCAGCAGGGCACTGTGGGTCTGTCGGTTCAGATAATCTGCGATCTCCGCCGCCTGACTGCCAAACTCCAGGATATGCGTCTCTGCCCGCGCATTGACCTGCCGGACCGCAGGCATCACCAGATTCCGGATCTTATTTCTTGTATAATGCAGATCCGCATTGGATTCATCCACACAAAACGGCTGATTTTTCTGTTTTAAATAGCTCTCGATCTGCGCGCGGGAAAACGGAAGCAGCGGCCGGATCAGTCCGGGGCGGTCCGATGGAATTCCCGTCATACCGTCGATCCCGGTCCCCCGAAACAGGTTATGCAGGACGGTTTCCGTATTGTCGTCCCGATTGTGCGCTACAGCCACCTTTTGAAAGCCATGCTCTCTGCACAGCCGTTCAAAAAAACGATACCGCACCTCTCTGCCCGCTTCTTCCTCTGACTTATGCCACATGGCCGCCAGGGCAGGTACATTCTGCGTTTCCACATAGCAGGGGATTCCCAGTCCGGCGCACAATTCTTTCACGAACTTCTGGTCTCTGCCGGCACTCTCTCCGCGGATCCCATGATTGACATGGGCGGCCGCCAGGGCGAAGGGGATCTCCTCCTGAAGCCGATGCAGCAGCAATAACAAACAGACGGAATCTGCGCCGCCTGAAACGCCGGCCAGAATTCCGTCTCCTGCTTCTATGTAATTGTTTTTCCGCATATATGCTAAAAATTCCGTTTCCATAAAACCGAGTTTATCACAATTATTTTGGAAACTCAAGTAATTTCCATGCCTTCCGGCGGATTTCCCCAGACGGCGCCGACCAGAACGGTCATATCGTCCGCCGCCGTCTCCTGCTCTGTCATGCGCATCAGCCGGGCCGCAAATTCTTTCGGATTGACTTCATCGATCTGCTGTACGATCTCACATAACGCCGCCTCCTTATTTTCACCCGGGATCGCCTCTACAATCCCGTCCGATACCATAACGATCATATCCCCGTCACACAATTTTCTGGTGATCCGTTCGTAATCCACGGATTCTAGGATCCCGATGGGAAGAGAAGTGGACTTTATCATTTCTACCCATCCGTTATGCCGGATAAAGGTAGGCGCCGCTCCCATTTTGATAAAGTCGCAGATTCCGGTATACTGATCGATCACACCCATATCCACAGTAGCCGTATTTCCGGCGTCCGAATTAACCATCAGCATCAAATTCACCAGTTTCAGTGCCACTTCTTCCCGAAAACCGCTCTCCAGCATCTGCTCCAGCAATTCAATGACCGTCTCGCTCTCCGTATAGGCCTTTTGCCCGTGTCCCATACCGTCGGATATCGTCATCAGCGTCTGCCCGCAGTTTAACTGGGTAAATCCGAAGTTATCCCCGGATATTTGCTCTTCTCCTTTTGCTCTCTTTGCCGTTCCGAATAAAAGCCTGTAATGAATATCTTCCAGAAAATGGAGATTCACCAGATCCGCTCCGATCATATTTTTATGGTTGCTGCCAAGCCGCAGCTGTTTTTCCAATGCGGATTCCAAAATAAGCTCTATTTCCCGTACCGGCACGCATGCGCCGCGCATTGCCCGGGTTACCAGCGAGATCTCCGTTCGTCCGTTTCTAGTCTCCCAGATCTGGATCCGCTCCAACAGAAGTTTTTTCCCTTTCATCTGCAGACGGATAAAATCTTCCTGTTCCTCCGTCAGCCGCATCATGGATGTTTCTCCTTTGGAAAACTCCTGCAGAATACCGGATACTTCTTTCAGCTGCGCCGCGATCGCCAGTTTGGAATCTACCAGGCGGTTATGCCACAGCAGACTCATTCTGGAACGCTCCATTAAATGATTGACTTCCGCAACCAGTCCATATACATTCCGGCACCGTTCCGAAAATTCCTGCGGTACGTCCGTCAGGTATACGGTTCCCCGCTTGCCTGCCACGCGGAACAATTCCGATGTTTCTTTATAAGCCTCGTATTTTCCCTGGGCCCAGCAGAGATCCCATCTCGTACAGTTTCTGCAGTATTTCGCTGAAACCTCGTCCACCATCCTTTCCACTTCTTCATAGGTAAATCCCGGCTTTTTGGACGGGAACTGCCCGAAACTGTTGGATAAATGCAAAAAGGATTCCGCTGCCTGTCCCAATTTATATTCTTTTGTCTCCGCGCTGGCTGCCGTCAGATATACCGGCTGCATATCGATTGAAACCCTGTGCAGCAGCTTTGGCGGCATCAGTAAAAATGCTCCCGCCCCAATCACAAATCCCTGTACCCATACACGGCCAAATAACGCCTGTTCAAAGAGAAGCCCTCCTAATACAATCGCTGCCCCCAGCCCCACAACCGTTCCGAACCGGGTCAGCTGCCGAAAGCTCCCTGCCAGTACGCCGGCCAGTCCCAGCAATCCCAGAAATGAGATTTGCCCGGTCACGATCGTAACGACCAGTCCGCTTCCGATTCCGATCAGCCCGCCGATGGCAGCTCCGTATTTATAAGCTGTAAACGCAATGATAAAAAATGCGAATGCTTCCATCGGAGAAAAGCCCCACAGACTGACATTTCCCATTCTATAAACCAGCAGTCCGATCATGATGCCGATGCTGACGATCTCTTCATTTCCGAAGATCCTGCTTTCCTCATCCGACCAGATCACCCGGACTGCCACGCGAAAAATGATCGTAAGGCAAAAGGTCAGCGCGCCCAGTCCCAAAGGGATCAGCCATTGCCCCCATTGGGGGAGGGTTTGGGGATACCATGCCATCTGCCGTTCCATAGACATGGCGGCATATTCCATCCCCGTAATGCTGATCCCGGCTATCGCAGCCGTTATGTACTTATTTTCCTGTTTTCCCGTTGCTTTCTCTACGATCTGGATCAGGCTCCAGATCACAGCGCAGATCACGCTTCCCTTCACAGCGTTCATCCAGTTTCCGCCTGCGCTCATACCCAATACTGCCGCCGGCCACGCCAGTGCTCCCATTCCCGGCGTCATCTGCAGCGCGCTGAAAAATGAGATTCCCACAGGATAATAGGAATAAAACATCGTTCCTGCCAATACCGCCATTATCATCTGTAACATCGTTCCTTTCCAGATTTTTCCCTTCATCTTTTCTTTCTTCCTCCATTTCTGCGTTCCCCTTATTGAAGTTGTCTTCCCTCACAGGCAGCCCGTTCTGCCCGGCGGTTCCGCGATACAAACGCCATTATAACGGGTGTGCCTATGATTTTTTGTCATTTTTACAGTCAGAAATCAAAAAAGATTTAGACAGAAAATCCGGAAATCTCTGTTTTGAATCGTTTCGACGGAGATAATTTTATTTAGGAATTTAAGCGAAACGCTGCCGCGCTTCGGAAGCCGTAATCTTACGCCAATAAAAAAGCTCCTTAAAGTACGGTTTCCCGTTCTTTAAAGAGCAATGTTTCCTTTACATGCCGTCTGCAGTCAGTCTTCCTTCGGCTTAAATATAATCTCGCCCGGATAGACCAGACCGAACTTCTTAGCCATCTCTTCCACATACTTCTTGGTCTGCACATAGATCCGCTGTTCTTCCAGTTCATCCCGGCGTGTCTGCTGTTCTTCCAGTTCCACCTGAAGCACGGATTCCTGCTGTTCCAGCTCCTGAAGTTCTTTCTTAGACTGCTGCGTATTATAAAATAAAACCAGCCCAAAGATCACTACCACACAGGTTATGGCAATGATTCCCAGCCGGTTGCTGCCGCGGCCGGAGTTTTTCTTTCTTCCTGAAGTTTTCTTAGATTCAACAACCCTCACGAATTCACACTTTCCTTATCCTGCTTTTGTTTCTCCGCCTGCTTTTGTTTCTCCGCCTGCTTTTGTTTCTTCGGCTGTTTTTGCTTCTCTGCCTGCGTTTTCATTTTCTTTATTCTATATTTTTTTCTCATCTTTTGCAATGGTTTTAATAGGAAATTTATAAATTTTATAAACCACTGTCCCAGCAATATCTCAAACACCAGCATCCCGATTCCGACAGCCGCAATCGCGTACCAGCGGATGATGCCGTTGTTTCGAAAAAATAAAAGCAGGAAAACCGCAACGGCTGCCAGGGTCCAGAACAGGACATCTTCCAGGATCACAGCCGCTTTTTTATGTATCATCAGCCGTCTCCAAGCCCGGATCACATCATACGCCGCCATCAGGCATACGCCTGTAACCGCAGACCAGAAGAACAGGTCTACTTCCAGTACGATCTCAAAATCCATGCCGGCACCTACTGAAACAGTCTTCCGAAGAAAGACGTCCCTTTCTTATGAAGCTGATGGACCTCGCTGTAAGCCAGGCTGTCCACCTGTCCGTCTATATCAACCTCGCCCTTGTCCAGATTCAGCCGGCTCACATGTAAATCCGCGCCTTTCACGGTAAGCATTCCCTGTGTCGTCTCCAGCAGCACGCTGTTCATATCAAAGGAAATAACATCCAGCACGCCGGTCACGGTCCCGTTCTGTCTGCCGGCAAATGCCAGACTGTGTTTTCCGGTATTTTTGATCTCTTCCATATATACCTCCTGTCCGAAGCGCTTTACGCTGTCTGGTTAAACATATGTGGCATATATGGATTTTATACCGTTCCGGCCTACAGATACCGATATAATTCTTTTGCTTCTTCCTTTTTCACGGTTTCGCTCACATCCAGCACTTCTACCTTTACATTGCGGTTGCCGAACCGGATCTCTATGATATCCCCGGTCTTTACATTGACAGACGCCTTCGCCGGTTTCTCATTGACCAGAACCCTGCCTGCGTCACAGGCCTCATTGGCAACCGTCCGCCGTTTGATCAGCCGGGATACCTTCAGATATTTATCTAAACGCATAACTTCCTCCATGAACCAAAAGCCAAAATTTTCAGTATGATAAAAAGGAAACCGCTGCAAATAATTCTATTCTTTCCTATTAGAATCATTTGCAGCGGCTTCCCGTATCATTTCGATCAAAAAATCATCTTAGTTAACAGCATCCTTTAATGCCTTGCCTGCCTTAAACTTCGGTGACTTAGAAGCTTCGATCTTGATCTCCTTGCCTGTCATAGGGTTTCTGCCGGTTCTTGCAGGTCTGCTGGCAACTTCAAATGTACCAAAGCCTACTAACTGGATCTTCTCACCCTTCTTTAATTCTTCGGTAACAACTTCAACGAATGCCTTTACTGCCTTCTCGGCATCTTTTTTCGATAATTCTGTCTTATCAGCGATTGCTGCCACAAATTCGGTCTTGTTCATTCTGAATTTCCTCCTAATCAATATAATAGATAAAACTTTGTATTACCTTCTTCAATATTTATACTATTATTCTCCGAATTTGTCAACTAATTTATGCCGATTCCGGCGCTTTCCCTATATTTTTTAAGGCTTTTTTCTAGTTCTCCATCTGTTTTCCCAGAAATTCCGCCGCCACTTTTGCCAGTTTTCGCTCTGTCTCCCCGATCACGCTGCCATTTTCCTTTTCTAAAATAGCGACAGCCCCTGTGATATCACCCTCGCTGATGATCGGGTAAATGATCTGGGAAGTGGTTTTCCCGTACTCATCGCTGTCTGTCAGGGCAATCGACGGCTGCTTATGGCTGGTGGTATCAATTACCTCTCTCGCTTCCATGACTTCTTCCATAGATGAACTGATCCGCTTCCCCAGCAGATCTTTTCTGCCGGTTCCGGATGCCGCGATGATCTGATCCCGGTCCGTGATGACCACACCGCAGTTGCTGACAGTCCCCATGCTTTCCGCGTACTGTTTGGCGTATTCGCCGATCTCACCGATAGGAGAATACTTCTTTAAGATGATCTCCCCTTCCCGGTCCGTAAAGATTTCTAACGGGTCGCCTTCCCGAATCCGTAATGTTCTTCTGATTTCTTTCGGGATCACTACCCGCCCAAGATCATCAATCCGCCTTACAATTCCTGTTGCTTTCATGTAAAAATTCCTCCATATTACTGTACTTTCCTTTTCCGGAATTAGTATCTGTAAATATGGAAGAATTTATTCGTATTTCCTGATTAACAATTCTCAAATGGCAAAATGTCAAAAATTGCAGATTTTCAAAGCAGGATCGCACTCCACGCTTCCGTCAGGCGTTTTTGCGTCCAGGCCGCATTCGCGGGGCTTGTAGACGGCAGACAGATCGCGTCTTGCCCGGTCTGCGCTTTCATATACCGGTTATACAAGGCAAATGCTTTTTTCCCGTTGACATAGATCTGCCGGATCGGCGCCTGCTTCAGAATCACACTTAAATCATTGACAACCACATTTTTAATGCTGCTGTCGGAAGATCCCGTAATCTCACAGGAATGGATCACATCCCAGACCGCGATCTTGTGCCGCAGTAAAAATTTCTTTTTTTCTTCTATGGTAACCGGCAGTTCCGCTCCGAATACAGCGGCTGTTACCTTCCAGAACCGGTTTTGCGGATGTCCGTAAAAAAATCCCGTTTCTCTGGATTTAACCGAAGGGAAACTGCCCAGGATCAAAATCTCGGAATCCGTGTCATAGACCGGTTCGATCGGATGCACCTGCCGGACAGATTCCTCCGGCTTCAAAACCTTATTTTTCATATTTCTATGATCCTCATTCTACCAGCTGCAGCACATTGATCAGCAGGGTCCAGACCAGTCCGTAATAGGTTACAACTGCCACCAGATCATTGATCGTACTGATCAGCGGTCCCGACGCCACGGCCGGATCTACGCCCAGCTTCTTCAGGCAGATCGGAATTATGGTTCCGGTAAAACTGGAAATTCCCATGGCGATCATCAGGGAAAGTCCGCAGCAGCCGGAAACCGCAAAGGAAAACAGAGCCGTATGGTTTTTTGCAAACAATACATAAAGCCCGATGCAGGCAAAGGTAACGATTCCCAGCAAAAAACCGTTCGTCAGCCCGACCCGCACTTCCTTTAATACCAGAGAGCGGCGCTGTCTGGTCTTTAGATCGTCATCCATTAACACACGAATCGTGACAGCCAGCGACTGCGTTCCGGCATTTCCCGCCATCCCCAGGATCAGGGACTGGAAGCTGACCACCAGCGTCAGCTGCGCCACAACGCTTTCAAACATTCCCACCACCGTGGAAACGCCGAGTCCGAGGAACAGCAGGACACACAGCCAGGGGATTCGTTTTTTCACACTGGCAGACAACGGCTCCTGCAGATCCTCTTCCTCCGTCAGACCGGCCAGCTTTGCGTAGTCCTCGCTCATCTCTTCGTCTACAACTTCTACGATGTCCTGCGAGGTGATGATGCCAAGCAGCCTTTTATCCTGACTCAAGACAGGAATGGAGTCCTCAGAATAATCCTTCAGCTCTTCAATACATTCCGTAATCTGTTCATTCGCGTATACATAAGGATAGGAAGTGGTGATCAGGGTTTCCAGTTCCGTATAAGCTCTGGCAATGATCAGGTCGTTTAAGCTGATCGCGCCGTAAAACGTCTCGTCCTCCGCCACCACATACAGCGTAGAAATATTGTCATTTTCCGCCGCCTGGGTGATCAGTTCCTTCATCGCCTGCCGGACGGTCAGGTTCCGATGGATGACAATATAGTTGGTCGTCATCTTGCTTCCGATCTCATCTTCATCAAAGGACTGGATCAGATCGATATCCTGTTTTGCTTCTTCATCCAAAAGTTCGATCAGCTCTTCCCGCTGCTCGTCTTCCAGTTCTTCCAGTACGTCAATCGCGTCGTCCGCGTCCATGGACTCGATAATGTCAGCCGCATGTTCCGTATCCAGTTCTTCCAGATAGGCGCCTACGTCTTCTTCCAGGTAGGCAAACACGTCTGAGGTGGCTTCCGCGCCCAGGATCGCGTACAGACGCTTCCGTTCTTCTGTTGTCAGCTCCTCCAAAGCATCCGCAATATCATTTTCATGGTAGTCGTTTAACTGCTCTCTGATCTGCTCGGTCGGGGCTTCGCTTCTGATGACTTCCGCAATCTCCGTAGCGTAATCCGGTCTGTCAGGCACGCTTTCTTCCGATTCCTTTTCCTTTTCTTTTTCGTCCTCTTGTTCGGTTTCTTTTTCTTCCAGTTCTTCCACGCTGCATTCCTCCTTTCCCGTAAAATTTCATCTATGATCCGAATCCGGTTTTCACATAATTATCATACTGCTTTTCTTTCCTTCTGTCTATACGGAAAATGCCCGAATGTGGATCAGCAGTTCCCCGCCTTCGTCAGACAGCGTCCCTGTCAGCTCCGCGGTTTCCATCCAGGAAAGTGCCTGACTGTCTGTAGTGAGGACCGGCTTTGTATACAGATTGCCATTTTCGTCAGGCACTCCGTTATTTTCAATCGCGATCCTGCAGGCATTTCCCCGGCAGTCCTTCCCTTCCAGCACATACCGGGCCGACAGCCGAAACGGCGCTCCGTTTTCCGAACACTGGCAGTCAATTCCATGCGGCAGGACTTTCCCTTGAAAATACGGTCCGTCCGCATATCCGGAAAAATGGATCAGATTAACCGCCCGCACGGTTCCCTGCACAAAAACCTGATCTTCAAGTTTCACATGAACTGTCAGGATTTCTTTCATATGAATCTCCTCTTCCATCAATTTATATTCCCACAGTTTTGCGGTTTCCATCCGCTACGACAGGTTGTCCGCAACCCGCCCCAGCATCTGCAGCAGCAGGTTCCGCTCCTCCCCGGAAAATCCGGAAAAAGCCCGTTCTTCCAATACCTCGACCAGCTCTTCTACCTGCCTGGCCTTCGCTTTTCCTTCCGCTGTCATATATACCCGGTACGCCCGTTTCCCACCGGAAACCCTGGTCTCTTTCCGGACAATATATCCCTGCTTTTCCATCCGGTCCAACAGGACAGTCATGGATGCCGGCCGCACTCTGGCCATCTCGGCCAGTTCTTTCTGTACGCAGCCTTCCGCCCTTAATAAAATGTACAGCGTCTTCGGCTGTCCTTCCGACAGGTTCAGCTTCTGAAATCCCTGCAGGCTCAGGTGTCCGTGCGCGCGCTGCGCTTCCATTAAAGCCAGAAACAATTTATCTTTCATATCCGTTCTCACCCTTCCTTTCACAGATTCAGGGCTTCATAGTCCTCCGGCGTATACCGGTGATAGATCAGATGGCAGCCTTCGTTTGTGATGCAATAACGGAAATTATCCGGGCATCCGTCTTCAAAATATAGCAGCCAGTCAAATTCTCCGTGTGCCGCCCGTTCTACATGAACATGTTCCGAATATTGATAAAAGAGGTTTCGGATTTCTTCCATTGTACATCCGTGTTTCCCAATGGTTTGGATAAAGCCGGCCAGAAAGGACGTATCTCCCATATGCGCGTGCACATAATCCGCGCCCGCAGGAGGAATCGTAAAGCAAAACCGTTCTCCCTGATTGGAAACAGAGATCTTCCCAAGCCTGTCCGTTACAGCTTCCGAAAAATCCCGTAAAGTTTCCCGCATCTGCGCGATATCCTGTTCGCACCCCAGCGCCCGGTTTAGAGAAGAAAGCGGATAATAAAGCCGAACCGTCTCACTGGCATAGCCCAGCTTTAACTGCTCCTCTTTCATCATCTCAATGATATTATTTTCTAACTTCAGGTAATTCATGAATTATCCCCTTAAAAATGCCTGATAGCCTTTAACGGCCTCATAAAGATCCGCTTTGCTGGAAATCTCCCAAGGCGCGTGCATATTGAGCAAAGCAATTCCGCTGTCGATCACTTCCATTCCGTATTCCGCAGTCACATACGCGATGGTTCCTCCGCCGCCCTGATCGACTTTTCCAAGCTCCGCAGTCTGCCAGTGTACGCCGGCGTCATCCATGATCTTCCGGAGATACGCAATATATTCCGCAGACGCGTCATTGGAACCGGATTTGCCCCGGGCGCCGGTAAATTTGTTGAATACCAGCCCTTTTCCCATATAGGCGGCGTTTTTCTTTTCAAATACATTCTGGTAATTGGGATCTACCGCAGCGCTTACATCCGAAGAAAGCATATTACAGTTTGCCAGTGTCTCCATCACGGTGCCGTAAGCAGCGTTTCCCTGCATTCCGAGCAGTTTTGCCACGGTCCGCTCAAAAAATTTGGAGGACATACTGGTAGCGCCTACGCTGCCGATCTCTTCTTTATCACAGAAAATGCAGACGGATGTCCGCTTCGGGATCTCCGTCATTTCCAGCTGCGCGATCAGAGACGTATAGGCGCAGATCCGATCGTCCTGTCCGTAGCCCATGATCATACTGCGGTCCAGGCCGAAATCCCGGGCCGATCCTGCGGGAACTGCTTCCAGCTCCGCAGACAGGAAATCCTCTTCTTCCATTCCATACTGCGTTTTCAAAATCTGGAGCACCTGTTTTTTGACCGTGTCCTTTTCATCCTCTTCGGCTGCGATCGGACGGCTGCCCACCAGGATATCCAGACTCTCCCCTTCAATGACAACCGAGGCTTTTTTCGCCATCTGTTCGCCCGCCAGATGGATCAGCAGGTCCGTAATCCCGACCACCGGCTCGTCAGGGGATTCTCCGATGGAGATCTTCTGCACGGTTCCGTCTTTTTTGGCTATGACGCCATGAATGGCAAGCGGCAGCGTCACCCACTGATATTTCTTGATCCCGCCGTAATAATGGGTATCCAGCAGCGCCATATTCAGGTCCTGTTCCTCAAACAGCGGATTCTGCTTGATATCCAGTCTGGGCGAGTCGATATGTGCGCCGAGGATCTGAAAGCCTTCTGTCAGAGGTTCGCTCCCAATATGGAATAATGCGATCCCTTTTTTCTTATTGACCGCATAAAGTTTAGCTCCCGGCACCGGTTTCCATCCTTTTTCCGCTGCCGTTTCCATACTGACATAGCCAGCGGCTTCCGCCATTGCCGAAATTTCCTCCACGCATTCCCGCTCCGTCTTGCATTTTGTAATAAAGGCTTTATATCCGGCGGCGATCCGCTCTGTTTCCGTTTGCTGTTCTTCCCCATAAGATAACCATGCGCTTTTTCGCTCCATCGTTCCATTCCTCTCTTTTCCTTGGTATTTATTGAAACAGTACAATCGTACCGCACCCGATCCGTTCTCCCGCGTTTCCCGCAGGCTGACTCCGATAATCATCGGGCTGATCGTGCAGGATCACCGTATGTCCCAGCACTTCCCACGGCATAAACGCTTCCGTATAGCAGGCGCTCCACACCTTCCCGTAATTGCTCAAGAGCACGGGCAGATCGCCCGCATGAGCCGGATGTTCGCATTTTCCGGGATTCCAATGGCTGCCGGCAGCCAAAAAAGGGGCTCCGTCCTGCTGTATCCCGCCGCAGGCGTTTCCTTCGTGAATGTGGAAACCATAGAAACGGGGAAGCCCGCAGGCCTCCTGCTTTGTTCCCGGCTCTGCAAGTCCGGTCAGATCCGCCACCACGATCGTCCCGTTATTGGCTTCATAAAACAGTACATTGCCGGACAGCAGGGGATACGCCTGACTGCCTGTTATAACGGCGCCGCAGACCGGCGGATTGTATAAAATTGCTTTCATAAAACTGGTATACACAGATTTCAGCTCCCAAATGCGCTCTCTTTAGTCTATGCGTCATCCGGGCTTTTGTGCCTATCCCAGCTTTGCTATTTTCTGCGCCTTTTCTCCTTCCGGCTGCTCGATCACGATTCCGTCAATGCTTCTGATAAACTGCTCGAACTTGTAATAGCCATATTCCTGCATTTTAAAATCCTTAAATTTGGAATACAGGTTGTTCGCAAGCGCGCCCAGCTCCAGCGGACCGTTTTTTAAAGAACTCCTTACAAAATTTTCCACAACCGTTTTCAGTTCCTTGACGCGGGCGTTGCTGACCATGATGCTGCTTCCCATCTTTACGATCTTAAACTCCTTCATATCCTCTACGAAGGTATATAAGGACTTATAGCCGTAATTCCGCACATCGAAATCGGAATATGTATTCATCAGGGTACTGCCGATCTCTCCCAGTCCGGCCATTTTTCCCTTATCTTCCTTTTGTGTGATGATATCGGAAATAACTTCTTTGATATCCTTCAGATCTACAATCTCGGAAACCGTATTCTCTTCTTCCCGGTCTCCTAAGATCTCCAGATTTTTAAACTGGGTGCAGGCCGCCTTTAACGCCTTGGACGCGTCGCTCTTTCCCATGCCGACCACTTCCATGCCTTCCTCACACAGGCGGTTCACAAGTCTTGTGAAGTCTCCGTCGCTGGAAACGATGCAAAAGCCCTCTACCCTGCCGTTATACAGGATATCCATGGCGTCAATGACCAGCATGATATCCGACGCGTTTTTCGCCTTGGAATAATGGGGCTGCTGAATCTGTACGATGGCGTGCTGGATTGCCTTTTTATTCCATTCTGCCAGCTCGTCCGAGGTAAAATCCCCATACATCCGCTTATAAGTCACTCTGCCGTATTGGGAAATTTCCTTTAAGATCCCCTCAATATACGCAGGACTTGTATTTTCTGTATCGATCAGTACCGCGTATCGTTTTTCTGACATTTCTTCTCACCTCCATTCTGTCATTTTTTCAATGAAAATCCATAATCAAACAAGGAAATCGAATCGGTCCATCGGCCCGGTTCATCGGAATTCAATACCACGCACAGATAGACCTGTTCTCCTTCTTTTGCCAATGATACCAGACATTTGCCGGCATTGTCCGTACTCCCGGTCTTCATGCCGATCGCTTTGTCATAGTAATATTCGCTGTCCGGATTCAACAGCTGATTGGTGCTCTGCCAGGTCACATCCCGCTCCGGCACATAGACCTTGGAGAGCTTACAGGTTCGGCGGATCACAGGATTCTGATACGCCTGATAAGCGATGACCGCCAGATCTTCGGCGCTGGTATACTGGTTGTCGGCGTCATAGCCGTCCGGAGAATTAAAATGCGTATTCGTAAGCTGCATTTCTCTTACCGTCTGATTCATCAGATCGATAAAATAGCGGACCGCCTCAGCGTCAGACAGTTTTTTTTCGGATAAGCGGCGGCCGGTATTGGCTGCCAGTACATATGCGGCGTCATTGCCGGAACAGATCAGCATGCCCTGGATCAGTTCTTCCACCGTCAGCTTGTCCCCCGCTTCGATCCAGGCGCGGCTGGCGTCCGGCGCCACCAGATTGATCTCACTTCCCACTGTGATGGTTTCATCCTCTTTCCAGTATTCCAGTGCCACCAGGGCAGTAATCAGTTTCGTGGTGCTGGCGGGATCCATCTGTAGATCCGAATTTTTCTCATACAGGATCGCCTTCTGATTGACGTCTACCAGGATCGCGCTTTCTGCCACTAACTGCTTTTCAAACCTTGCGGAAACCTGATTGGTAGCGTCCACATATTCCACGACCTGATAAAGTTCCGTATCCGCTGTCGCCGGTTCCGTGGAATTTGCGGAAACGATCACCTGCTTTTTCGTCGTATCCTGCTGTGCGGCCGCATCCGGCTTTTTGGAAGTCTCCGGCTCACCGGCGTTCGGGACCTGCAGGACGACTCCGGTTTCCGAACTGCTTTCCGGCTCTTTTTCCATCCGGCCGTCGACGCAGACATAGATGCCGGCGATTACTAATACTGCCAGGACAATGGATGCTCCGATATTGACAATCTTATACCTCATCTTCGTAATGAAACTCCTTTTCCAATAATTCTGCCGCCATCCGGATCAGCTGCAGACAGGGGCGTTTTCTGTAATACTCCTCCGTCCGCGCTGCCGGTTCTGCCGTCTCCTCTTCCTGCTGCTTCTTTGTCAGTCCCAGCAGTTCCTTACAGTAGATCGTTCCGTTTTGCTCCCGAAACGCGTTTGTCAGCTTCTGAACCTTTTCATAATTGGCTTTCTTCCGCGCCGTATCTTTTCCCTGCACCGCGCCGGTTTCCATCCCGATCGCCAGTGCCATGCCCGATACGGTGCCGCAGACCTCCCGCATTCTTCCGAGCCCGCCGCCAAAAGAAGCGGAAACCTTCATCGCGGTTTCAAAATCCATTCCATACAAATCCGCGAATGCGCCGAACACCGACTGCGAGCAATTATATCCTTCTTTAAACAGTTCCACTGCCCGTTCCGACCGTTTCATTTTCTTCCACTCCTTCCGATAATCCCAGAATATCCGTGATCACCTGATCGATCACCTGCAGATACGCTTCGCTGTCGCCGGTCTGCTCCTTTCTCGTATAGACAAATCCCGGAACTCCATCTGTGAGAAACCGCATTGCGCGGCCGTAACGCTTTAACAAAACCGGGATCCGCAGCGTATCGATCTTCGCCTTCGGATACATGGAAATCCGCAGTTCCTGCCGGTTTCCGGTGATCTCCGTAATATACGCGCGATGCGCTTTAGCTTTCAGCAATGCGATCCGGAGCAGATTTACTACCTGTCTGGGCGGCTCGCCGAAACGGTCGACCAGCTCATCTTCCATATCCGAATAATCCTCTTGTGTTTCTACCGCCGCGATCCGCTTGTAAATATCCAGTTTCTGTCCTTCGTTTGCGATATAAAAAGGCGGAATATAGGCGTCCAGGTTCACATCTATGGCGGTTTCATATTCCGTCGGCTTCTTTTCCCCTTTCAGGGAAAGAACCGCTTCATTCAGCATCTTACAGTACAGATCATATCCGACGGCTTCCATATGCCCGTGCTGACTGGCGCCCAGCAGATTTCCGGCGCCCCGGATCTCCAGATCCTTCATCGCGATCTTAAAGCCCGCGCCCAAGTCTGTAAATTCCCGTATGGCAGCCAGCCGTTTCTCCGCCACTTCTTTTAACAGCTTATTTCTTCTATATAAAAGGAAGGCAAAGGCCACCCGGTTCGAGCGTCCTACCCGTCCGCGCAGCTGATACAGCTGCGCCAGTCCCAGCTGATCCGCATCGTGAATGATCATGGTATTGGCGTTGGAAATATCCATTCCGGTCTCAATGATCGTAGTGGAAACCAGCACGTCGATTTCTCCGTTGACAAAATCATACATGATCTGTTCCAGCCGCCGCTCACTCATCTGCCCGTGCGCGTATTCCACAACCGCTTCCGGCACCAGCTTCTGAATATGCAGGGCAATCTCTTCAATATTGTTGACCCGGTTATACACATAGAATACCTGGCCGTTTCGGGAAAGCTCTCTGGTGATCGCCTCCCGCACCATTTCATCCTCATATTCCATCACATAGGTCTGAATGGGCATCCGGTCTACCGGCGCTTCCTCCAGTACGCTCATATCCCGGATTCCTGCCAGGCTCATATGCAGTGTCCGCGGGATCGGCGTCGCCGTAAGCGTCAGCACGTCAACGGTATCCTTTAACTGTTTGATCTTTTCCTTATGGGAAACGCCAAAGCGCTGTTCTTCGTCTACAACCAGCAGTCCCAGATCTTTATACTGTACATCTTTGGAAAGGAGCCGATGCGTTCCGATCACAATATCCACAAATCCTTTTTTCAGATCGGCGATCGTCTGCTTTTGCTGCGCCGGCGTCCGGAACCGGCAGAGCAGTTCCACCCGGACCGGGTAATCCTTAAAGCGCTGCACAAAGGTATTAAAATGCTGCTGCGCCAGGATGGTCGTCGGCACTAAAACCGCTACCTGCTTCCCGTCCTGCACGGCTTTAAACGCAGCCCGGATCGCTACCTCGGTCTTTCCGTAACCCACATCACCGCACACCAGCCGGTCCATGATCTTCGGGCTCTGCATATCCTGTTTGATCTCTTCCACAGCCCGGATCTGATCTTCGGTTTCGGCATAGGGGAACATCTCCTCAAACTCCTTCTGCCAGACCGTATCCTCACTGTATACATATCCCTGCTTGGCCTGCCGTCTCGCATACAGATCTACCAGCTCTTTGGCGATCTCCTGTACGGCTCCGCTTACCTTCTGTCTGGTCTTTCCCCATTCCGCGGTGCCCAGTTTATTTAACTTCGGCGGCTTTGCCTCCGATCCGGCGTATTTCTGGATCAGATCCATACCGCTTGTCGGCACATACAGGTTCCCGCCGCCGCCATACTCGATCTTCATATAGTCCTTGGTGATCTTATCCACCTGAATCCGTTCGATTCCGCGGTAGATACCCAGACCGTGATTTTCATGCACCACATAATCCCCTACATGCAAATCGGTAAAGCTCCGGATCTCCGTTCCCTGATATGCCCGCTTTTTCCTGCGCCTCTTTTTCTTTTCTGTTCCGAAAATATCAGTTTCCGTAATTACCACAAACCGAATTGCCGGATATACAAATCCCTTGTGGATATTGCCTCTGGTCACCATGATCTCTCCGGGCTGCGGTACGCGTTCCCGGTCGTCACTGTAGAACGTGGGAAGTGCAAAATCCTCCGTCAAATCTTTTGCCAGCCGTTCCCCTCTGGTTCGGGACGCGCAGAATAGAAGAACCCGATATTTCTGCTTTCGATAAGTCCCCAGATCCTTTGCCAGCAGAGCAAACTGATTGTGATAGGAATTGATATTCTGCATCACAATATAAAACTGCTCTTTCGCGTTAAACTCCTTTATCTTCTGCTCCAGCGTCGTCATCAGGACCAGCCGCATTCCCGCCAGTTTCGTCAGGATCTGCTCGGTCGTCCACAGCACTTCCGCCTGTCCCGGCAGTACGGAGCCATGCTCCAGCCGGTGTATCATGCTTTCTTTAAATTCCCGTTCCACACTTTCCGCATGTTCCCGGATCCGCCTGGGTTCATCCAGAAATACGGCGGTTTCCTCCGGGTCAAAATAATCCAATAAGCTGACAAGCCCGGAGGTAAAATAAGAAATATATCCGTCCAGCGCCACATCCGCCATACCTGCCTCGATCCGGGCGCAGAGATCTTCAATCGTAATCTTCAGCCGGTGGGCTTCTTCTGTCCGCATCTGTTTCCGCAGGATCTGACTCTGACTGTCCGCTTCCTCTTTCAGGCGGCGGATGCCTTCTGTTTTCTCTAACCGGCTCAATACATACTCCGTAGCCGGAGGGATCTGAATCCTATCCAGTTTTGTCACTGCCCGCTGGCTTTCCGGTTCAAACAGCTTGATCATATCTACATCCTGATCCCAGAAATCGATCCGGCAGGGCAGTTCAGCCGTCAGCGGAAAAATATCCAGAATACTTCCGCGGATCGCAAACTGTCCGGGCGCTTCCGTCTGCGTCACCCGTTCATACCCCAGGCTCAACAGCTTCTGCGCAAGCGCTTCCGGTTCTGCCCGCTGTCCGACTTCCAGTTCGATTTTGGCATCCCGCATGCGTTCCGGCGGCAGGATCGGATCCATGAAGCCGTCCAGGGTGGTGATCACCGTCACTTCTTCTGCCTCAAAGATCTGCTCGATTGCCGCAAGCCGTTCTTTTACCAGAAGATTTCCATGGACGTCCGCCTGATAAAAAATAAAGTCTTTCGCCGGATACAGTACCACATTCGCGTCAAAGCAGCGGTAATCTTCGTATAATTCTCTGGCTTTCAACTCATGAAACGTAAGGATGATCTTCCGTCTGAATCCCTCTCCTGCCGCATGGATAAACTGCACCATGCCGGAATCCAGACAGCCCGTGACCTGTATGCTGCATTGTTTCTGTTGTAATCTGTTTCGGATCTCCGCAAAATCCTGCAGTCCTTCTAAAGGTTCCGTTACCGTTTTCATGCCATCCTCCATTACCGGTTAAAATGATTCATAGCCGTTTCCATTCCTTCCATCATGATAACCGGTACGGCCAGGGCGGCCTGCGCAATCGCGTCGTCCACAGCCTGCCTCTCTTCGGGCGGGAACTTTCCCAACACATGTTTCACCAGATCCTGCCCTTTTTTCGCTCCTACGCCTATTTTAATCCGTTTAAAATTTTCCGTCCCCAAATGGGCAATGATGCTTTTGATCCCGTTGTGTCCGCCCGCGCTTCCTTTCGCCCGGATCCGCAGCCGGCCGACGTCCAGACTGATATCGTCATAGATCACGATCAGTTCTGTCTCCGGATCACATTTATAAAAATCCACTGCCGCGCGGACTGCTTCTCCGCTCAAATTCATATAAGTCTGCGGTTTCATGAGCAGTACCTTCTGTCCGGCGATCAGTCCCATTCCGCATAATGCCTTATGTTTCTTAATCTCTACCGATACTCCCATCTGGTCCGCCAGCTCGTCGATCGCGTCAAATCCCACATTGTGACGGGTTTTGGCATATTCAGCTGTAGGATTTCCCAAGCCTGCGATAATATACATAATGTTACAGCTCCAATTCCGAAGTTTTCTGTTTTTTGCAGTCCCAGTATACCATTTTCTTTTCCGAATGACAATCAGATTTTACACAAACAAACGGAGCGCCGCTCCCTGACGGCTGCCCCGTTTGTCTGTGTAAAATCTGTTATTGTAAAACCCTCAAATCACCTTATGTTTCGTCCGTATCTGTTACTTCTTCCGTAAGCACCTGCTCATATTTCTCTAAAATTGTCTTTTGCAGCCGCTCCCTTGTCTCAGAGTTAATCGGATGCGCTACATCTCTGTATTCTCCGTCCGAAGCTTTCCGGCTGGGCATAGCGATGAACATGCCCTTCTCGCCTTCAATCACTTTTATATCGTGTACAACAAACTCTTCGTCTAGCGTAACAGAAACTACGGCCTTCATCTTGCCTTCTTTGGCAACCTTCCTGACTCTTACGTCTGTTATCTGCATGTTGTATACCTCCCAAACTCAAAAAGATATTATAGGCCATCCTATACGTTGTATCTGTTTTCCTTCTCCAAAACGATCGGGATCTCACCATTTTCTCCGATATATGTGGAGTTTGCCCGGATCGTACCTCTGCTCTCTACGATACAATTCTCGATATGGCAGTTATCTCCGATATATACGTTGTTCAAAATAATGGAATTCTTGATCACACAGTTGTTGCCGATATAGGCTTTCTTAAACAGTACGGAATTTTCCACCGTACCGTTAATGATACATCCGCTGGATACCAGTGAATTCCGCACCTCTGCACCCGGATTATACTTCGCCGGCGGATTATCCTCCACCTTGGAGTATACGTCGGGATATTGTTTGAAAAAATAATCCCGGATCTCCGGTTTCAGGAAGTCCATGTTGGTATTGTAGTAAGATTCCACTGTGGAAATATTACTCCAGTAAGACTCCAGTTTATACGCGTAGATTCTCTTCAGATTCTTATAGCGAACCAAAATATCGCCGACAAAATCATACCGATCCTCTGCCGCGCACTTCTCAATCAATTCAATCAGCTGTCTTCTCCGGATCACATAAATACCGGTAGAGATTGTTGTGGAATTGGTCATCATGGGCTTCTCTTCAAACTCAATGATCCTGCTGTCCGCATCCGTCTTCACACAGCCAAATCTGCTGATATCCTCTCCTTCACCAAATTCTTTACAAACGACGGTAATATCCGCTTTCTTCTCAATATGATATTCCAGCACCTTGTTGTAATCCAGTTTGTAAACGCCGTCGCCGGCCGCGATCACCACATACGGCTCATGGCTGTTCTTCAGAAAATTGATATTCTGATAAATAGAATCTGCCGTACCTCTGTACCAGAATCCGTTATCGGCAGTAATGGAAGGGGTAAATACATAAAGACCGCCCTGCTTTCTGCCGAAGTCCCACCACTTGGAGGAGCTCAAATGCTCATTCAGGGAAAGCGCGTTGTACTGTGTCAGCACCGCTACCTTCTGAATGTGAGAGTTTGTCATATTGCTCAGTGCAAAATCTATGCACCGATAGCTTCCTGCAACCGGCATCGCCGCGATGGCTCTTTTGTATGAAAGCTCTCTCATCTTGTTGTTGTTTCCGCCTGCCAGTATCAATCCAATCGCTCTCATTCCATATCACCTGCCTTAATAATATATTCGCCGCTTGCCAGTACGCCGTCCACATAATCTTCTGCGCCCGTTACACCGGAAATCGCCGTATTCTTGCCTACTTTCACGCCGTCAGGCAGTACGGAATTCTCTCCGATGGTAGCCAGTCCGAACGCATAGATCTTCGGATCCAGTTTGCTGGGCGCTTCTTCTCCGATTCCCAGCTCACAGTTCTTTCCTACCGTAACATTCTCCGCGATAATCGCCTTATAAACCTGGCTGCCTGCGCCGATCACCGTATCCTTCATAATGATGGAATCTCGTACGACCGCTCCCTTTTCAATGGTTACGCCCGGACCGATAATGGAGTTGTAGATCTCACCCTCGATGGTGGCGCCGTCACTGATAATACACCGGTCAATCTTCGAATCACTGGAAATGTACTGCGGCGGCAGGGTATCATTCTTCGTATAGATCCGCCAGAATTCTTCATACAGATTAAATACGGGAATGATATCGATCAGTTCCATATTCGCTTCCCAATAGGAGCCCAATGTACCGACATCCTTCCAATAGCCATTGTACTCGTAAGCAAATACACGGTCACCTCTTCCAAAACAATATGGAATAATATGCTTACCAAAGTCACAATTTCTCTGATCCTTTAACTTGATCAGCGCTTCTTTTAAAATCGGCCAGCTGAAAATGTAGATACCCATAGAAGCCAGATTGCTTCTCGGGTTTGCCGGTTTCTCTTCGAAATCGGTAATCCTGTTATTATCATCTGTGATCACAATGCCGAACCGGCTTGCTTCTTCGATCGGTACAGGCATAGCCGCAATGGTAATATCGGCATTATTCGCCTTATGATAATCCAGCATCACTTCATAATCCATCTTATATATATGGTCCCCCGATAAGATCAGCACATAATCCGGATTATAGGAATCCATGTAATCAATGTTCTGAAAGATCGCGTTCGCGGTACCGGTGTACCACTCGCTGCTGGTGCTCTTCTCGTAAGGCGGCAGCACGGTCACGCCGCCGATATTGCGATCCAGATCCCAGGGAATACCGATGCCGATATGCGCATTCAGTCTCAGCGGCTGATACTGGGTCAGTACACCCACCGTATCCACGCCTGAGTTAATACAGTTGCTAAGCGGGAAGTCGATGATTCTGTACTTACCACCGAAAGATACTGCTGGCTTTGCAACCTTCGCTGTCAGTACACCCAGTCTGCTTCCCTGTCCACCTGCTAAAAGCATGGCAATCATTTCTTTCTTAATCACGCTATCACCTCGCTGTAAAGTTTATTTGATAGATAGATTATAACATAAAATCCAAAATATTCAAATTATTTTTCGTTTTTTTGTATAATATTTTTTCGTGTTTTTCTGACTTTTCGTTTTTTTCATATAAATTTACACAATTTTTCTTTGGCTTTTTCGTCATTATCACTATCTTTATTTATTTTTGCCCGGACCAAGGTGATTATGCTTCGATTTTTTAATGATTTTTGTGGCATTTTTTGTATTCCTATAGTATAATAAAACCGTTCAGACACTATTTTTTTACAGGAGGATACTTCCTTATGTATCAAATTGATTTTTCATGTACCGGCTGGGTACATTTTACGGGAATAGGCGGTATCAGTATGAGCGGATTGGCGGAGATCCTGCTTGCGAAGGGCTTTCGCGTATCCGGTTCCGACTCCAGATCCAGCGCAATCACCGAACATCTGGAATCTCTGGGCGCTGAGGTCTCTTATCGTCAGGTTGCCGACAATATTTCTCCCGAAATGGAAGTGTTAGTCTATACGGCTGCCGTTAAGCCGGACAATCCGGAGCTGGTACGGGCTGCCGAGCTGGGTGTGCCTCTGCTGACCCGTGCGGAATTTCTCGGACAGATCATGCGCAATTACAAGACCGCGATCGGGGTTTCCGGTACGCACGGCAAGACGACGACGACCTCCATCCTCTCGGAGATCCTGTTAGACAGCGGATTGGATCCGACGATTCTGGTCGGCGGCATTTTTGAACATATCCACGGCAATCTGCGGATCGGGCACTCCGATCTGTTTGTCACCGAGGCCTGTGAATATACCAACAGTTTTCTGTCCTTTGCGCCGACCACTGCCATTATTTTAAATGTGATGGCGGATCATCTGGATTTCTTTAAGGATATTGACGACATCCGTCACAGCTTCCGGAAGTTTGCCGAGCTGCTGCCGGCAGACGGTTCCCTGATCATCAACAGCGCGATCCCGGATCTTTCCTATTTCACGGAAGGTCTGCCCTGCCGGATCATTACCTTCGGTCTGGATCCGGCCACAAGCGATTACTGTGCTTCCAATCTCACCTATGATAAATTCGGCTGCGCCGGTTTTGATCTGATCGTACACGGACAGAAGATCGGCTCCCTGCACTTGAATACGCTGGGCGAACACACCGTGATCGATACCCTGGCCGCCATTGCCGCCGCTATGGATCTGGGTCTCAGCTTCCAGACAATCAAACAGGGGGTTTCCGTTTTCCACAATGCGGACCGCCGCTTTCAGATCAAAGGGGATTTGCACGGCATTACGGTCGTAGATGATTACGCGCATCACCCGGATGAGATCCGGGCCACGCTGACTGCCGCACAGAAATATCCGCACCGGGAGATCTGGTGCGTGTTCCAGCCTCATACGTATTCCCGCACCAAAGCGCTGCTGCCGGAATTCGCCGAAGCGCTGGCGCTTGCCGACCATGTGGTGCTGGCCGATATCTATGCCGCCCGCGAGAAAAACACGTTCGGTATTTCCTCCATGCATATTTTAGAAGCGATGAAACAGTTTGACTGTGACGTTCATTATTTTCCGTCTTTTGGCGCCATCGAAAATTTTCTTTTGGAAAATTGTATCAGCGGCGACCTGTTGATAACTATGGGAGCCGGAGATGTCGTATTAATCGGAGAAAAACTGCTTGGGATTTAGTTATTCGCATATCCACATTTTTTGAAGGCAATTTCGGCTTTCAAAAATGTGGATAATTTTTTATTTCCGTTTTTGGCCTGCCTTCCGTTTTTTCTTGAAGCCAGTGCCTTTCGACACCTTTTGACAAAATTCCGCAAAACTTATACACCGTTTCCACATTTTCCACATTTGGACGATTTGCAACTTTTTATTTAAGTGTTCGCACTAGATGATTTTTATTTTTGGAAGTTTTGTGCTATACTCGTTCTCGGATCGAGACAGCCCTAAGGGGAGGTGGAGCTGCCGATTTAAATGTTTAAGCAAGGATGTAGCAAAATGGGTGATTTATTTTTAGACAAGGGAAAATTGGTGGATACTACCTCCGTATCCAATTATTTTATTGACTCTTATATGCCGGGAGCGAACGGAGAATTTGTCAAGGTGTATCTGTATCTGCTTCGCTGCGCTTCCGACTCCGATCTGGATCTGTCTCTGGAGACAATCGCGGACAGATTCACCTGTACGGAAAGCGACATTTCCCGTGCGCTGCACTACTGGGCGGATCTGGGGCTGCTTACCCTGAGTGAAGATTCCGGCGGGCACATCCAGGGAATCTGCCTGGAACGCTGTCTTCCCAAGACTCCGAAGGCAAAGGCGGTTTCCGCTTCGGAACGGCCTGCCTATACCGGCGCGCAGCTGGCGGCTTTCGCGCAGGAAGAAGATGTGAAGAACATTTTATTTACGGCGGAACAATATCTGGGGCGTACTTTAAGTCCCAAAGATATCGAGACTCTGATCTACCTGTATGATGAATTGGGGTTTTCCTATGAATTGATCGATTATCTGATCGAATACTGTGTCAGCAATAACAAACGGCGCATGCGCTATATTGAGAAAACTGCCCTCAACTGGGCTGAGGCAGGGATCACAACGCTTGAACAGGCAAAAGCGCAGACTTCCCTGTTCAGCAACAAGTATTACCCTGTCATGCGCGCTTTCGGCATCTGCGACCATTCTCCCGCTGAGATCGAACGCAGATATATCAATAAATGGCTGGACAAGTTCGGCTTTCCTATGGAGATCATCATTGAGGCCTGCAACCGCACGATCGCCGCTCTGCATAAACCCAGTTTCCAGTATGCCGATAAGATACTGACCGACTGGCAGGAACAGAACGTCCGAACGCCTGCCGATATCAAAGCGCTGGATCAGGAATATCATCAGAGAACAACGACACCTCCGCCGTCCCGCGGCAGGAATGAATTTAATAATTTTTCTCATCGGGATTATGATTTTGATGAACTGGAGAAACAACTGTTGGCTTCCAGAAAATAATGCCGGATACGGAGGTGGCACATGTCGATTTCATCGGAGCACTACAATACCATTTTAAGAGAATATGACCAGAAGCAGTTTACGGTTCAGCGGGAATTAAGCGAACGCCGGGAAGCCGTTTATGCCAGATTACCGCGGATTCGAGAGATCCATGACAGACTTTCCGGCTTACAGGTAGAAAAGGCGCGGCTGCGTCTGTCGCAGAATGCTTATACGCTGGAAGCGATCAACCGGGAGATTTCGGCGCTTTCCGCCGAGCGGGACCGGCTGCTTGCAGAGAACGGCTATGCGCCGGATCATCTGGAACCGCACTATTTCTGTAAAGACTGCCGGGATACCGGTTATACGGCACAGCACCGGATGTGCCACTGCTTTAAGCAGGCGCTGATCGATGTAATGTATGACCAGTCCAATATAAAAACGCTTTTAAAGACCTGCAGCTTTGAGCACTTTAGGCCGGACTATTACGACGATACCGAGAAAGATCCGCAGACGGGAAAAACCGCCAGAGAAAACATTCTGGAAACCCGTCGCTACTGCGACCGATTTATTGAGGAGTTTTCTTCTCATTTCCGGAATCTGTTGTTTTACGGAGAAACCGGCGTCGGAAAATCCTTCTTGTCTCTCTGCATTGCCAAAGAGCTGTTAGAACGTTCCTTCTCCGTGCTCTACCTGTCTGCCATTGATTTTGCGTCGATCATGTCGGAATCCGTTTTCAATGCGCGGGACATGAGTTCCAAAACAAAGGAAACGCTTCATTTTATCTATGACTGCGATCTGCTGATCTTAGATGATCTGGGTACGGAAGTGACAAACAGCATCAAATCTTCTCACCTGTTCCACTGCCTGGATAAGCGGCTGCAGAACAGGCGCGCTGTTATTATCAATACCAATCTTTCCCCCCGGGAGATCAGCCGGATCTATTCCGACCGCATTTTTTCCAGGATTATCGGAAATTATACCTGTTTTAAGATTTTCGGAGACGATATCCGCAAAAAACAGAAACTATAACTCAGATGGAGGTTATCATGTTAGACTATGAAAAAATACTTGTAACAATTCCCGCCGGACCGCTGGGGATCGTACCGCTGCGGGGCTGCGAACAGATGGCCGCCGCCGTCGACCAGTACATTGTCAACTGGCGCGCCAACGCAACACACAGTGAAGCAATCCGCTCCAACGTTGCCTTTGTGGACTACAAACGGGATACTTTTCTGGTAAAATCCCAGGTTCCCCGTTTCGGTTCCGGTGAAGCAAAGGGACTGATCAGCCAGTCCATCCGAGGCGACGATCTGTATTTTATCGTGGATATCACCAATCATAGCCAGACTTATAAGCTGTGCGGACAGATTAACCATATGTCTCCGGACGATCATTTCAGTGATCTGAAGCGGCTGATTGCCGCTGCCGCCGGAAAAGCAAAGCGGATCAATGTCATCATGCCGTTTTTATATGAGAGCCGGCAGGATAAGCGTTCCGCCAGAGAATCCCTGGACTGTGCGCTGGCGCTTCAGGAACTGAGCAACATGGGCGTAGACAATATCATCACCTTCGACGTACACAATCCGGCAGTCTGCAACGCCATTCCATTGAAGGGATTTGAAAGCGTACGGCCCACTTATCAGTTTGTCAAGAGCCTTCTGGCCGTAGAAAAGGATCTGCAGATTTCTCCCGATCATTTAATGATCATCAGTCCGGATGAAGGCGCCATGAACCGTTCCATCTACTTTGCCAACGTGCTCGGCGTCAATGTGGGCATGTTCTATAAGCGCCGGGATTACGCCACCATCATTAACGGTATGAACCCTATTGTGGCGCATGAGTTTTTGGGAGATGACATTACCGGCAAGGATATCTTTATCTTAGACGATATGATCTCTTCCGGAGAAAGTATCTTAGACGTTGCCAGACAGTTGAAAAAACGCAACTGCCGAAAGGTATTCCTGGCTGCGACCTTCGGGCTGTTTACCAATGGCATGGAAAAGTTTGACAAAGCATATGAAGAGGGCGTATTTGACCGGGTATTGACGACCAACCTGACTTATCAGTCTGAAGAATTACTGAAACGCCCTTATTTTATCAATGTCGATATGTCCAAATATATCGCCCTTATTATTGAAACCTTAAACCATGACGCCAGCATGAGTTCTCTGTTGGATCCCATGGACCGTGTTGCGAAACGGATTGAAGAATACAATGCGGCACAGGGGCGATAAGATTTTGTATTATTTTTAAGTTTTTCAGATGTTTTCTTATTGTTTTGCAGAAAAAACCGCCGTTTTCCGAAGAAGTCTTCGAGAAGCGGCGGTTTTTCTGTTTTTAGGGGTCCTTCTAGGATAAAACAACCAGATGATAGGGAATCTGTTCTCTGTCTGCGATCACTTTTTCCCTTGTGTGGCAGGTAAATATCAGCAGCTGTCCTTCCGCTCCGGCCAGCGCTGTCAGGGTATTGCCCAGCCGGACATTGTCATAATGGGCGAAAGTATCATCCAGCAGCAGCGGCTGCTTTTCTGAATAAAGAACATCGGCGGCTGCCAGACGCAGAGACAGGTAAATCTGCTCGATCGTCCCGCGGCTCAGCCGGGCCGCATCTACCTTTTTCCCGCGGATCGGAACCTGAATATTCAGATCCCTGTCAATAAACAGTTCTTTATACTTATTCTGTGTGATCCTGGCAAAATATTCGGAAGCCCTGGCATTGAACCGCAGACCGAATTCCGCGCGGACCTCATCCATTACTCTCTGTGTATTGAACAGCTCCATTTCCAGTGCCGCAATCTCATCCAGCGCAGCGCTTCTTTGCTTCTGCCAATCCCGGATCTGCTGTTTCTCATTCTCCAGTTCCGTCAGGCGTATCTTCTGCTGTTCAACCTTCCAATGCAGATTCTGAATCTCTACAGAAAGACTGACGATCGCCTGATTCTTTTCCTGAACCTTGGCAACAATCTGCGCGTCGATCTCCATGCCGGTCAATTCCTGCTGTTCTTTCTTAACTGCTTCCAGTTCTTTCGCAATCCCGGTCAGCTCTTCCGAGGTCTTTTCCAGCCGTTCGCTGCACTGCTTTCTTTCCTGCATCAGCGCGTCTGCGGCTTTCAGCCCGTCCAGATCTCTATCCCGATACGTCTTTTTAATGAAGAAACCGGCAATGGCTGCCGCCAGCAGGATCACCGTAACCGTTGTACTTTGGATCGCATAAGTGCGCTTGGTGCCGATAAAATTATAGATGGAAATGGCCGCGGCAATCACAAACAGGATCACTAAAACCCATGGGATTGGCAGTTTCTTATTTAGCTGGTTCCGTTTATTGGTCAGGTCCAGTTCATTGACAATTCCTTTTTTCTCCAATTTCTCCGCAGACTGTTCCAGTTCTTTCGCCAGTCTGTCAGCTTTCTGTTTCAAAGCCTCCGACTCTTTCTCAAGCCGTTCCTGCTTTTCCTGAGCCAACTGCAGCATTGCCTGCATTTTAGCCGCCTGATCGGTCTGTACCTGTTCAACCTGCTGGATTCCTTCCAGATCCTGTACGGTCTGCGTCCGTTCCCTGTCCTTCTCAAATGATTCTGCCTCCAGCTGCGAAATCATCTCTCCGGTTTCTCTGCAGGCCTGTTCATTTTCCGCAAGCTGCCGTTCTAAAGTCTCCTGATCCAGCTTTTTCAGTATTTCTTCCTGTTCCGCTTTCTGCTGCTGCAGACGGTCGAAGGTTTCCTGCAGTTTCAGTTCCACATTTTTCTGATTATACAGCTCTGCCGCATATTCGCGCAGGGCAACCGCCAGAGACGCGTCCGTTTCACTGCAAAGCTGTCCGACGCTGACCGTATTCATATAACTGTTCTCTTCCAGCTCCGTATACAGCGCCGCGATCTCATTCTCCGCAAGCTGCGCGCCGGTCTCCAGATCCGTTACGCGAAAAGACGCAGACTCTTTTCGGAAATCCCGTTCCAGGCGATACCACTTCCCACCTGTTTCCAGTTCCATAGACCCGGCATACTGCGCGCCGCCTTCCCATGGTTCATATTTCTGATAGCGGTCGGTTTCCGCCTCATCCGCGCCGTTCTGACCGAACAGCATGGCTCTGATAAAAGTATGTATCGTGCTCTTTCCCGCCTCGTTTTCCCCATACAGGATGTTAAGGCCCGGTTCCAGTTCTATATTTTTCTCATGAAACTTACCGAAATGTTGTAATGTTAATAATCTGATTTGCATGGTTCTGCCTCCGTCAGCACATTAGACCAATTTCTTACGATTTCTTACAGTTTAACACAGGTCTGATATAAAATGCAATTACTTTCCTGTGAGATTCTTGCCAAAAACCGCTGTTAAATCTCCTGCCGGTGTGATATACTATCAGAAAAAAAATGAATGGAACAAACCAGAAAGGATTGTTGAGTTTATGGATCAGAGAATTCAGAAATTAGCGCATAATTTAATCTTTCACTCCGTCAAGGCGCAGCCGGGCGAAAACGTATATATCCACCATTTCGGTCCTTCGACACGGGAACTGGCAAGGCAGCTAGTCAAGGAAACCTATGCGGCGGGCGCCATTCCGTTTGTACATTATACCGATACGCGGCTGCAGCGGGAGATTCTCCTTAACTGTACGGAGGCACAGTTAACTCTGATGGCGGAGATCGACGGTCTGGAAATGTCTAAAATGGACTGCTATATCGGAGTCCGCGGCTCGGATAATATCGCGGAGCTGTCCGATATCCCGGAAGAAAATATGGCGCTTTATGAACGCTGTTATCAGGATCCGGTACACGGGCAGATCCGGGTTCCCAAAACCAAATGGGTTGTACTCCGTTATCCCAATGATTCCATGGCGCAGTTATCTAATACCAGCCTGGAAGCATTTGAAGATTTTTATTTTGACGTCTGTACGCTTGATTATTCCAAAATGGGAAAGGCAATGGAAGCGCTGGTTGCCCTGATGAACCGGACGGACCGGGTGCGGATCACAGGCCCCGGCACAGATCTGCGGTTTTCCATCAAAGGGATCCCCGCGATTCCGTGCGCAGGCAGTATGAATATTCCGGACGGCGAAGTTTTTACCGCGCCGGTCCGGGACTCTGTCAACGGTACGATCACCTATAATACGCCTTCCGTGCTGCAGGGCTTTACCTACGAACAGGTTTCCCTGACTTTTGAAAACGGAAAGATCATAAACGCCGCTGCCAATGACACCGCGCGGATCAATAAAGTCTTTGACACTGATGAAGGCGCGCGGTATGTGGGAGAGTTTGCCATCGGCGTAAACCCTTATATTACAAAACCCATGAAAGATATTCTGTTCGACGAAAAGATCATGGGCTCCATTCACTTTACGCCGGGCCGGTGCTACGACGAGGCGCCAAACGGCAACGCCTCTTCGATCCACTGGGATCTGGTCCTGATCCAGACGCCGGAATGGGGCGGCGGCTCTATTTATTTTGATGAGGTTCTGATCCGGAAAGACGGCCGCTTTGTCATTCCCGAACTGGAATGCCTGAATCCGGAAAATCTGCTTTAACCCTGAACCGGGCTTTTCGCGAACGCTTTGACTTTCGGGAAACACTCGCGCAGGACTTCAAACAGATACGCTGCTTTCGCCTGGATATGCGAGGACTTGCAGGCCTCTGTCCGATCAGAGGTCTGTTCGGGCCCCATGAAATTTTCAAAGATCCTTGCCCGATCCTCTCCGGCAAAGGTCTTGCTGTACCCGTCTATAAAATATATCTCCGAATCTTCCGCATCCGGCGTATATTCCGGAAAGGCCGCGGAATCGATATCCATGCCGTCCTCTGTTACATAGGTATAAAAATAATCAAACCCCTTCGGATTTAACGCCATCCATTTATCGTAATCAAATCCCTCTGCCTTTCCGTCAAGCGTCATGGCGTCGATCTTATATTCCAGATGGTGCCACAGTTCATGATAAAGACAATTTCGGATCATATCCGCGTCATTGGAAGAAATATCCAGTACGATTATATTTTTATCCTCCATCTGCAGAGAATATCCCATTGCCGATGAGATCCCGGTATCATATCCCCGGATCAGCGTTCCGCACAGATAAAGATCCAGTCCCTTCATTTCATCATATACAAATTCCAGGAAGAAATTCTCCCCCAGCTTTTTCTCCACAGACTCCAGAACTTCTAACGCCGTACCGATCGCTTTTTCGTCTTCTATGGGATTAACGGCAAAATCAGGGAAAAACCGGATCGCGTCCTCTCTCGTATGGATCGTGATCCCGCACTCCTCTTCCAGTTCACGGATGCGGCGGTTGTTGTCTGCCGGATTTCCCGCCTCGCTAAAGTAATTAGGCTCCGGATCCGATTCCGGCGTATACGCTGAAATGGTTTCCGTATAGTCCCACAGACCGATTCCTGCATTCTGCTCATTTTCATACGTCATTAACACATAAGGAGAACTTTCACTGTCCAGTCCAAAGAAACGGTACAGATTCTCTGCGCCGTTCAGCTGCAGAACGCCGGCCAGTTTTCCCTGCTGCCGGTCATAGATCCGTACCAGTTCTCTCTCGCTGTCGTTTTCCGCATAACTGTCTGTCAGGAAAAAGCGGTCATTGCTGTCATACAAAATGCTTCCGGCTTCATTGTCCTCCTCCAGAGCAAAGCTCGTAACCAGACGATTCCGGTCCAGATCCACCCAGCGCACAACCGGATCGTCCAGAAACCCGTAAAATAAAATACTGTTTCGGCCGGCTATCCGATTATTGTTACTGTTTCCGATCTCCAGTTTTCCCGTCTCTATCAGATAATAACCGTCTCCTTCTTTATCCCCGCTTTCACTATATCCATCCACAAACAGGATCTGCCGGTCCTCCAGCATGCCGGAAAGCGCACAGTCCGCATAGATCTCCTGAAAATCCGTCAGTTTTTCCGCCTGTTCTTTGGAAAAATCATAACGCCAGAGTTCGGTCTGGTTTTCGATCAGATACAGGACTTCATTGGTCTGATCGAAATAATATTCTCCGATCTCCCGCCCGATCTCACAGGTTTTCTCCAGCTGCCAGTCCGCGTTATAGATCAGAACCTGTCCTTCATAAGAGAAACAGTACACCCTGCCGTCCTGCCCCGGTCTGACTGCCAGGCAGGTTTTTTCTTCCGACTGGCAGGGAACCGGTTCCGATACCGCTCCGGTCCGGATATTCTTCTTTGCGATATACCATTTTTCCCGGTCGCTCCACCGGCTGTCCGTATCGCAGAGAATGACTGCATACGTATCCTGTTCGCATTGGAAACCGTCAAACGGCGTCTTGCCCGGAATTTCCTTTTCGTCCATCAGCCGGTATATATGATCCTGTATCTGCTCAAGCGATATCGTCTCTTCCTTCTGGGTTTCTTCGACTGCAGGAACCGTCTCCGTCTGCTTCTGCTCCTCTTTCCTGTCTCCGCAGCCGCTGCAGGAAAGCAGAACAGCCGCAGCTATCAGGAAAGCCGTCCATTGTAAAACACCCTTTTTCATACGGTCTCCACCCTTCGATCAAGATTTAAACGTTTCCCGGTAACTCCATATCACCTGATTGCTGCTGTCCGTAAAAAATCCTTTCCACTGGTCAGCCGCCTGCTGTGCCCGCGCCATCGAGGTTTCCACGCTCTGCAGTTTTCCAAGTCCGTAAACATAGTAATTGGAATCCTTTTTCTGCAGTTCTTTAATTGTCAGCGTATTCTCTGCCGCCATCTGTATCATTTCCGGCGTCCGTACCTGTATTTTTTCCGAACTGATCACAGCGGACGCATAGCGCAGCACGACTTCGGTCTGTCTGGCCTCTGTAACGATCGTTCCCAGTGTCACGCCCGAGGTTTCCGGCTCCGTATTGCTTAAAATCTGATCTGTTCCCATATTTTTCAGCGATACGGATTTTCCCTTCTGTTTTTTCTGTACCAGATCAAACGCGATCCGCGCGGAGGTAACGTCACAGTTGGTAATCAGTCGGTTTTTCTTTTGATACTCCTTTAAAACCTGTTTTTCGGAATCAATGATCGTAAGTTTCGAGATCAAAATCTGCCTGCTTCCGTCTATCGATACGATATTGCCTTCTTCTACGGTTCCATAGGCAAAGTCTTCTCCCAAAAATCCAATCGGAACCAGAATTTTTCCTTCGCTTCCTTCCAGGATCAGATCCATACCGGTCTGCAGATCTTTGATCCGGATCGTATTATTGGTTTCCAGCGCGTCTGTCCAGGCCAGTCTCCGCCCGCTTTCATCAGAGCAATATCCGTCCTGCGGCAGATCGGGAATCAGCTGAATATAAGTTTTTCCCTGCAGATCTACGCAGTAAATGCCCGGATCCAGATAAATATAGAAAAACTGTTCTGTCAGATAACAAATTTTATGAATGCTTTCTTTTAAAACGGAATACGGCCGGTCCGACGGCAGAAAGATCAGTTCCTCCGCCCGGTTGGTCTCACTGTTATAGCGATACAGCACCACGCCGTTTTCCCCTTCCAGCGTTCCCCGGTTCATATAGCCGTATACCAGAAAATCTATCGTTCCTTCGTCGGTCACATTCACGATCTCGATCCCATGATCCGCGATCCGGTCTCTGATACTCTGATGCGCATCGTCATAGAAAGAAAAGATCCGGGTGATCCGGTTTGCGTCCGTATCCATCAGCCAAAGCTGATTTTCCTTAACAAAAGCGATCTGCCGGCGATCCCCGCTTGTCCGATAAGCAATCTCCAGGTCGCTGTCGATTCCCAGATTCATGCGGCTCGCAGATACGTTGCCGATCTCGGGATTATAGACCTGTTCCATTTTTCTGTCAAAGGAAACCAGATACGTCCTGCCTTCGTGATAGCAGATCCGATAAAATTCCGTTACGTGATATTGAACGGGAATATCTTCTCCTTCTATTGTTTGTCCGTCGTAGGTTAAAACATAGGAACCGGTTTCACTGTTTATATCCGATATCGTCACCTGCGGTTCGCTTGTCCGTTCCAGTTTGAAATTATCCCAGGTGATCTGCTTAAAGGAAGCCGTAATATCTACATGTCCCAAATTATTGTTCCGCGCCGTTTCGGAAGGCTCGATATACGGGATGATCGACTCCGCTTCCTTCGGATCAAAGGTTTTATCACTGAAATCTTTAAGGAACGCGATCTGCGAAGAGATTGGTGCGTCCGGCAGATAGCGCAGTACGGAATAATAGTACAGTGCCTTTTGACTCTCTGTCGCAAGCGTGATCCGCAGCATATAATCATCCAAAGTCCCGATCTCATCCGACAGGGCAGTCAGAACCAAAATGCCGGTCTCCGTTTTTTCCCAGGCGGGGGATACATAGTGATCGACCTGCGTTCCGTCCATTTCCAGGACGTCAATCGTAACGCCTGTAATATGGTTCCCAAAGCCTTCTACTTCAAATTCCAGATCCCGTCCGGCTCCCAGGACCGTCAGCTGATCCCGCATATACCGCAGATCCATTTCCATTCTATAGCCCTGCAGCGTTGTGACCGGGTTTCCTTCAAATCTGGTATGTATGATTGGGAAAGCGGCCTCCTGGATCAGATCTGCTTTTTCCTCCGTTTCCTGTATAGACAGCTTATAAAAACGGTAGCCGCCGTAGCCGGCGATTACCAGAATGCATAACAGCAGCAAGCCCAGTCCCTTATATATCTCTCGTTTCATATTGTTCCTCTCTGCGCCGAAGCAGCGCATACAACGCGAAGCGTAAACGGACATCTATCGTCTGTTTTCGCAGGCGGTACCCTATACGCCTGCCGGGGTACCGCCGTCTGATCTTTCGGCTTCCATTATACGATACGGATTTGCCTTTATCAATAGGGGATAAAAAATTGATTGCGATTTTTGTAGTTCCGATAGCGGCGCCGCCGCATCATCATTTCCTGACAAAGCATGACCGGAACGATCTGGTCGATCCAGTCCTGATTTCGTTCATTCCGGCATTTCTGACAAACCTTCTTACACCGGAGGCGCATCATAAAACGGTCCGGATATTCGTCGAACATAGGGCTTCCATCGTATTCCATCTGGTCGCAGAACTCCTCGATCTCCTGCTGTATTTTCCGCATTTCCGCCGGATAAAGCTGTTTCAGATAATGGTAATCGCGCCGTTCTGCTTCCGCATTTCCGAAATTATAATATGTGCCTTCAAACATATTGTCACTCCACCACTTTCTCGCTTTATCTTATGAAAAAAAATACGTTTCGTTCCTGATTTTAATAATCCAGATCCAGGATCGGCGCAGCCAGGTAGATCCTGGTCTGATCATTCTGCTCGTCGTAGGTGATCGCGATATTGAGATTTACGGTCTCACCGCCCACGGTAACGCTGTCTTCCATTTGATCCGTATAGCCGTATACCGTATACAGACCACCGTCCCTGCCATCGATCACCAGCCTGCTTCCCGTATCCTCCAATAATTGTTCCACGATCGCCTCTTTCTGAGCGTCGCTGCACTTTCCGTCGATCAGTCCCATGATATTAACCGTTACCTGGGGGTCTTCCACAAACCGGCTGGCCGCTTTTTTGATCTGCTGTCTGTAATATAACGCACTTTCCGCAGAATCTTTCAGCGCCAGATTCACATAAAAATAATGAGCCGGAGACTCTTCTTCCACAGTAAGAAGTTTGATCGCCGCAGAATATTGATCCGTTTGTTTTGCCAGCACCCGTACCGTCCCGTTTTCATTTTCTTCCTCATACAAGGTGTACCGGTCATGCAGTCCCATGTCATCGGCAAGCTGCACCAGTATTTCCTCTTTTTGTCTTAAAGTCAGATCTCCTTTTCCGTAATAGGCCATGCATTCCACTGTAGAAACCGTTTCTTTACAGGCCAGACTCGCAAACGCGCTTACCACCCGATTTTCCGCTTCTCTCTGAAACGGCATAAACAAAACCACGCCGACGATCAGAGCCAGGCAGCCTGCCCCGTAATAAATCCATTGACGCATAAAAACCGATCTCCTTTCTGTTGTTATTGAAAGGATAACCGGTTTTTTGGTTTATAAACAAAAACTGTTTTTCTTATAGCTGAATGGTAATGCTTCGCCCTGTCCGCTGATATGGGATCAATTTCACGCCCGCGGTCTGCAGCATCCGCTTTGAGGCCTGTACCGACGGCGTATCCGCATATTTATCACAATCGTATACGATAGAAGTGATCCCACTCTGGATGATTGCTTTGGCGCATTCATTGCAGGGAAACAGGGTCACATACATCTTACAGCCTTCCAGACTGCCGCCGCGGTAATTTAAGATCGCGTTTAATTCGCTGTGTGTAGAATAAAAGTATTTATTCTCCAGCGGATTCTCATTGACCCGGTTCCATGGAAATTCATCGTCCGAGCATCCGGTCGGAAATCCGTTATAGCCTATAGACAAAATCTTATTGGCCGCGCTGACAATACAGGCGCCTACCTGTGTGCCGGGATCCTTCGACCGCATTGCCGCCAGATACGCCACTCCCATAAAATATTCATCCCAGGAAATATAATCTGTTCGCTTTTCACCCATGGTACGCCTCTCTTTCCGGCAGACGCCCGGATCTAACAACCTTCGATCTGGCTGATCCTTCTGATATGCCGTTCGTCATTGGAAAACGGGGTATCCAGAAATGTATCGACAATTTTGATTGCCAGTCCGGCTCCTACTACACGTCCGCCAAGTGCCAGAATATTGGCATTGTTATGCTGTCTTGTAGCCTCCGCACAGAAGCAGTCCGTACACAGCGCGCACCGCACGCCCGGAATCTTATTCGCGGTAATCGAAATCCCGATTCCGGTTCCGCAGATCAGGATCCCGAATTCACATTCACCGTCCACGACTGCCTTTCCTACTTCTTTCGCATATACGGGATAATCGCAGGATGCTTCCTCATAACATCCGAAATCCTTATACGCGATCCCTCTTTCTTCCAAATGCTTCATAATCTCCTGTTTTAACGCGAACCCACCATGGTCGCTTCCGATTGCTATCATTTCTCCTCCATTCCGCCACACCCATGTGACAATCAAATTTAATTTTCGTTTATTTTTTCGGTTCCGCGGCTACGCCTCACTGTTCAGTCTGGCGATCACTTTGGAAACCAGATCCTCCAACTCCTCATAAAACTCCCCGTACGCCTGCAGATCACCGCCGTAAGGATCGCCTATATCTCCGGTCTCATTCACAAATTCTTTCACCGTGTATATGTTGACTGCCTCTTTATAATCCGCATAAATCCCTTCTTTCAGCTTGTCCGACATAACCAGAACCAGCACGTCTTCCGAAAAGTCTTTTTCTTCTAACTGCCGTGTTCTGTGGTTTTCCAGGGAAATCCCCTTACTCTTTCCTATGTCTACCGCTTTCGGATTGGCCGGTTCCGGAAACAATACAATAACACCTCTTGACTCTGCCCTTATATCCGTATCGGCATGACGGTTAAAGATCTCTGCCGCCAACGGACTTCTGCAGGTATTGCTCCTGCAAACAAATATGACTTTGTGATAGGTCAACATATGCTTTCCTTCTTTCTGTCAAGAAACCTGTTCGATCCGATATCCTGCTGCCTTACAAAGACGATTCATAATTGCGGTCCCCATCGTTTCCGTATGGAATGCCTCGCAAAAAATAACCTCCATACCGGCTTCGTCCATTTTTCTGAGTACATGATACAGATTTCTCGCTATGGTACTTTCGTTGCTTCGTTCCCCTATCGATACGATCCAACCGTAATGGTATGCGTTTTTTGTCTCTTCTGTGGCGATAATACCCACACGGTATCCCCCGGCTATCTTTTCTTTCGCTTCCGCATTGATGCGGGCGGCTACACAACTCTGTTCTCCCTCAAAGATCGTCAGTTCCCCGCGCGGCGCGTAATGCCGGTACATCATTCCCGGCGCTTTGGGTCTGAGTCCTGCCTGCGGTTTTCCCAGGATCGCCGGATCCACTGTTACCGGACCTGTAACGGCTTCCAGCATATCCCGGTTAATATAACCAGGTCTTAAAATAACCGGCATCGCTCCGGTTACATCTACAATCGTAGATTCGATCCCGATCCCGACTTCACCTCCGTCCAGGATCATCGCGATTCTGCCGGATAAGTCCTCAGCCACATGTTCTGCCCGTGTAGGACTTGGTCTGCCGGAAGCATTGGCACTGGGCGCTGCAATCATAATACCCGATCGGCGGATCAGTTCCCTTGCGACCGGATGAGACGGCATCCTGACGGCTACCGTATCCAGTCCCCCTGTCGTGGTATCCGGCACACAGCTTTTCTTTTTCAGGATCAGGGTAAGCGGGCCCGGCCAAAATGCTTTCATCAAGGATTCTGCATATGCCGGTACCTGCTCCGCCAATTCATAAACCTGGTCTTCCTCCGCAATATGCACGATCAGCGGATTATCCGACGGACGTCCTTTCGCGGCGTAAATTCTGGCAGCCGCCGTCTCATCCATCGCGTTTCCTCCCAACCCGTATACCGTCTCTGTAGGGAACGCAACCAGTTCTCCCTGCCGCAGCAGGACAGACGCTTCCTCCAAAATATCCGGTTGGGGAAAATCCTGATTGATTTTGACGATCCTTGTGTTCATCTTTCCTCCATAACGCCAACTGTCTGACTGTCCCCAGTATAACATTTTTCTTCGTATTTTTCAATCCTTATTCCCCGCAAGATAGGATAGGATCCCATCCTTAATCGCATTTGCCACCTGAATCTGGTATTCTTCTGATTTCAGTTTTGCCGTTTCCTCCCAATTACTTAAAAAACCACATTCCACAATTACCGCGGGACATTCCGTATGTAGCAGCATATAATAATTCTGATTGTTTTTCGCCTTTCGCTTATTATTCGGATCTACCTGTTCTATCAGACATTGCTGAATCTTTTCCGCCAGTTTTTTTCCGCCTTCTGATTTCTCATAATAAAATACCTGCGCGCCCTTCACCGACTCCGACGGATAGCTGTTTTGATGGATACTGACTACAACGTCAGGCAGGCTTTCCGCAATCAGTTTACATCTTGCTTTTAAGTCTGCCGTCTTTTTATTCAGATCCTGTTCCGTATACAGCGCCGTATCTTCCGTTCGGGTCATCACGACCGTGATCCCATTATTTTCCAGAATCTCTTTTAAACGCAGAGCAATCGCCAGATTGATATCTTTTTCCGGGGTTTTGTCTACCGCCACTTTCCCCGGATCATTGCCTCCATGTCCGGGATCGATCACCACCACTCTGGCCGCTTCTGTTTCGGTACGGTTATCCGCTGCCATCAGTACCGGTACCTGTATCGACAGCACATATACAAGCGACAGCAGAACCAGGCACATGATCGCCTGAATCTGATGCCCCGCATACCGATCCTGTATCGTTTCTTCTGTCCGAGTCTGCTTTTTCTGCATAGAATTACTCCAGTTTTCCTTATGGATATTCTATGCAGAAAAGATAAAAATGTGCCGGATGCGGCGGTAATTTTTTCATCCGCATCCGGCATTGTTTTGCGATAAATATGCTGCGATTCAGTTTTTTTCCGCAAGCAGATTGGCAAATTCCGCAAACTGCTCCAACGTCAGCGCTTCTCCGCGTATCGTAACCGGCAGCCCCAGTTCTGTCAAAACACCCTGGATCTGCTCTTTGGAAAACGGCAGATCTGCCGCATTGGATAATGCGTTCTGCATCGTCTTTCTCCGCTGATTAAAAGCCGCGCGGATGATCCGAAACATCAGCTTCTCATCCGTTACCGAAACCGGCGGTTTTTCATGCTTCGTAAGGCGGATTACCGCAGACCCTACTTTGGGACGCGGGATAAAACAATTCGGCGGCACATTTCCTATGATCTCCGGTTTTGCATAATACTGAACCGCCAGTGACAAGGCCCCATACTCCTTGGAACCGGGTCCTGTCTGCATCCGGTCAGCCACTTCTTTCTGTACCATAACAGTAACGGCAGAAACCGGCATATGCTTCTCAAACAACCCCATAATGATCGGAGTCGTAATATAATACGGCAGATTCGCAACCACCTTAAAAGGCTTGCCCTGATTCTCCGTTTCCGCCAATTTCTGAATATCTACTTTCAAAATATCCGCCTGGATAATTGTTACATTCTTATAATCTGCCAGCGTTTCATTCAGGATCGGGATCAGCGCCCGATCGATCTCCACCGCGATTACTTTTCCGGCATGCTCGCACAGATATTGTGTCAGGGTTCCGATTCCGGGTCCGATCTCCAGCACCGTATCCGCAGGACCGATCTGCGCCGATTGAATGATTTTATCCAACACGCGGGGATCGATCAGAAAATTCTGTCCGTATTTCTTTTGAAACGCAAACTGATATTTCTGTAATACGGCAATCGTGTTGCCGGGTATCCCTAAATTCGCCATATCCGGTCCTTTCCGACATTCGCTTCCCGCAGCTTACATCCTGTTGATCTCAAACAAGCGCATGGCGTTATCTCTGGTAATCTGAATCACTTCCCGCGGAGCAATCTCCCGGATCCGCGCGATCTCATTTACAACATGGGTCAGATTCAGCGAAGAATTCCGCTGGCCTCTTAACGGTTCCGGCGACAGATACGGACTGTCTGTTTCGATCACCATCCGATCCATCGGCATATATTTTACAACTTCTTTCAGTTTTTTGGAATTTTTAAAGGTAACAACGCCGCCGATTCCCAGATACAGTCCCATATTCAGAAATTCTCTGGCCATATCGACGCCATAGCTGAAACAATGGATCACGCCGCCGATATCTCCCGCATTTCCCTCTTTCAGGATCGCGAGCGTATCCTGTGCCGCTTCTCTGGAATGAATGCTGACAGGCAGGTCGCTTTCCCGCGCCAGATCCAGCTGCCGCACAAACCATTCCTTCTGCAGCGTTCTTACGGCTTCGCTTTCACTCCAATAATAATCCAGACCGATCTCTCCGACTGCCACGATCTTCGGCGTAAAAATATTCTGTTTCAGCCAGAAAAACTGATCCTCCGTCACCTTGGATACTTCATTCGGATGAAACCCTAAGGCCCCGTATACAAAAGGAAAGCGCTTAATTAAACCCAGCGTCTCCCGGCAGCCATCCATAGAGGCGCCTACATTGATAATATAACCGATCCCCCGGGATTCCATCGCATCCAACAGGGTTTCTCTGTCCTCATCAAACGCTTCATCATCATAATGTGCATGGCTGTCAAAAATCATAGTTTTGCTCCTTCCTTTGTAACTTAACATATTTCCGAACCGGCAATGATATCCCGATCCACAGTCAATACTGACAGATTTCCTTCTTCATCACCGGCAGCCAGGATCATTCCTTCCGATAAAATACCGCATAGTTTTACCGGTTTCAGATTGGTGATCACTGCTACCTTTTTTCCCACCATTTCTTCCGGTTTATAAGAGTTGGCAATTCCGGAAACAATCTGACGAACCTCATCTCCGATCCGGATCTGAGATACCAGCAGTTTCTTCGCCTTCTTTACCGGCTCACACTGCAGCACTTCTCCCACCCGAATCTGAATTTTATCAAAATCATCTATCGTAATCTCCGCTTTCGGTTCGATCTGCGGATAACTTACTTTGTTTTCTGTTTCCCTCATTGCTTCAACTGCTTCCAAAACTTCTTGGGCATCCAGTCTGGCAAACAGGATCTCCGGCTTTTCCGTCACTTTATTTCCGGACGGATACAGTCCGTACTGTTCCATTTCTTCCAAGGTCCGCTTTGGTACCCGGATCTGTTCCAGAATCCTGGCGGAAGTCTCCGGCATAAAGGATTCCAGCAGACTTGCACCAATGGCAATACATTCTACAAGATTATAAAGAACCGTTGCCAGCCGCGCCTTTTTGCTCTCGTCTTTTGCCAGTACCCAGGGCATCGTTTCATCGATATACTTATTGCATCGCTTAAACAGCGTAAAAATTTCTGTGATCGCGTCCGCCACACGAAGCCTGTTCATCTGGTCAATCACCTTTTTCGGAGTCTCCAGCGCAAGCGCTTTCAATTCCTCGTCTACCGGTTCTGACGCGCCCATATCCGTGACAATGCCGTCAAAATATTTATTAGACATGGATACGGTCCGGTTCAACAGATTGCCCATGGTATTCGCCAGATCGGAATTCACACGCTCCGTCATCAATTCCCAGCTGATCACGCCGTCATTTTCAAAAGGCATCTCATGCAGTACAAAATACCGCACCGCATCCACACCGAAAATCTTTACCAGATCATCCGCATAGATCACATTTCCTTTGGACTTGCTCATTTTGCCGTCGCCCTGAAGCAGCCAGGGATGTCCGAAAATCTGCTTCGGCAAAGGCTGACCCAAAGCCATCAGCATGATCGGCCAGTAAATGGTATGGAACCGTAAGATATCCTTTCCGATCAGGTGCAGATCCGCAGGCCAGTATTTTTTATATAGTTCTCCATGATCTCCGTCCGCGTCATATCCCAGACCGGTAATATAGTTCGACAGCGCGTCGATCCATACATATACGACATGTCCCGGATCAAAGTCAACCGGGATTCCCCACTGAAAGGAAGTTCTGGATACACACAGATCCTGAAGGCCCGGAAGCAGGAAATTATTCATCATTTCATTTTTTCTGGACTCCGGCTGAATAAAATCCGGATGTGTATTGATATATTCGATCAAACGGTCCGCATACTTACTCATACGGAAGAAATAAGCTTCTTCTTTGGCAGGATGCACTTCCCGCCCGCAGTCCGGGCATTTTCCGTCTACGAGCTGGCTGGCCGTAAAGAACGACTCACAGGGCGTACAGTACATGCCTTCATAATAGCCTTTATAAATATCGCCCTGCTCATATAATTTCTTAAAAATCTTCTGTATCTGCCGTTCATGGTCCTCATCCGTGGTCCGGATAAATTTATCATAAGATGTATTCATCAGATCCCAGATGGTCTTGATCTGACCGGCTACATCATCTACAAACTCCTTGCAGGAAACTCCCTTTTCTTCTGCCTTTAATTCCACCTTCTGACCGTGCTCATCCGTACCGGTCTGAAATCTGACATCATAACCCTGGGCTCGCTTAAACCGCGCGATACTGTCCGCCAGCACGATCTCATAGGTATTTCCGATATGCGGCTTGCCGGATGTATACGCGATCGCCGTAGTTAAATAATAGGTTTTCTTACACATTGTTCTGTTTCTCCTTCTTCCGTCAATCCATATAGTATCAATTTATCCTGTTTCGTCCTATTTGTCAATAGGCAGCATAATCCGAAATTGCCTGCCGCCGATCTGTAAAACATCCCCGCTATGCACCTCTGCCCGGCTATATGGGACAAGCAGCGCCCCGTTCAGGCGGGTTCCGTTCATGGAATTCAGATCTTCCACATAATAAACTCCTTTTTCCTGATACAATTTCCCGTGGATCCGGCTCACAGTCGGCACCGGAATTACCGCTGTCACGCTGCCGCTCTGTTTTCCGAATATGCCGCCGCTTGAAGGAAACACGATCACCGGCAGTTTTTGCTCCGCATCCCAAAGTTCGATCGCACTGCCGTTTCGCATCTCTGTGTTCAGCAATACGGTTTCTTCCGGTTCCGGTTCGCTCTGCCGCAAAACAGGCTCCGATTCCGGCGCTTTCGGTATAGAGATCCGTTTCTTCTTATTTTTGGTCTGAACCCATTCTTTTATCCGAGTCTTCCAGCTTTTTCTCTGATAGATCTCCTGTTCTTTCAGTTTGGGGATCGTCTGTTCCGGCCGAACAATTTCTGCTTTTGGCGTGAAAATTTTCCCTTCCAGGTTTTCCAGCTCTTTCTTTGTCGGAAGTCCCTGATCCGCCATAATCTGTATTTCATAAAGAAACGTGACCGCCTGTTGATCATTATAATCAATCCAGTTTAACATATTCTGAAGCAGCTCCCGTAATTGCTCCAAAAACGGTTTTGTTTGATACGGATCGATACAAAACTCAAATTTCTCCCGGTCTCTGGTCAAAAAGATCAGCTCCGGGATCAACAGGATCGTTTCTGTATTGAGAAAAAAATCCTGCATTTTTTCCGTCAGACTCCAGAGATTTCTTACGAATCTTTTTAAAGAATCCACGGTCAGCTTCTGAACCCTGCAAAATTCAGTCAGAGATTGCCGATTCGAGATCTGATATAATAAATAAGGATCGTTATCGATATATCTGACCGAAAGCGGGATTACAAACGGTATCTGATTCCGGAGCAGCATCTGAATCGCATACGGATGTTTTTCTTCCGTCTCTTTCGCCGGCAATACGGCATATATGCTGTTTCCTTCCCGTCGGTACGTTATTTCCATCCGTTTCCTTCTTTCAGTTTTTCTTCCACGCTGTCAAAAATCACCTGATACCGCTGCAGTTTTTCGATTGCCGGAGCTTGCTCCACGGATATGATCTGTTCCATGTCTTCTGAACTGACTTTTACTTTCTGTTGACTGCCGTCCGTAAATTGTACCTGTACTTTTCGCCGCATAAGAAACTGTTCCTCTAACGCCTCTTGCATATCGGTTTCCTTTCGTTCCTCCTGTTCAATCCAGTTTCCTCGCAATATTTCCACGCAGGCGCGGTCATGCAGGAAAAAGGCCAGACTGCAGACTGAAAGAACCGCAGAGAGCACGACCGGCATAACCAGCGCATGTTCCAATGTATGCATTGTATCTTCCTCCTTATAATCCACATCGGCTGCAGCGCTTTAATCCCGCGACTTTATCTTTGCTGATCGCGATCACGCTTCGTTTTAGCGCGCTGCAGGACATATCCATGTGAAATCGGGTTCCCTCTTCTGTGATATATACATAGATTCCGCTTAGGATTCCTCCCCGGCAAAGGCTGCATGCCTCATATTTAGCGCCTTTTTGGTTTCTTCGGTTTTCTATATCGGAAGCCGCAACTTTCTGGATACGGTTTGTCAGATAAGTGCAGTCCTGCTTCATGTGGTAAACCGTCCCGTTTGGCGTAATATAAACGATCACCTGATGGCTGCTCAGGCTTTTGCCGAGCCACAAAGCATGCCGCTGCCATTGTTTTTGATAAAACGTCTGTTTCAGCCCCGGCAATATGGAGATTTTCCACTGGTAATCTGTCTGCAGATCCATAAACTGCGCTTCTTCATTCACGACGGAACCGGCCATCGTCATGGTCCCCTTTACCGCCTGACTGCTCCATAAAGCGCTTCCTGTCTTTCCCTGCAGTCTGCCGGTCAAATACAGATCTGTCACCGCACCTTCCAAAACCTGGCCCAATTCCTGTCTGTCCTCATTCTCCAACAGATTCAGCCATGTCTTTCCCAGTTCTTCACTCCGTTCCCGTACATACCAGTTTCTTCCCAGTTCTCTGCCCATCTCCATCATCGCGTTTTCTACTTTGATCCGGGCTGTATATAGACAGTATATTTGCAAAATTGCCAAAAGAAACCATAATACCAATGGCAGTACCAGAGCAGCCTCCAGCGTAACGCTCCCGGTATGGGAGGTGATTGAAAACACCCTTTCACGGCGCTTATATTTTTTAATTTGATCTGTCAGATATCTTGGCCTTGGTACTTGGAGAGGGGTACTGCGACTATGCAGGATCTTTTTTTCGCAGAAACAGAAAGTCTCTGTTTTTATCTCGTGAAAGGGCATTTTCAATCACCTCCTTGTATAACTTTGCGTATGCGAAACCGAAAAAGAATCCGCCAGGTTAAAGGGATCCTGTATTCTGAATTCCGCCGAAACCTGAAACGTATCTATGCATTGATAAAAGCTAAAACTCCTGTTGTATCTGGTCTGCAAATTAAATTGAATCAAGTCCATCGTCCTTCCCCATAAAATTTCATCATCCTGTAATAACAGCAGACACTGCAGATACTGTTCGTAGGTCATGCCTTTCTGTTCTTTAGACGTCTCAGGTTTCTGCGCCGATACTTCCAGAACATGATCCAACGAAAGCTGCCAGTCGTCCTTACTTTTTATCAACCCAAGCTGATTTCCCGCCATCAGGCTTTTTACATCCATTACGGATTCCGCAAAAGACCAGACGGCAACAATAACCCCTTTTACGATCATCTGCAAAACCGGAATCCCGCTCCACCCCACGATCACGGCTGCCAGCTCTCCGGCCTCCGCCATCTTTTGACTGTCGGCAAGCAGGGAGATCAGATTTATCCCTTCTCTTACCCGGATCAGCTGCGTTACCGCTTCCGATAAATTCTCTTTATCCCGTTCTTTTCCGCCCAATACATATTCCAATTCATACCGGAGAGCGGTATTCGGTTTTGCCTCCCTGTAATTGCCGAAAAATTCTGCCAGGTACTGGCTACAAAGCGCCTTCTGATAAACAGTCGAATCTGTGATCTCCTCACCATCTGCCAGTCTTTCAGAAGGAAGCTGTCCGAATTCCACCGCGGCATTTGACAACTCCGAAACATTCTCCGCCACCAGAGCCAGTTTTCCCTCTGTCAGCAGCGCTTTTAGCTGTCCCAGCAGATCTTTGTCCTCTGATCCTTTCTTTGCGGGAAGCGCGATCCGATCCCAGTCCTGATAAATATTCTGAAACTGTTCTAATTTTTCCAAAGCCTCAGAAACATCCGCCTCTTCTTCCGGCTTATGCTTCTGCAGATACTCCTGTAGTTCCTGATCTCCGGTCTGCACCTGCTCCAATAGCCGCTTATTTTCCAGAATAAAATCTGCTTCTTCTGTTTTCCCGGACAATATGCTTTCCTTTTGCGCCAACAGCTCTTCTGCCGCCTCATAAGCCTCCATCCGGGCCAGCAGCCTGCCCAGCGCCTGTTTTTGCGCCACAACGTCAATAATCAGATGCTGCCACCGCCAACTTATTTCATAAGATTCCTTTGCCCAGTCGGACTTTCCCTTCGCAGCTTCCGCCTCCTGAAGTTCCCGGATCAGATCCAGCAGCCGGCGGCGGGGTTTATTTTCCGCTTCTTTCAGTTTTTTCAGATCTTCATAAATGCCTTCCGCCATTTGAGACAATTCGTCCATCTGGTCTTCCGTCTCTTCCGAAACCGTTTCTTCTTCCGTCTGTTCCGATCTGCGGACCGATTGGGAATCCGAGATCAGTTTCGTGATCACCTGCGCCGGCACAACTGCTTCCATGTAGCTGCAGACTTGCTGCCGAAATGCTCCGGCGCCGAAATCCAGCGCATAGGTCTTTTTTACCTGACAGTCCTCCAGGCTAACCTTCTGTAAGTCGTCTGTCTGCTGCAGCCGGCTCAGGATTTCTGCTTCTGTTTGATCTTCCAGACAAAACATCACGCCATAGTCTTCAAACAATTCCCTGCAGTAATCCGCCATATCGGCGTCTACAGCCTGTGTCACAATATGAGAAGCGGTAACTTTCTGAATCTTGATCCGGATCCCGGCCATAACCAGTAATAATAAACTCAAAACACTTCCCAAAATAAGCAGAACCCAGATCGTCACGCTCCCTGTTCTGTCTCTGATCAAAACGAACTCACCTGATTTCTGATCTTGGAAAACAGAGAATTGGCAATGGAAGTGATCTGCGTCCGAAAGATCAGCGCCAGTCCTACCAGAACCACAATAATTAAAATTACTTCTATGACACCCATTGCTTCCTCTTCCTCTAAAAACTGTTTCCATAATGTACGCATCGTTAACCCTCCTTCCATTAAAATGATAATTGGCAGATCGCGGGGATCATGATCAATGCCATTACGATCACCAGCTGAATTCCCATCGGCAGCAGCAGTTTACTTTCTGCTTCCTGCGCCCGCTTGATCGCCTGATTTTTTCTCAGCTCATACGCTGCCATTACTTCCGTCTGCAGTAAATACACAAACTGCTTATTGCCTTTTTGCATATTCTGTGTCAGCAGATTCGCCAGTTTCATATAACAATGCAGATGACAACGCTGTCCGAATCTCGAAAACGCTTCTGCCTCCGGACTGTTCCGCTCCAGTCTCCGCACCAGGATCTTCAGTTCCTCATATGCGTATCTGCGCTCTCCCTTTTTTTCATATTGGGTCACGATCCTGGAAAGTGTCTGATAAATACTGACCCCCGCCTGATGAAGCAGCGTCAGTTCGGAAATGATCTGCGGATAATCAATGATCATCTGGTATTCCCGTTCCTTCATTCTCCGATATAAATTTTGGTCCTGCCGAACCAGGAGCATTACCGTCAGAGTAATTCCCACAAAGATCCATAGAATCCTGTTCTGCGCAATATTCAATATCGCCAGCAGCGCTGTTGCGACTGTCAGCAGAATCCCTATCGAGATCTTTCGTACATAATACCCGTCCAAAATGTCAGACACATCATCCCGCAGATAGAGCGCCTGCATGCAGAGTAAAATTTTCTGATTCTGCCGAAGCCTGTCGTACGGCAGGATATGTCGTAATAAAAAACGGCTGCACAGATCCGGTAATTTCCACATATCGCTACACCTCGATTTTCGTGACCCGCTCGCCCAGCCAGACCGCGGTCAGATAAATTCCCAAAGTAATTGTCATGATCAGATATCCGGTCAGATTGTGATATAGCATATCCATCAGCCCGTCTGACACGGTTCTGACATAAATCACGATCGCGATCGGAATGCAATCCATAATCCGCTGCTCATATCGGCGGCTGTTCATGATCACATCCATTTCCTGCATCGCCGCCAGCCGTTCGCCGATATTTTCTCCGGTGATCCGCATCAGTTCCGGCAGATTTCCTCCCGTCTTCCTCGCCATCTCAAAAATCTGGGCAAACTGCATGATTTCTTCTATCTCGGTTTTTTCGGCAAACTCTTTCATTACATTACCCACCGCCTGACCCGTCTGCAGTTTATACACCATAGATTGGAATGCTTGTACGATCCATACTTCCTCTCCATACAGTGTACATAATTCCCGCCACGCTTCCCTGATACTGTTTTCCACGCTATAGCCTGCCATAACTGCCGCCTGCATTCCCAACAGGGCCTCCCGAAACTGTCCGGCAATCCTGTCCTGTTTTTTCTGATAATTCCATTTCGTAACCGCTTTCTTTTCAAAGTGCCAGAATAACAGTATCAGCGCTGCCGTGTACCAGCAATCATAAAATGTATATCCTAAGATTCCCAGCACGCCCGCACCGGATAAAAACCAAACCAACCTTTCTCTCTTTGCCGGCAGATACAGCGACTGTTCCTCCGGCTTTTTCTGTTCATGCATTTTCTGTTTATGCATCTTCTCCTCCGTACCGCAGCAGTTTCTCCCTGTTATGCAGATCACCGATCCGCTCCAATGTCTGGTTCCGCCAGAACAGCTTCCTTAACTGAATCCCGTTTTTTGTCACATGCTCCACTTCGTCAATTTCTATGACTTTTCTGCTTTTATCCTGCATTCTGCCCAGAAATACAACCAGGTCGATCGCCATGGAAATCTGCTGCCGAATCGCAGACAGGGGAAGATTGGCTCCCATTAAAACCATCGTCTCCAAACGGGTCATCATATCCGCTGCGCTGTCCGCATGACCGGTAGAAAGGCTTCCGTCATGCCCGGTCATCATGGCCTGCAGCATATCCAGCGTTTCTTCTCCCCGGACTTCCCCTACAATGATCCTGTCCGGCCGCATTCGGAGCGCTGTCCGGATCAGATCCCGGATCGATACCGCATTGCTTCCTTCTTCATTTGCCGCTTTGGTCTCCAGCCGAACCAGATTTTTGATCTGCGCGATCTGCAGTTCCGCCGAATCTTCAATGGTAATGATCCTTTCGTCTTCGGGAATATACTCCGACAGTACATTGAGGAATGTGGTTTTGCCGGAGCCGGTTCCGCCGCAGATAAAAATATTGTACCGTGCCCTTACCATTTGCTTTAAAAACTCTGCGGCCTCTCTGGTGATGCTGTTCCATGCGATCATGTGCCGCATGGTGATCCGTTCTCTGGGGAATCTTCGAATCGTCAGGATCGGCCCGTCAATCGCTACCGGCGGCAGCACAATGTTGACCCGGGAACCGTCCGGCAGTCTGGCGTCTACAATCGGACTGCTTTCGTTGACCCGTCTGTTCACCTTGGATACGATCTGCGAGATCACAGCATGCAGCCGTTCCTCCGAAGAAAACTCCAGATCTGTCTTTTCGATTTTTCCTTCTTTTTCCACATAAATATCCCGGTATCCATTCACCATGATTTCCGTTATCGCGTCGTCTTCAGCCAATTCCGAAAGAATATCAAATCCGCAGACTGCATAATACAGTTTTTTTCGGATACGGCTCTTCTCCGGAACAGACAGATACCGGTTTTTCTGCTCATTCTGCAAGACCGCTTCGATCACTTCATATACGGCTTCTTCTACCGGCTCCTGTGACATATCCAGACGCATTAGGACCTGTTCATACAGCACTTCCGTGTTCATCCGCTTCCTCCTGTTCAATAATCCTGCGCACCTGTCTGTTATAGAACCCTAAAAACAACGCATCCAGCGAATCTTCCTCTCCTCTAGCTTCATCCCAGGGCAGTTCCACATACTGGATCCGTTCCAGTACTTCCGCATATTCGGTCCGGAATAAAAATTCTTCAAATTCCTTTTTCTTGCACTGCGATAAATAAGAATCATCGACCGGTGCGAAAATCCGGTGGCAGACAGCAAGCAGTTCCTGAACATCTCCCAGTGAATCTCCTACATCCACTACAATATTCTCATACAGTCCTGTCTTCATGATCCCCAGCAGCAATCCGATCCACTGTCTGGTCTCCACATCATATACACTTCCGCCAAAATGGAACGGCGGAATATAATCGATATTATGGATCGACAATACTGTCGCCTGAAGCTGGGCCGTCAGTTTCATGGGATTCTGCAGATAAAAATACATCAGATCTCCCACATCCCGTTTTTCATTCTGTTCCATCCACTTGCTAAACCCGGAAAACATCTCCAGATTTACATAAAGGGTAGAAGAACTCTCGCCCAGCACATTCGCGAGAGCCAGCGCAAATGCCGTTTTTTGACTCCCTTTTACAGGAGAATAAACCCCTACCAATCGCGTCTCCGTATCGCTCGGTATGGTCAGATCCGTTCCATTATGCGTAACCGCATAGCAAGCCATAACTTCCCTGATAATGCCGTCTCCTGACTGATACTTATAGATGCTCGGATATTCCAGAAATGCCGTACTCTCTTCTCCGTTTGACAGCAGAATGATCTGCGCCACCGGCAATTCTTCAAATTCTTCTTCCATGACCTGCGCTGAGATCAGCAAAATCTCCAGTTCATTGGTCATGCAGTATGAGAGTAACGCTTCTTTCTTTGTAAATGTCCTGATCTCAAAAGGGATCCCTTTCTTTCCGGATATGTAACTGGAAAACGCCACCGCATATTCCATATCCACATCATAAATTCCTAATACCTTCACTGTTTTTCCTTTCTCCGTTCTACCGGCTCATCCAAATCGTCAAAAAAAATCCGCCTAACATTGCCCATGTAAAATGTATCGTATCCTGTTCATACTGGCCTGCATAACGCTGATAAGGTCTGAATTTCCCGCTGCGCAGCAACTCGGCTCCCCAATGAAACGCCCACAGCAGCCGGGCCCGTAACTCTTTTTGCCGGATCATCTTAAACAGACTCATCAATCCTCCCAGCACAAATGCCCATAAAACGCACCGAAAGCTCAACTTGATCCCGTAATAACACCCGATCACCGCAAATAACTTAATATCTGCCGCACCCAATACATGTAACACAAACAGCGGAAATAAAACTGCAATTAAGATTATAACTGCGCCAATCCGCTCTGCGCCTGCAAACAGACCATCCCGGCAGGCGGTAATCCCCAATCCCAAAAGTCCGCTTCCGATCAGGAAATAATTCGAGATCGCATACCGTTCCAGATCCATTAAACATGCCATAATAAGAACGCATACCATACAGATTATTTTAATATCAATCCTCTATCATCTCCTTTCCTTTTGTATTTAATTTATGTTGTTTCATTTTGTACACTTATTATATATGCTGTTTCATGTTTTGTAAAGTACAAATTTCACATAAAAAATAGTTGCAATTTATGGTTTGTCGATAACTTGCCATAAATTGCAACTTTCTCATTCTTGATTGCACATAACTGTGCTAAAAATTTTTTTATATCCGCGTCTGAATATATGTTTATTAAATTATATTATATATAAATATATTTACTTTCGAGTGGTTTTCTCCTGCTTTTTCCCGGGAGTCGTCTTTTTCACTGCCGGACGTTTTCCTGTTCCCGAAGCCGGCTTCTTCGGCATGGGAATCGCAAGCACCATCGCCTCAAACGGACGCAGCGGAATATTGAGTCTGTCCTCATAACCGTCACACTCATCCTGAACAGAATGATATACGGTCTGAACATCTTCCTCCACCGAAGACAGCAGTACCTTATAATTTCCCGCATGCGGCACGCCTACGGCATAATCTCCCCACTCCATCGGCGTGAAATTAAACAGGAACAACAGCGCGCCTTTCCAGTTCTCCGGCTCTTTTCGGATCAGGCTGAATGTGCTTCTGCCTGCGTCGCTGCAGTTAATCCACTGAAATGTATCATAACCGGCATTATCCAGATACATCGCCGGCGTTTTTCTGTATAAATGCAGCAGCTGCCTCATATAATTCTGTACATCCCGGTACTCGGGTTCCTGCAGCAGATGCCATTCCAGACTCATATCTTCCGCCCATTCGTGCTGCTGGGCAAATTCCTGACCCATAAACAACAGCTTTTTACCGGGATGCGCCATCATAAATGTATACGCCGTCTTCAGGTTTTTGAACTTGTCCGACGGATATCCGGGCATTTTGTTGATCATGGAACACTTCAGATGTACCACTTCGTCATGGGATAAAACAAGAATAAAATTCTCGCTGAACGCATAGGTAATGCCAAATGTCATTTTGTCATGATTATTCTTTTTAAACAGCGGATCCAATTTTACATATTCCAGGAAATCATGCATCCATCCCATGTTCCATTTCATAGTAAAGCCCAAACCGCCTTCTTCCGCTCTTCTGGTCACATCCGGCCATGCTGTGGATTCCTCCGCGATCAGCATCGCATTCGGGGTCCGGCGCTCCAAAATACTGCTTAAATGCCGGAAGAATTCGATCGCTTCCAGATTCTTATTTTCTCCGTATTTATTGGCAATCCACTGTCCGTCCTTCCGTCCGTAATCCAGATACAGCATAGAAGCCACGGCGTCCACGCGCAGCCCGTCGATATGATATTCCTCAATCCAGTAAAGGGCATTGCCGATCAGGAAATTTTTAACTTCGTTTTTCTCAAAGTCAAACACCTTCGTTCCCCAATCCGGGTGCTCGCCCTTCCGGGTATCCGCATATTCATATACCGGAGAACCGTCAAACATGGCAAGACCAAACGCGTCTCTCGGAAAATGCGCCGGTACCCAGTCTAAGATCACGCCGATTCCCTTCTGATGCATATAATCTACAAAGTATTTAAAATCCTTTGCGCTTCCATAGCGGGAGGTAGGCGCATAATATCCGGTCACCTGATATCCCCAGGAACCGTCAAACGGATGCTCCGCAATTCCCATCAGTTCCACATGGGTATAGCCCATATCGGTTACATAATCCGCCAATTCCACTGCAGCCCGTCTGTAATCATAAAATCCATCTTCGTTCAGGCTGTAATCCTTCTTCCAGGAACCAATGTGTACCTCATAAATGGAGATCGGTTTCGCCGTATTCTCTCTGGCCTTCACCTGCGCAGCCTGCCATTTTGCGTCTTTCCAGTGATATCCGTCAATATTGGTTACGACAGACGCCGTTCCCGGGCGCCGCTCCGCGCCAAACGCATACGGATCTGCCTTATAAAGCTCCTGCCCATCCGCACCGTCAATCCAATACTTATATAACTCCCCTTCCAGATTACCGGCAATCCACAATTCCCAGATGCCGCCATCTCCCAGTTTCTTCATCGGATTAGCTTTCGGATCCCAATTATTAAATTCACCGACCACGCTGACCGCCTTTGCTTTCGGCGCCCACACGGCAAAATTCACGCCGTCTGTTCCGTTCTTTTCTTCCAAATGCGCCCCCAGCTTGTGGTAAATCTCATAATGCGTGCCCTGACCAAACAGATATTGATCCATTTGTGTTATCATTTTTGCTACCTCTTTTCTCGTTTATTTTTCATTCCGCATTTCATATTGTATATTTTATCACAAAAATTTCAATTTACATAGAGAAAAATCATTATTTTTCACTATTCTGTTTGATTAAATTATATCGGCATGCCGATTATTTGTCGAGTATTATTTCGCATATACAAACGGCAGAATTTCTATTTTAGAAATTCTGCCGTTCTGCTTTACATCATATAAAGATTACTTAATCGTATAATTAGTTTGTGCATTAACTTCTGTAAATCTGCCATTACCATCATTTGGTCCTACATATCCTGAAAAAGAAATCTGTTTATTTGCCAGAGTATTTACATTATAGCCAGCTACTGACAAATCAACTACATTCAATAAAATACACCCTGTATCTGTATCGGCATCATTATTAAATGTTCCAAAATCCATATAGCCACGAACTACACTGCTATCATCGATTAATTGCTTAATTTCTGCAGCTCCGGGTTCAACACTATCCCAAAGAATTCCATTTGCATAAACTACTTTATCAGCAGAACTGTACCACGCATGGCTTCCAACACTATATTTCTTTCCATCAATATGCAGGTAAATCTGTGAATTCATACCGTTCCACCATGCATATGCTGTTCCGCCGACAGTACTTCCATCTGAATGAAGTTTGTCCGTCTTAATAATGGACATCACATACATCTTCGTACCGTCTACTTTATAATATGCGGAAGAATAAGTATTAGCTGCTGTCTTGATCTGCGTATAGTTTGTATTGGCAGACATCGCCAATTCATAATCTACAGTTTTTTCTGCATAGGTCTTTGTTCCGTCTGTCAAAGCAACTGTATAGGAACCTTCTACATCATGCCAGCCTTCCATTGCTTTCATAGACAACACGGCCTCTACAGTATCACCTTTATAGGACACACTCTTGACTGTAGCCAAGTTCTTTGTGATTCCGGTTGCGGCCTTTGTTCCATTCACAGTTACATAATACTTAGAAGAGTCAATACTCTGATTTCCCTTAAATGTAACGGTCACCTCACTGGCAGTATCCGGATATGCTTTTCCGCTTACTGTTGCTGTCGCCTTAAATGGAGAATTTAGCGAATAAGTAGCTGTCCCATCCACTTCTACAAATCTGCCATTACCATCATTCGGTCCTACATATCCTGAAAAAGAAATCTGTTTATTTGCCAGAGTATTTACATTATAGCCAGCTACTGACAAATCAACTACATTCAATAAAATACACCCTGTATCTGTATCGGCATCATTATTAAATGTTCCAAAATCCATATAGCCACGAACTACACTGCTATCATCGATTAATTGCTTAATTTCTGCAGCTCCGGGTTCAACACTATCCCAAAGAATTCCATTTGCATAAACTACTTTATCAGCAGAACTGTACCACGCATGGCTTCCAACACTATATTTCTTTCCATCAATATGCAGGTAAATCTGTGAATTCATACCGTTCCACCATGCATATGCTGTTCCGCCGACAGTACTTCCATCTGAATGAAGTTTGTCCGTCTTAATAATGGACATCACATACATCTTCGTACCGTCTACTTTATAATATGCGGAAGAATAAGTATTAGCTGCTGTCTTGATCTGCGTATAGTTTGTATTGGCAGACATCGCCAATTCATAATCTACAGTTTTTTCTGCATAGGTCTTTGTTCCGTCTGTCAAAGCAACTGTATAGGAACCTTCTACATCATGCCAGCCTTCCATTGCTTTCATAGACAACACGGCCTCTACAGTATCACCTTTATAGGACACACTCTTGACTGTAGCCAAGTTCTTTGTGATTCCGGTTGCGGCCTTTGTTCCATTCACAGTTACATAATACTTAGAAGAGTCAATACTCTGATTTCCCTTAAATGTAACGGTCACCTCACTGGCAGTATCCGGATATGCTTTTCCGCTTACTGTTGCTGTTGCCGTTAAGTCAGTTCCCGGTTCCGGCGTTACCGAAGATCCATTATTCTTCACGGTTACATTATCTACTGCTGTAACAGAATTGTAACGTCCACCTCTTACATAGAGACCGGTAACATCATTGCTTTCGCCATTTACTGTAACAGTGCCAGTATAAAGAGTAGTATCACCATTTGTAATCTTCACTGTAACCTTACCGGTCGTCTTATCAACAGTTGCGCTGATATGAACCCAGGTATCCTTCGGAATTACAACAGTATCATTTGTACCAACAATACTCCATGTTGTACTCTTTTCCGAAGACAGTTTCAAAATATATCCAGACTCAATACCGTTATTGGCATTTCTCTTACCCTCATTATCTGCCATATATGTACTATTACCGGCAGTTATTGCAAATTCTGTTGTCTGATTATTACCAGCTGTTAATTTTACATCGGTTTCTACAGTATAAGAATCGCCCAAGTTTAAACCTGAAAATGTCGTATACGCAGCTCTGGAATTTTGTGTAGTATCGAGAGCAAACTCAACATAATTTGCATGTTCGTCCCCATCATTTTCAAATTTCAGGTAGCCCTGTGCATTCGGTGAAGTCCATCCGGTATCCGACAGATTGTTATAGTCTTCATAATACTCATAGCCTGAAGCATCTGCCTTCTCAACTGCTTCTACCCACAGTTCCACGTCACTAATCTTTCCGTTGAAAGGTGTATCCCAATCGAATGCGCCCTTACCGAAATTCAATTCGTCTGCAGTGTTATTCAGGAATCTCAAAACCTCTGCAAACGGATCCTGCTCAGACTTTCCGCCCGGAACTTTACCTGCGATATCATCCTGATCGTAGGCAAGTTTACCGTCAACATACACTTCAAAGCCTTTCGGTAAGATCTTAATCTCGACAGCAGTTTCCTCTGTCCCCAGGAAATCCGTTCCCGCTTTCCAGTTATTTTTATCAGAATTATCAACATTGGCGTCAAAGAAGTTGCCGGTATTATATCCCAGGTAAGAGCCGCCGGTAAACCATAAACCGTTATTGGCTCCCTTTTCATTAAATCTGAAGATATTGCTTAAGAAATCCAATGCCGTTCCGGTACGCTGTGCCTTAAATTTGATCGACACGCCGTTGTAGATTGCCAATCCGGCAGTTACATTTCGGTTATATGGATTCCGATATGTATAAGTATTCGGCGTTCTTTCCTCACAGGTAATCTTCGCAGTTACCCCAAGCGTATACGCTTTTCCTGCATAGGTAATATCTTTGGAACCGGAAGCAGTAACAACCGTCTCCTCTACATCCACATAGGACAGATCCTGCGGATCATTGGTAAAGAAGTCCGCAACTTTATACATGCCGTCATGTTCTGCAAATACCTTAACCGTATAAGAAACCTTTGTCGTTGCCTCACCGTAGGTGATCGTTGCCGTCAAAGTAACTTCTGTATCCTCAGCCGGTGTTGTAACCTTACCTTCTGCAGTCAGAACAGCCGGATTGGAGGATTCCCATTGAATGGTGGTTCCGTAAGCACCGGAAGTCGGCAATGTAAAGCTGCTGACCGCACCCATCGGAACTTCCAGTTTCTCACATGTTGCCTCAACTCTGTCTTCATCTGCAAAATCGTAACGATATCCCCATACACTGACTTCATCGCTGCCTAAAACAGTAAATACAGTCGCGGTTTCATCGGTTCCTTCTTTCTTCTGCTCTAAGAACACGCCCTTATAAGTCGTATTGCCTAACTTCAAGGTTACATAAGGAGAACCGTCGGACAACTGCTTCCAGGTACCGGTTCTGGCTCCGGTAACAGTTCCGTCCGCGGCAAATGTCAGTTCCACGCCTTCTACACATTCCACATTCGCAAAATCCGTTCCGGTCTGGAATAACGTCTCATATACGCCGGCAATCTGCGCTGTTGTGATTTTCTCCGGCAATGACTCGCCGGTATATTCAAACGGCGCTGCAACCAGCCATCCGTCCTCATTCAGGAATAACTGATGTACTCTTACCTGATGCCATTCTGTCCCGTTATTAAACCTGGTATGATATACCACATAGGCTTTGCCGTCACTATCTACAAATGCGGAGTTATGACCTTCCGCTACATAACCGTAGTCCATGAAGCTCCACTTATAATAGGACATCAGACGGTTTCCGACATGCCCGTTGGTATTGCCGGCATTACTGGATCCCGGATCTCCGGCTGCCATCGGGTATCTGGCGTCTTCTCCGCTCTCATCCACATAAGGTCCCGTGATCTCTTTGGAACGGAACACTCTCATATTATATCCGCCATTGGCAGCCAGACCGCCATAGGTAACGAACAGATAATAGTAATCTCCGATATGCTCAATATAAGATGCCTCGCCGCTGCTCTGATTACCGCCGGCAATCTTATATCCGGTATACGGATCGGATACGCTTGATTTACTTGCGTATTTGGTATTATAGTCCCGTAATCCGGTCTTGTTATCCAGACGGATCAGACCAATACCGCCGGACCAGGATCCATAGCTCATCCACAGGTTCCCGTCTTCATCATAAGTAACACAGGGATCGATCGCGTGCGGCTCAATAGTCGGATTACCTTTTCTGACCGCATTAGTATAACGGCTGTTCACGGTTGTCTCTCCGGTTACCTTGGTATAATCAAAGGTCGGACCGAATCCCATAGACATACCGGACTGAATAACCGGTCCTACATAAGTCCAGTTTCCATCCAGATGATCCGCAGTCAGCAGGCAGATCGTCGAATTCCACTTTGGACCATTGATACTCATATACATGCACCATTTGCCCATTGCTTCGTTGTAGATAACATCCGGCGCCCACATATTTCCGTCTACATCATAACTGCTGTCCGCTTTACGCGCCCATGCTGCTTCAGCCGCAAATAAAGTTCTGAAATTCGTATTAATATTATTGGTAAAGGTCGTCCAGTTCTTTAAATCGGTAGACTTCGCCCATGCCAGATGAGAACCGAATACATAATAAGTATCGCCTTCTTTTACAATACTGGGATCATGTACGCTGACTCTGCCGCGTTCCTGAATCGGTGACGCCGCGTAAGTCTCAGACGGAGAAACAATCCCCACCATACTCAGTACCATAGCCGCTGTCAGCAAAGCAGACAGGCTCTTGCGAAGCCATTTCTTCTTATAACCGACAACAACCAGTGTACCTGCTGCCGCAAAGACTGCTATCCAGATCAGCATCGTAGGCGCGTCACTTGTCTGTGCCGGATTTCCCGTTCCATCGCTGTCTCCCGGCTTTACCACAGGATCATTTCCATCACCCGGCTTATTATCATCCGGATTCTCCGGCTGTGAAAGCTGCTCCAGATTGGTAAAAATCACGTTTGCTCCTGCCTCCAGACCGTTTAAAACCGTCGGCAGTTTGTCATACCCCGGAATCTTATCTTTCAGTTCCTCCGGTATATCATAAGTCAACTCCACTTTTGTAACTGCTGCATTGGACTGACTATCTATCCCGATCTGCAGTCCAATCTCATCCCCATCTGCATATGTATCCTTATTCGTATCCACTGAAACCGTGAAATCCGATTCCGATACTTCTGCAAATGCCGTCATTGCTCCGGTTAATGCAAAGAGTAATGACAGGAAAAGCGTAAAGATTCTTTTTACACTTTTTTGCATAAATCTACCTCCTTATACGACTATAGTCTTATCTATTGTTTTATTTTAGCATTTACCTTAGACAAATGCAACCAAATCTTTCGTCATTTTTACTAAAATTTTGTGGTAAAAAAAGGATTGTGCAAACAATTTTACCTATTTTGCACAATCCTTTTCCGATGTTCCTTATGTTGTTTCCGAAATCATCTGCAGGGCTTTCGTGTAAGCCGCGATCATCTGCTGGTTGGTTGTTTCCCTGCAGGAAACGATATGCTCCAGCGACACGATCTTTTGATTGACGATTTCCGGATTGCCGTCTGCCGGAAGTTTCTCCATAGTATCCAATACATTTTTCAGATACGCGTTTTCTCTGTTAACCGCATCCAGTTTCTCCAGAATATCTTTCAGCAATGGTGTGTCCATATACGTCCTCTCCTTTCTGATCTGCACATGTATTTTCTAAATATTCCATATCTCAGCCGTTCTGTTTCTGCACCAGCTGATAATATCTGCCTTTCTTTTCCATCAGTTCCTCATGGCTGCCGGCCTCTACAATGCCTTTCTCATCGATAAACAGAATCCTGTCAGCTTTTTGGATCGTGGAAAGGCGGTGCGCGATCACAAAGCTCGTTCTTCCTTTCAGCACTGTATGCATCATTTCCTGAATCTGCGCCTCTGTATCCGAGTCAATATTACTGGTCGCTTCATCCAGGATAATGACCTTAGGATCCGCGAGGATCATCCGCGCAAAAGAGATCAGCTGACGCTGACCGCCAGACAGTTCACTGCCCTGCTTGGTCAGTACGGTATGATACCCCTTCGGCATCTGCATAATAAAATCATGCGCATATACCTTTTTCGCCGCTTCCATGCATTCCTCATCTGTCGCTTCCGGTTTTGAAAACCGGATATTCTCAATGATCTCACGGCTGAAAAGGAAGGTATCCTGCATCATCGTTGCCACCTGTCTGCGCAGAGATTCGAGCGTCACTTCCTTAATGTCATGCCCGTCTACATAAATGTGGCCGCCCTGACAGTCGTAAAACCGGCTCAACAGACTGACCATCGTAGTCTTTCCGGCTCCGGTTGGTCCTACCAGCGCAATCATTTCTCCGGGCTTTACATCCAGATTCACATGCTCCAGCACCGGCTCGCCTTCCAGATAAGAAAACGTCACATCTTCATACCGCACTGCACCGGTAATCTGCGGCAGCTCTTTCGCATCCGCTTTATCCTGAATCGCCGGTTCCTCGTACATCAGCTCAAAAATACGCTCCAGATTGGTAGTCAGCGTCGTAATGTTCTGGAACCGCTGGCAGAGGTTAAATACCGCCTCCGCAAATGTCTGCATGTAGGTGGTAACACTGACGATCACACCCAGATTCAGCGTTGTGGGATCAGACTGGATCATTAAAAACGACGCTACATAAATCACGATCATACAACAGATCCGAATGATACCGTGAGACATAGGGAAAATGGCTTCCCGGAAATGCGTCTCCATCATGAACGCCTTTGTACACTGATCCGTCAGGTTATAAATGATATCTCCGTTTAAATCTTCCCGGTTAAACGCGTGAATAACGTCAATTCCGTTAATATCCTCTGCCACAAACGCGGTTCGGTTACTGTTTTTATTTCGGGTGATCCGGGCACATCGCTGCAGATTCCGGATCAGAATATATACGATCACAAGCATGGGCAGCTCGACCAGCATTACCCAGCCCATCAGACGGATTTCCGTAAAGCAGACAAATACCAGCGTAAAGATCATGTTAAACAGATTCATAATGATATTTGTCAAATGATCCACAAAAATCTGCGTGATCTCATCACAGTAAGTCGTGATACGCACCAGAATCTTGCCGGACGGACGGCTGTCATAGTAATCAAATGACAGCTGCATCAGTTTGTCAAACATATCCTTCCGCAGTTCACAGACAATACTGTTGCCCAAGCGCAGCGTTACCCGGTTGTTTATGTAAGTTGCCACAACCTGGCCGATGATAACCGTGCTCCAGATGGAAATAATGATAACCGCACTGATCTTAAAGTTCGGCAGCAGTTCTCCATCTTTCGGCAGCACCCGGTTAATGATCTGCATGTTTAAATATGCCGGCAGCATAGACAGCACACTGGTCAGAACCAGGAACCCCATAACCAGCGCATACGTCTTCTTATACTTCTTCGCGTACTGCAAAATATTGCGGATCATGGCAAAATTGAAGCTTCGCTCCATCATTTCATCTTCATAATAAAGATTTCTACTCATCCATTGCCACCTCCTCGCCGACCTGACGCTCATAAATCTTCGCATACCTGCCATGCAGCGCCATCAGTTCCTCATGCGTTCCCCGCTCTGCTACCCGGCCGTTTTCCAGAAATAGGATTTCATCCATATCCTTTAAGGCACTGGCGCGATGCGTTGCGATCAGCAGCGTTTTATCTCCGCAGATCTCCTTAATATTGGCAAAGATCTTTTTCTCCGTTTCAAAATCCAGCGCGCTGGTACAGTCATCCAAAACCAGAACCGGCGCTTCCTTTAACATGGCGCGCGCGATCGAAACCCGCTGCTTCTGACCGCCGGAAAGTCCAAAGCCTTTTTCACCGACAATCGTCTGATAGCCGTCCTGCATTTTCAGGGCAAATTCATCGACTTCCGCAGCTTTCCCGTACCGCATAACCTTCTCATCCGGCGCATCCGGATCGTAAAATGCGATATTAGACTCGATGGTATTGGAAAACAGGAATACATCCTGCATTGCATAGCCGAATTTCCGCCGCACACTGCTTCTTCTGTATTCATGGATATCTTTTCCGTCGATCGTAATCTGTCCGGCGGTCGCTTCCAGGAATGTCTGGATCGTCCGCAGCAGAATGGACTTGCCGCTTCCGGTCTTACCCATGATCCCGATTTTCTTTCCATAGGGAATATCCAATGTAATATCCGAGATCAGTTCCCGGCTCTTCACGCCATAGTCGCGTACATACGCCGAAACATGATCCAAGCGGATATGCGGTTTGTCTCCTACTTCTTCGGTTCCGTAAGCATCTTTTTCATAATCGGTCAGATTCAGCAGCCCGAATAAACGCTGACTGGATACCACGCTGTTCTGCATTTCACCCAGACCATTGGAAATGCCGACAAACTGTCCGGCGATCATCATTAAATATGTAAGGAAACTGGTAAATTCACCGTTTGTCATGCTCATATTGACAGACAGCACAATACCAAAGATCATACTGCAGATATACAGCGCATTTTGGATGCCGGAGTACATCATATTAAAATTGGCACGGAAATCACCGAATTCATACATCGTATTCCGCAGCGCCAGATTCCGTTTTTCAAACAGACTGGTCTCATATTCTTCCCGTGCAAACGCCTTGATCGTACGAACGCCGTAAATCGCTTCCTGAATCTCTGTCGTCAGTTCAGAGCCCCGCAGCCACTGCTGATCCCAGTACATTTTACTCCTGCGGATAAAACGCCGCGTAACGAATACATAGCACAGACCGGTAATAAACGGGAAGATCATCAGCCACACGCTCAGCCTGCACAGATACACTGCCGCGACGCTGATATATACAATGGGATCCAGCAGTCTGGGAATATAATCGGTATACAGCGTTTTCAGTTTCACCGGATCGGAATTGGCAATGGTCAGCAATTCCCCTGCCGTATACCCCTTCAATAATTCCGCACTGGAGCCATTCAGCTTATCCAGCGCGTCATGACGCATTTCCCGCTCGCTCTTGATTCCGAAATAATGCGCCAGATGCCAGCGTGTATAGAACGAAACCACATAGACTGCGATCATGACCAGCAGCACGCTGACCAGCCGGATCAAGATGGTTTTATAGTCGTCAACCGGCACATCCTCGATGATAAAGGAAAATAAACTGTTGTTTTCCACTGATGCAGCTCCAAACGCAGGGTTGATAACCCGGTCGACGATCAGCGACAGGATCTGCGGCTCCATCAGCAGAATGACCATACGCAGCATACCCAGCAGATAGCAGATACAGTGGATCCATAAATACTTTTTAAAATAGGGAAACGTATTGTGAAATAATTCCTTCAAGCTCTTACCTCGTTTCTAAGCAGCTGATTTCCGTTTGGAGTCCATGACGCCGCCGTCCGCACAAACTCCTGTCCGAATGTGCATTTTACTCGCTTTCAAAGGAATTGTAAATAGAAAAATTTATTTTTGTTTTTGTGTAATCTTATACCACAGAAAGAGAAGGGTAAATGATACGCGGGCTTTACAAAAATGATCCCGCTCCGGCTCAGATGGACTCCGCCGTTTCGAGATCATTTTCTGCAAAACTTATTTCTTTATTTTATAACTTTATAACTGCTTGTTATTAAAATTGATCAGACAGCCTTTCAGAATGATCTGCCGCTCATCATCCGTCATCTGGCCCAGTTTAAAGTCTACCGGCGTCAATGCGCCGTCTTTTACGATAAAGGCATGGACGGTTTCCGCTTTTTCCGCGATTGCCTTTGCGATTTCCGGCACAAAGATATAGTCTCCGTTTTTAAACGGCAGTTCCGTTTCTTCATATAAGAATGGAAGCATACCCCAGTTCATCAGATTGGAACGGTACCGCTTGGTCGCGTATTCTTTCGCGATATTCGCCCATCCGCCCAATACCTTCTGACAGGAGGCCGCCTGTTCACGCGCGGAACCGTCGCCCGGCTTTACCGCGTAAATGGTACTGCCGAATCCCACATTTGTCTTATTGACATTGGGATAAGAAGCCTTAATGGTATCCATCACAGCCTTTACTTCCGGCAATGCGGACGCAGGGCACTTTCCTTCTTCAACTGCCTTCTGGGCCTTCTGTACTTCCTTAGCACGTCCGACATACGCGGGGTCTTTTCTGGAGAGCGTAAATTCTGCCAGTCCCAGTGGATTGGAACGATAGGAAGACGTCTCGCCCGACGGAATCAGTTCGTCCGTAGTCGTAACCGGATCGTGAATCTCCGATACGATCTTCAGAACCAGATTTTCCGGCAGTTTCGGCATCTTCGGCCAATCCTTAATGTTCGGTCCAAACTGAATCTCTACGGACGGATCGGCAACACCCTTGCTGTCAAAGACGCGGTTCGCGTAAATACTGCTGTCAAAATGATATTTCGGTCCGGTATATTCCACATCCAAATCGGTCGCAGGCGTCAGGAAGCCTTGGTTTGCCGCCGTAGCTGCAATGGAACGGGCATCCATCAGCGCTACTGAGGCAATCTGACCGTTCTGCAGCTTGGAGCCTTCTCTGTTCGGGAAGTTTCTGGTAGAATGGCGGATACTGAACGCATTGTTTGCCGGCGTATCCCCTGCGCCGAAGCAAGGGCCGCAAAATGCAGTCTTCAGGATCGCGCCGCACTGCAGCAGATCAGCCGCCGCGCCGTTCTTGATCAGTTCCATATAAATCGGTGTGGATGCCGGATATACGCTTAACGTAAAGGCGTCAGAACCGATATATTTTCCTCTCAGGATATCCGCCGCCGCGCAGATATTCTCAAAACCGCCGCCCGCGCAGCCGGCAATGATCCCCTGCTCTACATAAAATTTTCCGTCTACGATCTTATCCTTCAGAGAATAGTCCACCGCGCCGTCCAGGCTGACAAGCGCGCGCTTTTCCACATCCGCCAGCACGTCCGCCAGATTCGCGTTTACTTCTTCAATCGTATATGTATTGCTGGGATGGAACGGCATTGCGATCATCGGCTTAACGGCGCTTAAATCCACATAAACCATGCCGTCATAATAGGTCACGTCTCCCGGATTCAGTTCCTGGTAATCTTCCTTTCTGCCGTGAATGTCATACCACTCCGCAATCTTCTCATCTGTTCTCCAGATAGAAGACAGACAGGTGGTCTCGGTCGTCATAACGTCAATTCCGATCCGGAAGTCCGCGCTCAGATTGGAAACGCCCGGTCCCACAAATTCCATCACTTTATTATTCACATAACCGTTGCCAAATACGGCTCCGATAATCGCCAGCGCCACATCCTGCGGGCCAACGCCCTTTGCCGGTGTTCCTTCCAGATAAATGCCGATCACGCCCGGCATATTGATATCATAAGTCTGTTCCAGAAGCTGCTTTACCAGTTCCGGTCCGCCTTCACCCATCGCCATGGTACCCAGAGCGCCGTAACGGGTATGGCTGTCCGATCCCAGGATCATCTTGCCGCCGCCTGCCAGCATCTCCCGCGCGAACTGATGGATCACTGCCTGATGCGGCGGAACATAAATGCCGCCGTACCGCTTCGCGCAGGTCAGCCCGAACATGTGGTCGTCTTCATTGATCGTACCGCCTACCGCGCACAGACTGTTATGACAGTTCGTCAGTACATAGGGAATCGGGAACTTCTCCAGTCCGGATGCCCGCGCCGTCTGAATGATACCCACAAATGTAATGTCGTGAGAAGTCAATTTATCAAACTTGATCTGCAGCTTCTCCATATTGCCGGAAGTATTGTGCGCCTTCAAAATCCCATACGCCATGGTATTTTTCGCAGCCTCCGCCGGCTCCAGATATCTGCCGCCCAGTTCTTGTCTTACCTGCGCTTCACTGCCGCACTCCACTACCTTCATGCCGTCAACCAGATACGCGCCTGTCTCGCTTAATCGAATCATTATTTTCTCCTTCCTGCCTGCTGTTTTCACTTGTTTTCTTTCCGTTCACTAAGTATACCTTTAATTCGGCAAAAAATCAATGTTTGCTGTGAAAAGATATTGATATTTTTTCTGGAATCATATATAATTCGTCCAAAAACCAGTTAAATATTTCAAAGTGAAACGGAGGTTCTTATGGATTTTCAAAATATCAAAGTAAATTTGAATCCAAAAAAGATCGGGAAAATCGCACTCATCATCGTACTGGTGCTTTTTCTCATCCTATGCGGCTTTAATGCCACGTATCAGGTAAAGGAACAGGAAGAGGCCGTACTGCTGACATTCGGCAACGCCACCACGGTTTCCGATTCCGGACTGCATTTTAAGATACCGTTTATTCAATCGGTACGAAAGGTAGACACCACGATCCAGGGATTTGCGCTGGGCTATGATCTGGAGACCGGCGAAACCGTGGAAGAAGAATCCCTGATGATCACCAATGACTATAATTTTGTCAATGTAGACTTCTTCGTGGAATATCAGGTCACCGATCCCATTAAAATGCTGTATTCCTCCAGCGACCCCGTAGAAATCCTGCGGAATATCGCGCAGAGCTGCATCCGAACGGAAATCGGCAACTCTCTGGTGGACGATGTACTGACAACCGGAAAAAGCAAGATCCAGGCCTCGATCAAAGATATGATCACACAGCAGCTTGAAACCTATGACCTGGGGCTCTCTCTGGTCAATATCACCATTCAGGATGCGGAGCCGCCCACAACCGAAGTTATGGAAGCGTTTAAGGCGGTAGAAACAGCCAAGCAGGGGAAGGATACCGCATTAAACAATGCGGAAAAATATAAAAATGAGAAGCTGCCGGCCGCGAAAGCGGAGGCGGACCGGATCCTGCAGGAGGCCGAAGCCACCAAACAGGCGCGGATCAACGAAGCGAACGGTCAGGTGGCGCGGTTTGAAAAAATGTATGCGGAATACGCCAAATATCCGGAAGTCACAAAGCAGCGAATGTTTTATGAAACTATGGAAGATGTGCTTCCGTCCTTAAAGGTTATTATCAATACCGGAGCCGGAGCAACCCAGAATATTTTGGTATCCGGCACGGAAAATATCTTAAACGGCACCAGCAGTCAGAACAGTACCGGCACACAGAATGGTACGGCAGGCAATGCGGCGGATAACGCGCAGACCCCGGCAGAATAAGAAAGGAGCTGGAAGATTATGATGAAAAAAATATTTGCAGGCATTATTGTGGTTGTTGCTGCCGTTTTATTGTTTTCCTCTCTGATCATCACGTATGATGACGAATTCCGCCTGGTAAAGCGGTTCGGCAAAGTAGAACGGGTTATTACCGAATCCGGTGTACAATGGAAGCTGCCTTTTATCGAACAGGCCGACACGCTGCCCAGAAATATCCAGTTATATGATCTGGCAGCATCCGATGTCATCACAAAAGACAAAAAAACAATGGTTACCGATACCTTTGTTCTTTGGAAGATCACAGATCCGCTGCTGTTTGCACAGAGCTTAAACTCCCTGCCTAACGCAGAAAGCCGGATCAATACCGTCGTATACAACTCTTTAAAAACAATTATCGGCAGTCTGGATCAGGCGGAAGTGATCAGCGCGCGGGACGGTTCTCTGCGAACCAGTATCATGCAGAATATTGACCAGACCATGGATCAGTACGGAATCGAGATCGTCAGTGTGGAGACCAAGCATCTGGATCTGCCCAATGACAATAAAACCGCCGTATATGAACGAATGATCTCCGAACGGGAACAGATGGCGGCCAATTATACCGCAGAAGGAAAATCTTCTTCCCAGATCATCAAAAACGAAACTGACAAGGAAGTTTCCATTCAGATTGCGGAGGCAAAAGCAAAGGCGGAGGAAACTGTTGCAGAGGGCGAGGCATCCTACATGCAGATTCTCGCGAAAGCATACAACACCAAAGATAAAAGTGATTTCTACACCTTTATCCGCTCCCTGGACGCCGCCAAAGCGTCTCTAAGCGGAAATAACAATACCCTGATTCTGGATCAGGATTCTCCTTTGGCAGAGATCTTTACCCAAAAATAAGGAATGGAGGACGATACCGATATGATCGTAGAACCCAAAGTACGCGGCTTTCTCTGCGGAACCGCCCATCCCCTCGGATGTGAAAAAAATGTGCAGAATCAGATTGCTTATGTAAAAGCAAACGGAACCTGTGAAGGTCCGAAGAAGGTACTGGTAATCGGCGCATCTACCGGCTACGGGCTGGCCTCCCGGATCACCGTCACCTATGCCTGCGGCGCCGATACCATCGGCATCATGTTTGAAAAGGAATCAAATGGCAGACGGACGGCGACGCCGGGTTATTACAATACACGCACCTTTGAAGCGCAGGCAAAAGCCGACGGGTATATTGCGAAAACGATCAACGGCGACGCATTTTCCGCTGAGATCAAAGCAGAAACCATTTCTCTGATTCGCGAAACCTTCGGTCAGGCGGACATGGTGATCTACTCGCTCGCTTCTCCCCGGCGGACCGCGCCCGACGGCGTTACCTATACTTCCGTTCTGAAAACCGTAGGGGAAAGCTTTACTGAAAAATCCTTAAACCTGCGCACAAATGAGATCGAGGAGGCTTCCATACTGCCTGCGGCAGAAGAAGAGATCGCCGCCACTGTCAAAGTCATGGGTGGTGAGGACTGGATGCTGTGGATCGACGCTTTAAAAGAAGCGGATGTACTGGCGCCCAACGCGGTCACACTGGCCTATTCCTATATTGGGCCTGAACTTACCTACCCGGTTTACAACAACGGTACCATCGGTATGGCAAAAAAGCACCTGACACAGACGGCAGAGCAGATCCGCTCCAAATATCCGGATGTCACGGCGCTGATCTCCGTCAATAAGGCTCTGGTCACCCAGGCGAGCGCCGCGATCCCGATCGTGCCGCTGTATATTTCCATTATGTATAAGGTCATGAAAGAGGCCGGTCTCCACGAAGGCTGTATTGAACAGATCGACCGCCTGTTTATGGAGAAATATCAGAACGGTTCTTTTCAGACCGACGCTTCCGGACTGATCCGGATGGACGACTGGGAACTGCGCGAGGATATCCAGAAACGTATTATGGAATCCTGGAAACAGGTAAACAATGAAAATCTCCATGCGCTCACGGATATTGACGGCTACTGGGACGATTTCTACCATATGTTTGGGTTCCGGTTTGACGGCATCGACTACACCGCAGACGTAGAGATCCTGTAATTCTGTAATTTAAAATTTAAAGACGCCCCGGCAGTCCTTTCGGACCGACGGGGCGCCTTTGTTTGTGACCTATATGCTGTTTAGTACCGGATGACCTGTTTGGGTTCTGAATTTAAATGGAATCCTGAGAGGATAAAGGTCATCATCTTTGCTTTCGCAATTTCCACTTCCTGCTCAGACAGCTGTGTCTGACGCTTTGGTTCAGGAACTTCATAAATTTTCATTCCAATCATCTCCTAACTGTTTTACAACATGTTTACGGTTACATATTTTTCCCTTTTTGCATCCGGGGTAAACTTCCCGAATGCTACGGTCAGTATATGCGCTTTTTCAAAAAATTGCAACCGCTTTTGGAAACTTCATGAATTTCAACAATTTTATTGGGAAATTACGGCATTTTTCATTGATTTTACATATTGCATTAACGGTTCTTTTGCGTTTTCTCCGTATTTTTCAATCAATTTTACAATTGCGCTTCCTACGATTACGCCATCTGCCATAGCGCCGTATTTGGCCGCCTGTTCCGGCGTATTGATCCCGAATCCGATCGCGGCCGGGGTCGCGGAAGCCTCTCGGATCGTTTCCAGAATTCCTTCCAGATCCGTCTTGATCTCACTCCGCATACCGGTTACTCCCATGGAAGATACCACATAGATAAAACCAGTCGCTTCTCCTGCGATCCGGCGGATCCGGTCTTCCGAGGTAGGCGCGATCATACTGATCACATCCACATCATTCGCTTTTGCGATCGGGAGCAGTTCTCCTTTTTCTTCATAAGGCATATCCGGAATGATGATCCCGTCAATCCCGACCTCCCGGCACTTTTCGAAGAACTGTTCATATCCGTACTTGAATACCGGATTTAAATACGTCAGAAATACAAGTGGGATCTGCGTTTTTTTCCGTACGGATACCACCATATCAAACACCTTATCCGTGGTGGTTCCCACCGAAAGCGAACGGATATTGGCATCCTGGATCACCTGGCCCTCCGCAATAGGATCGGAAAAAGGAATCCCGATCTCAATGAGATCCGCGCCTGCTTCCTCCATCGCCAGAATATATTCCTCCGTCTTTTGTAAATTCGGATCACCGGCTGTTAAGAAACCGATAAAAGCCTTTCCGTTTTGAAATGCGTTCTGTATTTTACTCATGTAAATCTACCCCCTTGTATCTTGCGATCGCTGCCACGTCCTTATCTCCTCGTCCGGACAGGCAGCAGATAATAATGTCGTCTTTGCTCATAGTGGGCGCGATCTTGCGCAGATGCGCGACTGCATGAGCGCTTTCAATCGCGCAGATAATGCCTTCTGTTCTGGCAATATATTCAAACGCGTCTACCGCTTCCGCATCGGTTACCGGTACATACTGCGCTCTGCCTGTATCATGCAGATATGCGTGTTCCGGTCCGATTCCCGGATAATCCAGTCCCGCGGAAATGGAATAAACTGGCGCGATCTGCCCGTATTCATCCTGGCAGAAATAGGATTTCATACCGTGAAATACGCCTAAAGTACCCTTTGCGATGGTCGCCGCGTGCTTATCCGTATGAATGCCGTGTCCTGCCGCCTCACAGCCGATCAGCTGTACCTCCGGATCATTGATAAATTCATAGAACATTCCCATGGAATTGCTGCCGCCGCCCACACAGGCCATCACCGCAGTCGGCAGTTTTCCTTCTTTTTCCAGGATCTGCGCCTTTGCTTCTTTGGAGATCACGCTCTGAAAATCCCGTACGATCATAGGGAACGGATGGGGACCCATTACGGAGCCCAGCACATACAGCGTGTCATTCACTCTGGAGGTCCATTCCCGCATCGCTTCATTCACGGCGTCTTTCAGGGTCATGGTTCCGCTGGTTACCGGATGTACCTTAGCGCCCAGCAGTTCCATCCGATACACATTCAGCGCCTGTCGGATGGTATCTTCCTTTCCCATAAAGATCTCACATTCCATATCCAGCAGTGCGGCCGCCGTCGCGGTTGCCACACCGTGCTGGCCGGCGCCGGTCTCTGCGATTACTCTGGTCTTGCCCATATATTTTGCCAGCAGCACCTGTCCCAGCACGTTATTGATCTTGTGAGACCCGGTATGGTTTAAGTCCTCCCGTTTGAAATAGATCTTCGCGCCGCCCAGGTCCTTTGTCATCTTCTCCGCATAGTAAAGCAGAGACGGTCTGCCTGCATACTCCGCCAGCAGCTTGTTTAAATGCGCGTTAAATTCCGGGTCCTTTTTATAATGTTCATACGCTTCTTCCAAGTGAATGATCTCATTCATCAGCGTTTCCGGTATATACTGTCCGCCGTGAATGCCATATCTGCCTTTTGCCATAATTTCCTCCATTTCAAGCGCTTCCCGCTTTTTTTATCTTAAACTTTCCAACATTGCCTTTTTGTCCGGGCTTCTCATAAACGTTTCTCCGATCAGAACCGCATCCGTATGGTTTTCCTTTAGCCGCTGCACATCGGCCGGCGTCCTGATTCCGCTTTCCGATACGAATACCCGGTCTTCGGGTACCAGTTTCCGCAGACGGATGCTGTTATTGATATCTACCGTAAAGGTTTTCAGATCCCGGTTATTGACGCCGATAATCTGCGCGCCTGCGTCCAGCGCCCGCCGGACTTCTTCTTCGTCATGCGCTTCTACCAGTGCAGACAGTCCCAGACTGTGTGCCAGTTCCAGATACATCTTCAGCTGCTCATCATTTAAGATCGCACAGATCAACAGTACCGCGTCCGCTCCCAGCACTCTGGCCTCATAAATCTGATACGCATCCACCGTAAAATCCTTTCGCAAAAGAGGGATCTCCACTTTCGCCCGAATTTCCTCCAGATACGCGCTGCTGCCCTGAAAATAATAGGGCTCTGTCAAAACGGAAATTGCGCCGGCGCCTGCCTCCTCATACGCTTCGGCGATCTCCAGATAAGGGAAATCCGGAGCTATCAGGCCCTTTGAAGGAGACGCCTTTTTGATCTCGCAGATAAAGGACAGACCTTCCTGCCGTAATGCCCGCAAAAACGGAAAGTCCTGTCTGGCAGGAGACAGCTGTTCCGCCGCCTGCACCGCCATTTTCTGCATCTGCTCCGGCGATATCTGTTTTTTTGCTTCCGTTACCCGTATCTTTGTACACTCGGCAATCTCAACTAAAATATTTTTTTCCATGATCACTCCTGCTGTGTCGCCGCTACAAATGCCTTTAACTGCTCTGCCGCTTTGCCGCTGTCAATGGCTTCCTCTGCCAGACTGATCGCATCTTTGATAGAAATATCTTCCTTTGCAATATGAATCGCCGCCGCTGCGTTTAAGACTACGGCGTCCCGCTTCGGGCCTTTTTCCCCATTTAAAATTGCCCGAATGATCTCCGCGTTTTCCTGTGCGTTGCCGCCCACCAGATCTTCCTTCGCGCAGCGGGTAAAGCCGAACTGCTCCGGTGTGATCACATAAGAGGTAAATTCTCCGTTCCGAACCTCGCAGACGGTAGTCGGCGCGCTCATGGAAATCTCGTCGATACTGTCCTGTCCGTAAACGACCATAGCTTTCTTAACGCCCAGATTAGACAGTACCCGGGCCAGCGGCTCAACCAGTTCTTCACTGTATACGCCCAACAGCTGCATAGTCGCGCCTGCCGGATTTGCCAGCGGTCCCAGAATATTGAACATGGTCCGGATTCCGATTTCTTTTCTTACCGCGCCCACAAACCGCATTGCCGGATGATATTTCTGTGCAAACAGGAAGCACATATTGTGCTGCTTTAAGATACTGCCGCTTGCTGCCGGCGCGATGGATAAGTTGACGCCCAGATTTTCCAGCACATCCGCTGTTCCGCATTTGCTGGAAGCGGCGCGGTTTCCGTGTTTTGCTACCGGGATTCCCAGCGAGGATACCACGATTGCCGCAGAAGTGGAAATATTGAAAGTATTGCTGCCATCTCCGCCGGTTCCCACGATTTCCAATACATCCATATCATTTAAAAACCGCTCGCAATGGCTGCGCATTACTTTTGCCGCAGAGGTAATCTCCGCAATCGTTTCCCCTTTCATATTCAAGGCAGTCAGAAACGCCGCTTTCTGCGCGTCCGTTGCTTCACCTTCCATAATCTCATTCATGACCGCCGTCATGACTTTTTCACTTAAATCTTCCCGTTTGATCAGTTGTGCGATTGCCTGTTGAATCATAATTTTTTCTCCTTTTACTTCATAAAATTTTTTAATATTTGTTTTCCGTCCGGCGTCATAATGGATTCCGGATGGAATTGTAATCCGTATACCTGAAATTCTTTATGCTGTACTGCCATCACTTCCCCGTCTTCCGTGTCTGCCACAACCCGCAGACAATCCGGGATCGTATCCGGCGCCGCTGCCAGAGAGTGATACCGCGCTACCGGGATCCGGTCGGCCAGTCCCTCGAACAAAGGACAGCCGGTATCCAGTGCGGCCACAGACTGTTTCCCGTGCATCAGCCGTTTCGCGTAGGTTACGGTTGCCCCATATACCTCGCAGATTGCCTGATGTCCCAGGCAAACGCCCAGGATCGGGATCTTCCCGCCAAACTGCCGGACCACTTCTTCACAGATGCCGGCATTTGCCGGTTTCCCCGGCCCCGGCGAGAGAATGATCCGTTCCGGCGCCAGCGCTTCGATCTCCGCAATCGTCATCTCATCATTCCGGATGACCCGGATATCCGGATCAATCGATCCGATCAGCTGATACAGATTATAAGAAAAACTATCGTAATTATCAATCAGCAATATCATTTACAGCACCTCCTGTCCCTGCTCCAGCGCGTTCATCACCGCTTTGGCCTTATTGATGCATTCCTGATATTCATTCTCCGGCACACTGTCCGCCACGATTCCCGCACCGGAACGGACAAAGACTTTGCCGTTTTTCTTAAACGCGATCCGGATCGCTATGCAGGTATCCAAATTGCCGGTAAAATCAATATATCCGATGGCGCCGCCATAAATCCCCCGTTTGTTGTTTTCCAGTTCGTTAATGATCTCCATGGCCCGGATCTTCGGCGCTCCCGACAGGGTACCCGCCGGCAGGATCGCATCCACCGCATCCAGCGCGGTTCTATCGTTCGCGATCTCGCCCCGTACGGTAGACCCGATATGCATAACATGAGAATACCGTTCGATTTCCATATATTTTTCTACTTCCACCGTTCCGAATTTACTGATCTTTCCGATGTCGTTTCTTCCTAAATCCACCAGCATATTGTGCTCGGCCCGTTCTTTTTCATCCGCCAGCAGTTCTTTTTCCAGCCTCTGATCTTCTTCCGCCGTCTTGCCGCGGGGCCGGGTACCGGCCAGCGGAAATGTATGCAGGACGCCGTTTTCCAGCTTTACTAACGTCTCCGGTGAAGCGCCTGCTACCTCAATATCGTCACTGCTGAAATAAAACATATAAGGGGACGGATTGGTCGTCCGGAGCAGCCGGTAAGTATTTAACAGGCTCCCCTCGAAGTCGGCCTCCAGCCTGTTTGACAGTACCACCTGAAAAATATCTCCCTCGTAAATATAGTGCTTTGCTTTTTCCACCATCTCGCAATAGGCTTCTTTTTCAAATAAAGGCCGAAATTCTGAGGTGATCTTTCCGGGCGTTACGGAAACTTCCTCCCCAACCCGGATCAGTGTGGCAATCTGCAGAATCTCTTCCTGCGTCTGATAAAAGCTGTTTTCCAGATCGTCCGTCCTGGCATTGCCGATGATCAGTATTTTCTGTTTCAGATTGTCAAAGGCAATCACTTTATCAAACAGCATCAGATCTACATCCTTAAAGCCTTCTTCATCCTCTGCGTCCAGTTTCAGAGACGGTTCGCTGTATTTGATATAATCATAAGAAAAATATCCCACCAGGCCTCCGGTAAACGGCGGCAGAGACGCTACTTTCGGGCTGGTATAATCAGCCAGGATACTGCGGATGGCTTCTCCCGGATGCGCCACCTGTTTCGTATCCGTCTCCGTTTCTTCTTTTTTCCCATTGAATCCGTTTTTCCGCACCTGCAGAAATCCGTTGGTGCAGGTAATCTCCATGGTCGGATCGAAACCCAGGAACGTGTAGCGTCCCCAGTTCTCCTGTTCCTCCACGCTTTCCAGCATATAACAATGGTGACTGACATTTTTCAAAATACGCAGTACTTCCATAGGCGTCCGAATATCTGACAGCATCTCGTAACAGACCGGTACGATCCGATACCCTTTGGCCATCTGTCTGGTTTCATCCAATGTAAATTGAAACATCCTCTTGCTCCTTTCTTTCTCAAATCAAAAAAGCCATCCTGAGAAAACACTTCAGTTCTCTCAAGGACGGCTTTCATCAATCCCTCTCGGAAATCATACACAAAAATACCGCGGTACCACCTTGCTTTGTGAAATTCACACACTCTGCAGAATACAATCATATTCTTCGTCCTTAACGCAGACGCTGCGTCATGGAATACTCAGAATCCGTCTTCACCAATGAATTCCTTTGACCATGCCCTCCGTGGTCCATTTAACAGACTGCATCTCTATGAGGCTCTCACCTGCCCTCACTCTCTGGAAGCGCATCTTCTGCTGTTATCTCCACATCAACGGTTTTCTATGTCTGATTTGATTTTAGTCTAGTTGTATTATACGCCGATTTATTGAAATGTCAAGAGCAGATTTTTCAATATCTTGTTTTCTCTACAAAATCCCATACTCATGATATAACTGGTTCCGCATTGCTTCATCTGTTGCTATGGAGACCATATCCGAATTTCTCCCGTCTCTCTGCAGGCACAGGATCAGCTGAGCCAGACGACTTTCTCCCTGACTGACTCCTGCCGCCTTCGCCTCTTCCATCATCATATCCAATGCCAGACACATATCTACCGCTTCCTCCTTTTCTTTCTTTGTTTCCTCCGGAAACCGGCTGTTCGTATGGCTCTCGATCACGCGGATCGCCTCCCGACTCACCGCATGCGCATGCCGGTCCCGCCGCACCGCCTCTTCCAGCTTCTCCCGGTCCTTCCCGTACCGGAACCACTTAAACACCATCCCCAAGTCCGTTTGGAACAGATCCAGTTCTTCCTCCTTCATCCGGTGCGGGTCGATCAGGTGGATCTTATAATCCTGGATCCACGGCTCTAACCGCCGGTCCCGGATCTCTAACATCTCCCGCAGGCTCACCGGGCCGTCCCACGCCTCCTGCGACAGGTTTAAGACTGCCGTGATCACCGGCAGGATCCGTTCTCCCCGGTGGATCCCGGACAGAAATTCTTCCGGACCATCTCCGTAGTCGTGTTCCTGCCTGTGCAGCCTCCCGAGTTCCTCCACCTGTTTAGTATAGGACAGGCTGTCATACAGCATGTTCCGGACCGGCATAGCGTAATGCGTCTTCGCCTGGGCGTCGATCCCGAGCAGGAGATAGGCTGCCCTTCCATCCTCCCCGGAGGAGAGCACCTTGATCTGGTCCCGGATCCGTTCCAGGGCAAACCCCTTTCCCGTCTTCCCGTAAGGGGCTGCAAGCTCCACCGGATCCAGCGGGGAAAGCTTCTCCGGGCGGATCTCCTGCCTGCCCTGGTAGAGCAGCATGTTAAAGAGGTCCGCGAACACCGCGTTGTTCCCGATATACTGTTTTGCGTAAATATCCTTTCTGCCCATCCGTTTTCCTCCATTATAGCTGATTATTTTATATATTGCAATATATACTTTCTTTTTATTGGTTTATTATCGGCTCACTTATTATTTTTTATCTTTACTATGTTGTATGTTATTATATCTGTTATATCTCTTTTTGTCAATATAATATTTGATGTTTTTTAATATACTTGTATTTTTTTCACAACAAAAAAAGAGCTGTTATCAGTAACTTATTTTATACTAAACAACAGCTCTTTAATATTATACTTATTTTTTATGTTTTTTTAACTATATCATCATATATAATATAGCATTTTGAATTATTATTATTTTTTCTGATATTTAACCCATCTTTGTATATTTTTTATCGTATTTGAAGCAGTTACCTCCGTTTTGGATTCTTTAGCCTCTGTTTTTGTGTGATAATAGGTATAAATTAACTGACGATCCCTATAACGGTATTCAACATGAGTTTCAGCCGGAACTTGAGTTGCCTCTCCAAAAAACCATTGATTACACCAACTATGACCACATTTACTGGATCCGTAGTATCCGTATAAACCTCTTCCGGAATCAACAAGACTAAGCGGGTATGTTAAGATGATTTCATCATAAATATTACATCCATTCCATCCTTGTGTACCATACCAATAATGATTAGAACTACGATAAATCCAATATCGATAATTTGTATACGCTGCTCTATCTATCACTACTTTCGTTTCTATTTGTCTGGAATCACTGTTACTAACCGCTGTTCTCGACCAGTCACTCCAGGAAGAATAATCACTCCATTTAGAAGTTGTATTGTAAAGCGTATATCCCGGTTCATACGATTTATTTGATGTAATATTTGTCACAAGATCATAAGTCCATTTCTGTTCCACAATCTTTGCTCCGGACGGGATTTTAGAAGCCAGCACCCAGTCTGATACCGAGTTTTTTGTCCAGTGTGCATATAAAGTGTGTGCATCCGCGGCTGAAACAACTGTTGACGCCGTAATATTTTTCCCTTCACTTGCTGAAGTATACCATCCTAAAAATGTATAGTATTCTCTACTAGGTATAGGTAATTCCCCATACGGTGAATTATATTGAACAGTGACACTTGCTTTTGTTATATTCCCCCCATTTGGATCAAGAGTCACTCGATACTGATTAACATGCCACTGAGCATATAAAGTTTGATCCTTTCTTAGGGAGTAAATTGTATTTTCCGTCACTTTACTTCCACCGTTTGATGATGTATACCACCCGTCAAAAGTATATCCTTTTCGAGTTACAGATGGCAAGGTACCATATTTTTCCCCAAAGGTCACTTTCTTTTGATTCAGAGTCCCAGTACCTCCATTTGCTTTAAATGATACAGTATAAGAATTTGCATTCCACTGAGCATATAAAGTTTGATCCGTTGTTAATGAATAAATCGTATTTTCCGTCACTCTACTTCCACCGCTTGCTGATGTATACCATCCGCTAAAAGTATATCCTTTTCTGGTTACAGATGGCAAGGTACCATATTTTCTGTCAAAAGTTACTTTCTTTCGCTCCAGAGTCCCGGTACCCCCATTTGCTTTAAATGATACAGTGTATGAATTTGCTTTCCAACCAGCGTAGAGGGTATGATTGGAAGAAGTAGTTATCTGCATATTTTTTGTTACCTGGACACCTCCTGATTTTTCCATATACCAACCGGAAAATGTATATCCTGCTCTAATTGGAATCGGAAGTTGAAGTTTACCATAAGTATCCAGCACATACGCCTGCTTACTTGCAATATTTACAGAACCTCCATTTGCATCAAACGAAACGGTGACTGCCTGTTTTCCTTTACTTACATAAAGAACAATTGTTTCTCCCGGTAATTGTGCAGTACCCGATTTGGGAGATTGCTCAATAATGGTACCAGCCGGAACAGCAGCATCATAATTTTCCAGAGCTGTAACTTGAAATCCCTGATCTTTCAATATCTTTTCAGCCTCTTGCCGCATCTTTCCAACAACGTTCGCAACTTCTATTGTTTCACGTCCGCTGGATACTATAATCGTTATCTGATCACTTCGTTTTACATTTGTACCTGCAGAAATACTCTGACTGATAACATTACCTTCTGCAACATTTTTATCCTTCTTGTACTCTACATCAACTACAAGTCCTTTTTCCGTCAATGTGTTTTTTGCAATATCTTCCTTTTGTCCAACCACATCTGGCATAGAAAAAGCGGCAGGACCGATTGATACAGTCAGAGTAATGCTTGTCCCTTCTTCAACTTCTGTTCCAGCCTCTACACTTTGAGAAATTACAGACCCATATGCGACTACTTCATCATTTTTTTCCACAAAATGCGGGTTATTCAATCCTGCTTTTAAAAGTTTTTCAACTGCATCCTCTTTGGTATCCCAAATCACATAAGGAACTGTGGACACTCCATTTTCAGGAGATTCTATCTTCTTCCCACTGCTGACCATGAGAAGTACAGTCCCATTCTTATCTATATAGGATCCTCCCACAGGTGTCTGCAAGATAATTTTTCCGGCATTGATATATTCTGATTCTATAGATCCATCTGTTGCCGCCAGCAAATTCCCCTCTTCTATCAATTTTAATGCCTCTTCTTTGTTCAGTCCTTCCACATCCGGTACAATTACAATATTGTCAGGAATCACTATTTCTTCCGTAAAATTTGAAAAGTTAATCTTGCCCGTTATCAATAATGCTCCAAATACCAAAATAAGAGCCATAGCCACCGGTAGGATAATTTTTAACCACAAAGGCCATGCGTATAAGTCTATTTTCTTTATCTTTCCATAGATTCTTTTTACAGGGACATCAGCATTCAAATCTTTTATAAACGTTGCAATATCCTGGGTTCGGTCTTCCTTCCGAACATTCATTGCATTCAAAATTGCATTTTCCCTGTTACGTGATAATTTTTTATTGATTTTATGTGGTTCTACAAGAATTTCCTTTTTTCTATTCTCATATTCGGCGCGCCGCTCCATTGCATCCGGCGGCCTTTTCCCTGTTATCATTTTATATAAGGTAGCAGCAACCGAATATACATCTGTATAGGGTCCCTGTTTTCCCTTACTCTGGTATTGTTCTGCAGGAGAGTATCCCGGTTTTATAATTGTGGTCAAACTTCTGCTGTGTGATGTTGTAGCATATCTGGATGCCCCAAAATCAATCAGTTTAACCTCTCCGGTTTTAGTAAGAAAAATATTATCCGGTGCAATATCTCTATGTATCAGTCCCTCCGTATGTACTACCTGCAAAGATTCCATAATCGGCATTAACATAGCAACTGCAGTATCTTCAGGAATTGTACCTTCTCTCTTCAAATATTCGGTCAAAGTTTCTCCGTCCAGATATTCCATGATGATATATGCCGTATCATTTTCCTCAAAACTGTCAAAAATTTTAACGATTCCGGGTTCATTTTGAAATTTTGCAAGATGCTTTGCTTCCTCAATAAACTTTTTCAAACCGTCATTAAATTGTTCGCTTTTTTCGCCTTCAAAAACTTTTACCTGAGATCTCCCCGGTATTCTAGTTGAAAATTCACCCGGTAAATATTCTTTAATAGCAACCTTTTGTTCCAGGCGTCCGTCCCATCCAATATAAGTAACGCCGAATCCGCCATAACCAAGTACTTTTCCTACAATATATCTTTCATGCAATAATGAACCCGTTTCCAGATGAATTGCTTCTTCAACCTCAGTTCCAACCACATAACCGCAGTGCGGACATACTTCAAACTCATTTCCAAACAGTTCCATACATCCTAAACATCTTTGACTCAACTTTACTCACCTCTCCTTTTAAAAACAAACTTTTGTTTTATATCTGACAGTGCTGCAAGCTGCATTGACTGAATTTTTGATTCAAAGCAAGTAGGATTTACCGGAATTTGTCCGTCATTACACTCACTTATCATTAAATAGTTTTGATATACATTTCCCAACATCCAGGCAAGCAGCCTTTCCGCAGCCTCTAATTCTTCTTTTGTCCCGCTGCCAATACTCCATTCATAAATAAACTTGCATTGTATCTCATCACTATCAAAATAAACATATGTTTTTTCGTAATTTGTTAATTTAGTTCGAACTTCATTTATCATCATTGTTGATGATAATAATACCGGGCTGCTATTGGCTTCATTATTTAAAAACTCCTCTTTTGAACATAACCCGCTAACACTAAAATTTGCTTTTAAAAGGTCCTCACACCGATCATCATATGCTATATGGTCAGACGAAAAATCACTGATGCTGTGGAAATAATTATCGGAATAGTTGATGCAACTGGCTCCATTTGTAATTACAAACGCAACCGGCACTTCTATTGCAAGTGGAACTTGTTTCCTATTATCATAATAATCTGAATACTGATTTAAAAACATTGCGCTTTTAAATTGTTCTGAATCAATCACAGAATCCAAATCTTCCGCCTTTTGCAGTATATCCACGGGTAATCCCGTACTTTCAAACAAAGTTGGAAGTTTTCCCTGATCAGCAGCTTCTTGAATCCGCTTTTCATATTCTGCTTCAGGAATCGCAACTGTCTCAACAGTGATTCCTTCGTTTTTATGTTCGAAATCTGTCCGAATAACCTGCATGGCATCTGTTTCCTGCGACCCCTCAGATACAGAATACCAGACAACAATATCAGCCGGATCTAAATATCCTTTTTTTCGTTCATTTTGATATGTATTATATACAACAACCGTTCCGATAAGGAGAATGATAACCGCAGCAGCAATTCCAAAAAAGCGTTTCAAATTTCTTCTCTTTTTTTCCTTTGCTAACGGAAGTACTTTCCGTTCACCGTTAATTGCACGCAAAAATTCCTGCACTGTTTGAAAGCGCATATGTTTTTCTATAGCCATTGCCTTCATGATAGCATTGCTTAAATTTTCAGACAGCAATGGATTTAATAAATGCGGCGGCACAACTTCATCCTTATTATCCCTTCTATCTGTAGCCTCATCCGGTTTCACACCGGTTAACATCGCATATAAAGTTGCCCCTAATGCATAAATATCAGTCCATGGACCGAGTGTATTATTTTTATCATACTGCTCTACAGGGGAATACCCGGGTTTTAAAATAACATCAATTATTTCATCTGTACTGTCTGCCAGTTTTGCTGCTCCCAAATCCAATAACTTAACTGACTGACGATCTCTGATTCCGTTAGCGGAACAGATATAAATGTTATCCGGAGCGACATCACAATGAATGATATTTTGTTCATGAAAAGACTTTAAAGCATTCCCTACTTCATTAGCTACCATCAATGCGAAATCCATATCTGCTTTACCACCGGATTTCTTCAAATATTCTCTTAAGGTTTCTCCCTGGAGAAGTTCCATCACAATGTAAGCCGTATTATTTTCTTCAAAAAATTCAAATACATTCGGTATACTTCTATGGCTTCCAAACTTTGCCATATTTCTTGCCTCTGCAAGGAACCGCTTCTTTCGATACTCAAATTCTTCCCTTGACTTTTTTGCAATAATCAAGTTTTTCAAGCCTACCGCTCTTGTAGCAAGACGACTTACAAAAAACTCTTTAACCGCAACAATAGTCTCCAGTTTTTTATCCCATGCCCGATAAACAATTCCAAATCCTCCTGATCCGACTGCCAGCCCAAGTATATAGCGGCCTGCCAGTATAGTTCCCGGGGCTAAATGAATGGGCTCTATGGCTTCTTCTTCAATGTTTCCGCAATAAGGACAAACTTGATATTGATCATCATATTCCCCAAAACACGAATAACATCTTTTCATTCTTCTTTCTCCTTTTTGTCTATTTCTTCCCACGAAAATGATTCTCCGCAAAATGGAACAAACATAAATTTACTGTCTCCTAATTCGATTACGTCATAGGAAGTCAGTTTTTGAACACTGGTAACCAAATTATCATTTAAATATGTAATTCCACTGCTGTCACCGGGCTGAAGATAAAAATCTCTTTTTTTGGGTTCATACACAATCATTGCATGCTTTATACGTGATATACTACCGTCATCAGTTATGGCAATTCGATTTTCCGTACTTCTGCCAATAGAATTCTGACCCGCATAAATAAAAAAACTTTTTCCGAAATGATACCCCTTGATACATACTATCCATCCAACGACCGGATCTGATAAATTTTCATATCGTTTTTCATCAGGCTGCTGTCCGGCTACCTTATTAAAATATCCTATTGTTTTTTCTTCATTGCTGGCAGACGCTTTTTTTACAACTTCTTTCAGTTTGTCTTTCTGGTTGATTACGATTTCTTCTGTCACGGAGTCGCCTTTATCATAACTTGTTTTATTTTTCCTTCCCATAAAGCGGCTGCTTTCAGAAACAAATTGACTCCCATTACAATGCGGACAGCTTTTGTATTGTTTTTTGTCATAAAAATGTCCGTTTTCACATTGAATTACATCTTCTTGTCTTACACTACTCATAATTAACTCCTTTATTATTTATTTTATGCCTATCAATGCTATTGTCATATTATCTCTGGATTTTTGATTGCTTTTTGCGTTTTTCTCCGCTTTCATTTCCAGCGCCTGAACAGCTTCCTCTATATTTTTAAAATTACTCAGGATTCTTAAAATTTCCGAATCCGTAACCGTTTTATATAAACCGTCCGACATAATAATAATCCTATCTTCTTTTTCCAAATCCAACGGAATTTCCGAGTAATCTATCAATTCAAGATTCCCGATTCCCAAGAAACTAATCAAGGCCTCCCCCCTCTTACTTTCTTTGTAAAATTCCGTTTCATCTAATAACCCCGCTTTTCTTTTTCCGAGCAGCACAGTATAATAATTTTGATCTTGCGTCAGTTGAACAATCTCTCCATTTCTCATCAAATACGCTCTGCTGTCTCCTACAGAACACCATATAAGTTTTTTTCGATTGACTAAAACAGAAACAACTGTACTGCCTGCTTTAAGCAGCTTTCCATCGCTTCCTTTCAGACCTGAAATCATTTTATCGATCTTTTTAGCAGCGCTGATCAACATTTCTTTTTGTTCCCCTGCAAAATAATTATTTTCATACTGCCTTAAAAAAGTTTCTACTGCTAATTCACTGGCTGCCTTTCCGCCTTCCTGTCCTCCCATTCCATCGCATAAAACAAGCAACCCCTCATCTTGTTTCATACTATATCCAAAACTATCCTGCTGCGTATCCCTATCTCCAATTACAGATAACGCAGCAAGTCTAAATACAGAATTTTCATCTTTTATTAAATAATGGTCTTTATGAATTAACATATCTGTTCCTCTTTTTATTGATTCCATACAGCGATTGCAGAATAATTATCCATATCTTTTTCTATTCCATTAGTCTGAACGATTTGAACCATATTGTTTAACCATTCTTCAACCGTTTCTGCTTTTTTTAATTGTGCACACATTTCCTTTTCCTCGATTAATTCCCAAAATCCATCCGAACATAAAAGGAAAGCCTGACATTTTTTCAGCGGAATTGGACTCATAAGTTCAAACAAGTTTTCGTCCCACTCGATTCCCAACACTCTTAATAAGAAATTACGATCCGGATGATTTCTTATCTGATCCTCCCTGATTTCCTTTGATAAAACCAGCATTTGAGGAATACTATGATCCAATGTTCTTATTTTAACTTTATTCTTATAGAAGACATACGCCCGAGAGTCTCCAATATGTCCGATATACGCATTTTTGCCGTCAGTAACTACCGAAACTCCAGTTGTTTTCATTTTATGCATCGCTCTGGCTTTTTTCTGTTCTGCTAATAATGTATCTTGAGCGGTTATAAAAGCTCTGCTTAAAAACTCACCAATATTGTCTGTTTCTCGGAAAATATTTTCAAATACATTTACCACCAGCGAAGATGCAACATCTCCCATTCCATGGCCACCCAGTCCATCGCAAAGAACATAACAATTATTTTCTCCATTTTTAAACACAGCAAGAGAATCTTCATTTATTTTTCGTCCTCCTGCATTTGTAAAAACTGCAGATTGAATTTGCTTATCCATATAAACTCCTATCGCTTCATTTAACGAAAAACTGCTTTATCTGCATAATGTATTAGCTCTGTTTATCGCACGTATCTGTGCTTCCCGATATTGCTCTGCTGATTCCCGAAGTGCTTCCGCATATTTTTCCATAGATATCTTTGTCATATCGGAAGGCGTTTTCGCTGAATAAATTTCCTTCCAATAGATCTTAAACGCATCATAGTCCTGCCCTTTCCAATTTTCATTCAATTCAAAAACGCTGTCCTCAATATATTTCATATTTCTTTCAAATTTAAAAACATAATCTTTGATTTTTTCAGCAGCAATTACTAATTTTTGATAATTTACTTTAATATATGACATAGAAATTTCTCCATTTATTCAATTTTGGGTAAGACTATTTTTTATGATCGAATCCGTCTCCTCATAATCTTGTACCACTTGATTTCTCATATAAAAAACAAGGTTCTCCAGAGCCGAGCTCCAAACATCAGAAAAACTTTGTTTTATGCGGTAATACTGATTAATTCCACAATTTGCCGCCTCTCCTTCCCAACAAGACTGTAATGTCCGAATCATTGCATCAACTTCTACTATTGTATCTTGATTTTTCTGATTGATTTCTTCAATTTGATCTGCCGCCGCAGATACAACTGCAGTATTTATGTGAATCATTCTTACTCAAACAACTCCATTTCGTTTAATTTTTTCTCTATTGTTTCATACTGGTAAGCTATCTTTTGTATTCTATTTGAACACTTTTCATTGCCAATCCCTTCAAAATCTCTATTTATACAGTCAGAAATATAATAAAGATCACCAATAATGTTCTTTAATTCCGTTTTGATCAAATATAATTCATACTTTGTATCCGCATCCATGAGAATTCTTCCTTTACATTTCTGAAAACAATTCCACTACTTTTCTTTCCGTTATATCAAAATCGTCTGCTGTTTCATTCAAAAATCTGATACAATTTGAAATACACAGATTCGACTCCGCAATTATATTGGCCTGCTGTAAAAGGCTAAATCTCTGCAGATTATTTTTTAAACAAAAACTTTTTATTCTTCTATCAAGCCGGTCTGTCCGCTTCTTAATATTTTCCAGACTGTCTGCATAAAATCTTAGCCTGCCCGTATCAACCTGTATTAATGGAAGACCACCGACAATCACATTCCGCGAATGAAATACAGAGAAAAGAAATTGCTTCATACAGTCCAGTACCGATGTATAAAATACCACTGTCTTTTCATAAATATCCATGCTTATTTTTTGAATTTTTTCAGAAAGAATATTCAAAGCATTCATTAAATTGGACACTCCCGCTGCTGCAATAACACTACCGACTAAAAACGGAGCAGCGACCGCAACTACTGCACTAGACATAATAATGAAACTTGCTTCAGCCAGTTTCCCATATCTATTGCCAATGCTGTTATAAAAATCTTCGATACCGGATAAGGCGTCGTCCCCATATATTGCAATAATATCTTCCAAGGCCTCATAGCCATCCCCAGTCCCGAGAAGATTCCCAAGCACGGGTCCAATTGCAATTCCCAGCCCCATTACTGTTTCTTCTGCCGTAACACTATCTCCGTTAAGTGCTTCCGCTTTCCCTATATATCTTTGGAAAAAGTTCATAATTCCTAAGGTTGCATACTGCCGAAGAGACGGGGGGAGCTCCATCAATGATTCTGAAACCTTTTGTACATATTCAGACAGATCTCCCTGCTCGCATTGTTCGTTGAACTTTCCATTTTTATCCAACATTGCTTCTATGTTGTGATATTTCATCATATCTTTATCACCGATAGGCGCTTTTAGGAAATACCTCTGATTTTCCAACACAAGTGGAGTCCCCAGAACATTCACATAGTCATTATAAGCTGAAAAACTATATATCTTTTGTCTTCTTTTTTCGTAGTTCTCTCCATATTTTTTCTGAAATGCCACAAGTGCTTCCTGCGAAAATCCTTGTCCGTTAAAATTATAGCATTGGTCGACCAGATCCGAATTAGCAGTAATAAACTGAGCTTTATTCCCACCTTTAGAATGCCCTGATATGATAATATTGGTATTTTCATCCCATCCGTTTTGCGCCGCAGTTTTATTAAACCAATTTAAGGCTTCAACCTGTTGATCCGTAGCATAATCATTTTGAATTACGGTTTCTCCGATTACATCACCATTTCTGTCATATTGAAAATATATGTTCTCCTCGGGTATTCCGGAAAGCCCCTCTCCATTATCGATCCATTCTCCATCTCCCGTTCCGCGAAATACTACAGAAACAGTCCCATCCTGATCTGTAAATGTACATACATTCAATCCATTTTTTATATGAATCTGATTTCCAATAACAGATTCCGCCAAATAATTATCTTCCTCAATCGCTTTTTCCAATACTTCAAGTTGGGAGAGCTGCTCCTGGCTCCACTTATCGGAATCACGTTCATAACTTTGTCTCAGTTTGCTGACTACATCAGAAAATTTGCAGCTATCTGAACTAAGATCCACTTTATTTGACAGATAAGGATAAATATTATAGATAGCTTCCCGATTTGCTCTTTTTAATATTTGTGTATCAATTTTTTGCATTTTCCATGCTCCAAAAGTGAATTTTGATATGTCAATTCCAAAACATATACTGTATTGCTGCAGAAATTACCGCGGCGTACCGCACTTAGGACATATTGAAAGTTTCGGATCGAACCGTGCCGCACAATTTTCGCAGACAGCAATATCATGATCAGTCAAATGTTTTTGGCTGTCCGAATCCAAATGAAGCGATGAATCCCGTAAATAGTATCCATTATGAGAAATCTTTTTTAAAATAATGGATTGTAAGACAATCACAACAATCAGCAATGCTGCAAGAATACCCGTTAGAATATATCCTATTATAAATTCAATATACATTTCTTACTCCTCTCGTTCAATATGAACCTTGAATTCCATATCAGCAAGTCTCAAAGACATACCGTCAAATAATTCTTTTTTTACATCAGACTCTATTTGTTCTCCGTCAAGATATGTTCCATTTGTTGTCCCCAGATCAATAATATAATATTTCTCCTGCTCTTTAATAAAATCTGCATGTTTTCTGCTCACTTTATGATTATAGATTCTATAATCTGTCACCCCTTCCATTTTTCCTATCCGGAAGGGAAATTTTGAAATTATTATATTTTCAGGGGATTCTTGTGACTCAAGCCATATATGACTGAGCGAAGCAGAAGCAGCCTGCTCTTTTTTTTCATGGCTTGTTCGAAAACGATTACAAAAATCATCCAACATAGACACCGTATATGCTGTATTGTGATGTACTTCCTCAATTAACTCCTGTACATAATTCAAAGTTTCATCTGATTCAAAAGAACAGGCCGCTATAAAATCACAAAGAAATCCTTTTAAATTTCCTTCTGACTCATATGGCTGAAGCGGAACATACATGAAATACACATACCACGTTGCCGGGTCAACATAAACAAAATCCAACGACCATTCGATCCGCTCTTTGCTGAAATAATACTGCTCTAGTTTCTTTAGAACTATTACAATATTTTGCAGCAGCAGCAAAAAGAGTTTCTGATTGATTGAATTTATTTTCAGAAAATCTGTCAGCGTTATAAATCCTTCAACTTTATAATATAAAATACTCTTTCCTTTTTCTTCTTTCACAGCTACGCTGAGAAGTCTGTCGAGAGTATGATCACCAATCAAATTTACTTCTCTATAACTTGGCTGCTGACCTTTTTCCCCTTTTAAAATAATTTTCTCCCTGCTTTTTTTCATCTTTCCTTTTTTCATTTTTTCCCTTCATTTTCTTTTATGATTACAGCGCATCTTACCGAATGCTTTTTATCGGTTGTATTTGCAATAACAGATGTTATCCCCGCTCCGGTTGCCTTTAACTCGCATGATGTACTATCTTCACTATTCTTTATTCTCTGTATTTTTACAATTGAAGAATCTTCTGATATCCATTCAACATCAGAGCCTCGGTATCCTTCCGGCAGAGCGCTAACTGTAACCACAGCTGACTCTCCTGATTTCAATGAGACTGCATAAGAAGAAATACTCATAACTCCTTCTTGACTATTGTCATTATCTGTTGTGTCATTTTCTCCATCCAGAACTTGAAGTGTATCTAAAGAACATTGATCCACCAAACCGATTCCGAATTCAAAATGCATTGAACTTTTATTGGATTTAATTATTGCGCCGTTTTTATCTATAATTTTAACTTTAAGTTTAATTCCAAGTTTATGGGCAAGCGTTTCACCGTCCATTCCAATTTCCAGTGACACAATAGGATAATAACCTGTACCATCAATACATATGAGTGTCCCTTCTTTCATACCCTCCTGGCTTTTCATTGTTTCAAAATTTCGGTATAATTTACCTTCATATCTTAATACTTTGGTGATCTTCCCGGCAGTTTCAAACTCCATTTCTACATCCAATGTAACATCAATCAATTTGATTCCTACCGCTTTTAATATTGCTTTTCCTCCAAAACCAACCTTAAAGTCTACACTTAACTCCTTGTTTTTTTCACATTCCGAAGTCTGTGTTTTTTTATATCCGTTTTCTTCTGTATACTTTACGGAAGATGTTGTCTCTACGGATGAGCTGATTTCAACATCACCATTTGCAGAAGCTTTAGCTATCAATTCAAAATTAAGCATAACTCCGGCACAGACTGGAATCGGAACAGTGGCTATCTTTATCTCCTCTTCTATTTTTCCGCTATATTTCAGAGAAGATTCAAGTTTATAATGCACTTCATAATCAAAGCTTTGAATTCCATAGGGAACCCCAAATGCCTTTTTTGTCTTTAATTGCGTTTTAATATAAAAATCTTTTAAAGCAATCTTTCCTTCAAGGTCCCATCCGGATTCATATAAATCCGTAGCTGCCAGTTTTTTTGTTTCTTCAGCGATTTCAGATGCTTTCGGCACAACATAACCTGTTTTTTTCAAAACCTCAGCTTCTTCTTTTACTTCAATCTGCTGATATTTCTGAGAAAATGTTTTTTTCTTATCACTGTTTATTTTTACTGAAAAGCTCAAATCTGTGCCTTCTCCGCTTAACTGCTCAACCTTTTCAGCTTTTCTATTTAATAAATTACAGTCGAGTGTTGTCGCCTGTGAAGCTGCCCCATATCCCTTTTCTGCTGAAGCAGGGCTGATTGTCTCTAACATAACTCCTTTTTCTGTTTTTATTGTTGAAGCGTCTGTAACTGTTCCTGTATGCGCAAATTCAAGTTCATCAAATACTTCTCCGATTTCCGGTTCCACCGTATCCAGGACGAATGATCCATCATCAGTATAATTAACAGCCGAAACTTTTCTCGCAATACCTTGAAGATCTTCTTCACTTCCCTGTATGATAATAATATCTCCTGCAGAAAATTTGTGTTTGTTATCACTTACAGTTACTTTTCCATTTTCATCGGAGGCTGCAGGTACTGTATATACATCTGTTTTGTATTTTATATTTTCATATTCTGTAAAGCTTCTATTCTGATAAGTTTCCAAAGCCCATTCTGCAATTTGGTTCGCATAAATTCTCGTTGCGTTGGAATCTTCCTGCTCTGGATTAAGATTTATACTTTTCGCATATGCTAAAGCAGATGGAAATGAACTATAATCCGCCTCCGAAGCCTTAACTGCCGAGTCTATGATAAAGTCAACCGTTGCAAATTCATCCGGTTTAAAATTTTTTTCATTCTGATCAAATACTTCCCATTCTGTACATGCTTGAATATACGGAAATAATTGATTATCTGCCGTTACGTCTGTATAGTATGGCTGATCATTCAAACAGGAATCCATACCGAAGTAGCCTCCGAGCATTTCCGCCCATTCGCCACGTGTAATATATTCATCACCGTTATCTGTGGTATCCGACACATCTGTATGCTTATCCTGATCAAAAGAAAAATGGGACAATCCACAGGATGTACATAGCAAAGATATACTTACCAACAATAGCACTACTACTCGTTTCATTAGATTTTTCTCCTATGTTAGTATAACAGGCCTAATTTCTATTATCTTCAGGCGGAAGGATACGGGCGGTTTTCTATACCGCCCGTATATGCCAAAAGATTATTTGAATGCACTGGCATTATTCGTAAGAACTATTTCTATGTTTCTGTATTTTTCTGCACTCTTTCTTAAATATTCCGCATAAGATTCTACAACTCTTTTATATTCCTCAAAACGAGGTCTGAGTGCATTCATATTTGCCCGTATTTCCATGGCTGCATCACTCTTATAGAAAACTTCAAGATCGTTCATCTTTTTATTGATATCGCTAAGTTTACTATCCATATCTAAATTGATTCTTCCAATCTCTGCAGCCAGATTACTCAAATCCTGTGTTGAAATTTTAATTTCTGCCATTTTTCACTTTCCTCCTTAATGATGTCTTAACTGATGTATCATTTCAATGTTATCCTCTTGAACCTTCCGATACGCATCCGCCGCTTTTTTCAGAAAATCCGCATAATCAAGCATTAACCGATGCATTTTTGTAAAATCATCTTTGAAACTGTCAAATTGATTTACAAACGTAACAATTTCATCTCCTCTTAATTGAGAAGTCATTGCTTCTGTAACGGAGTATAGCTGATTATATTTGGCTTGATAATCAGCTGCCAGTTCTTCAATTTCTGCCGCGGTCTTATCCACTTCTTCCGTGATAACCTGAATTGTTGTTTCCATTTTTTTAGATACCTCCTTAAAAAGTTATTATTTAAATGAGCATAAGTTTTGCAGCATTTCCAATGCCCAATTCAAATACAGTATGATTTACATTCAATATCTTCCCACTTGCCCTAAATGCGATAACGGTATCCCGCATTGGAATAAATCTGCCTTCTGACAAGTCAAAAATTGCTTTTTTTATCAATTCTGTTACTTCAAATATTCGTAATTGAATCGGAATAAAAATATCATATGATTGATTCAAAACAGGTACAAATATATTGACGAGAACTTTATGCATCATATGCTGATTCCCCCTCCTTCTTTGCAGAAAGTAATTTCATAAGAGTCGGACGACCCCGATCAATCATATAACCGAAATCCGTACTGATTTCTTCATACATTGATCTTTTAATCTTATTGATTTTAAGCGTATACTGATCTGCCACGCCATTTCCAATCCAAATACCATTTGATCCGGCTATATGCAATTTATACCAGGAGTCATATTCAAAAGTTTTGAGTTGTGTCACTGAATCACACAGTACAAAATGGATCTTATATTCCGGAATTGCTTTCATCAGCAGAGTATCCATTTTATTTTTTTCATCATTATCTAACTGTCCCAAAAATTTTTTTGCTCCATAAATCAGATAACATCTCTCGTCATATTCCCTTAGTACCGATAAGTCCTTATCCGCATCTTTATAGCAGTTATTCCGCTTCACCATCTCAGTAAACATTTCTGTTATAGCTTCTTGAAAACTGCCATTATACAAATATGTTTCACAGCCTTTTAATACCTTTTCTTCATCTATAACAATCAAGTTACAGCAGCCTGCAAGAATTGATATCAGTTCTTCTATAAAGTTTTCCGTATCAATAATATCTGAAGACAATACCGGAAGTAATACTGACTTTTGCAAATTGCAGGTTACAATGTTCAAATTATCCTTAGCTACTCCGACCGGTATACTGGATAATCCTGCAATCTTGTGTTGGACAAACTCCAAATTAACTGTTTCCGGAAGAATCGGAATATGCTTTGCAGTTTCATGATATTGAATTGCCAGTTTTTCACTGAATTCTCGAATAAAGGCCATAACATCTTTGTTCTCTGTGCAATATGCTGTTTGGAATTCATATACCCGATCTAAAGCAACAAGTCCGCGGCCTTTAAATTTTGACGGTATAATTCCATCATTCTTCCCAACGATTGTTACATAATCTGTCTCGTCATTTAACTGCATAGTCAGGAGTAATTTGAAATTTTGCTGTATTTTATATCTAACTTCACTGCTGTTTACTGCAGTTACTACAAAATAAATACCATATTTAACACCGTCTCGAGTTAACATGATAAACTCATCCTGATAATCTTCCATTTGTTCTATAAAACCGGAAATATGGTTGAGAATAACAACAATGTTTGGTACTGTCTTTCCGCTATTTCTGCAATAGGTATCATAATCACCTCCAAAAGCAGAAAACAGGCTTCTTCTCCTTTCCAATTCTTTACACAACATTTTAAATAAATTACTGCCTTTTTCCTTATCGGAGCTTGTGACGATTCCGCCAACCTGAGGAGCAGTCTGAAACACTTTTAACGTTTCAGAGCCATAATCCATTATATAAATATTTACTTCTTTTGGCGTATGGTTTCGAATCAAAGAATAGCACAAGGTCGTCAAAAACATAGTTTTCCCGCTCCCGGCTGTACCGAAAACAAGACAATTTCCTTCCTCGGATAATGGAATTGTAAGTATATCCTTCTTTTGATTAAACGGATCGTCATATTCACCAACTATAGGACATAATGTAGTTCCTGCTGATCTCTGTGAATACTTTTCTTCGAGCTTATCAACAAAAATATGTGCTGGAATTGCCGGTAACCATAATGTGCTGGCTGATACTTTTTCTTCTGCTGCCAAATCCGACAGATATTTTACAATTGAAACTACCTGTTTTGCATTTTTTTCGTTTCTAATCTTTTTTTCAGATTTTACACTGATTATCGCACGTCCAAGGGAATCTATTACCTGAACGCTTGAATCAGTCGGTTTTTCCATGTTATCACTCGGAAAATAATCGGCTCCACACCATGCTGACTGCCCTAAAACAAAAAGTTCATTAAACCCAACCTGCAAATAAAACCTTCCTGTCTGAGAAATTTCTGCAGCATCCGGACATTTGATCATATCTTGTGAATCTGCCTTTTCCTGAACCTTCAGACAAATTCTGAATCTGCTGTTGCTCCAGATTTGATCATCTACTACCCCACTTGGTTTTTGTGTGGCAAGAATCAAATGAATTCCTAAACTACGCCCAATCCGCGCTGCGCTGATCAACTGCTGCATAAAGTCAGGCTGCTGTGTTTTTAATTCTGCAAACTCATCAGAAATAATAAATAGATGGGGAACCGGATCCTTAACAACTTTTTCCCGATACAGCTGCTGATATTTATATATATCCATCGTTCCTTCGTTGGATATTTTGCGTGCTTTATTAAATATTTCTTGTCTTCTCCTAAGTTCGCTTTGAATTGACACCAATGATCTGGTGATTTCCGCTCCATCAAGATTTGTTATCGTCCCGGCAAGATGCGGAAGTTTAAACCCTTTATCCTGATCCTCAAAGGCACCGGCCAATCCTCCTCCTTTATAATCAATCAAAATAAACGCAACCTCATGCGGATGATAATTAACAGCAAGCGATAATATATAGGTAATAATCAGTTCTGATTTACCGGATCCTGTCATTCCTGCTACTAATCCATGCGGACCATGATATTTTTCATGCAAATCCAACATAAAGACATCTCCGTCTTCTCCTACACCTATTGGCGTTTGTAAAGTCTTTGACGGATTATTTTCCTTCCATCTTTTCAGTGCATTCAAATGTTCGACTTTTCCAACATGAAACATATCTAAAAAAGTAAGCATTGTTGGTAAGATATAATTTTTATCGGCAATATTTAATTTAATATTGGCAATTTTAACAGCCATAGGCTCAAAAACATTACGGTCGACTATATCAGCAGCAAAAGAAACCTGCTTTCCCGAGGTATCGTTTTTATCAAACATTTTAGAGTCTTTTCCGTCTGCATGTATGATGGTTCTGGTCTCTTGTGGGAAATCATTAAAATTGTCCCCAGTCATAACTGCCGTAAATGCAAGTCCTTCTTCTTTAAGAAGCAGTGGCAAAACAGTACATTTTTTTCTTAAAGCACTACTTGTAACGATGCAGATATAGTAAGGCAAAAATACCCTTTTGGGGGTTTGAGAAATATTTTTTCTATCTAAAATCTCTTTTTCCAAAATAGCAGAGAGTTCTTTTACTTCATCCATTGTTTGGGCAAAATATCTGATTGTCCTGTTGTTATTCCAAATATGAGGCAGATATCTTACAAATTTCCATTTAGCTTCTTCTGATCTGTCTGTGATCACAATAATTTTAACTTCATCATAACTATGTAAAGAAACAAGCTGCAGGATTAATGACATAATCATGTCATCACAATTTTCTTTTTCACCATAAATACCCACTGCAATATTATCAATCAACGAAATATGGATAGGAACATTCAATAAATTTTTAGGTTCTTCTGCTAAGGCAAGCATTGCATTTTGGAGAGAATCATCTTCCATTGTAAATTTTTTCCCCTGATACTTAACATCAACATTCATTTTAACTGTTCCGGTTCCTAACCTTATACTAAGAAAATCATTCTGCCCAACTGTCCTTTCCCACAAATTTGGTTTTACTTCAATGATTCTTTCAAAGCATTCCTTTAGCGTAATGTATGTTTTATTTAAAATATCCGTTTGAATTTTTGCAATATCCCTAAACTTATCCTCTGTTTCCTTTAAATAGGCAAAGTACTTCTCCTGGCGCTTTACTTCATTTTGAATCTTTTCTTTTTTTTCATGTTTTCTTGTGAATATCGGCCATAAAACCGTGCCTAACAGCATACTCAGAGACATAATTAAAGTCGGTAATGCCTGCGTAAAATTTCCGCCACTCGACAGTACATTAAATAATGTAAATATTCCCGTACTTACAGATGCCATGGCCATTATAATCGAAGGACCAAGCATCAGCGCGATTGGTACAGTATCTATCTTCTGTGCTTGTGGAGGCGGATCGATGGAAACTTCTTCACACTCAATCTCCCGATGGAAACGTGGAGCCCGAAAAAATACTTCATTTTCAGGATATTCAGAAATTTTTACACGTGGATTGAGACTCGGGTATTTGTATTCCGACAATTCTTCTGATTGAATCCGAACTCTAAAATCCAAATTATTAATTGCAAAATAACAATCTCCAATCACAATTCTCAAGCCCATGATATAGATATAATCACCGGGAAAAAGTTTTGCAGACTGAATGCGATGATTGTTTACATACGTCCCGTTTCGACTTCCCAGATCGCTAACAGACCAATTTTCACCATCGAAAAAAAGTTTAGCATGATAGGATGTTACATATGGATTATGGTAGCAGATTTGGTTTTCTTCTGATCGTCCAATCGTGATAACGGCAGCTTCTTTCAAAACAAACTTAGAGAACATCTGCCTTTTTTGATCGATTTCTTCCGTAAAAAGAACTACTTTTTCTTCTGAATTATCTATTTTTAAGTTCCAAAAGCTGTCCGGCAACAGCTTGCATTCCCATATGGTTGCAGCGTCATGATCTAAAATATTTACTTTTTCATTAGATTTTGCATACCAGTTATTACCAAGAGCTTCAATACTGATTAAAGCTCTTAAATTATCTTTTTCATCACGATCATTTAACCAAAACTGCCCTTCTACTTTTTCCGGCAGAATAAGACTAAATATTTCTTTTTCATTGATAAGATTAACAATCATTTTTTTATCCTATTAAAATAATATTCTTTTTCTATTATAGTCATTTAAATGACTATAGTCAAGCATAATTCTGACTCTTATCCTTATACTAAAAGTGACGGAGGTTTATATGCATATGATTGACTATAGCCCGTTTTGGAATACGTTAAAAAAATCTAAAGAATCCACCTATACGCTGATCACAGATCACCACATTTCAAGCGCCACCATTGATAAACTTCGTAAAAACAAACCGGTGACGACAACCACATTAAATGATCTGTGCCGGATCCTGCACTGCAGGCTGGAAGAAATCGCGCAGTACATCCCCAGCGATTCCGATCAAATCTTATAAGTGCATTTTTTCGTTTGATTATATTTTAATAAATATATCTTTATTTTTTGTCGCTTAAAAAGCGACATTTTTTATCCTAAAAGCCTAGAAAATCTGTTGCTTTATTTGCAATTTTCCATTACAATATGAGGGCAATACTTTCATAGCATACTAGGGGTATACATATGACAATCGGAGAAATGCTTGAGCAGGTCATGATTGAAGATGGCTGCAGCAAAACAGAATTTGCAAAAGAATTGGGATGCAACAAGAGCTTTTTGACTAGGATCTTTCAGGGCGACCGGTATCTGAACGAACCGATGATACAGGCGATCCTTTCCAGCAAAATGCTTTCGGAAAACAGTAAAAGCGCGCTGAGAGAAAAATTTTTCACCGACCACTTCGGTGTGGATCAATTCCGACAGATGAAATTATTTTTAGAAAAGCTGGATCAGTTTGATGAAACCCGCGGCAAATACGCGCGTCTGAACATTCATCGGGAAAACTGGGATCGGACTTTTTCACAGACTGCCCGCCCGTATGTTCTTGAAAATAAAAAAGTCTTTTTGGAGTGCGCGGCTTACGTTTGTCAGAAAGTCTTTTCCGCGGAAAACGCTTTCTTTTACTCCAACTATTCTTTTCTGCACACGGAACTGGACTCTGTTCTGTATACCCTGTTTTCAAAACGGGATTCTGACAAACCCATCGACTTTGTTCATCTGGTCAGTTATCCGGAGCAGCTGACCGACTATGAGATCACGGTTATCTTTGAAGCTCTGAAATGGGGCACGGTTCAATTAAACACATATCATTTATCCGCAGAAGCGGATCTGTGTGATTTTTTATTTCCTTATTATATTCTGACTAATCACTGCGTAATTCTATTTCAGGAACAGGGCGCCAGCGGAATTGTCTTTACGGAGCCTTCCATGGTCCGATATTACAAAAAACAGTTTCTGCTAAAAAAAGCACAATGCCGGCCTCTGCTGCAGTTTATGCCGGACAAGTTTAACCTGATTGCGGAAACTTTACCCTCGGAAGTCTCCTGCTACTACTCGATAGACGGGGCCATGAGCGGCGTTTTTCTGGATAGTGTGATTTTAGGAAAGCTCATCCGAAAAGAGATCCCGAACCGGGACGCCGTGATCCGTGCCATAACCGACTATTATGATCGGGAAAACCTGGAAAAACGGTTCAATGCCTTTTACTCCAAGCGAATGCTGGAGCGCTTCTCTCTCACCGGGGAGATCGCGGCAATTCCCAGCCAATATATCCCGGTGTGTTCTCCGAATATCCGGATTCAGGTTTTTGAACGGATGAAACGAATGGCTGCCATTCCGCACAACCGGATCATTCAGATCCTGGATGATAAAAAGCTGAGATTTCCCGAAAATCTGAGCATCGAGATCCGCAAGGATATGACCGCATTTCACTACTTTTTCGCGGAAACTGCTTCTGCCGGACCCGCCTCGCCGCACGGTATGTTTCAATTAACACTGAACAGCGCGCATCTGGTCCGTTTGTTTTCCAATCTGGAAGTTTATCTGCTGAAAAACGGATTTTGTTTAAAAAAAGAAGAGATTAATCCGTTTCTGTTCCGACTGACCGTTGACAATAAGCTGAGAAGTTCGGATGTGACAGAACCCTATTAAATGACAGAATCTTATTAAATGACGGAATCTTATTAAATGACGGAATCCTATTAAATAAAAAGGTACCGCGAAGTCAGCAAAAGGACTGACTGCACGGTACCTTCTTTTCGTTTTAACAATAATTTTACAGCATACAGATCCGAATGGTATCGGATACATTGGATTTATTGACATCGGAACCGGTTACAATGATAATGTAATCGCCTCTATGTACCAGACAGGTATCCATTGCCCGCTGCTTCGCGTATTCCAGCAGCTTATCAATGGACGGCTGTTCTTTTGCCTTCACAGGCACAACGCCCCAGGCCAGATTCAGCTGCCGCAGACCTCGTTCATTTACGGTCTCTGCGATAATGGGGCAGTTGGGACGGAAATCGGAAATAAACGCCGCGGTCTGTCCGGTTCTCGTCACGGTCACGATCGCCTTGGCATCCATATAATCAGCCGCGTCGCAGGCTGCTTTACAGATGGTATCCCGAATATTCTTCTCCAGATTGCACTCATTGATCACGAAATCTGTCTTATAATTGATGGAGCTCTCTGCCGCTTCCGCGATCTCCGCCATGGTCTGTACGGCCTCGCACGGATAATCGCCCGCTGCCGACTCCCCGGACAGCATGATGGCGGAAGTCCCGTCATAAATCGCATTTGCCACGTCCGATACCTCCGCACGGGTCGGTCTTGGCGACTTGGTCATGGATTCCAGCATCTGCGTCGCCGTCACGACGATCTTACCGGCACGGTAGCATTTTTCTATCATATTCTTCTGGATCGCCGGCAGATTCTTAAAGGGGATCTCTACGCCCAGATCACCTCTGGCAACCATAATGCCGTCGCTCAGATCAATGATCTCTTCCAGATGTTTCACGCCCTGCATATTTTCAATCTTACTGATGATCTTAATCTCTTCTCCGTCATTATCTTCCAGAAAATGCCGCAGCTGACGGACGTCATCCACAGACCGCACAAAGGAGGCGGCAATAAAATCTACGCCCTGTTCGATCCCGAATTTAATATCTGCCTTATCCACGTCATTCAGATACGCCATCGGGATATCCACACCCGGAATATTGATACTCTTGTGATTGCTGATCATACCGCCGTTTAATACTGTACATACGATCTGCGATCCGTTGACTTCCTGTACCGCCATCGCGATCTTGCCGTCGTCGATCAGGATCCGGTCATCCTTTCTGATATACCTGGCAAGATTGGGGTAGGTAAGGCTGACACGGCTGGCGTCACCCTGCACCTCCCGGTTGGCGTCCAGTGTGAAAGTCTGTCCTTCTTTTAACTCTACCTTGCCTTCCGCGAAGCTCGCCACACGGATCTCCGGTCCTTTGGTATCCAAAAGGATCGGGATCGGCAGCCCCATTTCTTCCCGGATCCGTTTTACCCGATCGATCCGGACTTTCTGCTCTTCATGCGTGCCATGGGAAAAATTCAGGCGGGCACAGTCCATCCCCCGTTTCATCATTTCCCGCAGCATTCTGTCGTCGTCAACCGCGGGCCCCAATGTACAAATAATCTTTGTCCTTCTCATTCCTTCGCCTTTCTGTTCTTCCGAACGTTTTTTTATGTTAATCCTTTACAATGGATAACAGTTCTTCACACCATTCCTTCTGATACTGCTCTGCTTTTCCCTGATCGCAGTATCCGGCGATCTCAGGATCCAGCGGGATCTGTACATATTTCGCGATCTGATGCTTCTGCGCGATTTCTCGTCCATGACTTTCCCCGAAAATATAATGCTTCTGATGGCAGTCCGGGCACTCGAAATATGCCATATTCTCTACCAGTCCCAGGATCGGAATATCCATCATCTCCGCCATTTTCACAGCCTTCTGCACAATCATGCCTACCAGTTCCTGCGGCGAAGTCACGATGATAATGCCGTCCACCGGCAAAGACTGGAATACCGTCAAAGGCACGTCTCCCGTACCGGGCGGCATATCCACAAACATATAGTCCACATCCGTCCAGATCACATCAGACCAAAACTGTTTTACCATACCTGCGATCACCGGTCCCCGCCAGATAACCGGATCCGTTTCTTCGGGCAGGAGCAGATTGGTGCTGACTATCTGGATCCCCCCTGCGGAAACCGCCGGAAACAGGCCCATGTCGCTGCCCTGCAGGCTGCCCGATACGCCGAACGCCTTCGGAATAGACGGTCCCGTGATATCCGCATCCAGAATCGCGCTCTGATACCCGTTTCTCTGCGCCGACGCCGCCAGCAGCGCCGTTACAAATGATTTGCCGACGCCTCCCTTGCCGCTTACGATGCCGATCACCTTGCGTACGCAGGACATGCTGTTTAACGGTTCCTTTTCAATCTGCTGGCTGCAGTTTCCATTGCTCTCGCAGTTGTCACAATTATGATTACACTCGCTCATAGTTCCTCCATTCCGGAGCATTGATTTATATTCTCCGAACTTTTTAATCATAGTATACCGCATTCCTCAAATTTAGTCTAGACAAAATCTCTGAAATTATGTTATAGTATCTGTAAAGTGACATCGATTTCATATTATGCGCAAATGAGGGAATTGCCTATGATGAAAAAGGCCTTATTTTTTGATATAGACGGAACACTGATCAGTGAACAGACAGGACAGGTACCCAACAGTACTTTTGAAGCGTTGACGCAGGCGAAGGAAAACGGGCATCTGCTTTTTGTAAATACCGGACGCACGCGCTGCTCCATTCCGCCGGCGCTGTTTCCGCTGCCGTTTGACGGCTTTTTATGCGGATGCGGTACCGAACTGATCTACAACGGAACCAGCTTCTATCATGCATCTCTGCCCGCCGAAGAGGTCCGCAGCCTCTTACGGAGTTTTTCGACGTATGACTGCGACGGGATCCTGGAAGCCAGCGACGCGATTTATTTTCCAAACGGCTATTCCCGCTTTTCAGAAATTGAACGGATCCGCCGCATGTTCCAGAATATGGGGATCGCGAAAACATTCGGAGATAAGATCGGTCCGGTAGATAAGTTCATTTTCTTTGCGGATCTGCGCAGCAACCCCATTCCGCTGATCGAAAGCCTGTCTGCCAGATATCAGGTCATAGACCGCCGCAATGGTCTGTTTGAGGCAGTTCCCAAAAATCATTCCAAAGCGACGGCAATCCGGGCTATTTTAAAGAAATTCTTCATTGGTACGGAAAATGCCTATGTATTCGGCGACAGTACCAACGATATCCCCATGTTTGAATGCGTTCCCAACGCGATCGCCATGGGACACCACGACAAAGACCTGGAACCTTTCTGCAGCTATATTACACGTACAGTCGAAGCAGGCGGCGTTTACCATGCTCTGAAACATTTCGATCTGATCTGATTGTATTTTTTTGTCATTTTTGTGTATTTTTTTACGAACATTCTCAAAAAAATTCGTGCATTTTCCCCTATTCTATTGTATAATAATTGTACATATGAGATTTTTTATCACTACATATCATATAAATATACATCATTTATGTATTGATAAAACAATACTGAATATGACTACTGCGAATGCAGACAGAAAGGAGGGGCTATATGGATTCTTTACAAAATGCGTTCAAAGGCACTGAAGCTCAGGAACGTGAACTGAAAGAAGTCATTGCCAAACACAAAGACACCCCTGGCTGTTTAATGCCTGTGTTACAGGAAGCTCAGGGAATTTACGGATATCTGCCCATTGAAGTTCAGACGATGATTGCTGACGGACTGGGTATTTCATTATCCGAAGTTTATGGAGTTGCTACATTCTACTCTCAGTTTTCCCTTACCCCTAAGGGGAAACATCGTATCAGTGTATGTCTGGGAACTGCTTGCTACGTAAAGGGTGCGGACAAGGTGTTGGCGGAAGTTGAAAACAGATTAGGGATCAAGAGCGGTGAATGTACGCCGGACGGTCTGTTCTCTCTGGATTCCTGCCGCTGCGTCGGTGCCTGCGGTCTGGCACCGGTCATGATGATCGGTGAAGATGTTTACGGTAAGATGACCCCCGATCAGGTAGACAAGATCCTTGACAAATACATCCAGGAAGAAGGAGGTGCCGAATCATGATGACCATTGAAGAATTAAACGGTGTGAAGGCCAAGATGGCCGATCTGGTTCAGGTCCGCAAAGTTGTACGGGAGCAGGGCGAACTGCTGGCAAGCAAGACCGGTTACCGGAAGCAGGTACTGGTATGCGGCGGTACCGGATGTACTTCCTCAGGCAGTAAAAAGGTAATCGCAGCTTTAGAGGAATCTTTAAAGAAGCACGGCCTGGAAGATGAGATCTTAGTTGTCAGAACCGGTTGTTTCGGTCTGTGTTCTTTAGGCCCTATCATGATCGTATATCCGGAAGGCTGCTTCTACAGCCAGATGACTCCGGAGCATGTAGAGACCGTTGTTGAGAACCATTTGAAAAACGGTAATGTCGTTAAGGAATTGCTGTATGCTGAGACCGTACATGAAGACGGCAGCATCATTTCCCTGAATGAGACTAATTTCTATAAGAAGCAGATGCGTATTGCCCTGCGGAACTGCGGTGTGATCGATCCCGAGAACATCGAAGAAGCAATCGGCGTAGACGCATATCAGGCGCTGGCTAAGGTACTGACTACCATGACGCCGGATGATGTTGTAAACTGTCTGTTGGAATCCGGCCTGCGCGGCCGTGGCGGCGGCGGTTTCCCGACCGGTAAGAAATGGGCGTTTGCGAAGGCAAGCCAGGGCGATATCAAGTATGTATGCTGTAACGCCGACGAGGGCGACCCCGGCGCGTTCATGGACCGTTCCATTCTGGAAGGTGACCCGCACAGTATTATTGAAGCTATGGCGATTGCCGGTTATACCATCGGCGCACATCAGGGTTATGTCTATATCCGTGCCGAGTATCCGATCGCGGTTGAACGTCTGTCTATCGCTTTGACGCAGGCAAGAGAGCACGGTCTGTTAGGAAAGAATATTTTCGGTACAGGCTTTGATTTCGACATCGAGATCCGTTTAGGCGCCGGCGCGTTTGTCTGCGGTGAGGAGACCGCTCTGATGACTTCGATCGAAGGTCACCGCGGTGAGCCCAGACCGAGACCGCCGTTCCCGGCCATCAAGGGTCTGTTCGGCAAGCCGACCGTATTGAATAATGTTGAAACCTATGCGAATATCCCGCAGATCATCTTAAAGGGTTCCGAATGGTATTCTTCCATCGGTACCGAGAAGTCCAAGGGAACCAAGGTATTTGCTCTGGGCGGAAAGATCACAAATGTAGGTCTGGTGGAGATTCCGATGGGAACTACGCTGCGTGAGATCGTTGAGGAGATCGGCGGCGGCATTCCGAACGGCAAGAAGTTCAAAGCTGCGCAGACCGGCGGTCCGTCCGGCGGATGTATTTCGGCTGAAAATATCGATACGCCGATCGACTATGACAACCTGATCGCACTGGGCTCCATGATGGGTTCCGGCGGTCTGATCATTCTGGATGAAGATACCTGTATGGTAGATATTTCCAAGTTCTATCTGGAGTTTACCGTAGACGAGTCCTGCGGCAAGTGTACTCCGTGCCGGATCGGTACCAGAAGACTGCTGCAGTTACTGGAGAAGATCACTTCCGGCAACGGTGAAATGGAGGATCTGGATAAGATCGAAGAACTGGCGACACATATGAAGAATTCTTCCCTGTGCGCATTGGGCCAGTCTGCTCCGAACCCGATCCTGTCTACACTGGCACATTTCCGTCAGGAATATATCGATCATATCGTATCCAAGAAATGTACTGCCGGCGTTTGTAAAGCGCTGCTGGCTTACGAGATCGATCCGGAGAAATGTAAGGGATGTACCAAGTGTGCAAGAAATTGTCCGGTTGGCGCGATCTCCGGCAAGGTTAAGGAAGTACATACCATTGATAAGACAAAATGTATTAAGTGCGGTGTTTGCCAGAAGAACTGTAACTTTGATGCAATATATGTGAAATAGGGAGGTGTCATATGGAAACAGTAAAATTGACAATTAACGGAATCCCTGTAGAAGCACCGAAAGGGTCTACTATTTTAGAGGCTGCAAGAGCTGCGAATATCGAGATTCCTTCATTATGTTATTTAAAGGATGTTAACTGTATTGGCGCCTGCCGTGTCTGTGTCGTTGAATTAAAGGGCAGAAACGGACTGGTTGCCGCATGCGTATATCCGGTTGAGGAAGGCATGGAAGTATTAACGAATACGCCAAAAGTCCGTGCTTCCCGTAAGACCACCATTGAACTGATTCTGTCCAACCACAACAAAAAGTGCCTGTCCTGTGTACGCAGCAATAACTGCGAGCTGCAGAAGCTGGCGCTGGCTTACGGCGTAGACGAAGACCGGTTTAAGGGTGAGAAAGAGCTGACTCCGCTGGATACGAGTTCCGCTTACATTATCAGAGACAATAACAAGTGCGTTCTGTGTCGCCGCTGTATCGCAGCCTGCAAGAATCAGAACATTTCCGTAATCGGATCCATCCGCCGTGGTTTCGCGACCCATATCGGCTGCGCGTTTGAGAACGGCTTAGGAGAGTCCCCTTGCGTTGGATGCGGACAGTGTATTGTCGCATGTCCTTGCGGCGCTTTAACCGAGAAGAGCCAGACCGCTGAGGTATGGAACGCGATTTCCAATCCGGACAAGAAGGTGGTATTCTTTACCGCTCCTTCTATCCGCGCGACTTTGGGTGAAGCATTCGATATGCCGATCGGAACCAATGCGGAAGGCAAGATGGTCGCTGCAATCCGCCGTTTAGGCGCAGATTCCGTATTTAATATGGACTTTACCGCCGACCTGACCATTATGGAAGAAGCAACCGAGCTGGTAGAACGGATCAAAGGCGCGGGCCTGCTGCCGATGTTTACGTCCTGCTGCCCTGGCTGGGTAAAATATGTAGAACATTATTATCCGGAGATGATCCCGCACCTGTCTACCTGCAAGTCTCCGCAGCAGATGTTTGGCGCCGTATTAAAGAGCTACTACTGCCAGAAGAACAATATCGATCCGAAGGATCTGTTTGTGGTCAGCGTAATTCCTTGTACCGCCAAGAAATTTGAGGTTGGCAGAGAAGAACAGCGTACCGGCGATTATGACGATGTAGATGTTGCTCTGACGACACGGGAACTGGCAAGAATGATCAAGGAAGCTGCGATCCAGTTTACTGATCTGCCGGATGAGAAGTTTGACGATCCGTTTGAAACCGCTACCGGCGGCGGCCTGATCTTCGGCGCTACCGGCGGCGTTATGGAAGCAGCGCTTCGTACTGCTGCTACGATGTTGGACAGCACCTGCGAGCTGGTTGACTTCAAAGAAGTCCGCGGTACCGCAGGCATCAAAGAAGCAACTTATAATATTGCCGGTACAGAAGTACGGGTAGCCGTTGCTTCCGGTTTAGGAAATGCAAGCGAGCTGATCAAGAAGGTGAAATCCGGTGAGAAGGACTATCACATGATCGAAGTGATGGCATGTCCGGGCGGCTGTATCAATGGCGGCGGTCAGCCGATCCAGAGTGACAGCGTCCGCAACACCGTTGATCTGAAAGCAGTCCGCGCGAAGGCTCTGTATGACGCCGACGCCAAAATGACTTTGCGCCGTTCTCAGGAAAGCCCTGTGATCAAGATGGTTTACGATGAGTATTTTGAAGCTCCGGGCAAACCGCTGGCACACAAGTATTTACATACCACTTATGTAGAACGCGGCAGATTCTAAATTACAATCTGAATCAACGCTATAAAGTTCGGGCAGCCGGTAAGCCGGCTGCCCGATTTTCATGTCCTGTTATTTATTAAGATAAGATTCCGTTAATCCCGTTCTATCTGCTCTAATACGGATAATCCGTTACTGGTAACGAACCGGCTCCGGATAGAATCGTCAAGCAGCGGCACAAAACCGTCGGTCTCCACATAGCTTAAAAATTCCTGCCAGATATTCTGTGCCGATTTCGCATGGTTGGTAAATTCCAGTTCGCAGAGATGACCTACAAAGGATTTCTTAAAGATATCTCCGCCTACATAAATCCGCTTTACGACACGCAAAGACGGCACATTCTCCAAAATACCCGCCATCTTGCCGTTGAAATAATAGCGGATGATCCCGCTCTTAGAATCATAAGTAATGGTAATGTAAACCCACTCTCCCGGTACCGGGCAGCAGCACGGCGTATCAAACCACGCGTTTACTCTTCTGGCGTCCCGCACACGGTAAATGGACGCACCCTCCCATGCTAACGGCGCCAGGCTCGCAAACCCGTTGTTAAACTCCATAAACAGAACGCTGGTCCAATATTCCAGGGGCTGCGTCGGTTTCAGCCAAAGACTGATCGTATAGCTCTCCGAGCAAAGTGTCTTCGTCGGCAGCTCCAATACATTCCAGGAAACATCGCCGCCCGGAAATACAACGGACTGATGGCCTTTGACAACGCCTTCCGCAAATTCCAGCTGATCTCCTACATATCTGGCTTCCAACTGGCCGGTTTCATCACACAGGGTTCCGTCAAGGCTGTATTTGATCCGATAATCCTTTAACAGCAGATGTCTGGCCGCATATTCTTCAAACTCATCAACCGGCAGCGGCTTGCTGTAATAAAAGCCCTGCGCCAGTTCACATCCGCAGCTGGTTAAAAACATCATCTGCTCTAAGGTCTCAACGCCTTCCGCCATCAGTTCCATCTTCAGATCCTTACCCATGGTAATGATGTTCCGGATGACTGTCTTACTCTTGATACTGTCGTCTGACATCTGCAGGAAGTTCCGGTCGATCTTCAGGGAATCCGCCGGAATATCCTTCAAGATACTAAGGGACGAATATCCGCTTCCGAAATCGTCGATTGCGATAAAGAATCCTGCCTTCTTCAATTCAATGATCCGTTTGATGATCGTCTCTTTATCCCGGAAGAAAATACCCTCCGTTACCTCAATCTCCAATTCATTGGTCTTAATGCCGTACCGGTCCGCGATCTCGATCAGCTTCTCAATAAAATCCTTCTGGAAGAAATGCAGTCTGGACATATTCACGGAAACGACCAGATGTTCATAAGGCTTCCCTTTCCAGGACTGTTTGATCTGACAGACCTGTTCATAGATGCTCATATCCATCTCGGTAATAAATCCGCTCCGTTCCAGTACGGGAAGGAATTCCATCGGCTGCCGGATCCCGTCCACCGGATGTTTCCAGCGCACCAGCGCCTCCGCGCCATATAGCTGAGAAGTCAGCATATTGAACTTGGGCTGCAGATACGGAATAAATTCCCCATTCGCAAGCGCGTCATGCATCTCTTTTTCAATGCTCCGCTTCTTGTTGACCTCTTCTTCCATCGCGTTAAAAATGACATACTGATTCTTTCCGCTTTCCTTCGCGCGGTACATCGCAGAATCGCACTTATACAAAATATCATCCAGCGACAGCTCTCTGGGCTGGTCCAATATGATACCGATACTGGTAGAAACGGTAGACACAACTTCTTTTCTGTAATCCATCTGAGAAATGGAAGTCAGCATAGCTTTCGCCATCTCAATGACTTCTTCCTGAGAATAAGTTCCCGGGATCACTACTACAAATTCATCTCCGCCGATCCGGGAAACCACGCCGCCCTTCAGACACTTCTGAATTTCTTTTCCTACACAGATCAGCAGCTCATCGCCAACCGCATGCCCATATACGTCATTTACAATCTTGAAATTATCCAAATCCAGAAACAGGAAATGGTTTACCCCGCCTTGCTCTAAGTGTTCATAGTAATTGTACAACCCTCTTCTGTTATACAGATTCGTCAGATAATCTCTGTCCGCCAGACCGGAAATCTTCTTCTCCTCCTGCTCCGCGAGCTTCTGGTGACGAAACGTATACAGGTAGCCGGTCACGGTTTCCTCCTCCGTGAGCGTTACCTTCTCCATGATCACCGCATCGCTTCCATCTTTAAATTCCAGAAAATTCCGGTTCGGTCCAACCTTGCCCCGATTATTGCAGTTCAGAATTTTTAAGTCAAACTGTTTTCCAAGCATGGAATCGTCTATGGAAAACGTCTGCTTAAACACCTGATTCATCGCAAGAATCGTATCGTTCGGATCTGTATACAGTACAGAATAAGGGATCGCGTGCAGCACGCCCATATCCTGAGCGCTCGGCACTTTTACATCTGTCCCATTCGTATTCGCCATACTGTAATCTCCTTTATATATTTTAATCGACAACTTTATACGTTATTTTAACATATTTTCAGTGAAAACGCCAGATATATTTTAGCATTTTATCTCAATATTTTTCTATTTTTCATTGATCTGTTGTGATTTTTACTCATTTTTCACAATAAAACCGTCAAAAACTATACAAAATAGAGGACGGCTTCTACTGTTCTCTCAAGTAAAAGCCGTCCTCTCTAATTGAAAACGATGTTTATGCGTTATCTTCCGGCGTATGCCATACCCAGTCTCTGACTTCCGGAATATCTTCTCCGTAAGTACCGATATGCTGTTTATGCTCTACCAGAATATCATTGATCTTCTGTACCAGATAAGATCCTCTGTTGCCTAACTGAGGCAGATGCTGAATCGCATCCAGTACCAGGTGGTAACGGTCGATCTCATTCTGAACTCTCATATCAAACGGTGTCGTGATCGTACCTTCTTCGATATAACCGTGTACATTCAGGTTGCGGTTATTTCTGTGATAGGTCAGCTCGTGAACCAGAGTCGGATAGCCATGGAATGCGAAGATAATCGGCTTATCCTTGGTAAACAGAGCATCATATTCCGGATCACTCAGACCGTGCGGATGCTGTGAACTCGGCTGCAGCTTCATTAAGTCTACTACATTGACGCAGCGAACCTTAACTTCAGGCAGGTTATCTCTTAAGATCGTGATTGCTGCCAGTGTCTCCAGCGTCGGCGTATCACCGCAGCATGCCATTACCACATCCGGCTCCTGGCCCGCGTCATTGGACGCCCAGTTCCAGATACCGATACCCTGTGTACAGTGCTTTACAGCCTGATCCATCGTCAGCCACTGGAAGCTCGGGTGCTTCGAAGCGATGATAACATTGACATAATTCTTACTGCTGATGCAGTGATCGAAACAGGACAGCAGACAGTTCGCGTCAGGCGGCAGATACATCCGAACAACGTCTGCTTTCTTATTGGAAATATGGTCTAAGAAACCGGGATCCTGATGCGTAAATCCGTTGTGATCCTGCTGCCATACATTGGATGTCAGGATCAGGTTCAGGGAAGCGATCTCCTGTCTCCACGGAAGCTCGGAAGTAACCTTCAGCCACTTCGCGTGCTGTGCGCACATGGAGTCTACGATACGGATAAATGCTTCATAGGATGCGAAGAATCCGTGACGGCCTGTCAGCAGATAGCCTTCCAGCCAGCCCTCGCACATATGCTCACTCAGATAAGAGTCCATGATACGTCCGTTCGGAGCAACCAGCTCGTCAGCCTCATGAATCTCTGCGTTCCAATCACGCTTCTCTGTCTCAAATACATGATACAGACGGTTGGACATCGTCTCATCCGGTCCGAAGATACGGAAATTCTTCTTATCCTCATTTAACTTAAATACGTCTCTTACATAAGCGCCCAGCTCGATCATATCCTGTGCCTTTACGGAACCCGGATACGGAACGTCAACCGCGTAGGACTTAAAGTCAGGCAGGCGCAGGTCGCGCAGCAGCAGACCGCCGTTCGCGTGCGGGTTAGCGCTGATTCTGTGGTCGCCCTTCGGAGCCAGCTCTTTCAGTTCCGGTTTCAGTCTGTAATTCTCATCAAACAGCTCGTCCGGTCTGTAGCTCAATAACCAATCTTTTAACAGCTCCAGATGCTCCGGCTTCTCCATGGTGATCGGAACCTGATGCGCGCGGAAGGAACCTTCCACTCTCTCACCGTCAACCTCCTTCGGGCCTGTCCAACCCTTCGGCGTACGCAGTACGATCATCGGCCAGAACGGTCTTGTCGTAACGCCGTTCTCACGGGCGTCCTTCTGATACTTCTTGATCTTCTCGATACAGGTATCCAATGTCTCCGCCATTAACTTATGCATGGTCATCGGATCATCGCCCTCTACAAAGTGAGGCTCCCAGCCGCATCCATGGAAGAAGCTTGCGACTTCATCATGGGAGATATGGGAGAATACGGTCGGATTGGAAATCTTATATCCGTTCAGATGCAGGATCGGCAATACGGCGCCGTCAGTTACCGGATTCAGGAACTTATTGGAATGCCATGCGGTTGCCAGAGGACCTGTCTCCGCTTCACCGTCGCCTACGATACAAGCTGTGATCACATCCGGATTGTCAAATACGGAACCGAACGCATGCGCGATCGAATAACCCAGCTCACCGCCCTCATTGATGGAACCCGGAGTCTCCGGCGCAACATGAGAGGAAATACCGCAAGGGAAAGAGAACTGTTTGCAAAGTCTCTTCATGCCTTCCTCATCTTCGCTGACATTCGGATAGATCTCACTGTAATGACCCTCCAGGTAAGAATTGCCTACAAAGAAATTCCCGCCATGACCCGGTCCTGAGATCAACAGCATATCCAGGTCATACTTCTTGATCACACGGTTCAGGTGAACATAGACAAAATTCTGTCCCGGAACAGTGCCCCAATGACCTACGATTTTCTTCTTAACCTGGTCTCTTGTCAACGGCTTCCGCAGCAGAGGGTTATCCAACATATACAGCTGCGCGGCTGCGATATAATTGGCTGCTCTCCAGTACGCATCCATTTTCTCCAGGTACTCCTGTGTCATTGGCTGCTTTTCAACACAATTTTCTGACATAATTTCACTCCTTTACTTTTATTTTTTAATAATAAAAATTATTTTTATTTCTTCTGTTTATTATAAATCCTGTAAGCATTTATATCAAGTAATTTTTTGTAAAATGAGCGAAAATATGGCAGCTGCTTTCTCTTACCTATTTTCAAAAAACTGGCGGAATGCGGTGGGCAGGGCCACGCTTTCTGCAACCGCATCTTTGGAAACCCAGCGAAAACGATCTGCCCGGTTCCGGCAGCGGATGTAATAGCATACCATTCTCCATTCCACATGCGTAAAAATGTGATTTTTTATCAGTTTCTGCGTAACATCCGCCGGCTGCGTATCCCATACCGCCGCAGTTTCGGCCGCCTTTTGCACCGTGAGCTGTCCCTCCACATTGGGAAATTCCCACATCCCGGCCAACAGCCCGTCCGACGGGCGTCTGCACACCGCAACGCTGTTTTCACATTCCAGGACAAATACGGTCTTATATTCGATCCGTCTGCCTTTTTTCGGGGCACGAACCGGTAATTGTTTCCAGGTTCCATTCGCATAAGCGCGGCACTGTGATCGTACCGGGCAGACCTCACATTTGGGCTCTCCGTTCGGAATACAGACGAGCGCCCCCAGTTCCATCAGGCTCTGAGTAAAAGTTCCGCTTTCCTTCGGATAGACGGCCGCCAGATTTTCAGTCACCCGCTTTTTCATAGCGGGCTTCTCTATGGCCTCCCAGTCCTCCGTGATCCGGGCAATGACACGAAGCACATTGCCGTCTACCGCAGGCGTAGGCCGGTCAAAACAGATCGAACAGATCGCGCCCGCCGTATACGCGCCGATGCCCGGCAGCGACAGCACTTCTTTATATTCTTTTGGAAATACGCCGCCGTATTGCGTCATAATGACCTGCGCCGCCTTCTTTAAATTCCGAACCCGGCTGTAATAGCCAAGCCCTTCCCACAGCTTCATCAGTCTGTCATCTTCTGCGGACGCCAGGTCCGCAATAGTGGGAAGCTCCTCCAAAAAACGGCTGTAATAACCCTTTACGGCTTCCACCCGGGTCTGCTGCAGCATGATCTCCGACAGCCACACATGATAGGGCTCCCGATCCATGCGCCACGGCAAAACCCGGGCATTTTTTTGATACCAGTTAAGCAGAGGCTTTACGATTTCCGCATACAGTTCCACGATTCCATACTCCTTTATTCCGCGATTTTCGCCATTTCCAGCTGTGCCTGCACTAGTCCGTAATAGATACCTTTTCGCTCCAGCAGTTCATTATGGCTTCCCACTTCGGCAATGTGGTGTCCGTCGATCACGACGATCCGATCCGCATTGCGCAGCGTTGACAGGCGGTGTGCGATGGCAAAGGTCGTTCTGCCCGCTGTCAGCCGTTCCAGGGCCTGCTGGATCAGGTATTCGCTCTCCGTATCCAGCGCGGAGGTCGCTTCATCCAGGATCAGAAGCCTCGGATCATTTAAGATTGCTCTGGCAATGGCGATCCGCTGCCGTTCACCGCCGGACAGATTGTAACCGTGTTCTCCCACATAGGTATTGTACCCGTCCGGCGTCTTACAGATAAAATCATGGGCGTTTGCCGCTTTGGCCGCCCGAATGATCTCTTCCATCGACGCGTCCGGTCTGGCAAACCGGATATTATTTAAGATCGATCCGGAGAACAGAAACGTCTCCTGCAGCACGACGCCGATCTGTCCGTGCAGGCTTTCTTTGGAAATATCCTTAATATTAACGCCGTCTATGGAGATCATTCCCCGGTCCACATCAAACAGGCGCATGATCAGATTGATCAGCGTGGATTTTCCTGTGCCGGAAGCCCCGACCAGACCGATCATTTCTCCCTGTTTCACGTCCAGCGTCATATGCTCCAAAACCGGCTCATACGAATTATATCCAAAGCTGATATCGTCAAACCGGATATCCCCATGGATCCGAAATTCCTTGGGATCCTCGATATTCTGAATCTCCGGCTCTTCGTCCAGCACATCATAAATCCGGTTCAGACTGGTAAACATCTGCATGACCGATCTGGGCAAATGCGTCATCCAGCCCAGCGGCCCGTATAAGAATCCCGTATAGGTAACAAACTGTACCAGTTCACCGGTCGTCATCGTTCCGTCCAGCACATCCAGACCGCCAAAATAAATCGCCACATAAGAACCGATTCCCATGATAAAAGTCAGGATCGGATAAAAGATTGCCCAAAAGACTTCATTTTTCTTCTGTACTCTGGCAAACTCATCTGTCAGCCCCGCAAACCGTTCTGTTTCATACTGCTCCCGTCCGAACGCCTTTACCACACGCATGCCGGAAATCACGTCCTGCAGACCGCTCCGCATCTTATCGTCCTTGATCCACTGCATATGAAAGATTTTGTGAATGTGATGCCAGAAAATTTTGGTCAGCGCAAATACCGCCACGATCAAAACCGTGGAATACAACGTCATTTTCCAGCTCAGTATCAGCATAAAGATCAGCGCGCCGGCCATGGTTACCAGCGTAGAGACCATACCGCCGAATACTTCCTCCATAAACTGCCGGATCTGTCTGGTGTCGCTTGCCACCCGGTTCATTAAAGCACCCGGCTTTCTTTTATTGATAAATGACATGGAAAGCAGCTGGATCTTATTATACAGACGGCGGCGCAGGCTCAGGCTGATCATCGCGCCGAGCTTGGAACACCACCAGTCCCGCAGCGCGTTGACGCTGATCAGGATTACCGTCATTCCCAGCAGCGTCAGTATAAAAGCGACCACATCCTGCATATCGCCGGACTTATCCACCAGCACATTATCAATAAACCGCTGCTGCACAAGCGGCATTCCGATACTCATCAGAGACGATACTACCATTAATAGAGAGATCGCCAGCAGTTTCCACTGATACCCCTGACACAGATCCCAGAATTTCCGGAGCATAACCCGTTTTCCGTCACAGTGCGGGCATTTGCTGGTACCCGGCATGGCGCGGCCGCAGCGGGGGCAGTATCGTTCATATTCATGGCTCTGCACCGTTCCCGGTTCTCCTTTGGCGATCAGATCCGCGCCTCTGGCCACATAGGAAATCCGGGTAATATGGCGCATGGAAAACCGGCAGACCAATTCCCACTGTCCGTTCCGGCGCACCGTTACGATCCCGCAGTGTACCTGATGCTCACATTTCACTTCCTGAAAGTCCGCCAGAAACCACTGTCTGCACTTCCACGCTTCGGACGCGTTCTCCCGCTCCATCACGATCAGCCGGTCGCCGGTCACCACGAGCCACGATTTTTCCGTACCCTGTTCGTGTACCAGATCAAATGGGACCGCATATGCAATTTTTTCTGTTTCTTTTAAGCCGAGCGCAGCCTTCTGCTCCTCGTCCAATGCATATTTTAATTCCATATGGTTTCACTATCCTTTACTGTTATATAAACAAATCCAGTTTTTTCCGTTCTCCCACAGTCAGCCGGTAAATATCCGGAATCTCAAACCGGTTCCCGTCCAGATCGGTCAGCATAACACGGCTGTCGCTCAGGGACACCACGGAGTCACCGCCCATGTGAATGGTAAACCGGCACGCGCCGAAATTCGTCAGCACATGAAAATACGCGTAACCGTATTCATCCTTGATATCCATGATTTTTTCGATCTGCGGGGTAAAATACCTAAGCCGCAGCTGTTCCCGCAGCATTTCCGCCGTATCCTTGGGCATCTTTTCCAGATCCACGATCATGCCGATCTCTTTGGCTTTCTCATCCGCTTCCCGGATGGAAATATAATGCTCCGGATCAGAAATCGGAAACATCCGGTATACGCCTACCCGGTCGTATTTCTTCCCGTCATATTCCAGGGAAACAAAACCGCCTTCCGTCCGGGCAAATACCGCGTTTTCTTTTGTCAGATACCGGATCTGCTGCAGTTGTTCCGATTCTGCCTTTAATTCTTCTTCATTAAATTCAAATTCCTGCATGGCAATCTCTCCTATTCCCGCAGAGCCAGCGCTTTCGTCTGCAGCTCCATCAATTTAAAATAAGTTCCCTTTAAATCCGCCAGTTCCTGATGCGTGCCCTGCTCCGTGATCTTCCCGTCGTCGATCACGATCAGCCGGTCCGCGTTCCGCAGGGTAGACAGCCGGTGCGCGATCGACAGGGTAGTCCGTCCCTTTACCAGTTTTTCCAGAGATTCCTGAATCGCCAGTTCGGTTTCCGTATCCACAGCCGCCGTCGCTTCGTCCAGAATTAAGATCCTGGGATCCGCCAGAATTGCCCTGGCAATGGAAATCCGCTGTTTTTCCCCGCCGGACAGGGTTCTCCCGGAGCTTCCGATCACGGTGTCGTAACCGTCCGGCATCTTACAGATAAAATCGTGGGCGCTCGCCTGTTTCGCCGCCGCGATGATCTCCGCCCGCGTGGCGTCCGGTCTGGCGTAAGCGATATTCTCCGCCGCGGTTCCCATGAAAATATAGGTTTCCTGCGACACCATGGCGATGTTTTTCCGCAGTTCCCGAAATCCCATATCCCGCACATTGATCCCGTCTATGTAGATCTCTCCCTCCTGCACGTCGTACAGTCTGGAGATCAGGTTGACCAGCGTAGATTTTCCGGCGCCGCTTCGTCCCACGATTCCCAGAACCTTTCCCGCTTCGATATGAAAGCTCACATCTTTTAACACAGGCTTATGTTTCTCATAGCCAAAGGTCACATGCCGCATCTCGATCTCGCCGCGGATCTTTTCCGGCCGTACCGGATCAAGCCGCTCCGCCACCTCCGGCTGCGCGTCAATGATCTCAAAAATACGCTGCGCCGAATTCATACTGTTGGTCCACCAGCGGAACACACGGGACATAAAGTCAAGCGGTCCCTGCAGCTGGGTCACATAACCGGTAATTGTGATCAGCACACCAAATTCCAGTCCGCTGTCATTTAAGATCAGAATGGCGCCCAGCCCCCAGACCATAAAGGAGGTCAGATTTTCCACCAGACTGTACAGTACGCTGTAAAACCGGATCTCATATTTGGCAACATCCAGTTCCGCTTTCCGCACATTGTCATTGCGGTGATGGAACCGGCTCATCTCCTGTTCTTCCTGTCCGAAAGCCTTTACCACTCTGGCTCCGGTAATATTGTCATTCATCTGGCTGTTTAAGCTCCGGTTTGCCCTGTGCCGCCTGCCATACATATGCCAGAGTCTCGGCATCATTTTATAGCTGGTAAACGTCAGCACCGGAAGCAGGATCAGCGCTATCACCGCCAGCTGCCAGTTGAGCCGGATCATGATCACGGCTGTCACGATGATCGTCAGCGCATTGCTGAAAAAATAAGGTACACCGTCAATAAAGAAGCTGGTGATCTCTCCCGCGTCGTCCAGTACCCGCGTCATCAGTCCGCCGGTCTGCCTGCTGTTATAGAAGCTGATCGACAGCTTCCCCATAGATTGAAAGACTTCCTGTTTGATCTTTGCCACTACATCCGGCACTATGGTCGCCGTGATCGTGCCGTGTATGATGCCCAGAAGCTGCATCAGAATCTTCGATACCGCCATGGTAACCACTACAACCAGCAGCAGTACGCCGAATTTCATTCCGGGGATCTGCAAAAATTCCATAAATTCCGTATTTCGGGACAATACCTTATCATACAGAACGGTACCGCTCAAATACGGGTATACCAGATTCAGCACTGCCGTCCCGACAAAACACAGCGCCATAACGACCAGCCTGCCCTTAAATTTCAGGAAATACGAAGCCAGCCGCGCAAAAATGGATTTTCTATCCATGCATTTGGGACAGATCCGGCGCTGCTGATCAGGATAGATCGTTCCGCACTTCGGGCAGCGCTCGATCCTCTGCTTCCCCTCAATATCTTCCTTGGTCAGTGTTTCTTTCTTTTTTACTTTTTCCAGATTACCGGTAAGACGCTCCATTTCTCCCATATGAGAGTTGGTAAACCGGCACAGACGGGTTTCCACGCCGCTGATCTTGCCAAACAAAACGCCGCCGGTCAGTTCCCGTATGATCCCCAGGCTTTCCACCTCCGCCAGATCATAGATCTGCAGCGTGGGCTCCCAACCGGCCTCTTCCGGGTTCGTCCGGTACCCGCCGAAATAGTAATCCTTTCCTGAAACCGGCGGATACAGCAGGACTGCCAGTTTTTCCGCAGTCAGCAGGAGCATGCCGTCCGTAAACCGGTAATACTCCGCCACGTCAAACCGGGCGGTATAGACGATATCTTCCGGCACAAGTCCATATCGTTCCAGTAATTTTCGTTCCTTTTCCAACATTTCCGTCACGCAGCCTCCATTTTCCGAAACTCTTTTAACACAAAAAGAACCGTATGCACATACATTGCGAATACGGTTCTTTCTATATACGGACATACGCGTCGTTCTCTGTCCGCTGATCGGTACTCAACCATGATCCAAGACCCGCTATCGTCAGAATGCAAGCGCACCGCCTGCCTTCTGCCGCAGCAGACACAGGCTACCTACAATTCTCTTCTGAATCTGTAACTGTGTATAAAAATCTTAAAATCATTGTTGAATACTCCTTTCTTATTTATTTTGATCTCTAACACTTAGAACACTATAACACGGTTTTTTGGAAATGGCAACCACTTTTCTATATGATATTATAATTTTTATTCAGCGGTTGTCTATCTTCTCCGGATACAGGTCATGCCACGCCAAGCGGTCTGCGGCGACCTTCTCCCATTTGGTTCCGGGCCTTCCGTAATTGCAGTAAGGATCGATGGAAATTCCGCCGCGGGGCGTAAATTTTCCCCAGACCTCAATGTATTTCGGATCCATCAGTTTAATCAGATCCTTCATAATAATGTTCACGCAATCCTCATGGAAATCGCCGTGATTGCGGAAACTGAACAGATACAATTTCAACGATTTGCTCTCCACCATACGCACATCCGGCACATAGGAAATGGTAATCGTCGCAAAATCCGGCTGCCCGGTGATCGGACACAGGCTGGTAAACTCAGGGCAGTTAAATTTGACAAAATAATCGTTGTCCTGATGCTTATTGACAAAAGTCTCCAAAACCTCCGGCGCGTAATCTGACGCATAGGTGGTTCCCTGACTGCCAAGCAGGGTGATTCCTTCTCTTTCTTCTGCTGTCTCTCTGCTCATCTGTCTTTCCTTTCTTTTCATACATAAAATCAATCGGATTCCTGTCAAGATTCCTGTCAGGACAACGCCGGATCTTTCACGCCGTTTGCCGCAAACGCCGCGGCCCGGTCAATACAGGTCCCGCACGTCCCGCAGGGACGGTCTCCGCCTTCATAACAACTCCAGGTCAGTTCATAAGGCACACCCAGCCCCAGTCCCTTTTTTACGACTTCCGCCTTCGGCCAGTTTACAAAAGGCGCTTCAATCCGCAGCTGCCCGCCGCTTCCTTCCCGGATCGCCGTATTCATCGCCGCATTAAAAGCGCTGCTGCAGTCCGGATACGCATTCCCCGCGGCGTCATCCGCATGAGCGCCGTAATAGATCACGGAACAGCCTTTCGATAACGCGATACTGGCGGCCGCAGATAGAAACAATCCGTTTCGGAACGGCACATAAGTGGATACCGGTTTCCCCTCCGTATGCTTCAGCTGCTCGGCATAGGATTCCCTGGGAATCTCTTTTTCGGAATGGCTTAATAAAGAGCAGTCGCTGTATCGGAAGATTTCCGTCAGATCCAGATGAAGATGTTCCACCTGATAGAAAGCCGCCGCTTTTTTTGCCGCTTCCAGTTCTTTCGTATGCTTTTGTCCGTAGGTAATGGAGAGGGCGATCACCTGTTCCGCTCCATATTGCTTTACCGCCATGCCCAGGCAGGTCGTACTGTCTACGCCGCCGCTGGCAAGCACCATTACTTTCTCTTTATTCATTTCTGTCTCCATTTGACTGCGCTTCCAGATACAGACGCATCTGCAGCTGCGTGTCCGTACTGAATCTTCCCCGGAATGTAGTCGTTACCGTCCTGGCCTGTGACTTTTTGATCCCTCTGGCGCTCATACAGCTGTGGCACCCTTCGATCCGTACCGCCACGTCTTCCGATCCAGTGATTTCCGCGATGATCTCCGCAATATCCGTTCCGATCCGTTCCTGCAGCTGCAGCCGTCTGGCCGCCATATCCGCGGCGCGGGCAATCTTACTTAACCCGATCACCTTTCCGTTCGGAATATAGGCAACGGTCACCTTCATATCATACATCAGCGCCATATGGTGTTCACAATAGCTGAAAATATCAATATCCTTTACGATCACCATATCACTGTGATCCGTTTCCAGATCCAGATCATCCGCAAAGGTCTTGTCAAACATCTGCGCAATCTCATGGTTGGTATACTGCATCCCCGCGAATACCTCTTCATACATCTTCGCGACCCGATCCGGCGTATCGATCAGGCCCTCCCGGTCCGGATCGTCTCCCAATGCTTCCAGTATCCCGCGGATATGTTTTTTAATTGCTTCTGTATCAATCTTAGTCATTTTTTTCTCCATTTTGCACCTTGCTTTATCCCTAACTAGACGCCCCGCGCGTCCGGGTCCCAGATCATTTTATGCAGCTGCAGCTGCAGATTCACATGGTTCATGCAATGCTGTTTCATATATTCCACAATGTCAGCCGGGTCCATGTCGCCAAAGACCGGACTGAGATACACATAGCACCGGTTCGTCAGATCATACTGCCCGATCACTGCGGCTGCCCGCTCCAGATCCGCCCGGCTGCCCACCACAAACTTCACCGTATCCTGCGGTTCCATTGCCGACAGATTGTTCTCACACATAAACTGCTCCATTCCGCTGCACGGAAGTTTATAATCCATCGTAAAACAGGGCGGATGCTCCGGCTTCCGATAAGGCGTCAGATCTATGCTTCCGTTTGTTTCGATCTCTACCCGCAGATCCGGTTCCCGGCCAAGCCGCTCCAGCAACTCTCCGATTCCCGTCTGTAGCAGCGGTTCTCCGCCGGTCAGCGTAACATTGACGATCCCCGTCCTGCGGATCTCCTGCACGATCTCCTCCGCTGTCATTTCCCGGCAGGGAGCGTCCGCCTCGTTCGCCCACTTTGTATCGCAGAACGCGCACGCCAGATTACAGCCCTGAAACCGGACAAATACGGCCAGCTGTCCCGCGCGCGTTCCTTCTCCGTTAATACTGGAAAACAGTTCCGCAACCCGATATACAGTCATTGTTGTCTCCATTCACTTTCCCTGATGTCTTCTATTCACAGTCAGCGGCAGCATTGCCTGCCATGGTAACCGTAGTAAAGTCTGCCGCCGGCGTCTCGCTATAAGTCGCGCAGTTATTGGGGGTCTCATAAACGGTCACCCGAATGACCGGATAGTCCAGTTTTTTCATTTCCTCATAAAAATATCTGGAAAAATTCTCCGCAGTCGGCCGAAACGGCACCGGGATCAATCGGAAGCCCTCTTCCTCCAGAGCGGCAACCGTACTCTCCTTTAAGGAACCCTGTTCCAGAATCAGCGCGTGGTCGTAAAAATCCACGATCCGGCTCAAATCCTCTTTTAACTGCTTAAAATCTATGATCATACCCCGAAGCTGTCCCTCACGCTCCAGCTGCTCGCTTGCCACTTCTACGGCAACCCGCCAGCGGTGTCCGTGCAGGTTCCTGCATTTTCCCACATATCCTGCCAGAAAATGGGCGGAATCAAAACTCTGTTCCGTTGTTATGGTGTACATTAGCTATCCTCCTTCCGGCGAAAAAAAGAGCAGACTTATCATCTGCCTTTGAGTATATGCTCTCTTTTTCATTCTGTCAATCACTGAAATACGGACAAATTGTCAATTCTTTTTCAGGCGCCGCCTTCATACACTATCAAAAAGGCCTGTGGGTGATTCTCCATGCCCCAACAAACCAAGTTCAAAAAAATACATCTGGTTTTTCTGGTTCTGTTCCTGGCCGCGCTGGTCGCCATGCCATACGGACGGCAGATCTATACCGCTTCCCGACAGACGGAGGACCGAAAACTCCCTATTTACTGCGTGGAAACAGAAAAAAAGCAGATCAGTCTGACCTTTGACGCCGCGTGGGGCGATGAAGACCTGGCTGAAATTCTGCAGATTTTAGAAGAAAAAAATGTAAAGGCTACCTTTTTTATGACCGGAGAATGGGTATCCGCTTATCCGGACGCCGTCAGGCAGATTGCCGCCGCCGGCCATGATCTGGGCAATCACGGAGACACCCACGCCCATATGGGCGCGCTCCTGCAGCCGCAATGTGAAAAAGAAATCATGGGCGCGCATGAAAAAGTAAAAGAGCTGACCGGCGTAGAGATGACTCTGTTCCGCGCTCCTTACGGGGAATACAGCAATGCGGTTTTAAACGCCGCCAACGCCTGCGGTTATCATACCATTCAATGGGATGTAGACAGTCTGGACTGGAAAGACTATGGCGCAGACGACATCATTTCCCGGGTATCCAACCATAAGCATCTGGGAAATGGCTCCATTATTTTGCTTCACAATGGAGCCAAATACACCAAAGACGCGCTCGCAGCCCTGATCGACCGTCTGCAGGAGCAGGGTTATACCCTGGTTCCTGTTTCTGAACTGATCTATAACGAAAATTATACCATAGACCATGAGGGACGCCAGCACCCTGACAGCAAGTCTTAACTCTTACGCAAAAGGAAGTCCCTCATTCTCTATTCCTTCCGGGATCTCCATAAAGCCTTCGGAAGCCTTTGCCGGGTCCATCTGCACGCCGTCCACCCGCTCATAATCGGGCGCCTTGCGCTCCGCGAACTCGATGTTCTGTCCGATCACATCCGTGGTGTAGACCCTCCGTCCCTCGTTATTGGTATAACTGCCGGTCTGAATCCGCCCTTCCAGTATCACCTTAATGCCCTGATGCAGATACTGTTCCGCAAATTCCGCCAGTCTGCCGAACACCACGCAGGGGATAAAATCCGCATTCTGTTCGCCTTCCTGCCGTCTGCCGCGCCGGTCCACCGCCAGGGTAAACCTGGCAACGGATACGCCGCTTTCTCCCTGACCGGAATACCGGACGTCCGGATCTCTGGTCAGCCTTCCCATTAAAATTGCTCTGTTCATGTTTACCTCTCTTTCCGCGCTGTAAACACAAACCTTCCGCTCTGCTTATCCTCTCCGCAGACATTAGCCTTATCTGTTATTCTATAGTAACATATTGATTATTGTATGTCAATCGTAAATTATATGGTAATTTATATTTTTTCACAGGGATAGGATACTACCTTTCCCTCATTTTCCTCATACTGCAGCATATATATCTGATGATTTCTGATCCCCGCGAGTTCTCCTTCGGCCTGAAGATTCAATGGCTCAGCTTCATCTTTAATTCCCGCAGAATCAAAAAAATACAGTCTTTCCCCGCTTTGGAAAACGATTTTGCTCTGATCCCATTCTAATCTTTCCGGAGTAAAACGACTGATCTTTTGAAAAGAAAGCTCCCCGTTTGCGGACAGTTCATCTTGTTCCGCCATAAACAGACCGTCCTGTTCTTGCTTTACGACGAATATCTGCCGGTCATTAACCCATATGCGTTCGATCCCGTGCGCCAGAATCCGTTCTTCCTGATCCGTAAAATTATAATAGACCAGATTTCCCAAACCATCTATATAATACATCCTGTGCTTTGATATGTGTGCGTCCGTAATTACCGGTGCCTGGTAAACGATCTGGTATTCATTCTTTTTTATATCGGCCTGTACCACCACATTATCATAAACATAAAAAAGGAAGCCATCTTCATAGACGACGCTCTCATTGATGCCCATATTCTCTACCGCTTCCCCATTTGCGGCAAGAAATTCCGTATGAATAACCGTATCAAGTCCTAACAGTGCCGTATTATCCATATTTTTGCCAAAACGAATCAACGTATCGCTTTGATTGTTCTCCGTATCAAGCAGCTCGATCGTAAATTCATCTTTTTGTATCCCGTTAATTTCTTTTTTCGCAACCATGATACAAGAATTTCCCACAGCCAGTATCCGTTGGTCATCCAATACGGTCTCGCCGATACTGTAAATCTCTCCCCTTTTTATATCAAAATAATGATATTCGTCCACTTTTACATAACGGTCCGTTACTATGCTTCTCCCTGAAATTGCCTCATCCTGCAATAACAACGCTCTGTCCGGCAGCTTTTGAAGCGCATAGGCAGCACACAGGATAACACAACAGGAAATGCCGGCAAGGATCCATTTTTTTATTTTACTTTTAAAATATATTTTGGTTTCAGCAGCCGGAATTGTCAGTTTTCCGCCCGATGCTTGAAAGAAAGACAGTGCCATAACCAGAATACCCACCACAATCTGAACCGTATAGATCCCCACGATCTCTTTTCCGCTTATCTCCTGAAACAGATAGTCCGTTTCCTGAGCCGGTCTGTCATTTCCCAGCAAAAATCCATACCCATTCAGCGTACCCACAGGCAGTATTGTCCGATAAACTGCCTCCTGATGATAGGTCCCGGTCAACAGATATAACGGCACAAAGACTATCCCCAGACCTATAGAAAGACATTTTGCGGGATTCGTACAGACGGCGGCAATTCCAAACAGAAGCATTCCAAATACCATATAAGCAATGCTTCTTAACAGCAGAATAAAAATCCATGCCTGCAATATAGTAAACTGCTTCTCCGATTCCGCGAATGCGTGGATACTCTGAACAGGTGCATCCACGGAAGTCATTCCGTAAGAAATTCCGCAGCAGAAAAGCTGAAGTAATTGTGAGATGATACTGAGTCCTATGGTAACAGCAATGAAAATGACCGCTTTTTTCGCTGCAAACCCACAGCACCCCAATTTAGATGTCCGGCTAATCTGAAACACGCCATGCTGATACTCGTTCGACACCAGCGCAGCCGCGAATAAAATGATTACAAAAAGCAGCATCCAGTCAATATCCAGATGAATCAGTATCAGTTCAATCGCATTATCCGGCAGAAAATAATGCGTTTCCGTATTTTCCAGAACATATTGATAATCTGCGTAGATTTCCTCCATCGCGCTATAGTGCTGTCCCATGATTTTCGGATCTTTATAATCATGTTCTATTTTTTCATATTTCCACGTTTCACCTTTGCCGGAAATCTCATTCATATATTGGCGGTAAAATTCTGTTTCCGTCTCTGATTTCCACGGATAAGCGTACTCCATGGAGAAAGAAACCAGGATCCTGATCAGAAAAAACACGAATATGATAACCAAAAACTTTTCTTTTATAAAGACTCTGTAAAGTTCTTTCCCAAACACGCTCATCTCTCACTTCCCTTTATGATTCATAAAAATATACAATAGCCGCTGACAGAAAGATCATTTCGGCAAAAGCAATCCCGGTACTTATCAGCGCATTGCTTACCGCGTAACCGGCCAGATTGACCGTTTCCAGATACAAAATCATTTTTTCACCGAGCAGATAGTGAACCGGATTCAGCAAATTAATTATCTTTCCTGTCCCCAGATATCCAAAAGCACGATAAAAAGCCAGTCCGACAACACAGACCAGCGAACACCCAAAAACCATTTTCGGATTTTGAATCAAAACAGAGAGCAGCATGACGATCATAGCTATGACACATAATCCCAGCAGACCAACCAGAAAATTTTTTATAAGAAACCACATGATCGTGTCATTTACAGGAAGATCGCGGTATTGTTCAATTGCATAAACAGGCTGGGAAAAGCTGTCAAACCGATAACAGATCTGAAAGCAGATTCCATTGCAGACCGCAAACAGAAACGCAAGCAGAACAACATAAATCTGCATAGCGATCATTTTTGTTCCCGCAAGGATACCGTGTCCTCTCTTTGTGGATTTTATTACCTGACAAGCCCCACTTGCGCACTCTCCCGAAAAGATATTGACCCCGCCTGCAATAATCAAAAAAATAATCAGTAAATAAGAAAATTTATAATTCACAAGTTCCGGAAATCGATTGACATTCCGATATTCCATCAGTTTCCGTTCCCCGTAACGTTTTGCAAGCTCATTATTTAAATGATACAGATATCGATTATCTAACCGGTACTGATCTGCCTTTTTCAGGCTCTCCTCCCGCTTTTCCTGATTCTCGTTCGGGAACTGAAGCAGACTTTCCAGTTCCATAAGCATTTCCTCATAGACTGCGGCATACAAGGCCGTGCGATTTTGCGGCAGGTCAGATAATTGTTTCCTTTTTTCCTCCACAATATCCCGGCAGGTTTCTATATCCTTCCCTCTGATATCCAGATAAACTTTCAGATATGTCAAATATACCGGATCACTGCTTTCGGTTGGATAATGATCTTTGAATATATGTACAATGTTAAAGAGTAACAGAAAAGCCACACCTGCAAATGTGGCCTTATTAAAAAAAAGTTTCCGTATTTCATATTTCAGCATAAGGCTTTCCCTTTCATGAACGGAAATGGTATAGATACACATTTTCCAGTTTAGTCTGACCCGCGGTTTCTATCGGCCATACCAAACCTTCCATTTCCTCACATAACTCTTCCACTGTTCCATTCCTGATCAATTCCCCATGATTTAATAATAAAATCCGATCGGCAATCGATTCCACATCCGAAACAATATGCGTCGCAATGATAATAATTTTATGACTGCTCACCTTTGAAATCAGATCCCGGAAGCGGATTCTTTCCTTTGGATCCAAGCCTGCTGTGGGTTCATCCAAAATCAGCACCGCGGGGTCGTTTAACAACGCTGTTCCTATTCCAAGGCGCTGTTTCATGCCTCCGGAATAAACCCTTATTTTTTCCCCGGAATAATCCTTAAGATTCACCAGTTCCAATATTTCCGGAATTTTTACCTTTCTTTCCTGCTTTTTTAATCCTTTTAAAACAGCATAGTAATCTAACATCTCATATCCGGTAAAATTATTGTAATACCCCGGATACTGCGGCATATAACCAATATAGTCAAAATACCGTTTTTTCAGCTTTTTTGTGGAAATACCGTCGCATAATATTTCCCCTTCCGTTGCATTCAACATACCTGTAATAATGCTGATCAGCGTAGTCTTTCCGGCTCCATTCGGACCCAGCAGCCCGTAAATCCCGTTATGAAGTTCCAGACAGATCTGATTTAAAACTGTTTTTTTCCCGTATCGTTTACTAATATTGTTAAGCTTCAGCACCATACCGTCTATTCCTTTATTTCCAACAAAATGGGGCCCTCTTTTATAACGCCTCCTCCATTCCTGTCTACAGCAACCAGCTCAATATGATTCAGTCCGGAATAATTACTGAGATCCAGCTCGATTCTTTTTTCCGTATATAAATCACGCTGAACCTGAACATCCAGATAATGCTTCCCGTCAAATACGGGCTGCAGCTCATAATTGATATAAAGTGAAACCACATATTCCCCCTCTTTCCCTAAAAAGGGAATATATAATTCCAGGTTATCTTTTTTATTAACGGAAAAATATCCTTTATTTTCCTCCTCATCAGCCTCGTCATACAGGGATTTTATATTCATTGCACAGTACATGCTTTCATTTAGATTATTTCCGCCTTCTGCATAGTCATTTGCAAACCGGCTCTCTACCTGACCGGTTAAATTCTTTACCTCATACTCACTGCTGATATCTTTATTTGCTATCGTTTCTGCCTGAAATTTAATCTTCTTTTTACTGACTTCCATAATGGAATGATTCAGTCCAAAGCTGACATATGAGGTATCTGTCAGCATATAATTGGGATTATCCAAAAGGACAACGGTTAAATCACAGGTCTTTCCATATTCTCCGTACAAAGGCTTGAAGTATATCGTATACTGCCCCTTCTGTCCGTCTTTCTGAGTTTTAAAAACCTGCCGGTTCGAAAGCGACGCATCTGCACTGGAATAATATGGAGTTAAAATTCCGTCAATGTATACCAAAAATGAAAATTCCGCCTGTACCGGCATGCTGGAAATTTCATACGTGATCTCCATGTCTTCTCCTGTATAATTACAGGTTTCCTGCTCCCATGTGGTATCATATACATCATAGCTCACAGACTGATATTTAAAGTCGAAGCTCTCCTCTTCTTTGCTTTCTCCCCCTTCCATACCAGAAGTTTCCTCACCTGATGTCTGCATGGAGGATATACCGGTGGTGGTATCTGCCCTGTCATCCTGTTCCCCGTTACAGCCCGACAGAACAATAGCAGTCAATACTATCATAACAATGATCTGTTTCATTTGAAAATCTCCTGAATCGTTAGTAATTTTGGTAGATTAGGTCCGTCTTTTCCATGTTTATATATACAACATTACACTCGTAATAAATAAATTCCCTTCTATGCTCACACGCATATCTCCTTTAGATTCCACTATCATATTTCTGACATTTTTCAGACCGATTCCATGGTTCTCACCATCTTTCTTCGTAGTAATAAATCTATCATTGCTTTGAATAATCTCTTTAAAGGTATTCTTCACGGTCAAAAACAGAACCCCTTTGCTTACCTCCATATCAATCGCCAGAAACTGATCTTCGGATTCCTCTGAAGCCCGGATCGCATTCTCTAACAAATTACCGATAATTACATTGAATTGAAAGGTATCTATTTTCATTTCCTCCGGCAGAACGATCCTTTCCTCTACCGTCTTTAATCGTTCATGTGCCTTCTGCAGCAGAACATTTAAAAGACTGTCTACTTCAACATTTCCGGAATAAACATATTCCTGGGGATTCTTCATCGCTGCGCGCATGCTCTCCAGATACGCTTTGATATTGTTCCATTCCTGTTTATTTACCATACCTTCAATTTCTATCAGATGATGCCGCATATCATGCTGCAAAGAACGTACTTTATCTTGTGTAACGCGCAGCAGGTTTAACTCGTTGGAATAAGCTTTGGCTCTTTCTTTCAGCATAATATTTTGAACTTGCTGTAAATGATTTTCTTCCATAATATAATACATAAAAAATACAATCACATTGATCGCCAGAATACAGAACGCGATCAAAACGGTGTAATAACCTCCATAATTGAATCTGGCAGAACTATAGAGGACTCCCAGGCTGCACACAGGGATCGTCGTTAAAACTATCCCATGTCTTACCATGAGCGGTGTTGCAGATCCTCTGTTCTCAAAGATTCTCCAGACAATTCTCTCACAGATCAAAGCAATTAATACAGTACCGATGAAAGACAAATTGATGCCGCCGGTACCAGCCGCCGGTATCAGTATATAGGCGATAATATCACTTGCCGCATTAATTACCGTGATTACAAATGAAACCAGAAGTTTCTTTTTCAGTTCTCCCTGATATGCCATGGAGATGATAAAAATACACAACAGATTTATACAGAAATTCACAATTGGAAATGAAATGAAATAACTGACTGTCAATGTTGCCACATAAAAGAACACTGATCCGCAGACTAACCAACGCTTGTTTACTTCCTGTCTGGATAAAAAATCGCCCAGCATCCGAACGGTAATCAGAAGCAGACATAAATTACAGCTAACAGAGATCATATAACTGATCATCCCAAAATCACCGCCTTTCCCTGTCGGAGCACATCTGATCCCGCAGCTCATTCCTATGTACTTTACTGATTGGCAGCAGTTCATCATTCATCATCTGCAGTTCTTCATAGCTATAGCGTTTTACATAATGCCTGTTAATAATGAAAGATTTATGGATACAACTAAAATATTCCGGCAATCTTTTATATACCTCTGACAGTTTTCCGTAAAATTCATCTTTACCTCCGTCTGTCTTGATTATCTCGATTTTTTTAAGTGAACTTGCAAAATATAAAATGTCATCACAGGCAAGAAAAAATGAAGCCCTCTCCTTTTTATATTCAAACAGAGTTCTCTTATCTTTCATACACTGATATCCATCTTGGATTGTTTTGAGAACTTCTTCCTTTTTGATCGGCTTAACCAAAAATGCGATCGGCTGGTTCTGAAATAATTCCATTACATAATGCCTTTTGGAAGAAATGTAGGCAATCAGCATATTGTAATCCCGGTTTCTTCGGATTTCTTTCCCAATATTGATTCCATCCGTATCCGGCAGTTCTATATCCAGAAACAGTAAATCAATTGTATGTTTCTGTTGATTATCTTTCAGAAAAGCGGCTCCTGTGTACCAGACATCCACAGAAAGCTGTATGCCGGTTTCCCTTTGAATCTCTAAAATCATCATTTCCAGTTCTGCGCAGGTTGCTATTTCATCGTCACAAATTCCTATCCGAAGCATCGATTTTCTCCATATGTACGACCATTTTGACATTTTCTTTTATCTTGTTAATCATGAAATGGCAGGTACGACAGCTTAACAATACAATACATTTCTTTACTGCACCAAAATCCGGCAGAATTAACCACACTGTATGGAAGAATTAAACTGTCACGTCCGTATCAGTACTTCAAACGCCCCATAGGCATCCAGCCGTCCCCATCCGATCATCTGATTCGGATATTGCATACTCTCCGACCGGATCGCCCCGCGGATCATATAGTTTTTTGCGTCCACGGTCCGCATGGTGGGCTGATTGCCCTGTACGATTCCCCACTGAAAAAGCTGGGCCAGCACCCCGGCCGTAACCGCTGCCGCCGCACTGGTTCCCGTAACCGCTTCATAGCCGCCGCCCCGTCTGGGCGCCTGAAGCTGTACCGCCGGCGCGGTGATCTCCGGTTTGATCATGCCGGTTACGGTATACCCCCGTCCCGACGCCGGGTAAAGGCTGTTCTGCAGCGTATTAAAGCCGCTGACCGTCAACGGATTCTGCGCGTTCCCGGGTTCCGTAATGGTGATTTCCGGCGCTGGCCGCAGAAAAACCGTATCCGGCTGCAGAAACTCCGTAATCGGCAGCCACATATGAAAGCTCTGATTGACAAGATTGCTCCCGTATACCCGGATCCGCCAGATTCCGGCGGTGGGATCGACAAACCGGATCCGGATCAGTTGATTCCCCGTCTGCACCTCCGCTACTACGTTAAACACAAAAATCCGGGTCGGCTCCAGTAAAAACTGAAACTGCTGCTCCATACCGCTGCCCAGGGGAATCCGGCTGATCACTTCCCCGGAAGGCGCGGCAAATCCCACGGAAAACAGATCGGGAGCCGTTCCCCACAATTCAATGGTAAAGCCCCGTTCATTCTGCGCCACGTTGATCTCTACCTCTTCATAGGCTTCCTCCGGGCGCAGCCGGCCCGCATAGTGGTGCTGTCTGTCCCCTTCATTTCCGGCCGCCGTCACAATCCCAAATCCGCCAAAGGTTCCGTAATAATCCAGTACCCTTGACAGGGGCAGCCGGCCGCTGTGATCTCCCTGATTGGTTCCGAGCCCGATGATGATCACGATGGGACGCAGCAGCTTTTGCGCCAGTTCCGCCAGATACCGGACGCCCAGCATAATATCTGTTTCCTGATACGCCTCCGCGCCCTCTTTAATCCTGTAGTAATCCTTTAGATACTGTTTCGCCTGTTTTAATTTGACAACCGCGATCCTGGCCTCCGGCACCACGCCGATGAAATCCGCCGCCGCATCCTCCGTACCGGCCGCTATGCCTGCCAGCGAAGTCCCGTGCCCGCTTGTATCCACGGACGGAACGATCTCCAGCGGGTTTTCCGCCTGTAACGCCGCATTGATCCTTTCTTCGGTGTACTCGGTTCCATACGAAAATCCAGCCGGTACCGTATCACTCTGGATCGTCTGATCCCAGATCCGGACAATCCGGGTCTGTCCTCCCCGCGTCTGAAAAGCCGGCAGCCGATAGTCGATCCCCGTATCCACAATTCCGATCAGGGTATTCTGCCCCCGAAGCTGCAGAACCGGCTGCTGCTGCAGACGAATGGCGTTGGCGGCTTCCGCTCCGTTTTCCTGCATCAGCCCGTACAGCTTGGGAATCGAATAATAATTAAACGGATTCTGTTGGGGACTGTGCAGCATCTGAAACCGTCCGCCCAGCGACTGGGCGCAACCCTCCTGCAATACCGTCTGCAGCGACTCCAGCAGGGCGCCGGTCTCCAGAATATAATCCGCATAATCCTCCGACAAAATCCGCTCTCTGCATAACATTTCACGTTCTGTTAATGGCATATCTCCTCTTTTCCGCATAAATGCCCATTATCATAATCATGAAATTATATGCGCCTGTTCTCTTTTCCATTCTGCGGACTGTTAATCCGCAAGTCTCGGCTGTTCCTGCTGCGGCAGAGCTTTCCGCTCTACATCCCGCATCTGGATCACCGGCGCTCCCTTCCCTTCGATATAATCCCGGGTAATGGTCACGATTCCGATATTTTCATCTTTCGGGATCTCAAACATAATATCCATCATGAATTTCTCGATGATCGAACGCAAAGCCCGGGCGCCGGTCTTTTTTTCAATGGCGCGCTCGGCAATGGCTTCAATCGCGTCCTCAGAAAAATTCAATTTTACCTCATCCAGTTCCAGCAGCTTCTGATACTGTTTCAGGATCGCGTTTTTCGGGTCTGTCAGCACCTGCATCAGCATCTCTTTAGTCAGGTTTTCCAGGGTAAAGATGATCGGCAGCCGGCCCAGAAACTCCGGTATCATGCCAAAATTCCGCAGATCTTCTACCGTTACCTCTTTCAGTACGTCCTCGTTGTCATACTTGTCCTTTAAATCCGCCTGAAAACCCATGGAAGACTGGCGGTTTAAACGCTGTTTGATCACTTCGTCCAGATCCGGAAATGCGCCGCCGCAGATAAACAGGATATTTCGCGTATTCACAGTAGTCAGCGGCACCATGGCGTTTTTGCTGGTCGCGCCCACCGGCACTTCAATCTCAGCGCCTTCCAGCAGCTTTAACATTCCCTGCTGAACAGATTCCCCGCTTACATCCCGGCTGGTGGTATTTTTCTTCCGGGCGATCTTGTCGATCTCGTCAATAAAGACGATCCCGCTTTCCGCGCGTTCCACATCATTATCCGCAGCCGCCAGCAGCTTGGAGATCACGCTCTCGATATCGTCGCCGATATAACCGGCCTCTGTCAGGGAGGTAGCGTCCGCAATGGCCAGCGGCACATCCAAAATCCGTGCCAGCGTCCTTACCAGATAGGTTTTCCCGCAGCCTGTCGGACCGATCATCAGCATATTGGATTTCTCTATCTCGATATCGTCCATCGTATTGGTCGCAACCCGTTTATAATGATTGTAAACCGCAACCGATATCGCTTTCTTGGCGTATTCCTGTCCGATCACATACTCGTCCAGCTTTTCCTTAATCTTATGCGGCGCCGGCAGATTCTTCAGATCCACCACAGGCTTCTTCTCAGCGGATTTTTTCTTCACACGCTGATGATCCTGCATCCCGTGGATCGGCCCCAGATTGATAAAGCTGATCGTCGGCTTCGGCCGCTTCTGTTCCTCCGGCTGCTCTGTATCCGGTTTTTCTTCCTCGGTCAGCGCGGTCTCCTTATCCGTGGGATTCCCGGATACCGCTTCCGGACCCAGCATCCGGTACATTGCCGCTTCCATATCTTCCTGCGTCAGTCCGAACCGGCTCAGATCAATATGGCTGAAATCCATATTTTTAAACTGCCCCGGCTGTATAACGTCCAAAGACCGCTGCATACAATCCGAACAAATATGCATGCCGCCCGGTATCGTCATCAGTTTCCCCGTCTGACTTTCCGGCCGTCTGCAGATTCCGCAATACCGTTCATATTCGTCCTGTTCATGCTCTTTTTCCATATGTTCCTCCATCTTTAAGTGGTTAAAATTTCATTTCAAACTTCAATCCGTTTCTCATTATACACCATTTTCTCTGTTTCGTAAACTGGTTCCTGCGAGAGAAAAAGGCTCCTAAAATGAAATTTTAAATTCCACTCGTTATTCTCCCTGTGGAATTTACCTCTGCACTGTTGACATTTACTTTTT
>CANQSA010000003.1 GCA_947626415.1 uncultured Lachnospiraceae bacterium
AGGTTATACTCCTTCGGGTCGAGCGTAGGATACAGACGCATTCTGCCCCACAGCGGAACGTGAACGGTATCGACGTTCATCGTGTAGGTGAAAAGCTTGCTCTCGCTTTCGTCATTAGCGTTATTTGTCGCCCAGCCGTGTTCATAGTGCGTCTGCACGACATGGCTCATATACGACGCGGTGAGCAGCACCTCCATGACAGTACCCGCCGTACCCGTCACATTGTTGTCGCTGCTGTAAAATATGCCCGCATAGTTCCAAGCCGGTGGACTTGACAACGTGCCGTCCTCAAATATATCCGCGCCCTGATTGTATATACCGTGCAGACCGTTCCATGTTTTCCCGAGCGTATCTTGACCCGGAATGAAAACATTGTACCATTCGTCGCCTGAGTTTTGATTTAATCGATGCTCATAGTCAAGATCATGACCGTCAACTCTGTTTTCAACCCATTTGCTGGAGTTAGCACTCGTCCATTGGTCGTCATTTACATAGTCATATGCTGGATTACTTGGAAATCCTTGTCTCTGTCCGTAGCGAACATTCCAGTCTTCGGCGGTATATTGCTGACTGTCCTGTCCCATCTCGTTGAACGAGAAGTTCGCGCCGCCGTCCGACATTATGATCGCGGCGGGTATGCGCGCCACCGTGGACACCACGCCGTTTGTGAGCGTCTCGGTATATGTTGTTGCTTTCGAATCCGCAAGCTGCTTATACGCGAGGTAGATACCGCCCTGCGTGTTCGTGAAGTAGCCCACGTAGTCGTCGGCTTCGAGACCTTTGGTTGGTTTCATAGCCAGTTTAATCAGAGAAGTTGGCTTATTATTATCTTCATCAATTAAATATTCTTTGTCGTCGGGGTCTTCGGTGGCGCTGTTGGGAATCATCGAGTCGTTTATCCCCTGCAGACCGGCTGCCCATCCCTTTACACCTGAACTTGTATTTGCATATACGTTCCGGCTCAAATCTCCGTTTGTATCCGTCGGGTTCCCGTTCACCCAGTTTTCCTGACCCGGGAAAGCCTTGACAGGTGTTCCGTCATCTGTACGCACGTTGTTGCTGACGGTGTAGTTATCTATTGTTTGCCACTTATCGGTTTCCTTTGTTGCATCTGTCTGTCCTTCACCGTCGCCGTCAGCATTCAAAACTCCCGTATATGTGTTGTACTCCGCGTTCACCACGACCGTGTAGCACGTGTCGCGGTTGTTCATCCAGTACCAGCCTTCTTTGGAAACTTCGGGAAGCTCTGTACCGCCTTTTTTCAAATGATCTTCCGGCGTTCTATACACCAGATCGCTCGGGTGGTACAGCGTCTCCATGCCGCCGACGGAAAGATAGGGATCATCTTCTGTTGTTCCATTTTCATTTTCATCTACTCTCTGATAATGTCCGAGCGGCATGAGCACGACCGCGTTTGCGCCGTAACCGCAGACAGCGACTCTGTTCTGCGGGTTCTGCTCCATGAGCTTGTCGATAGTGTTGTTTATAGCGTTAAGTGTAGCCTGTATGCGCGAGTTTGCGATACGCTCCGCCATCGGCACGCCCACCTCGGGCCATGTGTATTCTGTTGAATCTCCATCTTTATTATGTTCAACATATATATTCTGACCCGCGTCAATGCCGTATCTCGTGTCCTGCCCCATGGAGCCCGACATATCGAAGACGATAACGAGGTCGACAGGGGTCGGCGGGTACTCGTTGACAACCTGCGAGCTTGCGAGCGCGGAGAATACGTGCAGGAAGTCGGCATTGAACGAGACATTGCCTACGTAGCCGTCGGTAGCCATATCCATGGTGAGGGTATTTGTGCCGTTGAAGTGCGCGAACACGCTCTTATCCGTCCATACGCGTCCCGCGTAGCGCGAGCCGTTAGTCGCGCTTAACAGACGGTTTAGATAATCGTCCATCGTATCGGGGTCCGCGACGCGGGTACCGTCTACAATATTTGCCGTCGGAGCGGGATCGACAGCGAAGGTCGTCATTACGCCTGCGCCGCTGATCACGGAGGCAACGATGCACAGGCAGAGCAGAACAGCGGTAAGCCTGTGTGAAAGATCATATGTCCTAATTTTTCTCATGCTTTTTTTTCTTCCTGCAAAGCTAATGATACGCATTGTAACGCACCCTCCTTTAATTTGCTCTCAAATAGGGAAATGTTTCTATATTTTGCAACAACGTGTGCTTTTTTGTAACCCCAAAATGTGAGTGAGCGCTTCGCAAAATAATGAAAAAATGTTCCCACAAAGCATTGACATCCACGTGAAATTGTGCTATAAGTACGTAGGTTTTTGGGTACGTCGTTTTGCAGAAACCTACACTTTTCTGTAAAATAGCCCCTGTTACAACAACTTGACATTTTCGTAAATCGCCGCCCGGTAGCGGAAAGTGGAGAGCGCCATGCCACACTCCTTCGCCGCAGCCGTGCCGGTGATTTTCTTTGCTTTCCAACGCTGGTAGGCACTGTGGAAGTTATCCGGCAAAGGGCGTAGTGGTCTGCCGAAACGCACTCCGCGGGCTTTCGCCGCCGCGATACCCTCCGCTTGACGCTGGCGGATGTTGACGCGCTCATTTTCAGCGACAAAAGAGAGAACCTGCAAAACGATGTCGCTGAGAAACGTCCCCATCAGGTCTTTGCCTCGGCGGGTGTCCAGCAGCGGCATATCCAGCACCACAATATCAATGCCCTTCTCCTTGGTCAAGACACGCCACTGTTCCAAAATCTCCCCGTAATTCCTGCCCAGACGGTCAATGCTCTTGATATAGAACAGATCGTCTTTTTTCATGCGCCGCACGAGCTTCTTGTATTGCGGGCGGTCAAAGTCCTTGCCCGACTGCTTATCCATATAGATGTTTTTTTCCGGGATATTCAGCTCATGGAGAGCGACAAGCTGTCTGTCCTCATTCTGCTCCTTGGTGCTGACCCGGATATAGCCGTAAACTGCGATATTACCGGCCTCCTTTCCCGCGCTTGACCCAAACGAGGTCATAGCCCAGCGCATCGGCAAGCTGCACCGCCTCGGTGTATCTCAGTGATCCGCGCTGCAACTTGCCGGAAAAGTTGGGGACGCTCTCGCTCCAGCCGTATTCGTCCGCTAACTTCTCTACGATCTCCGTCATGGTCACGCCCTCCCGGACGATATAAGATTTGATTTCATTTCTGATGTCCATAAATACCTCCGTAAATTGTTCGCCCTGCGGCGTATGCGGTTTGCTGTGAAAGTAAGCCGTATCGCCGCAGGGCGTGGTGTGAGGGACAGCCAGTTTCAATTTTTCTGACCGTCCCCCGATGTCCTGTCCATTAGCCTGATTTTCGATTTTGCTGTTTCGCGTGACTTCATACTGTTCCATGAAAAGCTGCGCCGACTGGCGATATGTGTTCGCTGTCCAGCGTGACGCTATTTAATGGAGATAGGAGCATGAAGCCGCAAAACTATTCGTTGTTTTGATAAAGCCCTGTTTTGCCGCTCTCCCTGAAAGCCGTTCCTGCCCCGAATCTCACGGCGACGTTTTCGTTCCCCTTGGTGCTCTTCACCGGAGAACATATCCCTTTCAGACGGTCATGCTGTTTTCAAAGTGCATTGTCTATTGACATGACCATTGTAGCTAGGGCGTCGTGGTTTGCGACTTCCTGAGTAGTCCCCACTAAACCATGGGGTAACGATTCGTTATGTCCTTCACTGGTGACGGTGAACGAATTATTCACCATCAGGTTATCGAAAAAGCACATACGCTTAAACAAATAGAAAAGCCCACTTCAGCCAAACATTTCTGTCTGACTGAGGTAGGCGCTTCTACATCTTCAGGACTCCCAGCCGATGCCGCTGTATGGCCCGGATACCCGTTGTTTCAGGTATCCATCCAACTTTCCGCTGAGATCAAGCTTTTCAATCCAACAAGTTCTACAATATCAGAAATTTGTATTTTTCCACACTGTAAAGCGGCACAAAGGGCAGGAGGATCGGAACCGTCTTTACATACTCCTGATACTCCGGATCGGAGCCGTAATTCTTATTCTGCCGCACCTCCAGACGTCTGGCTCCGCTGAACATCACAAAAACAATTCCCACATAACCCAGCAGCGCAACGATCCACTGCCCCACCGACTGAAGCGATGTGATCCCGACCACCAGCACACCGGTCCACAAAATCAGCTCTCCGAGATAGTTCGGACAACGCACAAGCCGAAACAGTCCCTTGTCGCAAAAGCGCTTCGGGTTGTTCTTTTTCTGGCGGCTCTTGCTTAAATCAGCCAAAGACTCCAGCAGGATCCCGCCCGCCATCAGCACTGTGCCGATCACAAAAGATACCGAACAGCCGGTGTTGCCGTTATCGTAACGATAGAAAACCGGTGATATCATAAACAAATACAAAATACCGCAAAAAATCCAAAGCATGGCCTTCAGCCACAGCTTCATACCGGAGCCATCTTTAATTTCCGTCGTCATATGTCTGCGGTAGCTGCTGCTCTTTACTTCACGATACAGCAGAAAGCCGCTGAGCCGTAACCCGTACAATATCAGGATCAGACAACTGATTACCACCGGGATACTGAGCCTGTCGCGCAGCAAGATCAGCATCGCCGCTCCCTGCCCGGAAATTGCCAGCCCATACCCGATGGAGATAAAATACACATATTTGTAAAAACCAATCATGCAGCACACAAGCGCCACCAAAAATAAAATTCCAAATTCCATTGAAAATACCATTAAACCATCCCTTTCCTTTCCAGATTTAGTTTCTGTGGTTAAATTATACCATCATTACGCTCTTATTTCAATCAGCTCATTTGCAAATCTTCTTCCCCGCTGGTATAATATCTCTGAAAAAATGTATACTAGATTTAAATATTGTCAACGGGAGGCAGAGATGAAATTAGAGGATGCATTAACCCAACTGGAAGAATTGCAGCGTAAAATGTACGCCTATGACGCCGCGTCGAATGCGTTATATTTAGACGGCGTTACCGTAGCGCCAAAAGGTACGGGAGAAGGACGGGGCGTTGCCCTGAGTATACTGGCCGGAGAACGCCACAAGCTGTTTTCTGCGCCGGAAGTGGGCAAGCTGTTGGAATATCTGACGAAACATAAGGCGGAATTGAGCCGACTGGTGCAGAGACAGGTGGAAGAACTGAGCCGCAGTTATGAACAGCTTACTCGGATTCCCGCAGACGAATACATGGAATATGCCAGTCTGACCAATGAGGCCAATGAAGTCTGGGAAACTGCCAAAGAAGAGAGTGATTTTTCAAAATTCGAGCCGGTGCTAAAAAAGCTGGTGAAATTCAACCAGAAATTCGCGAAATATTATGACAGAAAAAAGAAACCGTATGACGCACTGTTAAATGAATTTGAGCGCGGCGTGGACATGGAATATCTGGATCAGTTTTTCGCGACTCTGCGGGAACGGATCGTGCCGCTCTTAAAAGCAATTGAAGAAAAAGAACAGCCGGACGATTCATTTCTGCACAAGCACTACCCCATCGAGGCACAGAAGCGGTTTTCCGATTATCTGATGGAGGTTGTGGGACTGGACCGGAGGCATTGTACCATCGGAGAATCCGAGCACCCGTTTACCCTGAATTTTAACAATAAGGACGTGCGGATTACCACACATTATCAGGAAGAAGATGTGGCAAGCTCCATGTATTCCGTGATTCACGAAAGCGGTCATGCGCGATATGAATTGGGGATTCGGGACGATATGCAGTATACCTGTCTGGCAGGCGGCGTTTCCATGGGCGTCCATGAAAGCCAGTCCCGTTTTTATGAGAATATCATCGGACGTTCCCTGCCTTTTATTCAGGCCATTTTTCCAAAAATGCAGGAATTTTTCCCGGAACAGTTAAACGGAGTAACAGCCGAGCAGTTTTACCGCGCGGTCAACAAGGTACAGCCGTCTCTGGTCCGGATCGAAGCGGACGAACTGACCTACAGCCTGCACATCATGGTGCGGTACGAGATTGAAAAACAGCTAATTGACGGTTCCCTGAAAGTACAGGATATCCCGGAAACCTGGAACAAATTATATAAAGAATACCTGGGCGTGGAGGTGCCTGACGATAAACACGGCTGCCTGCAGGATTCCCATTGGGCAGGCGGTTCCTTCGGCTACTTCCCTTCTTATGCGCTAGGCAGCGCTTACGGCGCGCAGATGTTAAAAAATATGGAGAAAGAAGTCGATGTGTGGGGAACCGTTGGAAAAGGCGATCTTTCCGCCGTCTCCGCATGGCTTGGCGAGAAAATTCACCAGTACGGCAGCTCTATGGAACCTGCGGACGTAGTGAAAAACGCCTGCGGGGAATTTGATCCTGCTGTGTACGCTGATTATCTGACAGAAAAATTCTCTAAGATTTATGATCTGTAAATTTCCTTGTTAGCGCAAATATGATTGAATAAAATCCGATTGCATTGTATAATAGAATGACGTTTCAATTTTGTTATGTGAGGAAAGTATACAATGGCAAAGTACGGCAGAATCGATATATTTGAGCAATTTCCGATTCCGAAAGCAGTTATGAGCATGTCGGTTCCCACCATCATCAGCTCTTTAGTGATGGTGCTTTATAATCTGGCGGATACCTATTTCGTAGGTCTTTTGAATAACCCCGTACAGACTTCGGCTGTGACGCTTGCCGCACCGCTTCTGCTCGCCTTCAATGCGGTGAACAATCTCTTTGGGGTGGGCAGCTCGTCCATGATGAGCAGGGCACTGGGAACAAAGGATTATGATACGGTCCGGCGAAGCTCTGCTTTCGGCTTTTACTGCGCACTGACATGCGCCTTGCTTTTTTCAGCGGCCTACATGCTCTTAAAATCGCCTGTGCTGGCTCTTTTGGGTACAGATGCGGAAACGACGGAAGCCACCGCCGCTTATTTGCGATGGACAGTGAGCCTCGGCGCCGCTCCGGCGATTTTGAATGTCGTCCTGGCCTATCTGGTACGATCGGAGGGCGCATCGCTGCACGCCAGCATCGGCACTATGAGCGGCTGTGTGCTGAACATCCTGCTGGATCCCATCTTTATTCTGCCCTGGGGACTTAACATGGGAGCGTCCGGCGCGGGTCTGGCAACCTGTCTCTCCAACTGCTTTGCATGCGGTTACTTCTTTGTGCTGCTCTTTCTGCAGCGTGGAAAAACCTATGTATGCGTCCATCCCAAAATGGCCCGGCCCCGCAAAAACATTGTGGCTGGGGTATTCATCGTGGGCGTTCCGGCTTCGATACAGAACCTGTTAAATGTTACCGGCATGACGATTTTAAACAACTTTGCTTCTCCCTTCGGACCTGACGCCGTGGCCGCAATGGGGATTGCCCAAAAGATCTCTATGATCCCGATGTACATCGCCATGGGTGTTTCTCAGGGTCTCCAGCCGTTAGTAGGCTACAATTACAGCAGCAAAAATTACCGCAGAATGAAAGACGCGATCCTGTTTGCTCTGAAAATATCCATGATCTTTTTGGTGATTGTCACGATTGGCTATGAGATTGGCGCCGGGCAGTTAACCCGACTGTTCATGAAAAACGAGGCCGTTATCTCCTATGGCAGCACCTTCTTACGCTGTCTGTGTCTTGCGCAGCCGTTTCTCTGCATGGATTTTCTGGCAGTGGGCGTTTTTCAGGCGTGCGGTATGGGCGGAAAAGCATTGCTCTTCGCTTTCCTGCGAAAAATCGTGCTGGAAATTCCCGCACTGTTTCTTTTAAACGCCGTCTGGCCTCTCTACGGTCTGGCCTGCGCGCAGCCCGCGGCGGAACTGATCCTTGCCGTGATTGCCATGATCGTGCTGGCACGCATGTTCCATACGCTTTCTCCGGTCACAGATCCCTGATCTGCTGCTTCCACGCATACAGCGCTGCCTTCGTTTTCTTCCGTGTCAGCTCTACCAGCCCCAGAGCGGTCATACCGGCCAGATGCACCGGAACCGGATCCTGCTTCAGCAGACCGGAAAAATACGATACCAGCTTCGTTTCATATTCCGGCGGCAGATTGATAAAATCCACGATTACGATGCCGGATATATTGCGGAGCCGAAGTTGTCTGGCAATCTCGTCCGCCGCCTCTTTATTGACCTGATAAAAGACCTCATCCTGATTTTTCTTTTTACTTTGAAATTTACCGGTGTTGACATCGATGACAGTCAAAGCTTCCGTAGGTTCGATCACCAGATAAGCGCCGGATTTCAGCCAGACTCTGGGAGCGATCGCGGATTGATAGATGCCTGCCAGATTATAACATTTGATCAGCGGATATTGTTCGTCTGTATAGAGACGCAGCTTTGGCAGATCCCCCGGCTGCTCTTCTTCCAGAAAGGTTTTGATATCGGCATAGAGTTCCGGAGAATCCGTAAGAATCTCATCGACTTCTTCCGAATACAGATTGCGGATGTCCTGTAAATAGCCCGCCGGCTCCCCATACACCTGCGTATAGCAGGGGCGGTGGATCGCGGTCTCCTTCAGCGTCTGAAACCGTTCAGACAGTTTTCTTACCTGGTCGGCGGTTTCTTCCGGTGACAGATTCTGACTGTTGGTACGGATGATAAACCCATACTCCTCGGTTACATACTGCTCCGCCAGCGCGCGGACTTCCTGTTTCCAGTCAGCATCCTGGATCTTACCGGAAAAGCCCAGAAAATTCCTGCCGCAAGTCAGTATGACATATTTATTTCCGATCTGCAGGTCGCAGGTCAATACCGGATCCTTGGTCTTAACCGCGTCCTTGGAAACCTGCACCAGAATCTCATCTCCCTGGCAGAGCTTCCCACTTTGTTTTGGATTCAGAAAAATACAGTGTTCGGCGTGAGCAAGATCCAGATACCCGCGCTGCGTGGGGGAAATATAGACAAACGCCGCATGCAGATACGGAACCACATCCCGGACCTTCCCGACATAGATATGGTTTAAAATAGAACCTTCCTCTTCATAGCAGGATAAGGCCAGCGGCTTCCTGTCTTCCAGAAGCGCAGATAAGATCAGATGGTCGGTCCGTGTGATAATGTGTCGGTTCATAGTTCCTCCAACCGGATAAACTCTATTCGTCCAAATAGAGCTGCAGTCTTGTAATGCAGCAGGCAAACGGGGAAAATGGAATCCCCAGAAACGTAAAATAAGCCTCCATGACCAGCTCCGGTTTCAGATTTTCCACACTGCCCGCGGCTGCTTTCAGGTAAATTTTATGGTCCGCATCTGCGGAAAGCGCGTAGATCATCGGTTTGATATCCACTTCTTTTTCACTGGATTTCGTCTTTTTTATCACTTTGATCTCCGGCTGCGCGTAAAAAGCCGCAATCGTTTCCGCAAGATCGACATCCGGTGCATAGCCGTCCCGAAAGCCGATCCGATAGTCTGCCGCAGAGACTAACGACATGGATTTTTTGGCGTCCTCCGGCAGTTCCCAAACCTCCAGGATCTCCATTTCCGGATTCATCTGCGCGTTCAGCGCATCTTTGATCCACGCCGGTTCCTGTCTGCCGGCCAGTGTCATATCAAACAGTTCTCCCTCGCTTTCAATCCCCACGCCCAGCGGAGACGCAAACGACAAGAGCTGATGCGGACTGAACCCTTCCGAATACGCCACATCAATATCCGCGCGGCGGATCGCTTTCTGAAAATACCGCATGATATCCAGATGTCCTACAAATTTCATGGAGCCGCGCTTGGCAAATTTAATTCTGACCTTCAAAGCAGACACCTCCTCCAAACACCTTGACTCCGCAGTTGGCGCAGGCCTGCCGGCAGTTAGGCGTTACCTTTTCCTCTAAGGCACGCTTCCACTCCCGTTTCAGATATTCCTTGGTCACGCCTGTGTCAATAAAATCCCAGGGGAAGATTTCGTCCAGATCCCGGGTGCGCAGATTATAGAATTCCTCGTTCACTCCGGTCTCCGCCATGGCTTCCTGCCATTTGTCATAGCAAAACGATTCCGACCAGGCATCGTAAATACAACCCTTCCGGTAAGCGCTGAGGATCGTCGCGCCCACCCGGCGGTCGCCCCGTGCCAGAATGCCTTCCAATACGGAAACATCCGCATTGTGCCACTGGAATTTCAAACTCTTTTTATTTAACTGTTCTTTGAATTTATCATTGACAAAATGGGCCCTGCGGTCATATTCCTCACAGGTGTACATAGGCGCCCACTGCAGCGCCGTAAACGGCTTCGGAATAAAGAATGAAGCGCTGGCGGTTACCTGCACCTTGCCCTGGCGCTGTTCTTTGGGAATCTCATCATAGTAAAGCATGGCGATCTTTTCCGCCAGCAGCGCAATCCCTTCCTCATCTTCCGGTGTCTCAGTGGGTAATCCCAGCATAAAATACAGTTTCACCCGGTTCCAGCCGCCGTGAAACGCCATGGCGGCTCCGTTTAAGATCGATTCCTCTGTCAGACCCTTATTGATCACATTGCGCAGCCGCTGGCTGCCCGCTTCCGGCGCAAAGGTCAGGGAACTCTTTTTCACATCCTGTACCTTCTTCATCACATCCAGAGAAAACGCGTCGATCCGCAGAGAAGGCAGGGAAATATTGACCCGCTTGGAACCGCAGTGATCGATCAGAAAATCGATCAGCTCCGGCAGCTTACTGTAATCACTGGAGCTTAGGGAACTCAGGGAAATCTCGTCATGTCCGGTGGAATCCAGCATGGAAACCGCGGCTTCTTTTAAAAATTCCAGACTCCGTTCCCGAACCGGCTTATAGACCTGCCCCGCCTGACAGAACCGGCAGCCACGGATACAGCCCCGCTGGATTTCCAGCACAACCCGGTCCTGGGTAGCCTGAATAAACGGAACCAGCGGTTTTTTCGGATAATAGGTATGACTGACGTCCATAACGACGTCTTTTTTAACCGTAGGGGAAACGCCCTCCGTATTCGGTTCAAACGACGCGATCGTACCGTCCGCATGGTAGGTGACGTCGTAAAACCGCGGAACATAAATACAGGACAGCTTTGCCGCCGCTTTCAAAAAGTCGAGCCGGCTCCCGCCTGCCGCCTTGTTGGCCTTATAGAGATCCATCAGCTCCATATTGGAGATTTCGCCTTCTCCGATATAGAACAGATCAAAAAAGTCTGCCAGCGGTTCCGGATTATAGGTACAGGGACCGCCGCCGATCACAATGGGGTCGTCCTCCGTACGGTCTTTCGCCAGCAGCGGGATCTGAGACAGATCCAGGATCTGCAGAACATTGGTATAACACATCTCATACTGCAGGGTAATCCCCAGAAAATCAAACTCCTTAATGGGATCCTGGGATTCTATGGCAAACAGCGGGATATTCTGCTCCCGCATGATCCGATCCAGATCCGTCCACGGGGAATAAACCCGCTCACAGTAAATATCCTCCCGGCTGTTATACATATCATATAAAATCTGGATGCCTAAATGAGACATTCCGATCTCATAGACATCCGGAAAACACATGACAAACCGGATATCCACCTGTTTCGGGTCTTTCACGATCATGTTGACCTCGTTGCCGATATACCGTGCCGGTTTTTCAATTGTCAATAAAATTTCATCTGATAACGCTAATTTACGCAAAGCACCTCTCCTGTTTTTAAATCCAACGCGGTTATATCGTTACCGGCGCGCCAGTTCCGTCGTAATCTCTTCCCAGGTGACGCCCCGTTCCGCCATTAACACCATCACATGATATAAGAAATCCGAAATCTCATATTTGATTTCTTCCGGATCCGGATTCTTCGCCGCAATGACGATCTCGGTGGCTTCCTCTCCTACTTTTTTCAGGATCTTGTCAATCCCCTTGTCAAACAGATAATTCGTGTAAGAGCCTTCCTTTGGGTGTTCTTTCCGGTCCAGAATGGTTTGGAAAACCTCCTCGAATACCTTCAGCGGATTCCGCTCGGTATACTCCTTCTTCGCAAGCGTATTGAAAAAGCAGGAACGCTTTCCGGTATGGCAGGCGGCTCCCACCTGGTATACCTTTGCCAGCATGGTATCCATATCGCAGTCCATAGACATCTCTTTTACATACTGGAAATGCCCGGAGGTCAGTCCTTTTTCCCAAAGTTCCTGGCGGCTGCGGCTGTAATAAGTCATTCTGCCGGTCTCCATGGTGTGTAAAAAGGCTTCCTCGTTCATGTAGGCTAACATCAGCACTTCATTGGTCCGGTAATCCTGCACGATGACAGGCAGCAGCCCGTCACTGTTTACCTTAAAGTCTGCCCACTGATAATTGGCGGTAAACGCGAAAACAGGCACTCCCTTCGCCGCCAGCTGATGCTTCAGCCGCGCCGCGCCGGTCCCGCCGCATAAACCGGTTATATTTACGCCGTAAACGCCGCTCAGATCCGTTTTCGCAAACCAGCCGGTCTCCGTTACGTTCTGAACCAAAACGGGCAGTTCTGCCGGATTTCCAAGCATGGCGGCCGATCCGATCAGCAGCCCGGCTCCTTCCTCTTTTACCGTCTGATATGCTTCCTGCGGCAGCGGTCCTGCCGACTCGACGGCGATCTTATCGGAACCGAACCGGCTGACGGCTTCTTTTACCAATTCCGCGTTAGACGGCTTTGCCAGATCCAGAACCGCCATTTTCGCTCCGGCATACAGATATTTTTTCACATCTTCCAGCCGCTTGACGCCCCCGCCGATCAGCATGGGAATATCAATGGCGTCCGCCATTTTCTTGATCGCGCCGATATTGCCGTCATGCTCCGCGTCGGTATCGGAACGGTCATAGATCAAAAGCGCGTCCGCGCCGTTTAAATTGGCGTCGATGGCTTCCTGTACTGCTTCTGCAAGCTGCAGTCCGTGATTTAAGGTAATGGTGTGAACCAGTTGTATCTTCATTGTTATCTCCATTCTACAAAGCGCCTTTGGTGGAAAGGACGCCGGTGATCCGATCGTCGGTCTGGGTCGCCATATCCAGCGCCTTGGCAAAACTCTTAAACATGGCTTCCATCAGATGATGATTATTCGCGGAGTCGCTGAGCTGCTTGATGTGCAGATTCATGCCCGCATTGTAAGAAACGGCATAGAAAAATTCCCGTACCATTTCCGTATCAAATCCGCCCACCTGCGGTGTTGAAAAATCCGCGTCAAAGACAAAATACGGTCTGCCCGACAGATCCAGCGCGCACAGCACCAATGCCTCATCCATCGGCAGGATCATATGGCCGTATCGGCGGATTCCCTCTTTATCGCCTAACGCGCCGGCAATAGCCTGTCCCAGCACGATCCCGGTATCTTCAATGGTGTGGTGGCAGTCTACGTCCAAATCGCCCTTTACGGTTACCTTCAGGTCAAACAGTCCGTGTCTGGCAAAGCCTTCCAGCATGTGGTTAAAAAAGCCGATCCCGGTATCGATCTGATACTGCCCGGTCCCGTTTAAATTCAGTTCCACCGTGATATCCGTTTCTTTTGTTTTCCGTGTGATACATTGGGTTGTTAGTGCCATGGTCGCTATCCTCCTGTTTTATTTCTGATTATCTTCAAACCGGACAGCAATGGAATTTGCATGTGCGGTCAGCTTTTCTGCGGCTGCGAATTTTTCAATATCCTGATGCAGCGGGGCCAGCGCCTCTCTGGAGAAGGATATGATACTGGATTTCTTAATGAAATCGTCTACGCTTAACGGAGAAAAGAATTTAGCCGTTCCGTTGGTCGGCAGCACGTGATTCGGTCCCGCGAAATAATCGCCCAGCGGTTCCGAACTGTATTCTCCCAGGAAGATCGCGCCGGCATTGCGAATCTTCGTCATTACCGTAAACGGATCTTTCGTAACGATCTCCAAATGCTCGGAAGCAATTTCATTGGCCACGGCAATGGCTTCTTCCAGATCGGCGGCAACCAGAATATATCCGTAATTATCCAGCGATTTTGTAATGATCTCTTTTCTGGAAAGCACTTTGACAAAGCCGTCGATTTCTTCAGATACCCGTTCTGCCAGTTCCATGCTGGTCGTTACCAGGATCGCGGACGCCAGTTCGTCATGTTCCGCCTGAGACAGCAGATCCGCGGCGACATAACGAGGATTGGCGGTCTCGTCGGCCAGTACCAGGATTTCGCTGGGGCCTGCGATAGAGTCAATGCTTACATGTCCGTAAACCGCCTTTTTCGCCAGCGCCACAAAGATATTGCCCGGTCCCACAATCTTATCCACCTTGGGAATGGATTTTGTCCCGTAAGCCATCGCGCCGATTGCCTGCGCGCCGCCTACTTTATATACCTTGTCTACGCCGGCTTCCCTGGCCGCAACCAGCGTGGTCGCGTATACCTTGCCGTCCGGTCCGGGCGGCGTCGTCATAATGATCTCATCTACGCCGGCTACTTTGGCAGGCAGCACGTTCATCAGAACGGAGGACGGATAAACCGCCTTGCCGCCCGGCACATAGACGCCGACCCGCGCAAGCGGCGTAATCTTCTGCCCTAAAATACTGCCGTCCGGTTTGGAATCAAACCAGCTGTACTGCCGCTGCTTTACATGATAATCGTAGATATTCGCCTTCGCTTTCCGGATGATCTCCACCAGTTCAGAATCTTCCAAAGCGGCATATGCTTCGGCAAATTCTTCTTCGGTAACTTCAATGGTATCCGCGCTGATCTCTGCCTTGTCAAACTGTCTGGTATAGGAAAATAAGGCTTCGTCTCCGTTTTCCTTTACATTCTCCAGGATCGTATTGACCGTATCCGCGTATTTCCCGTACTGATTGGGACTGCGCTTCAGCAGATCCGTCAGAATATTCTGTTTTGTCTTTTCCTCTAATTTTAAAATTCGCATAGCAGTAATTCTCCATTTATCTCTGTTTATTTGCCGATTGCTTTTTGCAGGCCATGAATGATCTGTCCGATCCGTTCATTTTCCATCTTCATGCTCACCTGGTTTACCACCACGCGGGCCGAGAGCGGACAAACCTCTTCCAGCACTTCCAGTCCGTTTTCCCGTAAAGTGGAACCGGTTTCCACAATATCCACGATCACCTCAGACAGTCCGACAATCGGCGCCAGTTCGACCGAGCCGTTCAGCTTAATGATCTCCACCGTCTGATTTTTCACATTGTAAAAGTAATCTTTGGCAATGTTCGGATATTTGCTGGCAACCCGGATCATCTCGTGATGCTTCAACAGTTCCTTCGCGGAAGCCGGACCGCAGACGCACATTCTGCATTTTCCGATCCCCAGATCGATCACTTCATACAGCTTGCGTCCTTCTTCCAGGATCGTATCCTTTCCAACGATCCCGATGTCGGCAGCCCCGTATTCCACATAAGTGGGCACGTCGCTGGCCTTTGACAGGAAAAACTTTAATTTCAATGCTTCGTTAACAAAGATCAGTTTTCTGGTATCCTTGTCCTTCATTTCCTCACAGGTAATGCCGATCTGCTCCAGCAGCTCCATTGCCTGTCTGGCAAGCCGCCCCTTCGCAAGGGCGATGGTTAAATATCTCATAGCGAAAACTCCCTCTCATTTTCCAGATCATACACTTCCGTCGCGCCGTTTCGCCCGGCGTACGCAAGATAATCTTCCAGAGAAATGTCTTCTTGTCTCAATATCAGCTCCACACACCGGGTATCGCTGCGCCATTCCTTTGCCAGTTTGACGGCCTGTGCGCGCAGCCGTGCCGGATATAACAGCACCATATGGGTTTCCTGTTCCGGTACCGCAATCTTCTGTGCCGCAAGTGCGATCATCAGACGATCGATCTGAATGCCGATTCCGACCGCAGGAGACTGCTTTCCGAACTGGGCGAGCAGATTGTTGTATCTGCCGCCGCCTACAATGGCAGCGCCGGTTCCGTATGTAAAACCTTTAAAAATAATGCCGGTGTAATAATTGTAATCGTTCAGCATACCCAAGTCAACGGAAACATAGCGCTCCAGGCCGTATTCCGTTAAAATAGAATATACCTCCCGCAGCCGCTCGATTGCAGCCAGCGCCCGCTTGTTCTCTGTCAGGGTTTCCGCCGTCTTCAGGATCTCAATGCTGCCAAACAGCTTCGGCATCTTTAAAAGGATCTCTTCCAGATGGGCCGGAAGCTGCAGCGGCTCCAGAAGCTGCTCTACGCCGAAATAATTCTTCTGTACGATCAGATCCCGCAGCGCTTCTTCCGTTTCGGCGGAAACGCCGGCTTCTTCCAGTAAGGCGCGGAAGAAATCCGCCTGTCCCAGATCGATCTGAAATTCCGTCAGTCCGGCGCTTAAAAGGGACTCGATCGCCATAGCCAGCAGTTCCGCATCCGCGTCCGCGGAATCGTCTCCGATCAGTTCACAGCCGATCTGCGTAGTCTCCTTTAATTTTCCCTGATGCTCCGAATTGTTCCGGTAGGTATTTCCTTTATAGCACAGCCGGATCGGCATGGTCTCGTCCATATAATATTTGGCCGCGCTGCGCGCCACGGCCGGCGTCATATCCGGACGCAGTACCAGCGTATTGCCTTCCCGGTCAAAAAATTTATACATATGCCGGGACGGAACACTGCCCCGCTCTTTATTAAAAATATCAAAAAACTCAAAGGTCGGCGTCTGAATCGGACGATAGCCGTAATGTCGGAATGTCTTCCAGATCCGATCTTCCAGATTTAATTTTCGCAGACATTCTCCGTTATAAATGTCCCGCACGCCTTCCGGCGTATGCAGTAATCCTTTATCCATGCTTTCCTCCGTTCTGCTAATCCCATTCCGCTAATCCCGTTCTTCCAGATCCCGCTGCAGCGCTTCCAGATAATGAACCGGCGTTCCGGAACCGCGGCCGATGGGGATCGCCTCCTGCATCTCCTGATAGGTAATGCTTTTCCTGCCGCCGTTTTCGCTCCGGTCGTAATACTTCCGGATCATCTGAAACGGCATATAGTACATTTCATTCCGATGCGAGTAGAATACAATGATAAACGCGATTCCGCCCTGTTCCTCAAACTCCTGCATAAACGCCACCTGATGGGCGTGAATATTCATGATCGGAAACGTATCCGCCGCGCATTCCTTGGCGTCGAAACAGACCGGAATGCCCTGAACGGCACCGATATAATCCACGGTGCTTTTCTGATCGAAATACGCCAGCGTAATGTGCCTGGTCGCCTGGTCGATCTGCACGGGTTTGATCGGCGTCGGGATTTTCTGGATCAGCGCCAGCCTCTGTTCCCGGTATTTTTCATTTGTCAGATTGATCAGATCCTCCAGCGTGGAACCCCGGAGGCCTCTGGTATTCCAAGTTGCCATAACTACCTCATTGTATGGTATTTTTTCGATTCTGTCAAATATTTGCGGCAATTTGTTTTATCGGCTCCGGCAACGGCGCCGTAAAGACCCGCCCCGCCAGCTGCGGCAGTTCCGGCAGATCTTTCGGGAACTCGAGCCGGCAGGCGTGTAAAAGCTGGTGCCGGACTCCGTATTGCGCTTGCAGTTTGTGATTCAAAGCGGGATCACCGTATTTCTGATCGCCGGCTATGGGATGTCCTATGGCAGAAAGATGCGCCCGGATCTGGTGCGCCCTTCCCGTGATCAGCTCAATTTCCAGAAAGGACAGATCGGAGCCGCTCTTCAGACTGCGGTAAACCGTTTCAATGGGTTTCCAGGCAGGATCTGAGGGATCCGGCGGACATTCGCTTACGGTCACCCGATTGGCCGCGGCATCTTTTTTCAGCCACCCGCGGACTTCCCGGGTTCCGCGCAGACTGCCAGCTGCAATGGTATGATAAAATTTCCGGATCGCCCGTGTCCGGATCAGATCGTTTAATACACGGCTGGCCGGCAGCGTCAGCCCCGCCAGCAGCAATCCGCTGGTATTCCGGTCCAGACGGTTGCAGACGCCCGGTTTGAATTCCGGGCTCCAGGCATGTCCGGATTCCAGCAGATACCCTAACATCGCCTCATTCATGGAGAGATCGGAAGCAGCGGCTTTCTGACTTAAAATACCGGCGGGCTTATTCATCACGAGTATGGTCTCGTCTTCGTAGATAACCGGAAACGGACCTGCCACAGCGGCGCGGGCACTGTAAAATTCCGCAGGATCCGACTGCTTTTCCCGGCTTGTCCGAAACTTCGCGATGGTCTCATCGGCAAGCCAGAGCGTGACCGTATCGCCGCTCTGAACCCGGACGGTGCCCTCTGCTTTTTTGTGGTTCAGTGTAATATTTTTCCTGCGGAGCATTTTATAAAAAAAACTTTTCGGCGCGTCTGGCAGGAGGCGCGCCAAATACTGATCCAGCCGCTGTCCGGCGTCGGAATCTTTTATTTCATATTCCTGCATATAAAGTTCTCCATGATATCATAGACTTCTTTATTGAACATAGTAGGCCCGCTGTGGTCCGAACCGATCACGGCGTACATCTCATATTCCTTTTCTGCCGCGTCCAGCGCCTCTTTTAAAAGCTCGCTTTGCGAATAAGGAACAACGCCGTCCCGGTCTCCGTGAAAAATCAGGACAGGCGGAATGGGATCGTCTTTTGTGATCAGCGCGGCTGTTCTGGTCCGGTCTGTCAGCTCCCGGTTTTCCTCTGTCGAAGCGGCGCCGACAAACATCGCCCTTGGGCTTTTGGGAAACCCGAAAATATCCTTCCACTGCTTTTCTTCTTCCCGCATGGCATACAGATCCACCGGCGCATTCACATCGATCACCGCGTTTACTTCAGCCGATACCTCTCCGTATACGCCGTCATCCAAAATCCCTCTGGCAGCCGTAAAGGCGGCGCCCATCGCGGAATGCGCACCGGAAGAATCTCCCCATAAAAAAATCTGCTCCGGATCGATCCCGTATGTATCCGCGTGCATCCGCAAAAAGCGCACCGCGGTTTTGACATCCATGATCTGTGCCGGAAACGGCGCAATCCCGGAATGCCGGTACTGCACAATGGCGGTCACATAACCGCGCATGGCAAACGCGGCGATCTGCGGTACGTTAAAATAGATGTCCTGCTCCAGCCATGCTGAGCCCTGTACAAAGATCACGCAGGGCAGCTTCGGATGAATCCGGTCATATTCATAGCTGACCGGCTGCAGCAGCTGTAATTTCAGTTCCGTGCCGTCTTTGACCGCATAGACCACATTGGGCGTATACCGGACGTTTCGGTCCGTTTCTTTCGCATAGATCTGTTTGATTTCGCGCATAGCTTCTCCCCGCTTTCTTTATATACAGTACAGCAATATCTCCGCGCGGATGTCCGCGTCCCGTTTGCTGTCCGCTTCTTCCGAAGGCTCCTGCATACAGCCGGACACCATGGAACGGAATGTGTCAAAATCCGAGTACAGCTTCAGGGCGTGATACCGGTACTCGCGTTTTACATACTGCCCCAGAAACTCCTCTATCTTTTTCAGTTCTACTTTTTGTTCCGTACTGTAGCCATAGATCTTACTGTTATGTACGATCAAAAAATCAATCGACATGGTCTTTTCCGTAGAACTCAATATCAGATCAGACAGAAGTTCCTCTTCTTTCACGATCTCTTTTAACGCGTTATATTGCTCTGCGGGCGGCGTCCGGCGTTTGACCAGGATCAGCCACGCCACGGCCAGCTTCGCCACAGGCAGCGAACCCACGGCGGCTATGACAGAAAAAATCGTCGCGTTGGTATGAAAGATCAATAAGCCTGACACAAATACAGCGATCACAATCGCCAGCGCCGCACAGGTGCGGAGCAGACGCTTCGTTTTCTGCTCATTTAAATACCCGTATTGTCCCTTTTGTTTTTTCTGTTTGGATCTGTGTTTCATACGGTTTTCCTTTCTGTATTCAGGAATGATCCCGGTTTAACAGCCGCGTGACAGATAAGATCATCTGCTGCGGAACCAGCTTTGTGAGCAGATAAAACGCCTTCATCCAGACGCCGTAAACAGAAACCGCTTTGCCTTTTCTGCCGTCCGTCAGCGCCTGATGCACCACGTTTTCACAGTCCGCCATGATCAGCTGCTTGTACCAGATAATATTTTTGCCTTCTTCCGCAATATCGAAAAATTCCGTTTTCACCGGTCCGGGACATACTGCCGTTACCTGGATGCCTGTCCCATGCAGTTCTTCCCGCAGCGCCCTGGAAAAACTGAGTACATAGGATTTCGATGCCGCATAGACGGCAAACTGCGGCTGCGGCAGAAAAGCGGCAGAGGAAGCGATCTGAATGAGCAGAGAGCCTTTTTGCAGATAAGGCAGCACCAGTTTGGTCACCGCAGTCAACGCCACACAGTTTAGCTGTACCATACCGGTGTTGTGTGCATAGGAAATATCCGCGACCGATCCGACTTTTCCGTATCCGGCACAGTTGGCGCAGATCCGGATATTGGGCTTTTCCCTTTCCAATTCCTGTTGGATGCAGGTGATTCCTTCAGCGGTGCTTAAATCCGCCGAAAGGATCCGGCAGGATTTCTGTAATTCCTCCGCCAGCGTTTCCAGGCGCTCTGTTCTTCTGGCAATCAGCCAGATTTCCTGAATACCGGGCATCGTCCGGTCTATTTCCCGCGCGAACTGCGCGCCCAGGCCGGAAGACGCGCCTGTGATCAATGCAATTTTCATTTCCGCTTCCCTCCGTTTTTGAGAATCGCGATCTCCCCGTCTGTCAAAGGCCGGTATGCGCCTGGCTGCAGCTGCCCGTCCAGCCCTACCCCGCCCATGGAGAGCCGTTTTAAATATAGAACGCCGCAGCCGACTGCGGCAAACATCCGCTTGATCTGATGATATTTTCCTTCATAAATCGTGACTTCGGCTCTGGAAAAGCCCGGTTCTGCCGAAAGGATCCGCAGTTCTGCAGGCAGCAGCGTGACCGGCTTCTCATCATGGTTTTTATCCCGGATCACGATTCCTGTCCGAAACTGCTGTACATGCTGATCCGTCAGCTCCCCGTCCACTTCTGCATAATACCGCTTTTCCACATGCCGCCCGGGTGACAACAGCCGGTGCGCCAGGGCGCCGTCATTGGTCAGAATACAGAGTCCTTCCGTATCCTTATCGAGTCTTCCAACCGGAAATACGTCCCGGTCCGACGGCACCAGTTCTGTTACAGTCTTAGACGCCGGATCCTCTGTAGAAGAGACATAACCAGCCGGTTTATTTAACATATAATAGACAAACCGGCTGTAAAAGACGGCTTTTCCGTTTACGCAAACCGTTTCGGCAACGCCCCGGTCGTTTTCCCGTAATTTCTGTTCCGGACTGACTGCGGTCTGTCCGTCCACGGTCACGGCTTTTTTTCGGATCAGCTGTTTTACTTCACTGCGGCTGCCGATCCCCGCTTCTGCCAAAAATTTATCTAACCGCATACAATTCTCCATTTATATCCGCAGCGCAGATCCCTGTGCGGCTACAGCCGCAGTCCCTGCGCCCGATATCCTTCCGCGATAATATCCAGTTCCTTGCTGAATTTGGAGAGCGCTTCGATATTATCCTCCGCATAGATACGGTAAAATTCATCCTGGATCTTAACGATTTCCCGCTTATTTGCCACATGGTACAGATTCTGGATACTGTTTAAGATCTCGGCTACGATATTGGCCTTCATCTGGAAGGAATTCTGTGCGTCCATGATCTCGCTCCGGATCGAGGTCATTTCCCGGTCCAGCGCGACGATTGCCTCCGCCGCGCCCAGCAGTCGCTTTTTGATCGGCAGCGGAATATTCTGCTTATATTTATACTGGAGGGAATGCTCTACCGTAGCCCAGAAATCCATAGCAAGCGTCCGGATCTGGATCTCCACGGGTATCATTTTCCGGCCCCGCATGGTCTCAACCGTATAATGTACGATCAAATGATAGCTTCGGTAACCGCTCACTTTGGCATGGGTGATATAATCCTTTTCCGAATCGACCTGCATATCGCTTCTCTGCCGGATCAGCGACACCACCCGGTCGATATCCTCTACGAACTGACAAATGATCCGGATTCCCGCAATATCTTCGATCTCCGTCTCAATCTCATCCATCGAGATTCCCTTTTTCTGCACTTTTTCCAAAATACTGGAAATCTTTTTGACACGGCCGTTGACCGCCTCAATGGGACAGTACTCCCCCATTGCTTTATGTTCCTGGATCAGATGCCGGAACTTCACCAATATTTCGTCCACCGCCTGTTCGTAAGGCGTCAGTATTTCTCGCCATAATTGAATTTCCAATGGCTTTTCCCTCCGTTTCATCAATAGTCTGCCGTAATCGTACGGTTTTCCATCAGTTTCATGATCCAATACGGATTAAAGCTGATCTCTTTGCCCGTACTGTCCGATATATAAATTCCCATATGCAGATGTACGTCAAAATTACCGGACGTCCCTTCTACTTTACTATAGCCCGTGTTTCCCATGAATCCAAGCAGCTGGCCCGCTTTTACGCTTACGCCCTTCTTCATATCCGGATCGTAACGGGACAGATGCGCATAATAAAAATACCCGCCGTTCCGGCTGCGGATCCCGATGCGCCAGCCACCTTTTTCCAGCCAGCCGATCTGTTCTACCACGCCGTCCGTCATACTGACAACCGGATAATAATCCGGTTCATTGAGATCGCCCATCAGGTCGGTCCCCTCATGGCTCCGGCTGCCGCCGTAAGTACGTTCAAATCCCCAGGAATCCACATAATTGATCCAGGGCGTGTTCTGATGGCCGGATCTTGCCACCGGAAAATACTGTAAATCTCCATACAAAGCGGAAAACAGATCGCATAACAGTGAAAACTGTGCGTTCTGATACGTTTGATAATAGTTATAATCGGCCAGATATTCCTGCCGTCCGGGCAGATCGTCAACGGTGAACTCCGTCAGATTCAGCTCATTTCTGCCGTAACAGACGGCCAATACCGTGATCCAGTCAAGATTTTCCTGTTCTGCCCATTCCCGCACCGCCAAAACAGCCTCCGGCGCAATCTGCAGGCTTCGGACCTGCGCCTGCTCCAAAATCGGTTCCGGCAGGGCGGGCGGCCTGACGGTCAGGATCATCTGTTCCATTCCCAGCGTCAGAAGCACGGCAGCACACAGAAGCAAAAGACATATTTCATAACAGAGCAAAGATCTGTGTTGTTCCCTGCAGTCACTCATAAAAATCTCCAAATCAACGATTTGGTCTATTTTATGCAAAAAGTCTGAAATAATTTCTCAATCTGCCGTTCCAGTTCAGAGACGGAACCACTGTTTTCGATCTGTACGACCGGATAAGGACCGGCGAGTAATTCCGCATAGGACTGGTTTGCCATAACTGCTTCGCAGCGTTCTCTGCTGTATTGCCTGAATTCCATCAGCCGCCGGATGCGGACCTCTTTTTCTGCCGTCACATACCAGATCTGATCACAAAGCGGCGCATATCCGGCTTCCCATAAAATAGCGGATTCCAGAACCAGACAGGAATAACCGGTATTTCCGGCTCTGAACGACCGGATCTGCTCCTGCACAAACTGCATCACGGCAGGATGAATGATGGCATCCAGTTGTGCCAGCCTGTCAGGATCCGCAAATACGACCTGCGATAAAACCTCCCGGTTCAGTCTTCCGTCCGGCAGGCAGAGTCCGGCGATATCCGCGAAGCGGGTACAAATAGCCTGATAACACGATTGTCCGGGTTCCATCAGGAGTTTCCCGACGGCGTCCATTTCTACCAGACCGGCGTTCCAGTGGTTTTTTAAGATTGCAAGTACCTGCGATTTTCCACAGCCGACGCCGCCTGTGACGCCAATGACCTGATCCTGCATCTAAACCTCCATTCCAAAGCGCGCATAGGGCAGCGAACGGGCTAATGCGCCTCGTACCAGTTCGTTCCGCACTCCATGCCGATCTCCAAGGGAACAGCCAGATCCGCTGCTCCGGACATCTCCCGTCTGACGATCTCCTTTACGGTATCGATCTCTTCGGTTTTCGTTTCGATCAGCAGTTCGTCATGTACCTGCAGCACGATCCGGGACTGCAGATGCGCCTCTTTTAAGGCAGCCGCGACACGGATCATGGCAATCTTCATGATATCCGCCGCGGTTCCCTGGATCGGAGAATTCATAGCGATCCTTTCGCCGAAGGAACGCTGCATGAAATTGCCGGAAGACAGTTCCGGGACCGGTCTTCTCCGTCCGAACATCGTGGTGACATAGCCCTGCTTTTTGGCGTTCGCAACGCTTTCATCCAAAAATTTTTTAATGCCCGGATAGGTTTCAAAATATTTCTCAATATATTCGTTGGCTTCTTTTCGGGTAATACTCAGATCCTGGCTCAGACCAAAAGAACTGATCCCGTATACGATACCGAAATTGACGGCTTTCGCGTTTCGGCGCTGCAGCGGCGTCACTTCCGCAATCGGTACTTTAAATACTTTGGCGGCCGTGATCCGATGAATATCCTGATCGCTTTTATACGCTTCGATCAGGTTTTGATCTCCGGACATGTGCGCCAGGATCCGCAGCTCAATCTGAGAATAATCCGCGTCAATAAACACAAATCCCGGTTTGGGCACAAACACCTTTCGGATTTCCCTGCCCAGTTCCATCCGGATCGGAATATTCTGCAGATTCGGCTCCGTACTGGAGATTCGGCCGGTCGCCGTAATGGTCTGATTGAATTTTCCGTGGATCCGCCGGTCCGCGCCGATAAATACTTCCAGTCCGTCCGCATAAGTGGATTTCAGTTTTGTCAGCTGCCTGTAATCCAGGATCTTCTGTACGACCGGATAATCCGGCGCCAGCTTTTCCAGTACCTCCGCCGAAGTGGAAAATCCGGTTTTCGTTTTTTTGCCGCCGGGCAGCCCCATTTCTCCGAATAGGATCTCTCCCAGTTGTTTCGGAGAATTGATATTAAATTCTCTGCCGACTGTATCGTAAATCTGCTGCTGGCATACGGCGATCTGTTCTCCCAGTTTGGCGCCATATTCCTGCAGCGCTGTTTTATTCACTTCAATTCCGGCCTGCTCCATATCAAACAGCGCATAAACCAAAGGCATTTCCACATCCCGAAACAGAGCAAGCATCCCGCTCTCTGTCAGTTTTGCAAGCAGAACCGGCTGCGCCGCATACGCGGTCCATGCCTGATAACAGACATATTGACAAAACAGTTCCGGTTTCTCATTCTCAGCCTCTAACGGAAGCTGTTTTCCAAAGAACTGACTGTAATTCGGCACTGCCGTATTTAGGTAATCCCGGGCAATATCCTCGCCTTCGTAGGAATCCTTTAACGGATTGAGCAGATAAGCCGCGACCGACAGATCCTGTATCGGGTCCCCGACTTTACATGGGATCCAGGAAAGCTGCGCCTTAAGATCCATAACAGATAACAGCTGCAGGCCGGAAAGCCAGCCGCTTAAAAAGATCTGAATATCCATCATGGTAATCTCGTCTGTCACCGGGATCCAGTAAACAGAGTCTCCCCAGGTCACGCTGAGTCCGACCGGAGCCGACCCGCTGCTCACCCAGTGCAGCGCCCCTCTTTCCGCGGTTTTCGCAAGTCTTTCCATTTCCGCAAAGGCCTGCTTTTCGGAAATCCGGACAAACCGTTTTGTCAGATCACCATTTTCTTCCTGAATATGCTCAAACCGATGATAAAAACTCTTAAATTCCAGGCGCCGGATCAGATCTAACGCCTCTTTTGTATAGATTGTTTCCAGACGGCCGTCCTGAACGGAGCAGTCCAGGGATACATCTGTACGGATCGTGGCAAGCGTCTTGCTTAACCGCGCCAGTTCAAAATGCTCCTGTATTGCAGACGACGCGCGGGAAGATTTGATCTCCGCGGCATGCGCATATACGGCTTCGATATCGCCGTACTCCGCGATCAGTTTAGTCGCCGTTTTTTCCCCGATTCCCGGAACGCCGGGAATATTGTCGGACGCATCGCCCATCAGCGCTTTTACATCGATAAACTGCGTCGGCGTCACCTGATATTTTTCCAGAACTTCTTTTTCCGTATAGTCCTCGATTTCCGTCTTTCCGCCTTTTGTTTTGGGAATCCGGATTTTAATGCTGCCGGAAGCAAGCTGCAAAAGATCCCGGTCGCCGGAGATCACGGAAACCTGGCAGCCTTCTTTTTCCGCCTGTTTTGCCAGCGTTCCCAGCACATCATCCGCCTCATACCCCTCCCGGGCCGCAATGCGGATCTGCATGGCGCGAAGTACCTCCTGGATCATGGGCACCTGTTCCCGCAGTTCAGGCAGCATGGGCTTTCTGGTTCCCTTATAGGCATCGTACATCTGATGGCGGAAGGTCTGTTTATTGACATCGAACGCAACGATCAGATAATCCGGCTGTTCCTCCTCCATGATCTTAAAGAGGATATTCAAAAAACCATATACCGCATTGGTATGCCTGCCTTCCGAATTTGTCAGATCCGGCACGCCGTAAAAGGCGCGGTTTAAAATACTGTGTCCGTCAATCAGCACTGCTTTTTCCATAGCTTCTCCATTCAAATTCATTTAAAATAATCCGATCATGCATAAGATCAGAGAAAAAACGGTTATAATTTCCGCGGAAACCACAATGGTATTGCGCAGCCAGGAAAAACGTTTCAGATATTCTAAGTCTCTCCCGGCACGCCACAGAAAATGCTTCAGTTCACTTCTGAAATCCAGAGAAGTATCGGAATGTTCCGCTTCATTCAAACCAATCTGCAGAATATAATAAATCTCCAGTTCGTCATAACATTCCCGGCAGACGGCGGCATGCTCCAGAAATGCATCCAGCTGCTCCGGGGACAGTTCTTCTTTTTTCAAAAAAGGCTGAATCAGAGTTTGAAATTCATGGCAGTTCATACGCGCGCCTCCTAAGGATCCGTTTTCAATTCAATTATACAACTTTTAGGGGGATACCGCAATCGAATCTGTGAAAAAGAATTGGCTGACATAATGATTCTGCCCGGAAGCGATCAGTACCGCATATGCCTCCGCCTCTGCCCACTCGGATTCACTTATATAAGCGGAAAATCCATTATCGCCCTGCGTGTCTGTATGCAGCAGTTCCTGCTCATAGATCGGAAACGCCTCATAAGCAGTAACGCTATCTCCGTGTCTTGTCAGAATATACGCCTGATAATCTTCTCCCAGATATTCCTCCTGTATCGTTCCGTAAATATGCACATAACCGTCCTGTCCCGCGGCACAAACCGTAAATTCATCTCCATACAGTGCTGCCGCGTTAACATCCGCCTTCACTTTTTCTGCCGGCATGACCGGAGCTTTTTTCACCAGATTATCCAGATTTCTTTCTACGATCTCCAAAATACAGGTATCCGCATGATAAGTATTGATATAATCCATCGGATACGGATAAGAGCGCGTCAGTATGGTATGCCCGTAATTTTCCGCCAGAAAGACCTGCATCGCGTTGCAAAAAGAGTCGCGAAACATAACCAGCGAGCTTTCCTCCGGTCTGTTTTCATTTTCCATTTCCAGAAAAAGCGCATCCGGGGCAGTTTCATGGGAAAGGACAGCATAGTGGAACGCATAGTCCGGATAGTACTGAATATCCGGTTTTGCCTGATGGGAATACAGCATAGCGGCCAGATCCGCATTCCAGTCTTTTCGTTCCGTAAAAGAAAGATCGTCAAAGGTCAGGCTGCTCTTTTGATTCCGGTCTGCAATCCGGCCGGTGATTGCCTGATATGCCAGCAAAGCGCCCCGATAATCCCAGTGACTGTCCTGTTTCTGATATAAAATTTCATCTTTTTCTGAAAAAACAGATTTCAGGCTGACATAATTTACATCGGAATCCGCCAGCGCCTGCTCCAGAAGTTCCAGATTCCCATCTGCCGAAAGCGGCCGATAATAAAACGGCATCGCGTCCGGATACAAGGTATTTTTGTTGGGGACAACGGTAAAAACAAAGGAAGCTCCCTGTTTTTCCGTATAATTCTGCATCATTTCCAGCGTACGGACCATATTTCGGATATTTCTTCCGCTTAACGTCGCGACATTCAGATAATCCGCCTCGGTATCCGCGTAAAAAAGCCAGCCGTCTGATCCCACGATCACGCTTTCTTCCGAAGACTGCCGGAATAGGGCAGTCTGCAATATACTGTTGGCCTCTGCCAGAACCGTTCTGAACCCGATATGGTCGTCAATCCACAGATCAAACTCTTCCATATACCCGGTATTCAGACTCCCGTCCGCCTTTCGCAGCTGCGGAAACGGACTTAATTCCCTGTTTTCCGTGGAATCCGCATCGGTAAACAGCGGCATGGAAACAGCGGGCAGCGCCAGCAGCAGGATCATGACAATAAAATAAAGCACATTCAGTCTTTTCAAGTATTTCCTCTTTTCCGCGTATCAAAACGCACAGTGTGCAAATCCCCGGCCGCTCCTAAAAACGGAAATAAATAAACGGATTATAGCTGTCGGAAGCAAGCGCCATGAGGCACAGCAGCAAAACAACAATGGAGCAGGCCATCGCCGGCAGTTCTGTCCGGATCCGTTTCGGCCCGGGCCGATACAGTTTCAGCCAGAGCCATTTCGGAAACGGCGTCGCACCGATCAAAGCCAGGGCAAAAATAAACAGGTAATACGGCGCCAGCAGTTTAACCGCCGTGATATATCCAATGCCGCCTGCGGAGCCAAAACCGGCCATCGCCATGAAAAAGCTGCCTGCCTGCGCCAGATTATCGGCGCGAAACAGCACAAAGCCCAAAAGAACCGCAAGGATCGTGTATAAATGTGCCAGAATTTTCGGCAGAAAATGTCTGCTTTTCCTGCACTGCTCTACAGGAATGATCTTAAACTGCTCGGCAGTCAGAAGCGTCCCGTGAAACATACCCCAGAGAATAAAGGTCCAGTTGGCGCCATGCCAGAATCCGGTTGCCAAAAAAACCAGATAGCGGTTCCGCGCGGTCTTCCATTTCCCGCCGCGGTTTCCGCCCAGCGGAATATAGAGATATTCCCGAAACCAGCCGGTCAGAGAAATGTGCCATCTTCTCCAGAAATCCTGTATGCTGCAGGCGATATAGGGATAATGAAAATTCTCCTGAAAATGAAATCCAAACATGGTTCCGAGCCCGATCGCCATATCGGAATAACCGGAAAAGTCAAAATAAATCTGCATCATATACGCAGCGGCGCCGATCCAGGCGGAAAAGAATCCGATCTCCTGATTCTGCAGAGCAAACACGGTATCCGCGACATAACCCATCGCATTCGAGATCAGGATCTTCTTTCCCAAGCCGCAGATAAACCGGTACATTCCCTGCTTGATCTGTTCAAAATCAGCGGACCGGCTGTCGATCTGCGCCGCCACGTCATGGTAGCGGATAATAGGACCCGCGATCAGCTGCGGGAAAAAAGAGAGATATAAAAACAGTTTGCTGATCCGCTTCTGCGCTTCGGCTTTCTGGCGATAAACGTCAATTACATACGACAGGGCCTGAAAGGTATAAAAAGAGATCCCGATCGGCAGACGAAGCTCCGGCACCGGAAGCTGTATGGCTTCGGGCAGAAGGCCGTTCAGCGTTTCCGCAAAAAAGCCGGCATATTTAAAAACCAACAGCAGCGACAGATTGATGCAGACTGCCGCCGCCAGCCAGAGCTTCCGCCGTGTTTTCCCGACCAGACGGCCAAAGCCGTAATTTAAAAGCACCGAAAACAGCAGCAAAAGGATATATACCGGCTCTCCATAGGCGTAAAACAAAAAGCTGGCCGCTATTAAAAGTACGTTTTTTACCCGGATATCGGCAGCACAGGTATGCAGTACCAATACGACAGGGAGAAAAAAGCTAAGAAAAATAAATGAACTAAATTCCATAACCCATCCTTATTCCGCAGCAGGATAAGCGTCGCGGTCCCATTGATAGGGAATATCCCCTTTGTTGTTAATGAGTTCCTCATCGGTCATCAGATAAATTTCAAATGTACGCTGTGTATCCAGATGCCGCCATACGCCGGGCTTGGTTTCGATTAAGATCCAATTGTGCTCACCGCCGCCTACGCCGATTCCGGTCACAATCTGGCAATTATAACCCGCGGCAGTCAGCATTTTATACGTCAGCGCCGCGTAATCCCAGCAGGCACCCGATCCTCTGTTCAGCATCCGGCACGCCATTGCCGTCACATTGGACTTCTCATTCATCCGGTAATAAAAATTACTGTGTACGTATTTATAAATGGCGCGTATGCTTCTGCCGTTCTCATCCAGCAAAAGTTCTATGTAATCATCCAGATTTTCCGCATTGATCACCGCAAACCGGTCTGTAACCACGCCGTTTGCGTCTGCTTTATACCGGGTTCCGATCTTCGTATTCACAGCCAGAGAACCGTCCTTGTAAAAATAATACCGATTTCCGCCAATGGATTTCCAGCCCGTTGTCATAATTCCGTAACTGTAAAAATAACTGCGCTTTCCGTCTACGGTTTTCCAGCCGTTTGCCGCCTGTCCGTTATTCTCAAAATAACAGGATACACCGTCAATGGTATGCCAGCCGCCAAACGCCCGTCCATTTCCATCCAGATAATAATAACTGCCGTTGATTATCGTAAATCCGCTTGCTACATAACCATTTCTATAGTAAACAGAATCGATCCAGCCGTTTTTCAGCTTACCATTCGCCTCAAAACGGTATTTGACTCCGTCAATGACCATTTCTCCGGTCGCAATCGTACCGTCATTTTTGAAAAAGATATAGCTTCCGTCCAGAATCATCCAGCCGCGCGTCATAGAACCGTCTTTCCCGAAAAAATAACGTTTTTCATCAATCGTCTGCCAGCCGGTCCGCGCAGCGCCGTCCGTTCCCAGATAATACCGCTTCTGTCCGACATCCTGCCAGCCGGTCCGCATAACGCCGTCCGTTCCCAGATAGTAAGACTTTTTATCTACCGTCTGCCAGCCGGTCCGCATAACGCCGTCTGTTCCCAGATAATAGGATTTTTTATCCAGCGTCTGCCAGCCGGTCCGCATAACGCCGTCTGTTCCCAGATAGTAGGATTTTTTATTTACGGTCTGCCAGCCGGTTTTCTTAATTCCGTCTTTTCCCAGATAATACTTTTTCCCGTCAATATCGACAAAACCGTTCTGAAGCGTTCCGTCCTCTGAGAAGAAGTATGCCTTTCCGCCGATTGTCTGCCAGCCGCTCTGTCTGGCACCGTCCGATTCCGAAAAATAATAGGTTTTTTTATTGATTTTCTGAAGTCCTTTCTGCAGGACGCCATCTGTTCCCAGATAGTAAACGCCGTTTTCCAGTTCCAGCCATCCGGTTTGCATCCGGTAATTCGAATCAAAATAATACCGGTCCTCCCCATCTGTCTGCCAGCCGCTCTGCAGCAATCCGGATTCATCAGAAAAATAAGTGCCGTTTTCCTTTACGATCATACCGCTGTTCGCAAAACCGTGGTCATCTCTGTAATAGCGCATGCCATCCATATCATAAAATCCGGTCAGCAGTCTTCCGTCTTCCCGCAGATCATAAGCTTCTCCGCCGATCATACATTTTCCGGTACAGATACCATCCGCTCTGGTCTGGTAATATTTGCCGTCCTGAATCGTGATCCAGCCTTCCGTAAGCAGCTGATTTTCTTCAAAATAATACTGTTTTCCCGTAATCTCATACAAACCGGTCAGATACTCGCCCTTTACACGGTATTTCAGTCCTTCTTCCGTATCGTGCCAGCCGGTCTGATGCGTCAGCGCATAATAAATAAACGCCGCTGCGGCAGCCAGAGCAAGCACAATTACAATGGAAATGGTGATCCACAGGGTTTTTTTACTCAACTTTTTCTTCTTTGTCTCTTCCATTACCGTTGTACCCCACCGTCCAAAATATCGATACTTTCCAAAACATCCGCAGCAAACACAAATGAAACAACGGTATCGCTCCCGTTTATCCGGTAGCGCTCTGTCGTTTGAAAGCTTTCGGAAGCCTCTCCATACATCCGGTAAAGATCTTCTCTGGTGGTGCTTCCGGTTTTGGCTCCCTTATCCGTTGGATATTCAGAGCCGGTAATATAAATGTCATAGATGATCTGCTTTCCGTCCTCCGCGTAAGTATAGACAGCCAGTGAATCTCCATAATAATAATTGGTATCATAGCCCCCGCCCAGACAGGCTTCCCCCTGCACGATCTTCGCCTTTCCGATTGTATCCACATACGGCAGGAAATCCGTACCGACAGAGAGCTTGATCCCGGAAATTGTAATACTGCAGTCGCCGGATTCAAAGGTGCCTGCCCCTTTATCCGGATTGATCACACTGTTCGGAGCCGCGACCGTAGCTGCTGCATCCGTTGTATCCGGTTCCGTTTCTGCCTTTTCTGTCTCTTTCGGATCTTTTTCTTTCTCAGATCCGGTATTTTGGGAAACGGTTTCCGTTTCTTTTGTAGTTCCCGTTTCATCGTCCGGTTCATCTGCATGAATCTGCACGGAAGCATTGGATAATTCTATCTTTTTGACTTCGTCTACGCTTCCGCAGGCCGTCAATATACTTAACACAAATCCTGCAATCATAACGATCCGCAACTGTTTTCTCATTCGTAACTCCTCCTTACTGGAACAAATTCTAATTTCCTGAGATAAACAGAACGCCCAGCGTACCCGGTCCGCAATGACTGGAGATTACGCCGCCGGCGCGTGTTTCAAAGATCTCGGAAAAAATATGAAGACTGTTCAGATAGTCCCGTACCGCCTCTACGTCCGCCGCATCACAGCCGGAATGGGTAATAAATACCCGGTCTGTCCTGGCATTTTTTAATTCCGGTTCCATATCCTTCACATAAGACAGGATCGCTTTGGAAATCTTTCCGCGGTATTTCTTATCCGGATGCATCTTTCCGTCTTCCACTACGATCTTCGGGTGCAGATTCAGAACGCTTCCCGCCATTGCCGCAAGACCGCTGCAGCGGCCGCCTCTGTACAGATAGAGCAGCGTGTCAACCACAAAGCTGGCGCGGACGCGCGGCTTCAGTTCTTCCATCTGTCCGGCAATCTCCGCGCCGGATACCCCCTGCTGCGCCAGAATCGCGGCTTCCACTACCAGCAGGCCGATGCCGGTGGAAAGATTGGCCGAATCAATTACAAAGACCCGGTCTTCCGCTTTCAGTTCTTCCGCCGCCAGACGCATAACATTACAGGAAGACGACATTTCGCCGGAAATAGAAAAACATACGATTTCCTCTCCGGCTTCTATATGCGGCCGGAACAGTTCCACCGCGCTCTCCATGGAAGGCGCGGAAGTTTTCGGCGTTGTCTTATTGGCGTCCGCCCAACGGTAAATATCGTCCGGCGTAATGTTTTTGGAATCCTCATATTCCTTTTCGCCCAGAATAATATGGAGCGGCAGAATCTCTATCTGATATCGCCGCAGTAATTCCGGGGACAGATCACAGGTGCTGTCTGAAATAACTTGTACCATTTTTCATCTCCTTTTAACCTACAGAAAAAAATCTGAACCCCTCCGCCATCGGAACCGGGTTCAGATTTTTAATTAGCTGCGGATGGCGGGACTTGAACCCGCACGATGTCGCCACCGTCAGATTTTGAGTCTGATGCGTCTGCCATTCCGCCACATCCGCATGGCTTCAAAGCACTTTGATATCTTAACATTCCCCTATGGGTTTGTCAATAGTTTTCTGTCCTTTTCCCGTGCTACCGGCGGAATTCGTAGGTTCGCAGCGAAGGCAGGGATTCGGCATATTCGGCAAAGGCCTGCCAGCTTCCCTGTTTAAAATCACTGATATCCCGGCCGTTCCGATTGATGAGACAATCCTTGATCAAAAAGGTATCCATTCCCATTTTGACAACGCACATATCCTCATCCACGTCATTTCCCACCATCAGGCAGTCGTCCGGCGTCCGATTCAGTTCCCGGAGCAGTCTCCGGTAATAATTCAGATTGGGTTTTGTATAACAAGTATTCTCATATGTGGTGATAAGCGCGAAATCTTCCGGTTCCAGGCCCGCCCACCGGATCCTCTGTTCCGTCGCGACTGCCGGAAAGACCGGATTCGTCGCCAGAACAACAGTGTAGCCCTTTCTCTTTAACAGAGAGATCGTCTGCTCCGCATAAGGGGTCGGCTGCGTATTCAGCCGGGCAACGGAAAAATCCCGCTGATAAAATCTTTCGATTTCCCGCTGCACTCTCCGGCTCTTTTCTCCGACGATCGAATCAAATGTTTTTAAAAACATCTCTTCGTTGGTCAGCATGCCTTCATTTTCCAGCATGGCCGCCATTCCCTGCCAGATCGCCTGCCAGATCAGATCCGCATCGAAACCGGCATGCTCCAGCCTGCTCTTTAACGCTTTTTCATAAGTATCCAGAAACCCTTCCAGATCCATAGGAAGCAGGGTTCCGTCCAAATCAAATAATATGGTATTCATATTCCTTATTCATCCAGGTTGTGGTAAACTGCCTGCACATCGTCATCCGCATCCAGGAAATCCAGAATCCGGTTAAACCGCTTGATTTCTTCCTCGTCGGTCAGCGTAACATAGTTCTGCGGAATCATGGTAACTTCGGCTTCCGCCATCTCCAGACCTTCCGCTTCCAGCGCTTCGCGCACGGCTGAAAACTGATCCGGATCCGTCAGGATCTCAAAGCTGTCTTCCTCTTCCGAAAAGTCCTCCGCGCCCGCATCTAACGCCATCATCATCAGCGTATCGGCATCCAGATCACATTCTTCTTTATCCAGAATGATCTGTCCCTTTTTGTCAAACATATAGGATACGCAGCCCGGAGTTCCCACATTGCCGTTTCCTTTGGAAAACGCATTCTTTACATTGGCAGCCGTCCGGTTCTTATTATCGGTCAGCGTATCTACAATAATCGCCGTTCCGCTGGGACCGTAGCCTTCATAGGTGATTGCTTCGTAATTGACGCTGTTGGCATCGCCGGCAGCTTTCTTGATCCCACGGTCGATGGTGTCGTTCGGCATATTATTGGCTTTTGCCTTGGCGATCACATCACGCAGTTTGCTGTTATTGGCAGGATCCGGGCCGCCTTCTTTTACCGCTACCGCGATCTCACGGCCGATAATGGTAAAGATCTTGCCCTTTGCCGCATCATTTTTTTCTTTCTTGTGTTTGATATTCGCAAATTTAGAATGTCCAGACATGATATTGATTCTCCTCTGTTTTTCTTTTAGATTGTAATAGAATTATTTCTTTTCTTTTTTGTCTTTGTCGGCATCTTCTTCCTCTTCTTTGGGAGGCAGGATCGTAAGCGCTACCTTGGAGATCATTTTATTTTCAACCTTTAAGATCTCATACTGATACCGCTCCGAGATCAGTACCGGCGTCTCTCCTTCCGCCGGGATCCGTCCCAGTTCAGAAAGCAGATACCCGTTCAGCGTATCATAGGAATCTTCATCGATATGAATATCCAGTTCTTCCGCCAGTTCCTCCAAAGTTGTCATGCCGTTTAACAGATAAGTGTTTTCTCCGGTCTTGACAATATTGGTCTCCTCTTCCGCGTCATATTCATCCAGAATATTTCCGACGATCTCTTCCAGAATATCTTCCATGGAAATGATACCTGAGGTCTGTCCGTATTCGTCGATCACGACAGCCATATGTACCTTTCCGGACTGCATATCTCGAAACAGCGCGTCGATATTTCTGGTCTCCGGTATAAAATACGGCTTCTGCAGAAGTTCCGGAATATCTTTGATCCTCCAGTCTCCATACTGTTTTTGTTCCAGCGCGATCACCGCTTCCTTTAGATGCAGGATCCCGATCACGTCGTCAATATCTTCTTCATACACCGGATAACGGGTGTAATTCCCTGCCAGCATCGTCTGTACACACTCTTTCAGGGTGAGTTCCCCGTTGAGCCCGGTAATATTCTTCCGGTGCGTCATGATATCCTGCGCCTCTTTATCGCCCCATTCAAAGATATTGGCGATCATCTCCGCCTCATTGGCTTCGATCACGCCCGCTTCATGTCCTTCACTGACGATCGACTTGATCTCTTCCTCTGTTACGTTCTCCAGCGATTCATTGGGATCAATGCCGAAAATCCGCAGGATCAGATTCGCAAGAATTTTGATCAGAGCGGAAATCGGCGTGAGAACGGTCATCAGAACACTGTTCACGCCAAGCAGGGCATTCGACCACGCGCCGGCGTAGCGCGCGCCCAGTTTCCCCGGCAGCAGCATTCCCAGCGCAAGCATCAGAAACAACAGATAAAACAGCACAAGCAGAAATGAAATCAGCCACAGGACTTCCGACCGCAGTACCTGTCCTGCCAGGGATACCAGTTTCCCATAGACAAACCCGGTGTAAGGACGCCACAGATAATAGCCTACCAGGATCGCCATGGCATACGAGATCAACCGGCGCGTAATGGTATATTTCTCCGGATCATTCCGGATCGCCAGCAGCTTCCCGGCCTTTTTGCTGCCTTCTTCCACCTCGCGTTCCAGATCCGTAATGTTCAGTGCTTCTACCGCATAGCGAAACCCGTACAACAGGAAATTCACTACAATGAAAACAAGAAATAAGATCAGACCCGTTATCTGACTGTCACTATCCATTCATTTTCTCCTTTTGCATTTTTTTATTGCATATCTATAGTATTGTAACAAACCTTTTGCTTTCCGTCAATATTTATGTAACAAATCCAGACTGACTTCCAGAGCATGGTTGACCCGCTCCATCATTTCAGAATCCAGCTGACAGATTTTATCCTTTAATCTTTTTTTATCAATCGTCCTTACCTGCTCCAGCAGGATTACGGAATCCTTTACAATATCGCAGCGGCGGCTGTCCAATTCTACATGCGTAGGCAGTTTGGCCTTATTCATCTTTGATGTGATCGCGGCGCAGATCACAGTCGGGCTGTGCCGGTTGCCGGTATCGTTCTGTATCACCAGAACCGGACGGATCCCGCCCTGTTCGGATCCTACGACCGGCCGTAAATCTGCGTAATAGATATCTCCTCGTCTGATAATCACAAATGTCACACTCCATACTTTTTATCCTAGTATTGCCTGTGACCGGCATTTTAAACATATCACAGGAATGAAATCTTACAGGTATTCATCCGTAAAGTAATCTTTTGTCCCGCAGACAGCTCCGTCCTGATAATAAACCCGCGGAATCCGCTTCCCCAGATCGCAGACCAGCTCATAATTAAACCGTCCCGAAAGATCGCCCAGCTGATCCGTCTGAATTTCCTCCGCTCCGTCCGTTCCGATCAGCGTAACCTTCGTACCAATCCGGACATCCGGGATCTCCGTCACGTCCACGATCATCTGATCCATACAGACTCTTCCCAGAATGGCCGCCCGCTTTCCATGGATCAGAACATACCCCCGATTGCTCAAAGACCGGGGATACCCGTCCGCGTATCCCACCGGGATCGTAGCGACCCGCATAGGCTTTTGCGCGATAAAGGTGCTGCCGTAGCTGATTCCGGTTCCGGCAGGGATCTCTTTCACATAGATCACATGGCTGTAAAGAGACAGCGCCGGCTTCAGGTCCAATTTGGCAATATCTTCGTCCGCTGACGGGCGCAGACCGTACAGTGCGATTCCTGCCCGTACCATATCCATGTGCATTTCCGGCAGATCCAGAATTGCCGCGCTGTTGGCGCAGTGACAGATCTGCGGTCTCACATGCACCTCCTCCAGATAATCCAAAAACTGTCTGAATTTCTCAAACTGCCCCCTGACATGGGACTTATCCGCCTCATCCGCTTTGGCAAAATGGGTAAAACACCCTTCGATACAGAGATTCTGCAGGTTCGCGATCTTTGCGGCAATTGCAGCGCTTTCCCTGGTGGGAGCAAATCCGATCCGTCCCATGCCGGTATCCGTTTTTATATGGATATACGCCTGCCTGTTTGAAGATATTGCAGCATCGGAGATGGCTTTTGCCATATCGTAGTCATAGACCGCGCACCGGATCCCGGCTTCCACCATTGCGGGATATGCCGAAACCGGCACATGTCCGAGGATCAGAATCGGCTCCGTGATCCCGTGACGCCGAAGATTCAGCGCCTCCTGGATCGTCGCTGCCGCAAACCAGTCCGCGATTCCGTTTAAGATTCTGGCTATGGGGACCGCGCCGTGCCCGTAACCGTCCGCTTTGATCACCGCCAGCATCAGCGTGCCCGGTTTTGTATGCTGCTTCATATTTTGTACGTTTTCCCGGATCTGATCTAAATCCACATTGGCATATACTCTGAAATATTCGGGTAATTCCGCATCTTTTGTAATCATTGTCTCCTCCATTTCCCTCACTTTAACGAATGATCTCTTTGATAGAACGGATGATATCCCGTGCATTCATGGAATACTCTCCTGATTCTTTCGCCGCAAGGCCACCCGCCTGACTGTGCAGACAGACGCCGTACACAGCCGGCGTAAACATCGGATTATCCGAAAATTCCTGCAGCACGGGAAGCGCTTTATTTCCGGCCATTGCCCCGAGGATACCGGCCAACACGTCGCCGGAACCGCCCTTTGCCATTCCGGGGTTGGAAACAGCATTGAGATAGAGGTTCTGATTCCAGTCGGCGACGACCGTATGCGCGTCCTTTAAAATACAGGTCACCCGGTTTTCTTTCGCATAGGCAAGCGCCGTTTCCAATACAGAGGCCTGGATCTGCGCAATAGAGGTCCCGGTCAGCCGGGCCATTTCCCCCAAATGCGGCGTCAGGATCATCTGCGGGTGCAGCAGGGACTTCCATTCCGGCCGGGCCGCCAGTATATTTAATCCGTCCGCGTCCAGGATCAGCGGTTTCCCGGATTTCAACGCATTCCATACCAAAACGGCCGCGGTTTCATTTTGTCCCAATCCGGGGCCGGCAACGATCACGCTCGCCCAATCCAGCGCGTCCTGCAGTTCGGTTTCCGCAACGCCGTCCCGATAAAATGACAGGATTGCCTCCGGCAGCTGTTTCTGCAAAGCAAGCCGGTTGTTTTCATGCGTCAGTATCCGGACAATCCCCGCTCCGCTCCGATATGCTGCATCCGCGCATAAAAAACAGGCTCCGCCCATATGCCCGGAGCCGGCAATGATCAAAATTTTTCCATAAGTTCCCTTGTTGGAATGCGCCGGACGGGCAGGCAAAAGGCCGGAAATCGGCTCCATATCATAATATATGGGCGCCGTCCGTCCTGCATAGGCACATTCCGGGAATCCGATATCCGCCACGTGTATCTCCCCGGCATATTCCGCTCCGGGATAAAGCAGCAATCCGGTTTTCATTGCGCCGAATGTCACTGTTTGATCCGCACGGACCGCAGTTCCGAGGACAGCCCCCGTCGTACTGTCGATACCGGACGGCAGATCCACTGCCAGTACCTGGCGGACGCCGCTTGCATTGATCCGGTCAATCACTTCCGCAAATCCGCCGGTCACCGTTCTGGACAGACCCACGCCGAATATCGCATCCACAATACTATCATATGTGGAATAGTCCGGATTCGTGACAAAGGGAATCCCGAGATTTTCGGCGATCTGTTTCTGCGTCTGCCATTCCGGCGTCCCTTCTCCCGTTCCGACCACATAAATTTCTGCATTCTGATGATGCAGCCACAGCATTCTCGCCAGAGCGATCCCGTCCGCTCCGTTGTTGCCGCATCCGACTGCGACCAGGATGCGCTGCCTGTCTTTTAAAAAAGGAACGCAGCTGTACGCGGCCCGCTCCATCAGTACCAGGGACGGAATCCCGATCTGATTTATCGTATAAGCGTCTACCGCTTTCATTTCCTTTCCAAATACGACTCGCTTCATTTTCCATCTGTCTCCGTTTTGAAATATATTTCTCTCTTATACCAAAAACATTATAGGCAATTTTGAATACTATGTCAATTTTTTAACAATCGATTTCTCCTATTGCGCGAGACAATTTTTTCCGCTATAATACGCTTTGTGAAAATGGGAAATCAAAGAACGAGGTTTACTTATGATATTATCATGCAGTCACATAGAAAAAGAATTTGTCACCGGAACCGTACTGAAAGACTGCTCCTTTCATCTGGAGGCAAAAGAAAAACTTGCGATCGTCGGGATCAACGGTGCCGGAAAAACCACGCTGCTGCGCCTGTTAGTGGGAGAACTGACTCCGGACTCCGGCGAGATCACCATTGCCAAAGATACCACGGTCGGCTACTTATCGCAGCATCAGGATCTGACCGGTCATCAGACGATCTATGAAGAATTATTAAGCGCGAAGGCGGACGTTATCGCCATGGAACAGCGCATCCGGCAGTTGGAACAGGAAATGGCCGCCCTGTCCGGCCCGCAGCTGGAGCAGAAAATGCAGACGTACGCCCGGTTCAATCATGAGTTTGAACTGCAGAACGGCTATGCTTACCAAAGTGAAGTGACCGGCGTTTTAAAGGGACTCGGATTCACAGACGAAGACCGGGATAAAGAAATCTGCAAACTGTCCGGCGGGCAGAAAACCCGTGTAGCGCTGGGGAAACTGCTGCTGACCAAACCGGACATTATTATGCTGGATGAGCCGACAAACCATCTGGATATTTCTTCCGTCGCATGGCTAGAAAATTTTCTGTCCGCTTATGACGGCGCAGTCATTCTGGTATCGCACGACCGCTACTTTTTAGACCGGATCGTGACAAAGGTAGTGGAGATCGACCAGGCAACAGTCACCTCCTTTACCGGCAACTATTCCGCGTATGCCGAAAAAAAGGCCATGCTGCGGGAGGCCGCCGCCAGAGCATGGCTGAATCAGCAGCAGGAGATCAAACATCAGGAAGCCGTTATCACAAAGCTGAAACAGTTTAACCGGGAAAAATCCATTAAACGCGCGGAAAGCCGTGAAAAGATGCTGGGTAAGATCGAGCGTCTGGAAAAACCCACGGAGATCAATGATAAAATGCGGATCCACCTCGTTCCGAACATTTTAAGCGGAAATGACGTGCTGACAGTGACGGATCTGGGGAAATCATTCGGAACCCAGAATCTGTTCTCTCATCTGGAATTCTCCGTAAAACGGGGAGAAAAGGTCGCGATCATCGGTGACAACGGGACCGGGAAAACCACAATCTTAAAAATGATCACAGGACTTCTGCCTCCGGATACCGGTACGATCACTTTGGGTTCCAATGTATATATCGGCTATTACGATCAGGAGCAGCAGGTTTTGGATCCGGACAAAACGGTTTTTGAAGAGATCCAGGATGCGTATCCGGATCTTACCAATACCAAAGTCCGTAATCTGCTGGCCGCTTTTTTGTTTACCGGAGATGATGTGTTTAAATATATCCGCGATATCAGCGGCGGAGAACGCGGCCGGGTATCGCTCGGAAAGCTGATGCTTGGCCAAGCAAATTTTTTGATCTTAGACGAGCCGACCAACCACCTGGATATGGTTTCCAAAGAAATTCTGGAAGACGCCATCCGCAATTACGAGGGAACCGTCCTGTATGTGTCCCACGACCGGTATTTTATCAACAGGACTGCCGACCGCGTGCTGGATCTGCGCCGAAAAACGCTGACCAATTATCTGGGAAATTACGATTATTATCTGGAAAAATTCAGCCAGTTACAGGAGCAGTCTGACGAAGCCGTTCATTCGGTTCCGGAAGCTGTCTCTGCTTCTGCTTCCGTTTCCGGGAAAGAAGACTGGCAGGCCAAAAAAGACGCGCAGGCCAAAGAACGCAGACGGCAGACGCAGCTTTCCAGACTGGAAGCACAGATCGCACAGTTGGAAACAGAATCGCAGGAACTGGAAGCCTGCTTAAACGATCCGGCAATCAGCACAAATGCCGCCAGACTACAGGAATTATCCCTGCAGCAGGCGGCAGTCAATGAACAGCTTGAAACCTTATATGAACAATGGGCTGAGCTCGCCGAATAGCTAGATCACATGCACATGTTCCATATTTTCAATTGTTTTCTGCATATGCAGGGCGGCAAGCGCTTCTGCTTTTTCGCCGTCCCGCTGTTTCAGCGCCGCAACGATGGCGCGGTGTTCTTCCAGAGAATCCGATACCCGATGCTCCTCCGACAGCGTAATCTTGCGGGCGCTTTCCAGATATTCGTGAAATTCCCGCAAGGTCCGGCTTAACATCCGGCTGTCCGCAATCTGGTAGAGCATCTGGTGAAACTGATTATCCAGTTCGACCACCTTGTCATACCGTTTCTTTCGGATATGAAATTCCGTCAGATCGTTGATCTCTTCCAACACTGCCAGTTCCTCCGGCGTAATCCGGCTGCAGGCCCATTTGACACATAAGCCTTCCAGTACGCCGCGCATGGCATAAATGTCCCGGATGTCTTTTCTGGTGATTCCTACCACATAAGCGCCTTTATTGGGAATGATCTTAACCAGTCCTTCCAGTTCTAATTGGCGCAGCGCCTCCCTGACCGGTGTTCTGCTGACGCCCAGTTCTCTGGCAAGCGTCATCTCCCGCAGTTCTTCATTATGCTGATACGCGCCGGACAGGATATTCTGCCGGATAATGCCGAATACCCTGCCGCGCAGGGAATAATTATCCGAAACTTCCAATTGATCTTCTTTTGCTTCCATCTGTTCCCTCCATATTACAGACAATTACAGACAAACTGACCGAATTGGCAGATTACTGTTTTTCGATCTTATTCAGTCCCAGGTCTTCGCAGGCCTTGTCGATCTGCGCAACCAGCTCATCATCCGTGATAACGGTCACTCTTCCGGATTCATATTCCGCATCGACCCATTCCTTTACCTTCGCAACCAAAGGCGCATTCTTATCGATCCGGTTCTCGTCCTTTAAGCGGTAATAGGTATTCATCCAGTGCGCGATCCCGGCAAGCCCGGACGTGTTGGATACAGCAACCAAAACCGGACGGTTCAGGATCTTTTCCGTATCGAAGATATTGTAGATCTCCTCATTTTTCAGCAGACCGTCCGCATGGATCCCGGCTCTGGTCACATTGAAATTCTTACCGACAAACGGAGTTCTGGACGGAACCCGATAGCCGATCTCTTTTTCATAATACTCTGCCAGCTCGGTGATGACAGTCGGCTCCATGCCGTCTAAAGTCCCCCTTAACTGCGCATATTCAAACACCATAGCCTCTAACGGCGTATTTCCGGTCCGTTCTCCGATCCCGAACAGGGAACAGTTGACGCCGCAGGCCCCATACAGCCAGGCCGTTGTGGAATTCGTAACCGCTTTATAGAAATCATTATGTCCGTGCCACTCCAGCTGTTCGGAAGGCACGCCCGCATGCGTGGTCAGGCCGTAAATGATCCCCTGTACCGATCTGGGGATTACAGCGCCGGAAAAATTGACGCCATAGCCCATCGTGTCGCAGGCGCGGATCTTTACCGGTATCTGATATTCCTCCTGCAACTTCATCAGTTCCAGACAGAAGGGAATCACAAAGCCGTAAATATCGGAACGGGTAATATCCTCCAGATGGCAGCGCGGACTGATTCCCTGATCCAGGCACTGCCGGATGATATCCAGATAATGATCCATACATTCCTTCCGGCTCATCTTCAGCTTATAAAAAATATGATAATCCGAACAGCTTACCAGAATACCGGTTTCCTTTAGTCCGATATCCTTTACCAGTTCAAAATCCTTTTGCGTTGCCCGGATCCAGCTTGTTACTTCGGGAAACTGATACCCGCGCTCCATACATTTATAGACGGCGTCCCTGTCCTTTTTGCTGTACAGGAAAAATTCACTCTGGCGGATAATCCCCTTGGGGCCTCCCAGTTTATGTAAATAATCATACATCGTCACAATCTGTTCTGTCGTATACGGAGTTCTGGACTGCTGTCCGTCCCGGAAGGTGGTATCGGTGATCCAGATTTCCTTCGGCATATTGTGCGGAACGATCCTGTCATTAAACGCGATCTTCGGTACTTCCTCATAGGGAAACAGATTGCGGAATACATTCGGTTCCTTCACATCCACCAAATGATAAATATGTTCTTCCAGTCCGAGCAGGTTTGTCTTCTCGTCCATTCTTACTCTGTAGTTCGTTGCCATCCGTATGTCCTTCTTTCTGATCATTTTTTGTATGATTGTATACAATTATACATGTATTGTCAATACTCTCTTAAAAATTATTCGCATCGGTTATCCACATTTTCCGTTTTTGGATAATTTCCCGATTGTTATTTACATTTTTCCCGGTTTCAAGTATAATATTTTTATTCGTTTCAGAATTTCGACAGGCATTGGAAAGGAGCAGAAAATAGATGAATAATATTATTGTAGTCGCACTGGGCAGGAACGCGTTCGGAGATACCCTGCCGGAGCAGCAGGAACGGGTGAAAAAGGCTGCTGCCGCTATCGCGGATCTGGCAGAGGCAAAATATGAGATTGTGATCACACACAGCAACGGCCCGCAGATCGGCATGATACAGACTGCCATGACCGAATTCAGCCGTCTGAATCACAATTATACGGTCGCGCCGATGTCCGTATGCGGGGCCATGAGCCAGGGCTATATCGGGTTTGACTTACAGAGCGCGATCCGCACGGAATTGTTAAACCGCGGGATCTATAAACCGGTTTCCACCATTATCACGCAGGTGCGGGTCGATCCTTTTGACAAGGCTTTTCACAATCCTTCCAAGATTATCGGACGTTATATGACAAAGGATGAAGCTGAGGTTGAGGAACGGAAAGGCAATTATACGGTTTATGAAGAGACGCCGGAAGGCAGCGGATACCGCAGGATCATCGCTTCTCCGCAGCCCATTGATATCTATGAGATCGACGCGATCCGGACACTGGTTGATGCAAATCAGATCGTAATCGCCGCAGGCGGCGGCGGTATCCCGGTACTGGACCAGAGAGGACGCTTAAAGGGTGCCAGCGCGATCATTGAAAAAGACTATACCGCCGCAAAGCTGGCCGATATGCTGGACGCTTCTGCTCTGCTGATCCTGACTTCAAAGGATTATATCCGGATCAACAAGGGAACGCCGGAAGAAACTTATTTAAAGGAATTGACCGTAGAGGAAGCGACTGCGCTGGTTGACAGCGGCAAGTTAAAACCAACGACTTCCCTTCCCAAGGTAGACGCCTGCTTGAAATTTGTCAGCGCTGCTAAGGGAAGGCGCGCGATCATCACCAATCTGGATAAAGCCGTTTCCGGTCTCAAAGAAAAGGTCGGAACGATCATTAAGAATATTTAGAACAGTTTTCTTCAAAAAGAGCATTGCGTTTTCACCGTGCACAACGGCTTTGCAATGCTCTTTTCGATGTCCTCAACGACTAATATAACTAACAAGAAATGGAAATTTATTTAAAGATATGAATCAGATGGAACGAATCAAAAACGCCATATAAAGCGGAAGCGTCAGAATCTGTTCTGCCCGTCCCACATTGTAATCTCCCAACTTAATTGCTTTGTTTACATGGTATTTTTCCGGATGCTTCAGAATCGTTTTCGTACTTTTGGTATTTCCATTTGCGGCTTTGACTTCTACCAAGGTGCATTCGCCCTGATAGCGAATCACAAAATCCACCTCCAGCCCGCTATCCTTATGGTAATAATACAGCTTGCGTCCCATCTTTGCAAAAATATCTGCGATCAGGTTTTCAAAAATAGCTCCCTTATACCCATAAAGGTTCCCCTGCAGAATATCGTACTGGGTTCCGTCCTCCAGCATACTGACAAACAAGCCGCAATCCCGCATATAAACCTTAAAAATGTCTTTCAGTGCATTCCCATCCAAAGGAAGTTCCGGGATCGAGAGATTATAGCACCGGGAAATGATGCCGGCATCCTCAATCCACTGCAGACTGCCTGCATATTTGGATGCGGAAGCCCCTTTTTTGAGAACCGAATACTGAAATTTCTTATTTTCCTTACTGAGTTGTTTCGGAATTGACTGAAAACATTCTCTGATGTGAGATTTATCCTTTTTCTCCGCATACTTTACCATATCATCTTCATAGGAACGGATAATATCCCGTTGGATACGCAAAACCTTATCCATCTGTTTTGTATCCACAAAGGTCTGTACTGCGTCCGGCATGCCGCCCACAACCACATACTGCAAAAGCAGCTGTCTCATACGGTTGTGCAGGGCTTCCGGAACCGGAGTTTCTTCTTCTAAACTTTTTTTCAGCATTTCAATGATCGGAGCCTCAATGCCGCAGGCCCACAGAAATTCTTCAAAATCCAATGGATACATATCGATCACCGTTTCCGAGCCTACCGGAATAGATTTCGGCTCCTTCCCGTATCCTTTCACACCGAGCAAGGAACCTGTTCCGATGACGTCAAACCGCCCGTCGATTCGAAAAAACTTGAGCGCTGTCCTCGCTTCCGGACAGTCCTGTATTTCATCCAGCACAAGAACGGTCTTTCCCGCTTCAAATACAGCTTCTCTTCCGAGCAGAGCAGAGAGAAGCATAATAATATAATCGATCTCCAAAGAGCCGGAAAAGACAGACGCATAGTCCGGATTCTCAAAAAAATTGAGATAAACGACATGATCATAGTTATTCCTGGCAAAATCCAAAACAGAGAATGTCTTCCCGCACTGACGGCACCCTTTTATGATCAACGGCTTATGATTCGGGGTATTTTTCCACTCCAAAAGGCTGTGCTCAATTTTCCGTTTCAGCATAGTTATGAACCTCCTATTTGTATGCATGGATTTATTATACACCGCCCATTAAACTTTTTCAACCGAGTTTTTTCTATATACTCAACTTTTTCAAGCGACTTTTTCCGAAAATTTAAAACATTTCTTTAAAAAGAGCATTGCGTTTCCGCCGTACACAGCGGCTGCGCAATGCTCTTTTCCTGTGATTCCTGTATATGTATCGCTTCTGACTGCTAAGCTAATAATCCCTCTAAGGTTGTACGGATCGCCTGAATAAATTCTTCACTTGTGCATACCCGCTTTTCTTCTGCCGTAGAGATCAGCGCCAGATCGCCGGTCATATCACCGTTTTCAATGGTCTTGATGCAGGCTTCTTCCAGTTTATCGGCAAAGTTCATCAGGTCGGGCAGCTGATCCATTTCACCGCGCTTGCGCAGTGCGCCGCTCCACGCAAAAATAGTTGCAATCGGATTGGTTGAGGTTTTCTCCCCTTTCAGATATTTATAGTAATGTCTCTGTACGGTACCATGCGCCGCTTCATATTCGTAATATCCCTGCGGAGATACCAGTACGGAGGTCATCATAGACAGGGAACCGAACGCAGTCGCCACCATATCCGACATTACATCGCCGTCATAGTTCTTGCAGGCCCAGATATAGCCGCCTTCCGAACGGATCACTCTCGCTACCGCATCATCGATCAGTGTATAGAAATACGTAATCCCCGCTTTCTCAAACTTTTCGGCGTACTCGGCATCATAGATATCCTGGAAAATATCCTTAAATGTATGGTCATATTTTTTAGAGATCGTATCCTTTGTGGCAAACCACAGATCCTGCTTGGTATCCAGCGCGTAATTAAAACAGCTTCTCGCAAAACTCTCGATCGATTGATTCAGATTGTGCATTCCCTGCAGAATGCCGGTGCCCTTAAAATCGTGGATCAGTTCTCTGGTTTCGGTACCGTCTTCCGCTGTATATACAAGCTCCGCCTTTCCGGCAGAGGGAATCTTCATCTCTGTCGCCTTATAGACATCCCCGTACGCATGTCTTGCGATCGTGATCGGTTTCTTCCATGTTTTTACATAAGGTTCAATTCCTTTAACAATGATCGGAGCACGGAATACGGTTCCGTCTAAGATTGCCCGGATCGTACCGTTCGGGCTCTTCCACATTTCCTTCAAATTATACTCAGGCATTCTGGCAGCATTGGGTGTAATCGTGGCACATTTTACCGCTACACCGTACTTCTTGGTTGCTTCCGCTGATTCAATGGTTACCTGATCATCCGTCTCGTTTCTGTGTACGAGCCCCAGATCATAATATTCTGTTTTCAGATCTACAAAGGGTTCCAGCAATTCATCCTTAATCATCTTCCACAGAACACGGGTCATTTCATCGCCATCCATTTCAACAAGCGGCGTTGTCATTTTGATTTTTGTCATACCTTAATACCTCCTAAGTAAGATTTCTTCCCTATTATAGTAGGCAGTTTGGATTTTGTAAACTCTTATTTAAAAATTTTGGCAGCCAGATTTTCCCGTATCCCTGCTGGAAGACCGGCAAACCCAGATCCACACACCCGGATTGCAGCCTGTTTTTTACCTGCTCCGGCGTCAGAGACAGATCGTTTTCCAAGAGAAGCGCGACTGCGCCCGCGACCACCGGAGCTGCCATGGAAGTCCCACTTCTGACTTCATAAGCATCTGATATCAGGCGGTACTTATAATTTACCATCCGGCGCAGGCTGACAACTTCCTGTGCCGGCGCCACAACCTCCGGTTTCCGCATCTTGGCGCTTCCTCTTCCGGAATAATTCTGCAGCCGCCTTCCGCCAACCCAGACCGGAACCGAATCGTCACAGGCCCCTACTGTGATCACTTTTTCCGCGATGCCGGGCGTTGTCACGCTTCCCGGCAGCGGACCGTTATTTCCTGCCGCAACGACAACGACGATCCCGTTCTCCCAGGCTTCTTCTACCGTTTGGATCAGTTTGGACCCGTAATCGGTTTCCGGCGTTACCTTCGTGCCGATCGATATATTTAAGATCCGGATTCCATACCGTTTCCGCATCTGAATGACCCATTGGATCGCCCGGATCAAAACTTCCACCTGTCCTTTTCCCGCATTATTTAAAACTTTACCGACAACCAGCTTCATGCCCGGCGCAATCCCCCGATATCTGCCGGCAGAAAGAGAGCCGCTTCCGCATAAGATCCCGCAAATGTGCGTTCCGTGTCCGTTATTGTCGTACGGTTCGTTCCGCTGACTGACAAAATCCCGAAACTCTGCGATCCGTCCTTTCAGATCCGGATGCATAGATACGCCGGAATCCAGCACGGCGGCCGTAATCCCGGCTCCCGTAACAGAAGCGGCGATCCGGTCGGACAAACCGATCTGTTCCCTTACTCGATTCATTTTCATCAACTCCTATTTCCCTGTTATATAAAATATGAAATTCCAAAAAAGTCGTGTTATTCTTCTGTTTCGGAAACCGACGGATAAAATAAATTTTGCAGGAAACAAATATGCGGTTCAGACATATGATGAAGTGTAATCAAAAACATTTGGGAGGAATTCTCATGAGCGATTTATCAGCAACAAACTGTGGAAATGACGGATGCGGATGTGACAACGGCTATGGTACGGCAATCGCTAACAACGGCGGATGCGGCAACAATAACTGCCTGTTCCTGATCTTGATCTTATTATTCTGCGGTGGGAACAACGGAATCGGGCTGGCAAATAACGGCTATGGCAATGGCGGCTGTGGCTGCAGCATTATCTGGATCATCCTGTTATTGTCCTGCTGCTGTGGGAACGGCAACGGCGGTCTCTTCGGCTTAGGGAACGGCAACGGCGGCTGTGGCTGCGGCTGCTAATCGGAAATCGTTGTGAATAAACAAAAGTGACAGGAGCAAGGGTGGAAATGGAAGACGGAACAAGAACAATTTTAGATGCGTTTCAGCCATCTGTTGAATTGGAATTTTTCAAAACATTTCTGCCCTTTTTTCCACCGGATCAGCAGCGTGGTCTGGCTGTTCTGATCAAATTTATGGAACTGCAGCAGCTGCTTGATTTTATCCGGCGTCCACAATGTACATGCAGGCAGCAGGAAATGACACCCATACATGTTATGGAAGCCATGCGCTCCTCCATGCCGCAGGAAAATGCTGAACAATTGGACATGATTCTCTCTATGATGTCTCTCATGGAATCCGGCGGAATGGACGCCGGCGATCTAATGCAGTCCATGATGGGAAACTTCGATACATAACTTTCGGAAAGGAAACAGAACTATGAATGAAAATGACTGGAAAAACAATCCGCTTCTGCAGTCAATCGCACCGGAAAAGCTGGAATTGCTGACAGAACTGGCGGAAGAATCCAAAACGAAGCCCAGTAAAGAGATCCTTCCGTATTTTCTGGCTTTGAATGCCAAAGCCGCCAAGCAGGGCGTCACCTTTACAGACGCCGAAACCGAACTGATCCTGGGGGTTTTAAAAGAACGGATGACGCCTGAAGACTTAAAAAAGATCGAGACGATCCGAAAATTGAGCCGGATGCTGGGCAGCAGGCAGAAAAAAGGATAGCGGATCAAAAAAGCAGGAGCCGGATCTGTATTTGCAGATTCGGTTCCTGCGCTTGTGTGTTCGTTAAAAAATAAATTTTCCGCCTGATCAAAGAATCGTTACATTCTTTTCCGCGCTGTAGGTGTGCGGTTCCTTCGTCACTGCCTTATGCCCGACTGCAATGGCAATTTCAAACCGGTACCCCTCCGGAAAATGCAGCGCATTGGCAAAATAGGATTTCTTTGCTCCGTTCATGGCGTCTTTGATACAGCCGATGATCAGATTGCCAAGTCCCATTCCTTCTGCTGCAAGCGCGATATTCTCCACTGCGATTCCGGCGTCTACCGGACTCCAGGGAAAAGCTTCTTCCCCGCTTAACAGCATGACAACCGGCGCTTCGTAATAGAAATTATGCGGCGGATTCACAATATTGTGGTCCGCATTTTTAACCGCCTCTATCTCCGCTAAGATCGGATCATCTCCCGCTAAAACGGTAATGTGTATTTCCTGTCTGTTGGCGGCTGTGGGCGCCTGCAGCCCGGCGCGGATCAACCGGTCCAGTTCTTCTTTTGTCAGTTTTTGCTCCGTGTAGCCGCGAGTTGAACTTCTCTCTTCGATCACATTCAAAACATCACGCATATCTGTTCCTCCTTAATAAAATTTTTTCGGGGTTTCCTTTAAATGATACTGCTCCATAAAACTATGCAGATCCGAATCGCTTCTGATAAACATTACTTCTTCAAAGACTCCGGTTTCCGGATTTTTAAAGCCTGCGACCTGTTCGCCGTTGCAGATACTGCATTTCAGCATAGGAACCCGGATGTCGGCCGCTCGTTTCAGATCCTCCGCATAAACTGCCTGCTGATTTTGCAGATATCCTTTGATAAACGGCTTCAGGATCAGCTTTTTCGCGGTCACATCCTCCGTAAATTCCACTGCCGCTTTCCCCTGCAGTTCAGAAAATACGCCGGTCCAATGCCCGTACATCGTTTCATTCTCCAGATCAAACGCATAGCGTTTATACGGTTCAAACGCCGTAATCGTAAAATGCGTTACATGACCGTCTTTTGTATATTCGGAAAATCGTTTCTCCGGTTCTGTCACTTCAATTTTAAGAAGATCGCTTCTCCAGGCATAATCAGTCAGGGAAGTGACAAGATCCCATACTTTTTGTACGCTGCAGGGCAGATTCAGTTTCATTTTTGCGACTGGCATGTTTTCACCTCGATATTCGATACAGCAGTGCTTATTTGACTACAATATTTATAATCCTGCCGGGCACATAAATCTCTTTTACAACCGTTCCGGCCAGTTTGTCGCCCAGTGCGGCTTTTCCGGCAGCAATGGCGCTTTCTTTGTCGGCGTCTTTGGCAATCGTTACGACCGCTTTGGTCTTACCGTTGATCTGCACGGCAATCTCCACTTCTGTTTCTGCCATTTTGCTCTCATCATAGACAGGCCACGGGTTTTCCTTATCGAATACACTGCCGTTCTGTCCCAACTGCTCCCAGAGTTCTTCCCCGATATGCGGCGCAAACGGAGCCAGCATGGAAACAAAATCCACTAGGGTTTCTTTATCCACGCCGCCGGACTGCTTCGCGATCTCGATCAGTTTGTTATTATATTCCATAAAGCCGCTGATCACAGTATTCAGGCTGAACGCTTCCAGACGGGTGGTGATGTCGTAGATCATCTTATTGCGGACGCGGATCATCTCATCTGTAGCCGCAATATTTTTATCCTTATTGTCCATAACCAGGTTCCAGAACCGGTTCAGGAAACGGTATACTCCGTCAATGCCGCGGTCGTCCCATTCCGCATCCAGTTCCGGCGGACCTACGAACAGCTCATACATACGCAGGGAATCGCAGCCGTAATCCCGCACCAGATCGTCCGGAGAGACTACATTGCCCTTGGATTTACTCATTTTAATCCCGTTCTTGCCGTTGATCATACCCTGGTTAAACAGTTTCTGGAACGGCTCGTCAAAATCGATGGCGCCGATATCGCAGAGAAACTTCGTGTAGAAACGGGAATATAACAGATGCAGCACCGCATGCTCAACGCCGCCGATATACATATCGACAGGCAGATACTGATCGGCCTTTTCTCTGGACACTAACGCGTCCGGATTCTTGCTGTCTACATAACGCAGGAAATACCAGGAAGATCCCGCCCACTGAGGCATGGTGTTGGTTTCCCGTTTCGCAGGCGCGCCGCAGACCGGACAAGTGGTATTCACCCACTCGTCGATATCCGCCAGCGGAGATTCTCCGGTTCCGGTAGGCTGATAGGATTCCACCTCCGGCAGCAATAACGGCAACTGGTCTTCCGGAATCGGAACGGCGCCGCAGTGCTCACAGTGTACAATGGGGATCGGTTCCCCCCAGTAACGCTGACGGGAAAATACCCAGTCTCTCAGCTTATAATTTGTCGTTTTTCTGCCAAAGCCCATCTTTTCGATCATTTCCGGCGCTTCTTTCTTCAAAACGGCAGATTCCATTCCGTTCCATTCACCGGAATTAATCATGGTCCCCGCAGCTTCCGTATAGGCTTCCGTCATATGCTCGATTTCCTTGCCGTCTTTGGCGATAACCTGAATAATGGGAATATGAAACTTTGTCGCAAATTCAAAATCTCTGTCGTCATGCGCCGGCACGCACATGATCGCGCCTGTTCCATAATCCGCCAGTACATAGTCGGACAGCCAGATCGGGATCTTCGCGCCGTTTAACGGATTAACCGCATAGCTTCCGGTAAATACGCCTGTCTTTTCCTTGTCCTGCATCCGGTCCACGTTGGAGCGCATGGAGGACTTGAAGATATAATCTTCTACTGCCGCTCTGGTCTCCTCCGTTGCCAGCCCCTTTGCCAGTTTGTGCTCCGGTGCCAGAACCATAAAGGTAGCGCCGTGCAGGGTGTCCGGTCTGGTTGTATAGACCGTGATCGTTTCATCCGTCCCGTCTACCGGAAAGTCCACTTCCGCGCCGTAGGATTTGCCGATCCAGTCCGACTGCATTTTTTTCACTTTTTCCGGCCAGTCCAGCTTATCCAGATCCGCAAGCAGACGATCCGCATAGGCCGTGATCTTTAACATCCACTGCTTCAGATTCTTTTTGGTAACCTCTGCGCCGCAGCGTTCACATTTTCCGTTTACGACTTCCTCATTTGCCAGACCGGTCTTACAGGAAGGACACCAGTTGATGGGCATTTCCTTTTCATAAGCCAGACCTGCTTTAAACATCTTTACAAAAATCCACTGGGTCCATTTATAGAACTCCGGATCTGTGGTATTGACTTCCATATCCCAGTCGTAGATTGCCGCGATCTCGTTGATCTGCCGTTTGATATTCGCAATATTGGACGCTGTGGAAATGCTGGGATGAATCCCCATCTTGATCGCGTAATTCTCGGCCGGCAGTCCGAACGCGTCCCAGCCCATGGGATGAATGACATAATAGCCCTGTTTTAACTTATAACGGCTCCATACATCACTGATCACATAGCCTCTCCAATGTCCGACATGCAGTCCGCTGCCGGACGGATAAGGGAACATATCCAGACAATAATATTTGGGCTTTTTGCCGTCATTGACATTGATCGGATGTTCCTCCCAGTGTTTTCTCCATTTTTTTTCGATTTCCTTATGATTGTAAGGTGTGCTCATAAACTTTCCTCGCTTTCCTTTCTGGTCTCGTTTTCTGTATGTTAGCTGTTTTCAGCGGATACCTGTCTGTCCTTCCGGCTCCGGAATCTGATTGTCCGGTTCGGAGTCCGGTTCCGCAGAGGGTTGATTGGTTTCCTCAGCAGTCGTCACAGGCGGCGTGGTGGCCTTCGGAGGCGTAGTAGCCGTATTTTTCCTGGTCGTCGTTTCCTTTGGCTTTTGCGTTGTCGTTTCCTTCGGCTTTCTCGTGGTGGTCTCCTTTGGCTTTTTCGTCGTTGTCTCCTTCGGTTTTTTCGTCGTTGTCTCTTCTACCGTTGTTTCATCGTCTTCCTTTTCCTCAATGAAAACATAAATGGCCTGTTTTCCGGTATTTTCATAAGCGTCTGTCGCTTCAATGACCACCATGTTCCGGTCTGCGTAAAATTTCTCCGGAAGGGTGATCGTATAATTGCTGCTGTTCAGTGCAATGGGTTCCTCCAGATCCAGAACCTCCAGATTCTTTTTGATCTGCTTTACGATCCGATCGATCAGCTTCTCCCCGTTTAAATACTCCTCTGTAAAATCAGAGTGCGCGACTTTTACGGTAAATTCATTCTTTCCGTCCGGTTTCAGGCGGATCTCCGGCGGCGTCGTATCCGTTATCTCATAAGTCACAGACGCTTTCAGCTGTTTCTCTCTTTCGCCGTATGTGTATTCTACTTTATATTTCCCGACTTTTTTTGTATCGATTTCTTCATATTCCAGTTTTTTCGTCACCGATTTTCCCTTTGCATCAAAGGCGACAACATTCGCCAGATACGGGATCTCATCGCCGCGCTCCACCTGAACGACAGCCGTCGTGGCGGAAATTTTATTTTTCCCGGCATGAAGCCAAGGATTATGCTTATAAGGATCCGTAGGATCCCATCCATAAATGGAATCAATCTTTTCAAATTCCGGGCGTTCCAGCGGAAGATCTCCATCCTTGCTGACTGTCAGTTTCGTTCCCTCCGGACAGTTTTTATAGATCCAATACGCATCTCCTACGGAAAGACGAACACCGTTTCCCTCTGCATTTTTCTTTGTAAGCAGATTATATTCGTCCGTAAGCAGACTATCATGCGTACGCTTTTCATAACCGACCGACTGGATCCAGAGGCGGCCGCCGAAGCGGCAGTTATACATATGCCAGTTTCCATCCGTGTCCTGCGCCCAGGGGAACGCCTGCGTGATCGTATAATCACCTGCCTTGATATCCGGCCCGATCGTGCAGTTCATGACCTTGATCGGAAATTCCGTCCCATCCTCCTGATATCCGTAAATGACAGCCGCATAGTGTTTTAGATCAATATTAATATGATATGCGCCGTGATATCCGTTCTCTTCCTCCGAAGTCTCCTGTTCCTCTTCCCCCGGAAGCTGTTCCGTCTGCGCGGAAGAGGTCTCCGATATGATATTCCGGGTCGGGGACTTCGTCTCTTTCAGCATCGCATGATCGATCACATTTTTTCCGATCAGGAAGCATACTCCCACAATGCCGATCACTAACAGCAGCTGTAAGCACGTACTGCCGATCCGCAGCAGTTTACTCTTATCGATTCCGGCTCTGTTTCCAAAGGATCGCTCCGGTTCTTCCGGAATCATTTCTTCGGCTCCATCCGGCTCGTCCGCTTCATCTGCTCCCGGCTCATCCGGTAAATCCAGACGCTCCGCTTCCGACATTAGCTTTTCCAATTCTTCAACATTTTCAATTTCTTCCATACCGTGATCTGATTTTTCCATATATGCTCCATACTCTCCAATTCATAACACTTGACCGCATAAATTGACTGTGCTTCTTACATCTTTACGATTATACTACAGCTTCTTACATTTTTCAAACCCCAGTTTTTGATTTTTATATGTTTTTCTTGCCGATTGAAACGGTTCGTGCTATACTACAAAATATTAAATCTCTGCCGAAAGGCAGAACGGAATGGAGAAGACTATGGATTTTCATTTGAATTCTTTGCGGGAAGCCTGTCCCTGTGGACAGGAACATCCCATATACGTTGAAACTATCATATTGGAAGCAGGCTGCCTGAACCGTTTGCCTGAGTTGATCGCAGCCAGCAGTCTCGCCGAACGGAAAACATTTGGGATCGTCTGTGACACCAATACTTACGCCGTCTGCGGAAAACGAGTGTCCGAACTGTTTCCGGACGCCTCTGTTCTCTGTATGCCTGCCGAAAACTTACACGCCGATGAAAAAGGCGTGGCTTTGCTGGAATCTATGCTGCAGGAAGCGGACAGACCGTTTGATCTGTTATTCGCGGTCGGTTCCGGTACGGTACATGATCTGACCCGATATGTCGGATATCAAAAAAAGATTCCTTTCGTATCCGTACCCACCGCAGCCAGTGTAGACGGTTTTGTTTCCACAGTCGCCGCCATGACTTGGTATGGATTTAAAAAGAGCCTGATTGCCGCTTCTCCGATTCTGGTTGTTGCCGACAGTGAAGTGATCAGCCGCGCACCTTACCGCCTGACCGCTTCCGGCGTATCTGATCTGCTGGGCAAATATACGGCCCTGCTCGACTGGAGGATTGCGCATCTGATCATGGGAGAACATATCTGTGAGCGGATCTGTCAGCTGGAAGAAGAAGCGCTTTCGGCAGTCCGCGGAAGTCTTTCCGGATTAAAGGACGGGCAGACCGGCGCCTATGAGCAGTTAATGTACGCACTGCTTTTATCCGGGATCGCCATGCAGATGATGGGCAATTCCAGACCGGCTTCCGGCGCGGAACACCATTTTTCCCATCTCTGGGAGATGCATGTGATCAATGAACCCATCGACGCTTATCACGGCGAAAAAGTCGGCGTCGGGCTGCTGAACTGCTGTACGATCTATTACAGTCTGGCAGATGCCATTGAAAATAACCGGGTCCGAATCCGCCCTTCCGCCGGTATTGAAACCGATTTATTAGACCGCTGGCTGCCAAAGGAAATCGCAGACGATATGAAAAAGGAAAATACGCCGTATCCGCTGGATGCCATCGATCCTGCGCTGCTGGAAGACAAACTGCCGGCCATTGCGGAACTGATTCATACCCTTCCCACGCCGGAAGAGATTTATGATCTGCTGCGGGAAGCAGACGCGCCGGCATTGATGGAAGAGATCGGACTGGACTCTGAACTGACGGCGCTTTCGGCCGCGTTGGCGCCCTACATCCGCAGCCGTCTTACCCTGTTAAAACTGACGAAACTGTTCGATATTGATAAAAAGGGCAATCTCATTTAAGAATGGAGCGTACCAAGATGCGTAATCTGACATTTGGATTTATCGGGCTTGGCCTGATCGGCGGTTCGATCGCCAAGACCATACGGCGGGTTTATCCCACTTCCCGGATCATAGGATATAACCGCAGCAAAGAAGCCCGGGCTGCAGCCGCCAGCGACGGCACCTGCGACATCACAACCGACCAGGTTGACAGTAATTTTTCCGACTGCGACTACATTTTTCTATGTACGCCGGTCGCGCATAACCTGACCTATCTGACAGGATTAAAACAACTGATCAAAGCAGACTGCATCATTACCGATGTAGGAAGCGTAAAGGGAAATATCTATCAAGAAGTGACAGAGCTGGGGCTGGAGCGCAGCTTTATCGGCGGACACCCCATGGCCGGCTCGGAAAAAACGGGCTATGAGAATGCCAACGACCGGCTGCTGGAAAACGCATACTATGTCATAACGCCGACGCCTGCAGCGGATTCCGATCGGCTGAAGGAATTTGTGGAGATTGTAGAAACGCTTGGGGCGATTCCCATCGTGATCGATCCGTTTGAACACGACCGCGTTGTAGCCGCAATCAGCCATCTTCCCCATTTGATTGCTACCAGTCTGGTAATCCTGGTCCGGGATTCCGATTCACCGGAGGAAACCATGCGTCTGATCGCCGCCGGCGGATTTAAGGACATCACGAGGATTGCCTCTTCTTCTCCGGAAATGTGGGAAGAGATCTGCATGATGAACCGGCAGAATATCTCTGCCTTTCTCCAGGCATATGTAGAGCGCCTGCTGCAGGTAAAAGACGAGATTGACACAGCGGACGGGACAAGTATCTACCGGCTGTTCGACGAAAGCCGCACATACCGGGATTCTTTCTCCAACGCTTCGGCCGGACCGCTGAAAAAGCGTCACTGCATCTACTGTGATATCATTGACGAGTCCGGTGCGATCGCTACGATTGCCACGATCCTCGCCGTCAACCGGATCAATCTGAAGAATATCGGAATTGTTCATAATCGGGAATTTGAAGAAGGGGTACTGGATATCGAATTTTATGACGACGCATCGGCAGAATCCGCATATGCGCTTCTGACGCGATATAACTATAGTGTACATCATGCAAAATAAGGCGGTTCCCGGCTATTTTTCGCTGGTAACCGCCGCTTCATGGATCGCTTCATCCGTCAGAGGACTGCTTTCCGGTTCTTCATAATCCTCTGTGGGCCTCCATGCCTTTCCGAATTTCACATCTTTAAACAGTGCTGCCAGCCCAGTGATCTGCTTTAACCGGAGGATCTCGTCCCGATCCATTCCCAGATGTTTGGAGATCCACGCATCGGAACGTCCCAGTTCATGCAGTTCTTTTACAATATTACTCATCAGATCCACATTGTGGCTTCCCCGGGCACGGTTATGCCGTATGGTACTTGCCATCCGCTGGTCAAGCGGCTTATCGATCACGGAAACCGGCAGTTTCCCCTGTTCCCGCTCATAGATATCCGGATATTCCAGCATGACCCGATATCGATGAAACCCGTCTACAATGATATAGCTATCCGTTTCCTTTTCATAATAGCAGACGATCGGCATCGTATAACCGTCCGCTTTGATACTGTCGTAAAGCAGCTTCATCTCCGGCGGAGCGACCGCATTGGGATTGTAGGTATTCGGTTTAATCTTTTCGATCGGAACCGACAGGATATGATAAACAGGACTGATAAATTCCATAACGATCCTCCACATTTTCAAACATAACGATTACTCATAACTCTGCTCATTCGATACTCTTATATTTTTCCCGGATCAGATCGACCCGCTTTTGCTGCTCTCTGTTCATTCCAAATCCCATAAAGCGGCAGATGTGGTCATTTTTCAGGATACAGTAGCACATCCGCTTCCAGCTCGGAATATCCTTTGTCGACTTGATATCGTCCGTATGATCCGGTATCTTTCCGACGAATATGACACGGGACTTCCGGTTCAGTGTATAATTGGAAACTCCGTTCCGTTTGATCCGGTACCCATGCTCCTCCAGTTCCCGGATTGCTTCTTCATCCAAACCACCGCCGGTTTCATGCCAGAATTTAATGGACGCATTAAATTTTTTAACATAATTATTCCGCAGTCTTACGGGCAGCGTATCCAAAAGGAAATAGGTATAAGACTTCCAGGTATGCCCCGAAGGCAAAGTCACATTACGGTATCCCATTGCCTTTGTCTTTCCGTAAATACTGGCAAAATTCGCACCCCGCACCCGACCGACCAGCTTCACCCAGATCTCCGGATCGATCACACGGTAGAGATTCAGCGAATCCTTGGAATAATCATTAAACGGAGAGGCGACACGCATTTGGGAAGCCTTCAGCCCTGCCATATAATACAAGTCATACAGCCGGTTATAGTCATAATTAAACATGCAGATCGCATGCCAGACGTCATTTAACGTCCAGTCATACAAGGGAGATGCGCACCAGACATCCTTGAACTGTTTGCTGATCCAGCATTTTCCTTCATAACCGTACTTCAGATTCAGAAACCCGCTGTAACGCTGCAGAGACTCGTCCGCGCGCATGCCCAGCAAACAGACGGTTTTCTTTTCTCCGTGCGAGATCCGGTACCAGCGGCCGAACTGTTTTGCCAGATTCTCCTGGTGCATCCGATACCGATAGGTAGTAATGGGATTATTCTTCAGATTGATCACATAATCATGCCGGGGCATAGGACGCACCCAGCTCTCTTGTTTCATATCATCCCAGGGATACCAGTACATCTCGTAACTGGACAGAGCGGTACGGGTTGCCATGGGGAGGCAGACCCAGTATGGCTCCACTTCATTCTGAATCCGCTCAAAAGTCCGTTCTATATATTCTGTTGTTACGGTATACTGTGCTTCAAAATCCTGATGAAAAACACCGATTTTCCGATCCGGATAATATCGCTTCTGAAAATCCAGAACCAGGTTCAGCAAAAGGCCGCTGTCTTTTCCGCCTGAAAAAGAAACATAGATATTTTCAAATTCTTCAAACAGGAAATGCAGCCGCCTCTGCATCGCCTCATATACATTCAGCTCCAGATATTCTTTTATCATATGCATGGGTTCCTCTTTACTGTCGCGCTTACTCTATTCCATAAATCATGCATATTGTACCATATTTATCATTTTTTTACAATATTTTCCAAAAGAAAAGCGCAGCTACAGGATCAGCATTGCGTCTCCAAAGCTGAAAAACCGATATCGGCACTCCACTGCCGTCCGGTATGCCGCCAGGATATTTTCTCTTCCTGCCAGCGCAGAAACCAGCATCAAAAGCGTAGATTCCGGCAGATGAAAATTCGTGATCAGTCCGTCGATCACGCGAAACTGATATCCGGGATAGATAAAAATATCCGTCCATCCGCTTGCAGCGCGGATCTGCCCATCTGCGTCCGCCGCTGACTCCAGCGTCCTTGTACTGGTAGTCCCGACCGCAATGATCCTGTGGCCGGCCGCCTTTGCCGCATTGATCTTTTCGGCTTCCGATTCTTCGATCCGATAAAATTCCGAATGCATATGATGGTCTAAAATATTTTCCACCTTAACGGGCCGAAACGTCCCTAACCCCACATGCAGTGTCACATGGGCAATCACAATGCCCTTCCCTTCCAGCTGCGACAGCAGCTCGCGGGTAAAATGCAGTCCTGCCGTCGGAGCGGCAGCCGATCCTTCATGCTTTGCGTATACAGTCTGATATCGGTTTTTATCCTTTAAGGCATGGGTAATATAAGGCGGAAGCGGCATCTGTCCCAGCCGGTCCAGGATCTCTTCAAAAATCCCGTCATACTGAAAACGGATCAGACGGTTTCCCTCTTCTGCGATCGCAATGACCTCCCCGGTCAAAAGCCCGCCGCCAAACGAAACAAGCGTCCCGACCTTACATTTTTTCCCGGGCTTTACCAGGGTCTCCCATACATCCTTTTCCGTCCGCTTTAACAGCAGTACTTCTATCGACGCATTGGTTCCCACTTTGCTTCCCATCAGTCTGGCCGGGATTACCTTCGTATCGTTGATGACCAGACAGTCTCCCGGTTCAAGGAAAGTTCCGATCTCCGAAAAAATATGATGCGAAGTTTCGCCTGTTTTTTTATCCAGCACCATCAGCCTGGAAGCGGACCGGTCCTCTAGCGGATCCTGTGCGATCAACTCCTGCGGCAGTTCGTAATCATAATCATGTAAATGCATTTCCTGCATACTTTCCTCCATTCCGGACTCCATTCCGGAGCGTTTAAATTTCCCCGTTTTTGATATAATCGGCCAGAATCAGATCCACAGCCATTCCATATGACTTCACGCCTTGCTTTTGTCCGCTGATTTTTAAATAAACATCATTTCCCTTTGACGCGGCTTCATTGATCGCCTTTCCGACTTTATTGGCCCGGATCTCATCCCAATATGTGTTATTTGCGTCCAGATCCATGCGCACGCCTGCATTTACCTCTTTCATGATCTCCCGGTATGCGTCCGCGTCAACCTGATAAAGCGCGTTTGTCGTCAGGATCATGGCAGAGATATAAGCGCTGTACTGGAATTCCGGCTCCTCTGAATTTCTGCATACCAGATAGGCGATAAAATTGGCTTCATCTTCTTTAATATATCCCTGGATATGCGCCATCTCATGACAGATGGTCTTGGGCTCACTGTAGATTGCCGCATCCGTATTGATATTCGCTTCCATGGTAAACGGCACATACATACCCACCACGTCCAGATAAGACATTGCCCTTGAAAAATGGACTTCTTTGGGCGTCGTCCAAAGCATTCCCAACGTAGGGATCTCCTCCGCCGTCTTCTCATAAGCCCGCTTTGCCGCTTCCGTTTTCTCCTGAAAAGTCAGATGGGAAGTAAATACGCCTTCTCCGTAAGTTTCCGTATAACGGCTGCGAAGCGCATTTACTTTTGCCACCAGTTCTCTGCTTAACGCCTTTAAAGAGTTATAATCGGCGTCCTGCGCAGAGACGGATTCCAGCCCGATCTGTTCTCCGATCCCGATCCGCCGGATATTCATAAAACAGCAGAGCGTCAGAACCGTAACGATCAGACTGCACAGACAAAGAACATTTAAAATACCGATCCCGAATATATGTCTGCGTCTGCCGGTTCCCAGCGCCAGCCTTGTCAGCCACCGGATCAGCAGAAACAGCGCCAGAGCGGGAATTACGATACAGCCGATTTCCGCCAGGGAAAAGGGCAGCCACCGGGTCAGCAATGACATCAGAAATCCGTATCCTCTGTACAGCCCCCTTGCAAAAACATATTCCGCAAATGCCGGAAAGCACTCTCCCAGTAAGATGCAGATTCCGCAGATCGGAAGCAATAAAAGCATTCTGCTCCGCTTATAATGCCAGATTTGTTTGATCAACCGCATAATTCATCACTATCCAAAATAATCGTAAACGGTCCGTCATTTAACAGACGCACATCCATATGCGCGCCGAAAATGCCGGTCTCAACTTTGGGTATCACTTCCCTGCATTTTGCCACGACAGATTCATACATCCGATTGGCAAACTCGGGATTTCCCGCTTTCACATAAGAGGGACGGTTTCCTTTTTTGCAGTCCGCATACAGCGTAAACTGGGAAACCAGCAGCAGACTGCCGCCTACCGTCAGCAGGGACAGATTGGATTTTCCGTTTTCATCCTCAAAGATCCGCAGCTGCAGCAGCTTTTTTACCATTTTATCCGCGATCTGTTCCGTATCTCCGTCGCAGATCCCGATCAATACCAAATAGCCAAAATCGATGGCTCCGGTCACAGTGCCGTCCACTGTAACCGAAGCCTCTCTGACCCGTTGAATTACAAATTTCATAGGTTCTGTTTCCTTAACCTCTCAATTCTACGCCGATATCGGATAAAGCGCTTAATACTTTTTCCATAACCTCATTTACTTCTTTATCCTCCAGCGTTCTGTCTTTCGCGCGGAACACAACGGAATATGCCATGGATTTATAGCCTTCCTGAATCTGAGAGCCTTCATAGACGTCAAACAGGTGACAGCTTTCCAGCAGTTTTCCGGCTTTTTTCCGGATAATTGCCTCTACTTCACCGGCCAGCAGGTCTTTCTTCATAACCATACTCAGATCTCTGGTAACGGCGGGGAATTTCGCGATTCCCTCATATTTCCGGTCAAACGTCGCGTGCTCCACAATATACGGCATATCCAGCACGGCAATATAAGCCGTTTCTCCGATCTCATAATTGTCTAAAACCTGCGGATGGACTTCGCCCAGATAGCCGATAAGCGTTTTATGATAATAAATATTGGCCTGTCTGCCCGGATGCAGATAATTTCTGCCCGCGTTCGGATCATATTCCGGCGCGTCTTTTAAGCCGACCCGGTCCAAAAATTCCTCGATCACGCCCTTCATGGTGTAGAAATCTCCGTCTCCGTAAAAGCCCAGGGTAAACTGCATCCGCTCATCCGGCAGTTCCGTTAACGGCAGCGCTTTCGGCAGATAGATATTGCCAAGCTCATATAATTTTACATTCTTATTCCGGCGGTTATAGTTTGTCGCCAGGGAAGTCAGCATACCGTTCAGCGATGTGGTACGCATTATGCTGAAATCTTTTCCCAGCGGATTGGAGATCTCGATCGCCTGCCGCATGGGATCGTCGGCATCCAGCAGCAGCTTGTCATATACCCTCGGACTCTCAAAGGAATAATTCATCCCCTGGGAAAATCCGCAGAATTCGGCAATATCCCGCGCCGTCTGCTCGATCCGCAGTTTAAAGGACAGTTTACCGGCAGTCGCCTCTCCGTGCGGAAGGGTAGTCGGAATCTTATCATAGCCATAAAATCTGGCCACTTCTTCGGCAATATCCGCATCCCGTTCCAGATCCTGCCGCCAGGAAGGAACTAAAACCTCATTGGTCTTTGCATCATAGCCCAGTTCCAGCGGCTTAAAATAGGAAAGCATCTCTTCTGCAGCAATCTCCGTACCCAACAGACGGTTGATCCATTCCGGATCAAACGGGATTCTTCTTCCTTCCTTCTTAACCGGATATACATCTACAACGCCGCCGACTACTTCCCCGGCGCCCAGCTCTTCGATCAGCTGGCAGGCACGGTTGATTGCTTCCAACGCATTGTTGGGATCCAGTCCCTTTTCAAACTTGCCGGAAGCGTCTGTACGAAGTCCCAGCCGTTTTGCGGACAGACGGATATTGGTTCCGTCAAAGCAGGCCGCTTCAAACAGCATATCCTTTACATCATCCGTAATCTTGGAATTCTGACCGCCCATAATACCGGCAATGCCAACCGGTTTTTCACCGTCCCAGATCATCAGGATATTTTCATCCAGCTGCCGCTCCTGCCCGTCCAGGGTTTCAAAGGTCTCCCCTTTTACGGCGCGCCTTACCACGATCTGGTTGCCGGCAAGCGTCGCCATATCATAGGCATGCATGGGCTGTCCGTATTCTTCCATAACATAGTTGGTGATATCGACCAGATTGTTGATCGGACGGATCCCGCAGGCTGCCAGTCTGCGCTGCATCCATTTCGGGGACGGGCCGATCTTTACATTTTTTACCAGTCTTGCGCAATACCGGGAACAGAGATCCGTATCTTTGATCTCTACCTTCACGATATCATTGACGTCTTCGGCATTGCCGGTTGCCGTAACCACAGGCGGCTTAAATTCCTTACGGAACGTTGCCGCTGCTTCTCTGGCAATTCCGATCACGCTGAAGCAGTCCACCCGGTTTGAAGTAATCTCATATTCAAATACCATGTCACGCAGTCCCAGTGCTTCAATCGCGTCTGCGCCGACCTCGGCATCATTTCCGAAAATATAGATCCCGTTTTCCGGCGCTTCCGGGTACAGATCGGTATTGGAACCCATTTCCTCAATCGAACACATCATACCGTCCGACTCCACGCCGCGCAGCTTTCCCTTTTTGATCTTGATGCCGCCCGGAGTTTTGGAGCCGTCATGTCCGCCTGCCACACGGCCGCCGTCCAAAACAACCGGCACCTTGGCGCCTTCAAATACATTGTCTGCTCCGGTTACGATCTGAATCGTTTTCGTTCCGATATTTACCTGGCACACTACCAGTTTGTCCGCGTCCGGATGCCGCTCGATCTTTTCGATCTGTCCGATCACGATCTGCTCCAGGTCTGCGTCCAGCGCTTCAAATCCCTCTACCTTCGTCCCAGACAAGGTCATCGCGTCTGTATACTCCTGATCCGTGCAGTCCAGATCAGGCACATATGCTTTAATCCATGATAACGGTGTATTCACTTCTGTTTACCTCACTTTCTGATCTCATAGAATTATCCCTTAGAATTGCTTTAAGAAACGGTCGTCATTCTCATATAACAGACGCATATCGTCAATCTCATATTTCAATAACGCGATCCGCTCCAGACCTACGCCGAACGCGAATCCGGAATATACCTTCGGATCGATCCCGCTCATTTCCAGAACCTTCGGATGTACCATGCCGCAGCCTAAGATCTCGATCCAGCCGGAGCCCTTACACATCCGGCAGCCCTTGCCGCCGCATTTAAAGCAGGTTACATCCACTTCCGCGCTGGGCTCTGTAAAAGGAAAATGATGCGGACGGAATTTAACCTTTGTTTCTTCCCCGAACAGTTCTCTGGCAAACTGCGCCAGTGTTCCTTTCAGATCGGCAAAGGTAATCCCCTTGTCGATTACCAGTCCTTCAATCTGATGGAAGGACGGGGAATGCGTCGCGTCCACTTCGTCGGAACGGAATACGCGACCCGGCGCGATCACACGGATCGGCAGCCTGCCCTGCTCCATCACACGCACCTGAACCGGTGAAGTCTGGGTACGCAGCAGGATCTTGTCGTTGATATAAAAGGTATCCTGTTCATCCTTAGCCGGATGGTTTGCCGGAATATTCAGCGCCTCAAAGTTATAGTAATCGTATTCGATTTCTGGGCCTTCCACTACTTCATAGCCCATACCGACAAAAATACGCTCTACTTCTTCCAGCGCGATCGTGTTGGGATGTCTGTGTCCCACACAGTTCTTCTTCGCAGGCAGGGTAACATCGATAACCTCCTGCTTTAACTTCAGCTCTCTTGCCTTGGCAGCCAGATTCTTCTTCATATCCTCCAAAGCACCTTCAATGGCGTTTCTGGCGTCATTGACCAGCTGTCCGACCTTCGGTCTTTCCTCCGGCGCCACGTTTTTCATGCCCTTCAGGACCTCTGTCAGCGCGCCTTTTTTTCCAAGTATGGAAACCCGGATCTCATTTAACTTGTCCAATGTCCCGGCTTCTTCAATTTTGGAAAATGCTTCTGCTTTGATTGCTTCTAATCTTTCCTTCATCTGGAACCTCCATTTTCTTTTTAAATTCAAAAGTCCCTTATCAGAAAACTATCTGATAAGGGACGAATCATCTCCGCGGTACCACCCCGATTCCCGCAAACATTACGGGCGCTCGTTCTGTGTAACGTACAGCCGCGTCGCCGCCTACGCATACAGTCCTGTACTTAAGCGGCGCTGCTCCGGTGTGAAATTCAGATTCTGCCTGAACGTAAGGAAGCTCTCAGCCGGTGACTTCCTCTCTCTTTCCGAAACCAGAATCCTACTGTGCACTTTCAAAGCATTTCTCTATAACCTTTTCCGATATTAGCATAAAATAAAACATCTGTCAACCGAAATTACATCTCGATCCGGAACAGGGTAAAGGAATAGGGCTCTACTTCCAGTTCCCGCACATCATCCGCGTCATAAATATCTTTGACCAGAGCCACATTCAGCGGTTCCGTCAGCGTATTCCTTGCCGACAGATCGTCATGGTGCAGTACGGTCCGCGTGATCCGGAAATCTCCCCGGTACAGCCGCTGGTCTCCGCTTATCGAGATCACGCACGGCTCCGGATTCGGATTCGCGATCTTAATGTAAATAATATCATCACTGGCCCGATAGGTTACGGAATGATAGACCGGCTTTCCGCCTTCCGTCTCATCCATAGAAGAAAGCATGGTATAATCCGCTTTATGCGCTCCATACATTCGCTTTACATAGAAAGACGGAGTCCCATACACTCTGGTATCGTCAAACCGGACCAGCGTATGCGCTGCGCGGTTATAATCAACCCGGGCAATAACCGGACTGTGATTGGTCATACAGATCACATCCGCATTTTTCTCTATGGTTGTCATAAAGCCCGCCATATCCAACGCCCGCTTCAGGGTATTGACATCGGTATAGGCGCTTTCTTTTCCGGCACGGGCGCAGAAAGAATACTGCAATTCCTTGGGCAGCGTGGCAAAAACATCATGGTTTTTGGAAAGCCACTCCTGCGATACGACCTGATCCAGGTCTACGGCATAGGTAAAATGCGGGTTTTCAAGCTGTTTGCTCCGGAAATATTCCAGCGCCTGCCTGCCGTATTCACTGTCAAACGCGCTGCCGGTAGAACCGATCAGCTTCATCAGCGGATACTTTGCATGGATCGCCTGTTCAAACACAGCATAGCGTTCCAGATATTCCGGCTTATCTGTCTCGTGCGGGGAGCAGCCAATCTTCAGTATATTGAGCTGAAACGGTTTGGGATGCCCCTCCCGCGCTCTGGTCGCGCCATGTTCGGAATCAGCCGGCCCTTTTGTAAATTCGATAAACGCCAGCGCGCTTCGGATATATCCTTCTAAGGAATCGCTGGTCGTATCCGTATCCCACAAACCCACATTGATCACCGGGATCGGCTGCACATCCAGATATTCACACAGCTGCAGATATTCAAACGCTCCCACGTTTTTCCGGCGGCTGTGATAGTTATAACCGATCGGGAAGCGTAAAAACTTCGGATTCAGTCTCGCCAGATAATCCACCAGATCTTTTCGGAAAACGCCGACAACCGCATCCTCCGGCACCATGGAAATCATATCAAAATCCACGTTGCCGATATAGGAAAGCATAATCACAAACTCGCCGCCGTCGATATCTTCCGTCAATTCCAGGATCGCGTCATATTTCCGCCAGTCCGGATAGACATGGCCGGCCAGCAGCGCACTGGAGCGCTCCACGCCGTCTTTAAAAATACCGACTTCCACGGTACCTTCATATTCCTCCCTGGTCCGGATATAGCAGGATATCTTATAGGATACGCCTTTTCTCAGGGTAATCCCATGATAAGCTTTATTCATAAACCCCAGCTGTCCTACGGTAGAAGTAAAATTCAGATAATGCGGATATACCGGATCTACCGGGTCTTCCGTATCGATCCGCAGCTCGGCACTGATCCCGCCCAGCGGATAGGCGTGCCATCCGTACAATCTGCCGGTACCGCCGCTGGCCCGCTCCGTTCTCTCTTCGGTCTGCTCGCCCACATATTCAAAAGCGCGGTTCTCGATCATCTCCGCATAAATGCCGCCATCATCGCTGTAATTGGTGTCCTCGAAATATAATCCGAACATATCCGCCGTCAGATCGGCCTTCCGGATATTCTCAATCTTTAAATTCTTTCTAATCATACTGTCTCCATCCTAACTCTGCATGCTGTACATGGCAAAAATCTCATCTTTTCCGACTGCGCAGGGCACATTCGCAAGTTTCGCGGGATTCTGCAGGATCAGTTCCACGTTCTGCTCCCACATATCCGCCGGGATCAGGACCTTTCCCAGCAGTTTCATGATCCAGTCTTCAAACGCGTCCGGATCGGTAAATTCCAACAAAGAGAGTACACGCCGGGTTTCCTCAGGAACTTCTCCGGCGCATAAGCGCACATATCCCGGGAGAAAAACTCCGACCGCTTTTCCGTGCGGCGTTCCGAAATGATAGGTCAGCATATAACTCAGCCCATGCGGCAGACTGGTGCTGGTATGGGAAATCGCCATTCCGCCGATCGTCGAAGCGATCATCAGATTCTCATAATCCACCTCCGTCAATTCGCCGCTCATCAGACAATCCTTTGTCTTCGCCCACAGGATCATGCCCTGTTCGCTGAAAATGCGGTTATAAGCGTTGGCGTTGGCGTTCAGATTACTCTCGATCAAATGCGCCAGTGTATCGATCGCCGTATTCACGATCACATTTTGGGGAGCAAACGCCAGATATTTCGCGTCTGTAAGCGCCAGCGCCGGAAATATCTTATGCGCGATACTTCGCTTCGTCTGTTCCCTATGAATCGTCAAAATAGAATACGGCGTTGCTTCCGATCCCGTCCCCGCCGTGGTCGGAACCGCCACAACCGGCAAAGCGGAAAGTTCCGTTTTCCGATACAGAACGCTTTCGTCTGCCTCCGGATTGGCAATCATCAGCGCGATCGCCTTCGCCGCGTCAAGCGGAGAACCGCCTCCGATCCCGACTACGAACTCCGCCTGCGCCGAAAGGCCGTTTTTCCTTGCTTCCATCACAGTCTCAATCGACGGGTTTTCCTCGATCTGATCAAAAATCTCATATTGGATGCCTTCCTGTTTCAGGGTATCCGCAACATCCTGCAGGGCTCCGTTCCGCCTGGAAGAATTTCTTCCGGTCACGATCAGACACTTCTTCCCGTACCGGGCAAGCTCTGCGCCGTGGTTTCTTACACAATCTTTTTCAAAAAACACTTCCGTCGGAATATAATAACGCATAAATAAGCCCTCCTCTTCATATCTTATTCAATCTTAACACATTATCCAAAATAAGCAAACCAAAATCTTGTTTTTTTTTCAGGTTTTATGTATAATCAAAATACTGTATATCATGGACAGGAATCTGTCTTTCAGAAAGGAACGGCCACATTGATCAAAAAAGCATTTCAAAAAGTATATCAGACGATCGTGTATTTTGTAACGCGGATCTCCGAAGACAATGTGGGAGTTTATTCCGCGCAGGCTTCTTTTTTCCTGATGCTCGCCATGTTTCCGCTTATCATGCTGATCCTGACGATCATCGGTATGACGGATCTTCCCGAAGATCTGATCGCATCCACAAGCCTAAGTATTCTTCCCTCTACGATCGAACCGCTGTTTACGCAGATCCTCGAAGAACTGCGGCTGCACAGTTCCGGAACGATTCTGTCCGTTTCCGCTCTGGCTGCCGCCTGGTCCGCCTCCAAAGGAATCCTTTCCATTCAGCGTGGCCTGCAGTCCATCCATCACAAACAGGATAAGCGAAATTATTTTATCCAGCGTTCGATCTCTCTGATTTACACGGTTCTGCTGGTTATCATCGTAGTGCTGACGCTGGGTATTCTGGTATTCGGCAACAAACTGTATGAATTTATCGGGCAAAAATCCGTTGTATTGTATCATATTCTGGGGATCGTATTTGAAAGCCGCGCCCTGATTTTTCTGTGTATCCTGACCCTGTTTTTCCTGATGCTTTACGCGACGACCCGGGATCCCCGATTTACACTGGGCGATCTGTTCCCCGGAGCGCTCTTTTCCGCCGCGGGCTGGATGCTGTTCTCCTATCTGTTTTCTATTTATGTGGATAATTTTAACAGCCTCTCCAGAATGTACGGAAGCCTGACCACAGTAATCCTTTTAATGCTCTGGCTTTACTTTTGTATGTATATCGTATTTATCGGAGCGGAATTCAATATTTATATTAAGAATCGAGTTTGGAAAAAAGCCCTGTGACCGCTTTTCGGCCGACAAGGCTTTTTAATATAGATCGCTGATCTCAATTTCATTGTAGAAAAATTCCAGGATTTCCGAATAATCCATTCCTTCCTTTGCCATTTGGCAGGCCCCGTTCTGGCTCATGCCAAGCCCGTGTCCGTAGCCCCCGCCGCAAAACAGAAACGCATCTCCCTGTTTCTCTACCGTAAAAAATGCGCTGGGCAGCGTACCGCCGTTTTCATTCTTACTTCCGTCATGCAGCCTCAGAACCTTTCCGTCCATAGACAGTGCACGCCGGATCGTATATTCTTTCTCGATCGAGACTGTTCCTTTTTTCCCTTTAAACTGAACAGCTTCCGCAATCCCGTTCGTCCCGCGTTTTGTCACAGACACCGCTGTTACTGTGCCGATCTCCTGCCCTGTGGCATTCCGGATCAGATCTCCCAGTTCCTTACCGGTATAGGAAATCTGCCAGCGGTAATACGGAAAATCCTTTTCATACCCTTCCGCTTCCGAATGGATAAACGCCGAAAACGCCGCTTCTTCCTGATAGACGGCCTGCGCCTCGTTTTCCGTTACTGCCCTTCCTTTTAAATACGGTTCCGTCCCGCTATCGCCGCGGTCTGTTGTCAGTCCGCAGGACGTAGAAAAGAAATATGCTGTGATCGGTTCCCCATCGTATTCCAAAATCTTTCCGTACGTTTCATTGACTGCCTGTTTCACCCTGGCGGTCGGCTTTCCGTTATTATATACCTGACAGGAAATACTGTCATCCACATGAGCGCCGTAGCTTCCATAGGCATCATCCAGGATCGCACGGGCCGCAAAGGTCCTTGCGCAGACCGCCTGTGCCTTTAGCGCTTCCAGATCATAGCTTGCCGGCATTTCACTCGGCACCACATAATACAGATACTGCTCCAGCGGCAGTTCATTCACGATCCGGACGCCGGCCTTTCCCATGGAGACATAAAGTTTCCCGTAATACTCCGGTTTTCCGTAACTGCGCTCGATCGTCGTGATCTGGATCGGTTTAGTCTCGCTGCTGCTTTCGATCATTACCTCGCCGCCGGCGTCTTCCAGCATCTTCCAGGTGACAGACAGTTTTTCTCCGGCCTGATAAACGGTCTGTTCTTCGCCGCTATGTACCACAAAATCTTCTTTACAGGTGACCGTTACCGCTTCATGATCATAACTGCTGTAATCGCTGCTGCTGATCAAAACCCGGATATCCTCTACCGCAATATCCCGCAGGATCACAGCGCCGCAGACCTGATCTCCTTCCAGATAAAACCAGGTCAGATCGTGTTTGACCGGAATCTGATCCTTTTCCGTTTTCCCCAGCGTACCGAAGTTTTTATAAACCTGAAAATCATCCGTAAGCGGCAGTTCTCCATAATCTTCAATGGTAACGGAATTCTCTCCCACAGCCAGCACGGTCCCCCGGATCCGATCCGGCTTCGTTTTAATCTTTGTCACATATCCGTTTTCAATCTCCACATCGGCGAAGGTATCGGAAAGATCCTGTTTCAGATTCTGAACTTTATACTGTTTTGTCTGTTCGCCGGTCAGCAATGTGACGGTATCGTCTTCACATTCCGCTATGTAACAATTGTCATAGGACTCATATACATTCTTCTGTTGTCCCGCATGACGGATATGCCAGATCAGTCCGGCCGCCGCAAACAGCAAAATAAGAAGTATGCAGACGCATACTCCTCTGTAATTACGCTGTTCTCTTTTTCTGTGCCTTCCGCGTTGTCTCTGCGCCATAGTGTGTCAATCCATTCATACATAAAGATTCCCAGGATGCCGTCTCCTTCTAGTTTGAGTCCTAGCAACGCTAGGTGGGCAACCGCAGCCGGCAACTCTGTCGTCCACTGAAACGAGGCCTGACATATCTTACCGGCGATCTAGGAATCCCAATTCAAAAATGTAGGTTCAAAATGAGAAGGAATCTCGCACATCCCAGGAATTTGTTATCTTTATTATACTCTATGTTATGTAGTTTTGCAAGTAAATATTCAGCCGACTTTTAAGAATAATAAATATCTTTTAGATCCAGATACTCTAACATTTTCTTAACCGGTTCCGTTTCCTTTTTGCTCGTGCTTACCGTAACAAAACGTTTTTTAATGTTGTCTCGTCTGAACAGGATTCCGTGGATTACCCATTTTACCCAGTAAAACGGATATAACGGTTTCCGGATCGTTTTCGGCTGCAGACCCAGTTTCGGTTCCAGTTCTTCCCGCGTCGGAAACAATTCCTTGAGGAACCAGCGGGCTTTGTTTCCGGACTCCTGTTTCATCAGAATCATCACATCCCGATTCCCTGTTTTTCCGTAAAGACCGCCTGAGATAATATAACGGAACAGATAAGTCTGATCCACATCCATAGGACCGTCGGAGAAGCAGAGTTCGGCAAAGATATTGATCTTCTCGGCAAAGGTTTTTAACCCCATTTCCATCAATGCCCGATCAATCGCCGCTTCCTCTTTTTCGGTAAACAGATGACTGCGCCGGCAGAGACAGACATCTATGATATTCCGGATCCCGGCGCCGTTTCCGACCAGGTGCTTTGCCATATGCGCGATCATATACAAATACTGATCGGCCGGACTCATGGCATATTCATGCCCTTTCGACAAAACTGCGCGGTCCCATACAGAAGCGAAATACGGATTGGGCGTAGCATTCGAGGAAAACAGTTTTCGGTGCAGTTCCACCTCCGTCACAGGTTTTTTCCGATAACAGTTATGATATTCCACTTCCGCAAAGAGTTCAAATCCGTCTGCTTCGATCAGTCGGCAGGCCGCTTCAAACTGTTCCGGCCGAAGCAGGATATCCACATCCGTCATTGTACGGAGCTCGGGCGACGGATACAGGCGCTTCATCTGCCAGCCTTTTAACGGAAGATAATCGATCCCCTGCTGCTCAAGCTGTTCCATAAACGACGACACTTCCAAATGCACAATCGCTTCTTTCCGGAGCGAACGGTTATAGGCCGTCCGAAAGATCTTGCGTACCTCCTCGGGAACCGTAAGGTTCATCGTCCCCGGATACAGATAACCGGCGATATCCTGTGCGTATGCGATCTCATACAGCTGCTTCCAGTCCACAGGCTGTTTCTGTTCGTCAAACAGGCTTTGATCCGGCTGATAATCAGGCAGAACCACCGTCCGGATCAATTCTAATATCTGTTGGTATTCTCTCTCTGCCATTCTTCTCCTCCGCCTTTTCCATACGATTCTATTTCCGTCATAACACAGGTCTTATTCTCAATCGAAATCTGTTTATTGCAGATCCGTCTGGCAGCCATCCGATGCGTAATGATCAGACAGGTTTTATCCTGCAGAGCGGAGAAGGCCTCCAGCAGTTTCTCCTCCGTTTCTCCGTCCAGAGCGGAAGTCGCCTCATCCAACAGCAAAACCTGCTTGTCCGCCAGGATCGCTCTGGCCAGCGCGATTCGCTGCGCCTGCCCTTCCGACAATCCGTATGCGTTTTCGCCCAATACCGTCTGAAGTCCGTCCGGCAAAACCTCTACAAACGATTTCGCCTGGCTGATTTCCAGTGCGCGCGCGATTTCCGCTTCTGTCGCATCCGGCTTCACTAAAGTCAGATTCTCATAAACGGTTCCGCTTAACAGCATATTCCCCTGCGGTACATAAGAAAACAGGCTGCGGGTCGCTTTGGAAGCCGTCTGCGCATGCGTTCCGTCCGAAATACGGATCTCTCCCGCATTTGGGTGATAAACGCCCAGCAGCAGCTTCATCAGTGTGCTTTTGCCGATTCCGGATTCTCCCGTGATCAGACATTTATCCCCCTTTTGGATCTGCAGATTGACATGCGTCAGAACAAATGCATCCTCCGTCTCCTGTCCTCCCGCAGCAGTATCTGCGTGATAGCCAAAATCCACATCGGAAAAGGTAATGGTTTCCATCGTTCCCGGATAGGCCGTATCAAGCGGTTCATCCGGCAGGTTCTCCAGTTCCATGATCCGTTCCGCGCTGCCCAGCATTTCAAAGTACCGCGGCATAATGGCGGCAAGCGAGCTGAACGGGCTCTGCACCTGACCCACCAGCTGCAGCATAGCCGTCAGCGTACCAAAGGAAATCGTATGCCGCAGCAATCCGATCCCACTGTAGACCATAGCAAACAGATAACCGGCGTCAAAAATAAATCCAAGCACGGAATTGGCAATAATACCCGCTGTACGCCGTTTCATCCGAACCCGATAAAACCGATCCAGCAGACTGCCGCATTTTTCTTCCATAGTCTGTTCCATGCCGAATACCTTAACCGGCAGCACATTAGCGACTGCTTCCTGCAGGAAGCTGCGTACTTTACCGTTGGTATCCTGTACTTCTTTATGTAATTCCTTGATCAGCCGTTTCATAAAGATACTGCCGATATATACCAATATCCCCAGCACCAGAAAAATGACCGCAAAGGCAGGCGCCAGAAATACCAGTACGCCGAACGCCGCGCCCAGCCGCACCACAGCCCCCGTTACCGCCGGCGCAATCATCGTAATCCCGCCGCAGATCACATTTACATCTTCTGTCATCCGGTTCAGAATATCTCCGCTGTGATAGCTTCCGACTACCTGATACTCCTTATTCAGGATCTGATGCAGGATATGCTGCTTTAAATTCATATCTACCCGCGTCTGAATAAAAAATTCCAGGTGCAGATAGACATTCTTCAGCACCAGCATTAACACGATCAAAGCGCCAAACAGCACAGCACAGAGCACAAACAGCCGTTTGTCTCCGTTCACGGCGCTGTCAACCAGCGTCTTTGACAACAATGCTACGATTACACCAAAAGAAGAAATGACCGCATTACACACTATCAGCGCTAAACACGACCATTTCTGCTTTCCTGTCCGATTCAAGATCCATTTCAAAGTTGTATTCTTCTTAATCATACAAATTTATCGGTCCCCAGCCGCTTTCATCTGTCATATCTTCCTTCACATGTACCTCCGGCGCAGTTGTGGTAAGCTCCTTCCAGGTCAGAGATTCCTCTGTCGTATTCCTGGTTTCTGACAGATCCGCTTTTTCATAATTGTTTTTACTGATATAAATATAACCGACAATCAGAATAATTACCAGTAGTATTATGCAAAAAATTTGAATTGTTTTTTTATTCATGCTCTCCTCCTTGCAACAAAAGAACTTCCTAAAAAATCAGGGGCGGTATGTACCGCCCCTTTCTGCTTTTTATTTTATAAATCTGAGTAAGATTTTGTACCCCAGGAAACAGCCGTCTCTCCGGTTCCTGCAACCCAGTCGATCAATCCGGCTTTTGCTTCTACAACGCCGGAAGTCATCATAATATCTTCCACTTCAAATTCAATTACTTCCACATCGGGAGTTATATATACTTTCTTTTCCATGTTTGACTACCTCCGCCTTGTTATGCTTTCTCACCGGTTGCCGGTTTGATCGTAACCGATTTTCCTGTTGCATTCGTACCATCACTAAACTCAACATAAGGAGTTACTGTAATGGTATCCGTAGCTGCTGCCTTATCTACACCGGTAAGAATTGTTCTGAAGAAATAGGTATCTGCGGTTAATTTTCCTTCGCTCTGACCGGATCCATCCTGTAATTTGTCACCGGATAATACATAATCCGTTTTGATCACGGTTTCCTTATCACCCTTCTGAACCTTTAAGCCCATCTCGGTAACGGTACAGCCTTCTTTATTGAAGTCAGCTTTCGCAATCGTAGAAACAATACCTAAATCCTTGCTTCCACCAGCATTTGTTCTGATCTGACCACCATAAACCTTGATGATGGAGGTATCTTCCTCTTCAACTACTTTAATGTTTGTTAAGGTACACTTTTCACCAGTTAAAGAAATATATACCGGATCTGTACCAGTGTAAGGAATCGTTGTTTTAGAACAAATGGAATGATTAGTAAATGTTACAACTACTTGTCCGTCTGTTTTTGTTGCTTTTACACTGCATTCTGAACCTGCTTTATTCGCATTTAGCCATGCGGGATATAAATCTACAACTGTCTCTCGCGTTTGATTTTCATTGTAACCAGTCCACAAATCTGAGCGAAGAGCTGCTAATTCTACATCATTCGCATATACAAGCAGTACTGGCGTATGCCAATTTAAAGTTGCGTCAGAATGAGTAGTGTTACGGAATGTAATTTCAACAGTTTTATCAGTAACAGTTACAGGTGTTGTTCTATTTGTATTATAACCTTCGACATCAATAGATTTTTCCACCGTTCCTGTTAAATCAGATAAAGTGCATTTTTCGCCGGTAAGAGAAATAGTAATAGTATCATTTTCATGCCCAGCTAAAGAAATCGGCAGCTTAGATTCCACACCACCTGTTGACAGCGTAACCGTAAGAGTATTTCCATCTTTCACTGCAGTTGCTTTACAATCTACACCCTTCTTACACTCAGCTAACCATGCCTGCCATGGATCTGCAACTACTTCAAATTTATAACCATTATTTTTTGCTTCCCATGTGTCTTTGTTGTTTTCACCGTCAGCAAGTGCCCACGCCCACAAATCAGACCGAATTGCAGCTAATTCAGCATAGCCATTTCCATTTACTTTACCCTCTTTGCCTGAATATACCAGAACTGTTGGTGTATTCCAATTTGCATCTGCATCAGAAGCTGAAGTACTTGTAAATGTTATCTCAGTTCCTTCTTCTGTTACTTCTACACCTGCTGTATGTGCAGTATTAAAACCACCACACGTCAGTTCTGATTCAACAGCATTCGCTATCACCGGTGTGGCTACTACCATCGACATTGCCATCGTCACAGCCAATGTCTTTTTGAAAAACCTTCTTTTCATGTTCTCCTCCTTAATTCATTTCATAATTTTTGTCAGCTTATTATTGCGAAATTGTATCGATTAAACTTAAAATATGTACAATTTTCCTAATAACCCAGCCTTATTAAGTACATTTTAGTCGCATTACGACTAAATGTCAATAGTCAAATCAAGACTATTTTATAATATTTACCAACAGTTCAGCCAGAAAAAGGCAAAATTTAAGAAATTGTGCTTGCACAGATTTCTGATTTTGTCCTTTTTCTGAGGGAACGCCCGCTTATGAGCAGGCCAAAGCTGCTTTGCAGCGGAACGTGCGCAGCACGGGGGGCTGCGAATGGCGTGGGCTGAACTGTTAACAGTTCGCCAAAAAGGCAAAATTTAAGAAATTGTGCTTGCACAAATTTCTGATTTTGTTCTTTTTCTGAGGGAACGCCCGCTTATGAGCAGGCCGAAGCTGCTCTGCAGCGGAACGTGCGCAGCACGGGGGCTGCGAATGGCGTGGGCTGAACTGTTTACAGTTCGCCAAAAAGGCAAAATTTAAGAAATTGTGCTTGCACAGATTTCTGATTTTGTCCTTTTTCTGAGGGAACGCCCGCTTATGAGCAGGCCAAAGCTGCTTTGCAGCGGAACGTGCGCAGCACGGGGGGCTGCGAATGGCGTGGGCTGAACTGTTAACAGTTCGCCAAAAAGGCAAAATTTAAGAAATTGTGCTTGCACAAATTTCTGATTTTGTTCTTTTTCTGAGGGAACGCCCACTTATGAGCAGGCCGAAGCTGCCTTGCAGCGGAACGTGCGCAGCACGGGGGCTGCGAATGGCGTGGGCTGAACTGTTATAGTTCGCCGGATAGGGTTCACAAATGATTAAACATCGGAGGAAACGCGATGGTCTTTGAAAATATACGAAACCTGAGAGAAGATCACGACGATACCCAGGAAACGCTGGCCAGATATCTGCACGTCATGCAGACTACATACTCCAAATATGAATTAGGAAAAATTAACATTCCGATTGATATCTTGATCAAGATTGCTGATTTCTATGACGTGTCCTTAGATTATCTGGTGGGCCGATCAAAAAAGAAGAAATAAGTGGAGAATTGACTATACTCTCAATTCTCCACTTATTTTTACCATTATGATACTGCCAGCATTATCTTTACCTCTGCTTCCTCCAGATTGATCATTCTTGCAATATCTGATAATGACATGCCATTCTCCGACATACGATTTATCATGGAGCGTCTTTCTTCTATACGCCCTTCCGCTCGCCCTTCTTTTCTTTCATCTGCCAAAATCTCATCAAACGCCTGACACATATCCACTGTCCCTCCTTCTTCCTTTTTTTGATGCGGGATTTTAGAATTTGTATAGATTTCTATCATATTGATCGCCTCGTCACTCATCTGGCGAAAACAGGGATCTGTCCGAGTTTCCTGCAGCAAATGTTCCTTATCCTTAGAGTATTTGATCCACTTCAGAACAGCCCGCAGATCTGTATGCAGCCGTGAGAAGTCCTCCTCAGTCAGCTCAGCCGGCGCAATCAAATGAATTCTGTAATTATCTACCATCAATAAGACCCTCGGATCCTTCGTCTCCAACATATCATGAAGGCAGAGCGGGCCGTCCCACTTCTTTTCCGAAAAGAAAACAACTGCTGTGATAACCGGGATCAATTTATCTTCCTTATAAAATCCGGATAAAAACTCTCCTCTGCTTTTTCCGTATTCACCGGATTGCCGATGCTGCTTCGCGACTCGCTCCACCTGCTGAGCCAACGTAATGGCGTCATACAGCATAGTTTTCACCGGCATGGCATAATTAACTTCCGACTGTGCCTCTATCCCAAGCAGAAGATAAACCGCATTTTCATCCTCCATAGCGGACAAAATCTTAAGCGTATCCCGAATCTTCTGAATCGGAAGGCTGCTTCCCTGAACACTCTCCGGAATAATGATCTGAGAAGTATTCAGTGAATGCAAGGCTTCCGGTTCTATTTCTTCCGTTCCGCCATAGATCAGCATATTAAAAACATCTGCGAAGATTTTCCGGTTTCCCATATATTGACTGCTGAAAATATCCTTTTTCCCCATTCATCCTCCTCATATTATATAATATAATGAAATATATTTCAAGATTTAATTTGTGTCCCAAATATTTTCATCATCTTTAAATGCAATCACTTTTTGTTTTTATAATATATTATAAGTCATAAATTGTCAATATATTTTTATTTAATATAAAAAGCCGTCAACAGTGTGAATTTCTCACTGTTGACAGCCTCTAAAAAGCGCACCTATTGATTTAATTATGTTTCAGCAGTTTCCTGCATCGGCAGCCGATACAGCGGATTCCTTTCCGCGGGATATAACTCATCATCCAGAACCATACATAACAGCGATAAGAAAGATCCTGAACCGAATGCGGTTTCCCATTTCGTTCAAAGCGATATATCCGGCCGATCAGCGTATCAAACGTCTGCGGACGATCCGAATAAAAATGGTGATCGCCTCTTGTCGTAAAACTGCTTTCTGTCTTCTTGATCAGTCTGTGAAGCACATATTGTCCTTCGGGTGTACGGTACAGGATCACATCCCATTTGCGAAGCTGCTCCGGAACGATCCGCTCCAGATATACCGTATCCCTTCCGCCTTCCAGCATGGGACGCATACTGATTCCGGCAGGTGAAAATGCCACTTGCCCGTTTTGCATAAGCTGTTCCCGGATCAGCGGCATGATATCTTCCATTGCGATTTTCTGCTTCACTTTAACAATCCTGCTTTCGTTAATTTCTCTAAAAACAGATCCACGTCCTGTTCGCAGCGTTCTTTTGTCACATCGTAAGTATCCAGCAATACCTGTATCAGGTCTTCCCGATCACAGCCCTTTTGCAGCCGTTCAAATAAAAGTTCACCGGGCGCATTTAAATTGAGCATCCCGTTAAAGTCAACGACTTCGCTGCCGACCGGTACCACCACGCAATGGTCCGCAACCTTGCGCATCATAAAACCATCTTTAATCTGCATGGTCAAATCCTCCTATCTGTTCAGAGTGTTCCAGGAAAGCAATACAGCTTCCTCACTGATATTACAATCCATATGATATATGGGAACTGTTTTAATGATCTGTTCTATCAGATCCAGCAGACGAAGCATCGTTTTCCCGTCCAGATTACGCTGGGTCTGTTCAAATACAGCGGAAACCGCTTCCTTGGGAGACAGGCGCCTGATCTGATTTTCTGCTGCCTGCTCCAAAAACACGATGCCGGCAACCGGCGCCTTTCGGTTCACATTCAAATTGGTCTTTCCGCTCCATGGCGTCCCGTAGGCATAGAGGACATTCTCTTCCATCCGGACTGCAGGCTTATCATCATTTAAAATATAGGCACGTTCTTTAAAGTGCCGCAGCCATAAGCCGGTATGCGTGGATTTGCCGGTTCCGCTTTTTCCGGAAAACAGATAGGCTTTCCCGTCTACGACAATCGCGGAAGCATGCAGCAGCATTCCCTGATACGACAGCAGTTCCCGATAAAAGCAGGCGCCTGCAAGCATATATTCCACTTCATCACGCTGTTTTTCCACAGACCAGTCTTTAATGATCTCACTGTCCTTTCCGGCTTCCCGATAGTCGTCGATCATCTTCTGTGTCACTGTGATCCGAATCAGGGGACTGATCTCTGCATCCGCCTGTGCAAGCCGGTATTTTTCCAACTGTCCGATACATCGGGGATGTGAAACTTCTGCCAGAACAGGCAGATCGGCAATCTTATATAAGCCCATACTGTTTTGCTCCATATGCTTAAGGATTCCGTTTTTCCTTCTGTTTGCTGCCGGAAGCGGCTTCTTCTGCCTTTCCGTAATAATTCCCGTAATAACCGCCGTAATGATTCTTAGTCTGAACCGTCACACGGTTTAAAATAGCGCCCAGGATCTTGACCTGTGCCTGCTCCAACTGCTTTTTCACCCGATCTGCCAGTTTATAACTTACCATTTCATTTCCAATCAGTAAAATGGCCCCGTCGCATTTCTGAGCGACAATCGCCGCATCGATCACGGCACCTAAAGGCGGACAGTCGATCAGAACATAGTCAAACGCTTTTCTGGCAAATGCGATCAGCTTATCCATATTTTCATTGCCGAGAAGCGCGGAAGGGTTCGGCGCGACCGGGCCGGTAAATACGGCATACATATTTTCAATATTCGTCTCGCAGATAATATCATCGATCTCGCACTGGTCGGACAGATATTCCGACAGACCGTTCGGGACACGGGTAGCCCGATAACGGCTGACAATCACAGACTTGCGGATATCCGCGTCAATAAACAGCACTCGTTTTCCGGTGCCTGCCATCGACTGTGCAATCCGGAAAACAGCGGTAGATTTTCCTTCTCCCGGAAGGCAGCTGGTGATTGAGATCACTTTCGTATCTTTTCCGCAAAACTGAATATTGGTCCGCAGTGTATTATAGGCTTCTTTTCCCTGAAAGGAGAGCGGCTCTACGCCGCGAAATACGACTCGGTTCATAGCTCTTTCCTCCTATTTCTTTTTCTTTCTGGCTTCTTTCGGATCTCCTTCGATCGGAATGCTGCCCAGTGTATTTAACTGCAGATATTTTTCAATATCATCGGTACTCTTGATTCTGTCGTCCAGTTTATAAACCAGTATAATGATGATACAGGTCAGCAAAAAGCCGATCAGCGCAGCGATCAGACAGTTTTTCTTCAGGCTGGGACTGGAAGCATATTGCGCGACCACGCCCTTCTGTACGATAGACGCCTGGTCAGCCTGCATAATTAAAGCCGTTTGGGAATTCGTTACCTCCGCAAATTCATCGGCGATTTCCTTCGCGACTTCAGGATCGGGATCGGATGCCGTAATATTGATGATACGGGAGTTCTCCGGATTCGTCAGTGTAACTTTATTGCACATCTCGTCATAACTGATATTTTCCATTTCCAGATTGTTAATAACCGTCTCCACGATCGGCCTGGATTTGATCAGCACCATAAAATCGTCTGTCAACTGAGATCCGACCTGCAGATCTGCGATCGACGTTATGGTCGTTGTCTTAGACAAGACATAAATGGTCGATGTGGATTCATAGACCGGTGTAATAAAAAGTTCCGTAACTACGCCTGCGCCGGCCCCGAATATCAGAGCGACCAAAATGATCAGCCAGACTTTTCTCAGCAGGACATACAGCAGTTCCTGCAGATTGATTTCGATTGATTCGTCTTTCACCTGATTTGTTTCCATGAATCTTTACTCCTTTTTATCAGAATGTTTGAATAGGGCCGCACAGCAATCGATCTCTGTACTGCGCGCTGCACACTTTACAGATATATTCCGTCATTTCTTTCGTATCTGCTTTCCTGTTATCCGTATTATGGGCGTCTGTCCCCAGATAATCCGCCCTGCCGTCCCGGATCAGCTTTCTGGCCGTTTTGGTAAACTGCGCCTGATATCCGTTTTTCAGGCCGGCGGCATTGATCTGGAACTGCGCTCCCGCTTCCTTCAGCTCCTGATAACCATTTTGCGCCTCGATCTCCCGATAACGCTCCACATGGGCAAGGATCGGAATATATCCGTACAGCGTCAGGCGTTTAACGGCATCATAAATGAGCGAATACGCTTCTCCCGGCGCGAATTCTATCAGGACCGTATGATCCATCATCCCTGCAACCCCTTCGGGCATCATCATGATCTCTCCCGCATCCAGACCGTCAATCACGGATGGAGAATAAAAAATCTCATTTCCCAGGTAAATCTTCAGGTCCGAGAACTCGTCCGCGACTGCCGCCTGCAGCATAGTCAAACGCTCCTGCAGCGTTTTCACGGAAGAATTCTGTTTCCCCGGCGTATAATGCGGCGTTGCAACGATCTGCCGGATTCCTTCCCCATAAGCCTGCCGGACCATATCGACTGCCATATGCAGATCTTTGGCGCCATCGTCTACTCCGGGCAGAATATGACTGTGAATATCATAACGCATACAAAATGCGCTCTCATGGGAATCTCCCGCCTCTTTTTCCTGTTCTTTTTTGGAATTGGAAAGACGCTGTAAAAAGCCGGTTTTTAGAAATGCCATCGTTCCCCCATATCTATCACTCGTTTTAATCCAAAGAAAATATATCACAAAACGCCTGTTTTCGCAACTATTACTTTTTATTCCGAAATATGCCGAAATTGAAAAGAGCTGTCATAAATCTCTTACGACAGCTCTTGAAAAAACAGGATCTTATTTTGCCTTCGGACCGGCGTTCGTGATCTCAGCAGGCATGTTCGGATACTTCTTTGCGAAGTTCTCTTCAAACATCTTAGCCAGCTTATTCGCCTGTGCGTCATAAGCAGCCTTATCTGCCCACATGCCGCGCGCATCCAGCTTCTCGTCCGGAACACCCGGGCAGCTTACCGGATAGTCCACATTGAAAATATCATGATGCTTAAACTCGATATTATCAAAGGAACCGTTCAGTGCAGCGGTTACCATAGCACGGGTATAAGACAGTTTCATACGTTTTGCACCGTCAGCAGCGCTTCCGCCTGCCCACCCGGTATTTACCAGATAAACCTTTGTGCCGTACTTCTCCAGCTTCTCGCCCAGCATCTCTGCGTATACGGACGGATCCATCGGCATGAACGGCTCGCCAAACAGAGTGGAGAATGTAGGCTGCGGCTCGGTTACGCCGCGCTCGGTACCTGCCAGCTTAGAGGTAAAGCCGGTAACAAAATGATACATTGCCGCATCTTTATCCAGACGGCTGATCGGAGGAAGTACGCCGAATGCATCTGCCGTTAAGAAAACGACAACCTTCGGGATTCCGCCTTCACCTGGGATCTGCGCGTTGTTGATATAATCTACCGGATAGCCGACACGGGTATTCTCAGTCAGGCTTCCGTCATAGAAATCGAATTCACGGGTTTCCGGATCCATTACCACGTTCTCAACCAGAGAACCGAACTTGATGGCATTGTAGATGTCCGGCTCATTTTCTGCGGACAGGTTGATACATTTTGCGTAGCAGCCGCCTTCAAAGTTAAATACGCCATCCGGGGACCAGCCATGCTCATCATCACCGATCAGTTTTCTCGCAGGATCTGCAGACAGAGTCGTCTTACCGGTTCCGGACAGACCGAAGAATACGGCAGTCTCACCGGTTTCCGGATCCATGTTCGCGGAACAGTGCATCGGCAGAACGTTCTTCTTGGTCATAACATAATTCATGGTAGAGAATACGCTCTTCTTGATCTCGCCTGCATACTGGGAACCGCAGACTACGATCATATGCGCTTCATAATCGATCATAATGGCGGCTTCACTGTGTACGCCGTCTACTTCCGGATCACACTTAAAACCTGGTGCTACCAGCATGGTATAATCCGGCTCGCCGTAATCGGCAAGCTCTTCCGCGGTCGGACGGATCAGCAGCTGATGAATGAACATATTCTGGCTTGCCAGTTCGTTAATGATACGGAACTTCTGGGTATATTTCTTATCTGCGCCTGCGAAGCCGTCAAATAAGAAGATCTCACGGCCCTGCAGATATGCGGCTACCTTAGCCTTGATCGCATTGAACTTCTCCCGGCTGATCGGAACATTCACGCTGCCCCAGGCGATCTCATCATGGATCGTCTCTGTATCAACGATGAATTTATCCTTAGGGGAACGTCCGGTATATTTACCGGTTGTAACAACCAAAGCGCCGGTATTGCTCAATGTACCCTCGCCGCGGCGAAGCGCAGCCTCTGTCAGCTGTGCGGGGGTCAGATTGCGGTAAACCGCCTTCGGGCCGATAATGCCTAACTTTTCAATTCCATATGTCTCCATATTTAGTTACCTCCATTTCAAAAATGATGTTTGCGGATCGGTCCTGCCGATCATGCATAATAGAAAAACTAGCTTTCGCTATTATCGCATTATTTCCTGTCCTTGTCAATATTGCAGATTGCATAAATTTTACAAATTACGCGCTCCCGCCTATACACCGAATACTTCTCTGGCAATATCCACGGACATTTTCGCGTCTTTGGAATAGTAATCGGCCCCGATCTGTTTCGCGTACTCCGGCGTCAGCACGGCGCCTCCTACCATCACTTTACAGGTAAGTCCCTCTTCCCGAAGCAGGGCGATCGTCTTCTCCATGGAAACCAGCGTCGTTGTCATCAGAGCCGACAGCCCAACCAGCTTCACCTGATGTTCTTTTACCGCATTGACCACTGCTTCATAAGGCACGTCTTTTCCCAGATCGATCACCTGATATCCGTAGTTTTCCAACAAAACCTTGACAATATTCTTGCCGATATCATGAATATCTCCTTTGACAGTGGCAAGGACGATCTTTCCCTTATTCACCGGAGCCGCATCGTTTTTGGTCAGATACGCCCTGATTTCCGCAAACGCGGCTTTGGCGGCCTCGGCGGAAAGGATCAGCTGCGGCAGGAAAACCGTTCCGGCTTCAAAGCGTTTCCCGACTTCATCTAACGCCGGAATCAGCATCTGGTTGACGATCTCCATGGCATCCGTCGTTTCCAGCAGTTTCCCTGTGATTGCCGCGCTTTCTTCTTTCAGGCCGTTATCAATGGCATAGAAAATATCCTTTTCCTCTGTTTTCTTTTCCGCAGCAGTTCCGGCAGCGGCGGTTCCTTTTGCCGTCATGGTACCGGTTACCGTAATCTCTTTATAGGCGTCAATAAACGCTTTCGCGTCCCGGTCGATATTGGCAAGCAGCCGATAACTGCGGACGGCGCCCATCATCATGGCGGCATTGGGATTGATGATCGGCAGATCCAGACCTGCCGCCAGCGCCATGGCAAGAAAATTCTGATTGATCAGTTCCCGATTGGGCAGTCCGAACGAAATATTGGACACGCCCAGAACGGTCTTTAAGCCCAGTTCTGTTTTTACCCGGTTTAAGGCTTTGACCGTTTCCATGACCGCCGCCTGTTCCGCGGACGCAGTCAGTGTCAGACAGTCGATATAAACATCTTCCCTGGGAATCCCGATGGCTGCTGCCGCGTTCAGGATCCGTTCGGCGATCGCAAACCTTTCTTCTGCCGTCCGGGGAATTCCGCCCTCATCCAGCGTCAGCCCAACTACAGCCGCGCCATACTTCTTTACAAGCGGCAGCACAGTCTCCAGAGATTTTTGCTCTCCATTGACAGAATTGACGATCGGCTTCCCGTTATAGTGCCGCAGCGCCGCTTCCAGCACCTCCGGTATGGTGGAATCGATCTGCAGCGGTACATCCAGAATACTCTGCAGCTGTAAAACCGTCTCTACCATCGTCGCCCGCTCGTCAATTCCCGGCAGTCCCACATTTACATCCAGAATCTCCGCGCCGCCGTTTACCTGTTCGATCCCCTGATTCAGAATATAGCTCATATCGTGGTTCAGCAGCGCTTCTTTCAGGCGTTTCTTCCCGGTCGGATTGATCCGTTCTCCGATGACCCGAGGACCGTCGATCACTACCGTATGGGAAGGGGAACAGACAGCCGCCCGTGCAGCCGGCCGATTCGGCTGACAGCTGTATCTGGCGAGCATATCCCGCAAAGCCGAAATATAAGCAGGCGTTGTACCGCAGCAGCCGCCGAAGAGCTTCACACCAAGTGTCACACATTCCTCCATATATGCCGCAAATTCCTCCGGCGTGACATTATAGGTATTCGTCTGCGGATCCGGAAGTCCGGCGTTTGGCTTTAAAATAATCGGAACCCGGCACCACTCCGCCAATTCCTCCACAATGGGTTTCATCTCCTTCGGACCCAGCGAACAGTTAAATCCGATCGCGTCTGCTCCCAGTCCCTGCAGCGTCAGCGCCATAGCGGACACGGAAACGCCCGTAAAGGTCCGGCGGTTTTCTTCAAAGGTCATAGTACAAAGCACAGGTTTTTCCGAATGCTCCTTCGCAGCCAGAAGAGCGGCCTTGGCTTCCAGCAGATCTGTCATGGTTTCGATCACGATCAGATCCGCGTCTGCTCCGGCTTCCACTTCTTCCGCAAACATATCATAGGCTTCTTCAAAGCTCAGGCTGCCTGACGGAGCCAGCATCTGTCCGATGGGGCCGATATCCAGCGCCACCAGACATTGGCTGCCCTCGCAGGCGCGTCTGGCATTGGCAACCGCAGTCCGGATCAATGTTTTCACATCATATCTGCTTTCCGCCATTTTATAGCGATTCGCGCCAAAGGTATTGGCATAGATGATCTGACTGCCGGCTTCTATATACTGTTTATGAATCCGCACGAGCAGTTCCGGATCTGTCACAGAGAGTTCTTCGGGAATCCCGCCCAGCTGCAACCCGGACGCCTGCAGCATCGTACCCATGGCACCGTCCAGTAAAATAAATTCATTTTCCTTCAGTAATTCAGAAAACACAACGTTCACCCCGCTTTCGGAATGCGCAGCGGTCCTTTAAATTACAGCACTGGCACCCTTTTTTTTCTTGTGTGACCGGCTTTTTGGACAAACCGATGATGCAGGTCACGGTTTTTCTCGGCAGCAGGATATTGCTGTCCGTCAGCGTAACCCCCAACTGTCTGGACGCATCTGTCAGGCGCAGAAACTCCGGCTGATAGGACAGCGGGAAGTCTCCATATCCTACCCCAAACCGCCAAGTCATATACCATTCCGGCATTTCCGAATGGATCGTCTGCTCCGCCTGCTCACAGACCTGTTCTACCGCTACACTTGCCAGCGTATCGTACAGAAACGCCGCGCTCATTTCCGTCAGTTCTGCCTGTCGGATCAGGCGGTCTGCTGCTCCGCCGACTGTCGCACATAAAAAAATCACCTTTTCACAGCCCTTCAGGTGCTCCTTAATGCTGTTCCCAGGCAGATCCAAAGCCTTATATTCAAATATCTTATATGTATAGGCAGGCTTTAAAACAGGAAGAAGGCGGGATTCACAGGCGTTAAGCTCCCGCAGGATCCTGTCTTCTGCCGCTGCGCCGCGCATTCCCATATAGCGCAGCGCTTCTTCCTGATTCAATCGCTTTATGGTTACCGGATACATAAATTCCTCCAGTTCCGCTTTTCCAGCTATCTGTGCAGCAGATTCTTTACACTCTCCGTAATCTTCCTTGCCACATAGGCGTTATTCATCGTATATAAATGAATCCCGTTGACCCCGTTTGCCAGCAGATCCACGATCTGATCCGTGGCATAGGCGATTCCTGCGTCACGCAGCGCTTCCGGATTGTTTTCATACCGCTGCATCACACGGGTAAATTTCCGCGGCAGGCTGGCGCCGCAGGTCGATACCATCCGTTCAATCTGACGTTTATTGGTAACCGGCATAATACCGGCTTCGATCGGCACATCGATCCCGGCAATCTTTACCTTATCCATAAAATCATAAAAGACCTGATTGTCAAAAAAGAGCTGGGACATCAGATGCGTCGCGCCGGCTTCTACCTTTTTCTTCAGATTCAGCACATCCGTCACAATAGACATAGCTTCCGTATGTCCTTCCGGATAGCAGGCGCCCGAAATATCAAAGCCGCCCCGGTTCCGGATATGCGCGATCAGATCAGACGCATAGGTAAAATCCTTTGCCGGCGGAATATCGGGATTGATATCCCCCCGCAATGCCAGAATATTTTCAATGCCCGCATCTTCAAACTGTTTAAGAATCGTCTCCAGATTGTCTTTGGTCGTACTGACGCAGGTCAGATGCGCCACTGGAAGAACATGATAGCGGTTTTTGATCACGGAAGCGATCTGACAGGTAGAGGAATCAGCCGGATTCCCGCCTGCTCCGTATGTAACGCTGATAAAGTCAGGCTCCAGATCTTTTAATTGTTCCAGCGTGTTGTAAATCGTCTCAACGGAACTTGTCCGTTTCGGCGGAAACACTTCAAAGGACAGGACCTGACGCCCGTCCCGGAATAATTCCTGCATATTCATTGGTGTTCTCCATTTCTGTTTCAGGTATTTCAGTTACAGGAACTGAACCTAATTGCAAAATAGCCAAAAGCCTGCCAGCAGGAATGCCAAAATCAGGATCACATTCAAAAATGCGCTCTCAATAAACAGTGAAATTGCCATTCCTACCGCAACCCAAAATAAAATAAATCCGATTAGTCTGCGCATATCCTCTGTTCTGCATCATCCAATCTCCCGCATTTACTAACAGGATATGCGCGTCTCAGCGGAATCATCCCTATTCTTCTGCCGCCGTTTCAGCTGTTTCCGCTGCTGCCGCTTTGGTCTCCGCTTCATTTCCTTTATTCTTGCCTTTGGTAAACTTATTGATCAGTTCGGGTACCATTTCAAATAATTTTCCTACTTTATCCTGCTCTTTCAGATTCACCATCTTGGCTGTCCCGTCCTTAATCACCAGCACAGCGGACGGAGACATCTTACCGCCCATGCCGCCGGAATTGTTGTCCTTGCCCGCACCGTTTTTAAAAGAACCGGCACCTACTCCAAAAGAAACATCTGCCATCGGAATGATAATGGTATCACCGATGCTGATCGGCTCTCCTACAACCGTTTTGGTTGTCAAAAAACTTTCCAGTCCCGTTAACAGATTGTGTACGGTATCTCCATTGTTATTTGCCATTGCCGCAAACCTCCTTTATTTTATCTATCTGATTCATTCCCTATCGGGGAAACGTATCCAAAAGTGAACGGAACTCTTTGTTCCGATATAAGCGGACCGCGATGATCAGCAGCCGGTACAGCCGGATCCGGCCCTTGACAGTCAGATCGGTTTCCAGCCGAAGCCGGTCTGTCTGAAAATCCGGCAGAATCTGTATATCTTCCACATATCTGCTGTAGAAAACGGAAAGCAGTCCCAGCGCCATACCGGTATCAGCCGGATTTTTTAAGCCGAAGATCAGGCGTCCGTACAAAGTGTTCGGTTTGATATAAGATAAAAGTTTCTTCAGTTCCTTAAAAACCGTTTTAACCGCATTTCTATTATTGACATCTGTCAAATAGTCATACCAGACTCGCAGTTTATTTTGCAGATGCTCCTTTTTTTCCAGCAAATCCCGTATCTTCGCTTTCAGTTTTTCCACCGCTGACAGGATCTTCTGTTTCAGGGCTTCTGCCATTTTGCAGATCTTTTCCCAGAGATTCTGCGAAAAAGGAGGTCCTGGTTCTGTCTGTGTGCTGTCACGATCCGTTTCCTGCTTTATTTGTTCCGCATCCTGTGACTGTTCTGCGCTCTGCACGGTGTCCTGCGACTGCTCTGTGCTGTTTTCCGCCTGCTGAACTTCCGGTTTCTGATCTTCCGGTTTCTGATCTTCCGGTTTCCGGTCTTCCAGCTGTCGATCTTCTTGTGCCTGCTTTTCTGTTTCTTGTTTTTCTTCGGATTTTTTACCGCCAACGGCAATCCCCAGAATCCGAAGACCGGTCTGCGAATCGGCCGTTTTGAAATCCCGGCCGGTCATAGCAAGCCGATAGCGGAATTTCACCAGATAGGCAAGCCACCCCACATCCGCCCGGACATATATATCCTCATGTACCCGGATCTTCGCGCGGTAACGGATCGGAATAAATAAGACCGAAAGGATCAACAGGAGAATAAGCGCCAGGATCACAAGCAGGATGATTCCGATTATTTTTAAAACAGTCAATATCACATGCAGCATTTCCGCGCCTGCCCTCCGTTTCTGGACCGGAAATAGCTCCGCACATCAAAGCCTCCGGTTTCCCGGAATACGGTCATTATGATCTCCTCTACCAGAGCGATCGCTTCTTTCCGCGTTTTGGAAACGCCGATCACATCCAGATTTTCCTCCCGGTAATAGGACTGATACAACGTGCAGACGGGTACAATCTCCATCAGATCCCCGCCTTCCGGCTTCAGAAGGATCACACAGGCATGACACGGCTTCCGCAGACGTACGCTGCGTTTCACCCGCCTAATCTCGGTTTTCATTTCCTCTGTCAGAAACAAAGGCTTCTGCCATCTCATCATTTTACCGATCCTATTCTCTATTCCTTATCATACATTTCCTTCATTTCCGCTTCCAGTAATTCCACGCAGGCCAGTTTTTCCGCCTCATCCCGGCAGTTTTTCAAAGTCTCGTAAATATAATCCTGCAATTCCTGTAAATTATTGAAGAACACCGGAAGCTCCGCTAATACGGCGGACATGACAGCCCGGTTTACTTTCCTGTGATTGCCGGCAAACAAGTCGGTGAGTTCCGCGATCAGCGCTTCCCCTCTCTCCTCGATATCGGCAGCCAGGGCAATCGAATCTCCGGACTGCTCCTGCCTGTCCAATTCCACGAACTGACTGCCGGATTCCAGCAGCATAGCCCGTTTCAGAGCCCGATACTCCGCGTCAATCGCAAGACTTTTCAGCAGATCGCCCTCTTCCGTAAGGATCTCGTCCAGATAGTATTCCAGTTTTTCATACTGTTCCCGCAGATACTCCTGCCGGCCTTCCAGATCGATCAGCTGCTCCAGCGCGGTCTCTCCCAGCGAACCGGATGCGCCATCTTCCAGTTTGCGGCATACCAGCTGTACAATCTGCCTGCAGACCGCGATCTCTTCCTCGTCTGCTGCCGCATAGGGCTGCATCAGTAAGATCGTGTATACATCATTCATCAGATCCGCAAGCTGTACATACAGATCGACGGACTCTTTCAGAAAATCCGCCGCGTACTGCATCTGCCGGTTCAGTTCTTCATACTGTTCCGCGTCCAGAGTGCCGTAATCCGTTTCCCGTAAACGGGCGGCAATCTCCTGCAGTTCCCGGTACTGTTCCATTCCTTCCGGTCTGTCCAGTGCCGCGCTGGTCCGCACCATATACAGGAAATCTTCCAGACCTTCCATCGCATTATTCTCATACACAGACAGGCCTGCCTTTAACTGTTCAAAAAACCTGCTCTTGGTCATACGGACCGGAAGCTGACGGATTACATTCAAGATTTTCAGATTCATCATCATATTGTCTTCTTCACTGACAATATAGCGCATCAATCTGGAGCAAAACTCTTCATCACTGTAATTCTCCGGATAGCTTGCATCCCGAAACCTGTATTCTACCCGGTTCAACACATGCTCATATAAGTTAAAGAGATCCGTATACGCGGTAAGAACCTTCATCGTGTCGATCACCTTATGCCGGAGCGCATCCACGCCGGCAACCGCTTCTACCAGTTCTTCTCCGCAGACGCCGGGCAGCATCACCCGGCGGATCACGGTATTCAATTCTGATAACAGACTGCGGGCATCCTGAGCGGATTCTTTCTGCTCTTCTGTCAATACCTCATAATACCCATAGTAATTAAGAGAAAAATGCACATAAGCGAACCGGTAATATAACGACGCGAATTCTGAAGCAAATCTCGGCAGATTCACCTCCAGGTTCTGTTTCCGGGAAATCTCTTTTAATATTCGTTTCACTTGTTACTCCATTCCGAAGCGCACAGCGCATCCATCTTATTTAAAAATATCACAAAAATCAAAGGTTGCCAGATAGTCGTCCACGGTCTCGGCCCGGCGGATCATCTGTACGGTTCCGTCCTCTTTCAGGAGCAGTTCCGCGCTTCTGAGCTTTCCGTTATACTGATATCCCATGGCATAACCGTGGGCGCCGGTATCGTGGATCACCAGAAAGTCTCCGATATCGATCTTCGGCAGCATCCGGTCTACCGCGAATTTGTCGTTATTCTCACACAGAGAACCTGTGATATCGTATTTATGGTCACAGGGTTCCTGTTCCTTCCCCATCACAGTGATATGGTGATACGCGCCATAGATCGCCGGACGCATCAGATTGGATGCACAGGCGTCGCAGCCGATATATTCCTTATAAATATGTTTTTCATGTACGGCTTTCGTAACCAGGCAGCCATATGGTCCCATCATAAAGCGGCCCATCTCCGTATACAGCGCTACATCGCCCAGCCCGGCAGGTACCAGCACTTCCTCATATACCTTGCGGACGCTTTCGCCGATCACCAGAATATCATTGGGCTCCTGATCCGGACGGTACGGAATCCCGACGCCGCCGGACAGGTTGATAAATGATACGGATACGCCTGTCTTCTCCTTTAACTCCACTGCCGTTTCAAATAAAACCTTCGCCAGCGTAGGATAATATTCATTCGTTACGGTATTGCTTGCCAGGAACGCGTGCAGTCCGAATGTCTTCACGCCTTTTTCTTTCAAAATGCGGAACCCTTCGATCAGCTGGTCTTTGGTAAAACCGTATTTGGCGTCACCGGGGTTGTCCATGATACTGGTACTGATCTTAAATGTGCCGCCCGGATTAAACCGGCAGCAGATCTTTTCCGGAATCCCGGCCGTTTTCTCCAGAAAATCAATATGGGTAAAATCGTCCAGATTGATGATGGCATCCAGCTTCTTCGCGTACTGAAATTCCCGCGCCGGGGTCGCATTGGAAGAAAACATAATGTCGTTTCCGTGAAATCCCATCTTCTCGGACATATATAACTCTGTATAGGAAGAACAGTCTACGCCGAATCCGTATTCCTTTAAGATTCCGATCAAAAACGGATTCGGGGTTGCCTTCACAGCAAAATATTCCCGAAATCCCGGATTCCATGCAAAGGCTTCCTTTACACGCTTTGCATTTTCCCGAATGCCCTTCTCATCATACAGGTGGTAAGGGGTCGGATAAGTCTTGTCAATCTCCTGTAACTGTTCCAAAGTCACAAAGGGCTTTTTCTCCATGTTGTTCAGTCTCCTTTCGTCTCTGCTTGTTATAGCATACCACAACTTAAAAAACAAGGCAAACACTTTTCTAAAATCATTGACTTTACCCTTTGGACAAGTTAAAATGAAAGATAAGAAAATTTTAAGAAAGGTACGGACTTATGAGCACAGCAAATTATAATGACGCACTAATTGCGAAGTATGAATTCAACGATCCGGATCATATCGGCAAAGACAGCTCCGGTCTTGGAAACCATGCGGTTGTCAAGGGCGAGAACCCGGTCACGATCAAGACCATTGCCGGCAGAAAAGCGGTCCGCCTCCCCGGCGGATTACCCGGTTCCGGATATCTGCAGCTTCCTTCGGATCTGCTGAAAGATGTCAACGACTTTACGGGTATTACTGTCGCCACCTGGGTCTGTTTTCACAGGGGAGATAATATCTGGGAGCGTATTTTTGACTTTGGACGGGATAACCTCGGGCCTTACATTTTCCTGACCCGTGGTCTGCGCGGTTCCGTATTTACCGGACCCGGCAATGAGATTCTGGCAGACTACGGCAAGACATTGAATCTGGGGCGCTGGTTCCATATCGCCTTTACGATCGTAGGCACCAAGGAGGGAACCAAGAGCAGCGCCGGCCCCATTCTGTTTATCAACGGAGAACCGCTGGTTGACGCTTCCATCAGCCAGACTTCCAGCGGTCAGTACGCTAAGCTGCGCGGTTTCTTTGATACATTCCGCAACCCTTACAATTACTGCAACAACTTTATCGGACATTCCCAGTTCCCGGTTGATGGTGATTTTGCGGGTTCCCTTTCTGACTTCCGTGTCTACAAGACCAGCCTGAAAGAAAAAGAGATTGTCGACATCATGTGCGACGCGCTGACCAACGACCAGATCCTGGGGCTTGCAAAGAGTAAATACCTGACCTTCCCGACTATGATCCTGTCGGAAGATATCAAGCTGCCAAATACACTGCTTGACGGCAAGGTATCTGTTTCCTGGACTTCCAGCGACAACACGATTTTTGACAACGGCAAGATCGGCAGCGTCAGCTCTCCGCAGGGGATTACGGTTTCCGCCATTCTGGAATGCAACGACAAAAAGGCCACGCAGAATTACAATGTGACTGTTATGCCGAAGCAGATGGCGCCTTATACACTGACCGTTCACGGCAAGGAACCGGTGCTGGATATCAGCGATGTGCTGTACGGTCTGTTCTATGAGGATATCAACAACGCCGCTGACGGCGGCCTGTACGCGGAGCTTCTGATGAACCGCTCCTTTGAAAATTTTGAATATTATACATATAATTTCCAGGCCGGCCCGCTGGGTATCTCAAACGGCAGGAACCATAAACCGCTGTATGGCTGGTCCGGTGACCTGGACCGCGTTATCCCTCGTAATTCCGGCGGACTGAATACCGTATTCGGCATTACGGAACCGGACGTCAGCGAATTCTATATTACGGTAGGCGACGGCGCCGTCCTGTTCAACAGAGGCTTTGCGGATTCTAACGGGCATTGTTCCATTAAGGTCACCAAAGACGCGGATTATGACTTTACGATCTGGGCCCGCTCCGTAGCCGGCGGCACGATCGTGATTCAGCTGATGGACCGTTTCTGCTCTCCGCTGAGTACGGCAGGTACTATTGATGTGGAAGCGGGCGATACCTGGAAAAAATACGGCGTGGACGAACCGATCACCATTACCGGAACCGACAGCAAGATGGGACAGCTGACCCTGATCTTTGAAGGCGATATTTCCATTGATATGGTTTCCCTGATGCCTAGAGACGTATGGGGCAAGGATGAAGAATCCATTTCCGCCAGCGCGCACAGCAACTATCTGGGCAATCCCAATTACCGGCTTCGCCGTGACCTGGTGGAAAAAATGGCTGCTCTGCATCCCAAGTTTTTGCGTTTTCCCGGCGGCTGTATCTCAGAAGGCTCCTATATCTGGGACAATGTGTATAACTGGAAAGATTCTGTCGGCCCTGTGGAAGTCCGGAAGGAAAACTACAACGTATGGGATTACTGCATGACGCTGGGTCTTGGCTATATGGAATACTTCCAGTTGGCAGAAGACCTGCATGCGACTCCGCTTCCGGTCATGGCATGCGGCGTTCTGTGTCAGGCGCGCTCCGGCTATGCTTTTCCGGCAGGCGGCGAGCTGCGTCAGCAGTTTATCGACAATTTTACGGATCTGATCGATTTTGCGATCGGAACGGATTTCGAACATAATAAGTGGGCGAAGCTCCGGAAAGACATGGGGCATGAGGCGCCTTTTGATCTGCATTATTTAGGCGTTGGCAATGAGAACTGGGACAATGGTTTCTTCGCCAACTTCCAGATCTTCAAAAAAGCGATTGATGATTTCATGGAAAAGAATTATCCGGGCTATGACCTGACCATTATGTCTACTGTAGGCGCGCAGGCCGACGACGACGCTTATCAGGAAGGCTGGAAGTTCTTAAGCGGAAACCGGAAGGGTTCTGCTCCGATCACTTTTACAGACGGCAGAACCAGCTATACGGAAGATATTCAGTGGTATCCCTATCAGGATGACTATATGGAGACGATTGCAGATGAGCACTACTACCGCTCCAACGATTATCTGTTAAATAACGTAGACCGTTACAATTACTATTACCGCGACGCGGATCCGAAGAAAACTTCCAAGGTATTTGTCGGTGAATACGCATCCAGCGATAAGAATACGCTGTCCGGCGCCATTGCGGAAGCAGCCGTTATGACCGGTTTCGAGAACAATTCCGATGTAGTGCGGCTGGCCGCTTACGCGCCGCTGTTCAATAAAGTCCTGACGGATACCAGCTACCGCTGGACGCCGGACTGTATCTGGTTTGACAATGAGACTTCCTGGGTAACGCCGAACTACTATATCCAGCAGATGTTTGCGGAGAATATCGGCACAAAGCTGCTTGGAACTTCCTTCTCCACCTATGAATTCGGGGAGGAAATCGAACTGGTGCCGCGCGGCGGTGTGGAACTGGCTGCCAAGGATTCTGAGATCTGCATTAAGAGCATTAAGATCATCAGCAACCTAACCGGCAAAACGCTGCTGAATCAGGATTTTCGAAAAGGAATTAACAGCGGTGATATCCGATGGAACATGATTCCGGGCAGTACCGGTTATACCATCGACTGCGAACGGGGTCTGATCCTGAAGGGTACGACCGAGGCTTTAAGCGGTCTGTATTTCATCGATCCTGAGCTGACCGACTATCGGGTTGAAGTAGACGCCATGAAACTGAACGGCGTGGAAGGGTTCTATATCGGCGTAGGCGTAACGGATATCAGCCGGGAAAATAAGACAGCGATCGAATACGCCATTGATTACAGCGGCAATGCGACAGGTGTGAAAGTCTATAAAAACGGAATCGAAGGCTATACGCTGGGCGACTACTCCTCCAGTACCTGTGTTGGCAACTTACGGAGCAGCTGCTTTGAACCGCTGGAACTGAATACCACTTATCACATCACCGTGGACTTCGGCGGCGATACCGGCAAGAAGCTGCGCTGCTTCTATACCGACGGAACCACTACCAGCCGGGTTCTGGATTACAAGCTGGAGGCTTATAACAATATCCTGTTTAATTCCGTTACCATGGATGACAAACATTATTATGTGAAGCTGGTCAATACGGACAACTACAGCAAATTAACCCATCTGTGTCTGGAAGATATGCAGGTTGCCGCCAGCGCTAAGGTGATCACCCTGACCGGAGAGGAATCTCTACTGGATGTAAAGAATATCAACAAGCGGGATTCCGAACAGATCAAGCCTGTGGAAACCACCATAGAAGTAAACGCAAATAACTTCAATATCGATCTGCCCGGCAATTCAGTAACCGTACTGGTATTAGACAAAGCATCATAATTAAAGGAAATAATAAAAAGGGAGTGAAATTTCAGTAAAGAAATTTCACTCCCTTTTTCATTCTCATTAAATTCCCTGGTTCGGATTTTGGACCCGCGCATAATCTATAAGGAAAGACTTTCTAATGAGATTTTGTTCTCGGAATGGAGTGAAATATGGATTACCAACAGCAGCCAAACCGCCGCATCTGCTACTGCCGCACCTGCAACGGAATCATACACAGGATCCAGCAGGGAGATACCCTGTACCGTCTGAGTCAGAGTTACAAGGTAAGCGTCGAAGATATTATGGACGCCAATCCTTATATTGACGTATACAATCTGCCTGTCGGCGGGCAGTTGTGTATTCCGGTCCCAAGACCGCAGCCGCGTAGCGCGATGCCTTCCGAAATGCCGGAAGGATTTCTGGATATTGATGTATCGGAAGATGAATACGAAAACTTAAATTGAATCCTGCGCCCAAAAAATCAGGCAGGCGAAACTGTCCCCGAGGGGATTGCTCCCGCCTGCCTGCCACTATGAGATTGTACGATTGCGGTAAATTTCCGCTTTTTTGCGGTTTTACAGCCGCATCATGCCACCGTGCCAAATATTGTTCACAAAGAAACAGTTGAAATCGATTCAAAAATGGAGTAAAATTGTCCGTGTACTTGTGGAAGTATATGTTTTTTTATGCTGCAGTCCACAAAGAGATGATATACAGGAAGGGACTTTTGCTATGAGTAATCGATTATATAAATGGGAACGGAAATACGGCAAGTATGCAATCTCGAATCTGACCGTTTATCTGCTGGTCGGCTGGGCGATCGGATATGCCGTTGAGATCATCAATGCGGATTTCCTGGAGTATCTGACTCTGGACCCCTACGCCATCCTGCACGGCCAGATCTGGCGTCTTTTCACCTGGCTGATCATGCCGCCCAGCAACATTAACTTTATCTTTCTGATCTTTATGTTCCTGCTGTACTACAGCCTGGGAACGGCTTTGGAACAATACTGGGGCAAGTTCTTCTATAATGTTTATATTTTTTCCGGTATGCTGTTTACCATGATCGGCGCATTTATCGCCTATTTTGTTTTGTTGTTTCCAAATATGGGGCTGGACGATCCGGAGATCGGCAATCTGTTATCGCAGTACGCAGGTATGCAAGTCGGCATCATGTTCTCCACCTATTATATTTTGTCTACGATTTTCTTTGCCTATGCGGTGCTTGCGCCGAATCAGCAGCTTTACCTGTATATGATCCTGCCCGTTAAGATCAAATGGATCGCATGGCTGGACGCCGCGCAGATCTTATACCATTTTATCATTGTTGGACGGTTGGAAGGTCCCCAGGTGCTGGCTTACCGGATCTGTATCATCATGTCGCTGCTGAACTTTATCATTTATTTTCTTGCGACCCGGAAGCTGTACCGGTTCAATCCGAAGCATGTAAAACAAAAGGTAAAATTCAATCAGAGCATGCGGCAGGCGCAGCCGGCGGCGGGACAGCCCATTCACAAATGTACCGTCTGCGGCAGAACAGAACTGGACGATGAAAACCTGACCTTCCGCTACTGCTCCAAATGCAACGGAAACCACGAATACTGTCAGGATCACTTATTTACACATGAACACATTCATTAACACATAAGTTAGATTAAACACATAGATACAAAGGAGGATATGGCGTTTGCCATATAAAAATATGAGCAGAGATTTTTATACATTCGGTATTGATATCGGCTCCACAACCGTAAAAGTAGCCGTGCTGGATGAATCAAATCAGATCTTATTTGCCGATTATCAGCGTCACTATGCCAACATTCAGGAAACACTGGCGCAGCTGGTGAAGGAAGCCAGAGAAGCGTTAGGCGATATCTCTATTTCTCCGGTCATCACCGGTTCCGGCGGACTGGCGCTTTCAAGACACCTGCAGATCCCTTTTGTGCAGGAAGTCGTAGCCGTTTCTACGGCGCTCGATGATTTTGCGCCTCATACGGACGTCGCCATCGAACTGGGCGGCGAAGACGCGAAGATCATATATTTTACCAACGGCGTAGAACAACGAATGAACGGGATCTGTGCCGGCGGTACCGGTTCCTTTATCGACCAGATGGCTTCCCTGCTGCAGACAGACGCGGCAGGTTTAAATGAGTACGCGAAGAATTATCAGGCAATCTATCCCATTGCCGCCCGCTGCGGCGTGTTTGCCAAAACAGATATCCAGCCTCTGATCAACGAGGGCGCTACCAAAGAAGATCTGTCCGCTTCCATTTTCCAGGCAGTGGTCAATCAGACCATCAGCGGTTTAGCCTGCGGAAAGCCGATCCGCGGAAATGTAGCATTCTTAGGCGGCCCGCTCCACTTCCTGACAGAATTGCGGCAGGCGTTTATCCGTACCCTGCACCTGACCGGGGAGCAGATCATCGCACCGGAACATTCCCATCTGTTTGCGGCTTCCGGCGCTGCCATGAGTTTCCATGAAGATGTGAAACTGCCGATTCGGGAACTGGAAGAACGTCTCACCAACGGCGTTAAGCTGGATTTCGAGATCAAACGGCTGGAACCGCTGTTTGCCTCTCAGGAAGACTATGACGCCTTTGTGGACCGTCATAATCTGCACTCCGTTGCAACGGCCGATTTTTCCACCTATACGGGCAATTGTTTCTTAGGCATTGACGCCGGTTCGACTACGACCAAAGCTGCGGTTGTGGCAGAGGACGGTTCCCTGCTGTACTCATTTTACAGCAGCAATAACGGAAGTCCGCTGGCCACCACGATCCGCGCCATCAAAGAGATTTACAGTCTGATGCCGGATACGGCAAGGATCGCCTACTCCTGCTCTACCGGATACGGAGAACATCTAATCAAAGCCGCTCTGCTTTTGGACGAGGGCGAAGTGGAAACCGTATCCCACTACTATGCGGCTGCTTTCTTTGAACCGGATGTAGACTGCATCCTGGACATCGGCGGACAGGATATGAAATGCATCAAGATTAAAAACGCCACCGTAGACAGCGTCATGTTAAATGAAGCCTGCTCCTCCGGCTGCGGTTCCTTTATCGAAACCTTTGCCAAATCCCTGAATTACAGCATTCAGGATTTCGCGCAGGAAGCGCTGTTCGCGCAGAACCCGATTGACCTGGGTTCCCGCTGTACGGTATTTATGAATTCCAACGTCAAGCAGGCGCAGAAGGAAGGCGCCACCGTCGCGGATATTTCCGCGGGACTTGCCTACTCCGTTATTAAAAACGCTTTATATAAGGTAATTAAGATCACAGACGCCAAAGATCTGGGGGAAAAGGTCGTTGTACAGGGTGGTACCTTTTACAATGACGCGGTGCTCCGGAGTTTTGAGAAGATCGCCCACTGCGAAGCCATCCGTCCGGATATCGCGGGTATCATGGGCGCGTTCGGCGCCGCTTTAGTGGCCCGCGAACGGTTTGAAGACGGCAAAGAAACTACGATGCTGCCGATTGAGAAGATCAATCAGTTAAAATTTGAGACCTCTATGGCGCGCTGCAAGGGCTGTACCAACAGCTGTCTGCTTACCATCAACAAATTTACGGGCGGCAGACAGTTTATTACCGGAAACCGCTGTGAAAAAGGGATCGGCAAGACAAAGAACAAAGAAAATATCCCGAACCTGTTTGCTTATAAGCTGGATCGGATCTTTAATTATGAAGCTCTGACGCCTGATATCGCTCCCCGCGGAGAGATCGGGATTCCCCGCGTCTTAAATATGTATGAAAACTATCCGTTCTGGGCAGTATTTTTTAAGGAACTGGGCTTCCGTACCGTACTGTCCCCGCTTTCCAGCCGGAAGATCTATGAACTGGGAATCGAATCCATTCCCAGTGAATCCGAATGTTATCCGGCCAAACTGGCGCACGGACATGTTACCTGGCTGATCAAACAGGGGATCAAGACGATCTTCTACCCCTGCATCCCATATGAGCGGAATGAGACGCCGGACGCCAATAACCACTACAACTGCCCCATTGTGACATCCTACGCGGAAAATATTAAGAACAACGTCGAGGAATTAAAATCCGAACATATCCGGTTCTTAAATCCGTTTTTAGCCATGACCGATGAAAAGACCATGACCAAGCGGCTGGCAGAGATCTTCTCAGAGGAATTTCAGATCCCGAGAGCAGAGATCACCGCTGCGGCACACAAGGCCTGGGCAGAATTAAATCAGGCACATCTGGATATTGAGAAAAAGGGAGAAGAAACCCTAGCCTATATGAAAGAAACCGGACGCCGCGGTATCGTACTGGCCGGCCGTCCTTATCATATCGATCCGGAGATCAACCACGGCATTCCGGAGCTGATCAATTCCTACGGCATTGCCGTTCTGACCGAAGACAGCGTATCGCATCTGGCCGAGGTAGAACGTCCGCTGATCGTTTTAGACCAGTGGATGTATCACTCCCGTCTGTATAAGGCCGCCAATTACGTAAAGACCAGAGACGATCTGGATCTGATCCAGCTGAACTCCTTCGGCTGCGGCCTGGACGCGGTCACGACAGACTGCGTAAGCGATATTTTAAATCAGTCCGGCAAGATCTATACGGTATTAAAGATCGATGAAGTCAACAATCTGGGCGCTGCCCGGATCCGGATCCGTTCCCTGATCTCGGCGCTGCGCGTCCGGGAGAAGAAACAATATAAACGGACCATTGTGCCGTCCAATATTACGAAAATTGAATTTACCAAAGCGATGAAGGAAGACGGTTATACGATCCTGTGTCCGCAGATGTCTCCGATCCATTTCAATCTTCTGCAGCCCGCGCTGAATTCCTGCGGCTACAACTTTGTGATCCTGGACAACGACAATAAAACGGCTGTGGATACCGGTCTGAAATATGTAAATAACGACGCCTGCTACCCTTCTCTGATCGTAGTCGGTATGATCATGGACGCGCTCTTATCCGGCAAATATGACCTGAATCATGTGGCAGTTGCCATGACACAGACCGGCGGCGGCTGCCGCGCTTCCAACTACGCCGGATTTATCCGCCGTGCGCTGCGAAAAGCGGGCATGCCTCAGATACCGGTCATTGCCATCAGCGCAAACGGAATTGAAAAAAATGAAGGCCTGAAATTTACGCCAAAGCTCCTGCTGAAAGCCGTACAGGCAATCGTTTACGGCGATGTATTTATGCGCTGCCTGTACCGGATGCGCCCTTATGAGGCCGTTCCCGGTTCCGCTAACGCGCTGCATGAGAAATGGGAAAAGACCTGCGCGGATTCGCTTTCCAAATCCTCCGTCAATATGGGAGAATTCAGGAAAAATGTACGCGGAATCATTCAGGATTTTGATGCGCTGCCGATCACAGATGTCGTAAAACCAAGAGTCGGGATCGTCGGCGAGATTTTAGTCAAGTTTTTGCCGGCCGCCAATAACTATCTGGTAGAGCTGTTGGAATCCGAAGGCGCGGAAGCCGTCATGCCGGATCTGCTGGACTTCTTCTTCTACTGTTTCTACAACAGCAATTTCAAGTCCGAATTTTTAGGCACGAAGAAATCCACATCCGCTCTACTAAATGTGGCGATTACATATCTGGAGCACTTCCGCGGCGTTGCTTCCGAGGAGCTTCGGAACAGCAAACATTTTACGCCGCCCAGTCCGATCAGCCAGCTTGCCAATATGGCAAAGGACTACGTTTCTCTGGGAAATCAGACCGGCGAAGGCTGGTTCTTAACCGGTGAAATGCTGGAACTGATTCACAGCGGCGTGCCCAATATCGTATGCGCGCAGCCGTTTGCCTGCCTGCCGAACCACATTGTGGGAAAAGGCGTGATCAAGGAGCTGCGGAATACGCACCCGGAAGCCAATATCGTGGCGGTTGACTACGATCCGGGCGCCAGCGAAGTCAATCAGCTCAACCGGATCAAACTGATGCTGGCAACGGCAAACCGGAATCTTCAGAAAAGAAAATAAATACGATTTAAGAAAGGAACCAATACCATGACAATGATCGAAAAAATCCGCGGCGAAATGGTCGCTGCTATGAAAGCAAAAGATAAACTGCGCAAAGACGCGCTGTCCGCCCTGCTTACCGCGTTAAAGAACGCTGCCATCGACAAACGGGAGGATCTGACAGAAGCCGAAGAAAATGCAGTCATTAAGAAAGAAATGAAACAGTTAAAGGAAACTCTGGAATCCTGCCCGGCCGATCACGAAGAACTGATCGCGGAAATGAACGGCAGACTGGCAGTTCTGCAGGAATTTGCCCCGGAGGAAATGACAGAAGAACAGATCAACGCCGTCATTCAAGAGGTATTAACCAAGCTGGAAATTACCGCACCTACCGCGAAAGACAAGGGCAAGATCATGAAAGAGCTGATGCCGCTTGTAAAGGGCAAGGCTGACGGCGGGCTGGTAAACCAGCTGGTCAGCAAAGTTATCCAGTAGCAGGATCTAAAAATAAATGCGCCAAAAAAAGCCCCGCGAGTTTAAATCGGATTCGCGGGGCTCTCTTATTATTCACAGATTGAATAAATCTGCGTGTGTTCCTGTATCAACTAATGTTAGTGTGAGTATTTCATCTTCTTTAAGATAGATAAGAAGCCAATCCGGCTGAATATGACACTCTCTAAAACCTTTATACTTTCCACCCAGTGGGTGATCTTTATATTTTGCTTCTAAAGGTATCGCATTTAACAGCTTTTCTACTACAGAGTCCAGTAAATCCAGATTAAGACCTCTTTTTCTTGCGAGTTTAAGGCTTTTCTTGAATTGACCGGATAATACCAGGTCATATTTCATCCTTTATATCCTCCAGTGCCTCTGCAAAACTGCTGTAGCGTTTGACATTCGGATCTCTGCTGATTTGCTTTGCTTCTTCCATTGCAGCAATAACTTCCGGTTTAAATTCAGGGTATTTTATATCGAATGGAATTCCGCCGCGCAAAATCACCTGTCTCAAAAAAATATCTACTGCTTCGGAAAGATTAAGTCCAAGTCCGTCCAGCAATTCAACTGCTGATTTTTTGATTTTTTCATCAATTCGTATCTGCGTTTGTATTGTAGCCATGGTATAACAGAACCCTCTTTCTTTTTTTATTTATTATAGTTCATTTTGATATACAATGTCAATACATTTTTCATATTTCACAGTTTTCTTATTCTTCCCTTCCCAAAACTCTTTTTTCCATAGCTTTCCCTATTTCAATGCCTCGATCGGCACGATCTTCTTCATTTTCCGCGTTGAAAATTCATAAGCAGCAAACGGGATTCCCATCGCTGCCAGCAGGATCAGCAGCAGCATGATACAGTGCAGCTTCGGCAGCAATATAGCATGATACAGTCCGCCCGTGAAGAAAAATACCCAGCCGCTATAGAGCAGGACTGCCACAACCGTCAGCAGTCCGGCGATCAGAAAAATCCGTACCGAAAACATCAGCGCTTCCATTCGCAGTATACCGCTTAGCTGCCGGTTCTGATAGCCGATGGCTTTTAAAAGCCCAAACTCGGACTTTCTCAGATTCAGCTGTTTTAACTGGGATAACAAGATTCCAAATCCCGTCCACATCAGTGCGATTCCAGCCAGTACAGCCGCCATCCTGAAAACAAACTGAAGATAACTGATCGCTTGATTCTGTCTGACTGTCGAATACGGCGTATAAACAGAAAGATCCGGCCCCATCGATACCCCTTCTTCTGTCTGTGTTTTCTGATACATTTCATGTATCAGAGCACTGATTTCTTTCTGGTATTCTTTTACTTTCTCCCGGTCTTTAACCAGAACAGTACAGCCGATCCCATTCTCCTCTCCCAGTGCCTCTGCAATCTCAATGGCAGTATTTTCTGAAATATAATATCCGCCGTCCTCATCCAGGAGTTCCCCGTTATCATACGTTCCCACAATTACAAATTCTTTTGTCTGTCCCGCATAGTGTATGGATACCGTCTTTCCAACAAACTGCTCCCCTGATACTGTGGCCGTATCAATCTGACCGGTGATACCAACCGGCAAATATTTGGGAATAACCATCTGATTCTCTGCCAAATCGTCCTGTTTTCGTATCTGTCTGCAATTCTTTTTGACGGGCTCGCTGATCGGAGAAAAGTCACTTTCCGGGAACCCTGCCGGCCCATTGATCGAATCCGGCAGAATAATATAATTCATCCAGATTCCTTCTATTTCCGGATCTTCCGCATAGTTCTCCCGCAGGAATTCACAGACCTCTTCTCCGGGTGCATCGCTGATATAGAGGGTACGTAACTTCCAGTTGTTCTGTACCGTTTCCACATAATGATTCAGGGTCCCGAAAACTACGCTGACCAGCAACAGCACAAAAATGGAAATGACCGCAAACACGCTGGGCAGTTTCCCATGGTGTTTCAGTTTTCTTCCATATTCCCGATACAGATACCAGTCCTGTTTGATTTTTGCAACCATTTTGTCTCCATTCCCCTCTTTTAATCGCTATTCTTTCGCTCTATCTCAATGCTTCAATCGGCACGATCTTCTTCATCTTCCGCGCTGAAAATTCATAAGCGGCAAGCGGGATTCCCACCGCCGCCAGCAAGATCGGCACCAGTAGGATCAGATTGAATTTCGGTAAAAATGCAAAATGATATAAACCACTGACAAAGAACAGCACCCATCCGGTATATACAAAAATGATCACCACTGTCAATACCCCGGCAATCAGCAGAATCCGCGCCGAAAACATCAGCGCCTCCATCCGCAGCATACCGCTTAACTGCCTGTTTCGATATCCGATCGCTTTTAGCAGGCCAAACTCCGACTTCCGCAGGTTCAATTGTTTCAATTGGGAAAGCAGGATGCCCAGCCCCGTCCACAATAGCGCAACAACTGCCAGAACGGAAGCCATACTTAGGACAAAGTAAAAAAAGCCTACTGCGATTTCTTTAGTCTCAATAGTTGCCATAATCTGCACCGATGGCTCCGGTGCACCAAATTCCCCAGTATACTTCTCCCGTATCAGACTGTCTATCTCATCCTTATATTTTTTTACTTGCTCCTGATCCTTGACAAGCACCTCACAATAGATATAATTTTCTTTTCCCAGCGCCCTGATAATTTCCAGTGCAGAATTTTCCGAGATATAATAATCTCCTTCTTCTAAGAGTTCCGAGTTATCATAAGTTCCGGCAATTACAAATTCTTTCGTCTGTCCCGCATAATGCACAGTTACCGTTTCTCCTACAAACTGTTCTCCCGAAACTGTGGTTACATCAACACGGTCTGTCTTACCAGCCAAAATAAATTTTGGAATGATCATCTGATCTTCCTTCATGTTTTTCTGTGTTCTGATTTGTTTACAACTGTTTTGAACTACACTATTAATTGGGCAAATTATCTTACTATCATCCGGAAAATCTACCGGCCACTCAATCAAATCCACCATTGCACCGAAGTTCATCCAGACATCCTCAATATCCGGATTATCTGCATACTTCTCCCGTAACAGGTTGTAAGCTTCTTCTCCTGGCACATCCGAAACACTGAGTTTACGGAGTTGCCAGCAATCCTGCAGTGTTTCTATATAAGAGTCCAGTGTTCCATAAACCACGCTGACAAGCAACAGCACAAAAACGGAAATGACCGCAAATGTGCCGGACAGTTTTCCGTGATGTTTCATTTTTCTGCCGTATTCTCTGTACAAATACCAGTCCTGTTTTATCTTTGCAATCATTTTGTCTCTATTCACTCTCTTTTAATCACTATCCTTTCGCTCTTATCTCAAAGCCTCGATCGGCATAATCTTCTTCATCTTCCGCGCTGAAAATTCATAAGCGGCAAGCGGGATCCCCATCGCCGTCACCAAGATCGGCAGCAGCAGAATCAGATTGAATTTCGGCAGAAAGATGGTATGATATAATCCGCTGACAAAGAACAGCACCCAGCCGATATACACAAGGACGGTCACCACTGTCAGTAGTCCGGCGATTAGCAGAATCCGCGCCAAAAACATCAGCGCCTCCATCCGCAGCATACCGCTTAACTGCCAGTTCTGATATCCGATTGCCTTCAGCAGCCCAAACTCCGACTTCCGCAGGTTCAACTGCTTCAATTGGGAAAGCAGGATACCAAGTCCCGTCCACAGCAGCGCAACAACTGCCAAAACAGAGGCCATGCTTAAGACAAAGTTAAAGAAACTGACTGCGGTTTCTTTATCTTTTATATTTGCCATTCTCTGTACAGATGGTTCCGGCACGCCAAATTCCACTGCATACTTCTCCCGTATCAGAATGCCGATCTCCTTTTTGTACTTTTCTACCTGCTCCTGATCCTTAAGCAGCACATGGCAACGGAGATAATTATCTATTTCCATTGCCTTTGCCATCTCTATAACATTATCTTCAGAGATGTAGCAGTCGTCTTGCATTATTTTGGGACTGTCATAAGTACCGACAATCTTGAAAGTTTTAGTCATTCCTGCATAACTTACCGTTACATTCTGCCCTACAAACTGTTCTCCCGAAACTGCAGTATTGTCTATATCATTTATCTTATCCAGTATAAGAAATTTAGGGATAATCATTTGGTCATCCAAAAGCTCCTCCTGGTCTCTTGTCTGTTTACAATCGTTTTTTATAATATCGTTCGCTGAATGAAGACTATATTTTTCTAATTCCGATGGTCCTTCAACAAAATCTACTGGTATGTTGTAATCTATCCAGATATCCTCAATATCCGGATTATCCGCATACTTCTCCCTCAGCAGACTGCAAACTTCTTCCCCCGGTGCCTCCATAACAGTGAGTTTGCGAAGCTGCCAACTACTCCGCAGTGTTTCAATATAAGAGTCCAGTGTTCCATAGATCACGCTGACCAACAGCAGCACAAAAACGGAAATGACCGCAAACACACCGGGCAGTTTCCCGTGATGTTTCATTTTTCTTCCATATTCCCGATACAGATACCAGTCCTGTTTTATCTTTGCAACCATTTTGTCTCCATTCCCCTCTTTTAATCGCAATCCTTTCGCTTTATCTCAAAGCCTCGATTGGCACGATCTTCTTCATCTTCCGCGCTGAAAATTCATAAGCGGCAAGTGGGATTCCTATTGCCACCAGCAGGATTGGCACCAACAGGATCAGATTGAATTTCGGTAAAAATGCGAAATGATATAAGCCGCTGACAAAGAACAGCACCCATCCGGTATACACAAGAACAATCACTACTGTCAGCACCCCGGCAATCAGCAGAATCCGCGCTGAGAACATCAGCGCCTCCATCCGCAGCATACCGCTTAACTGCCGGTTTCGATATCCGATCGCTTTCAGCAGCCCAAACTCCGACTTCCGCAGGTTCAACTGTTTCAATTGGGAAAGCAGGATGCCGAGCCCCGTCCACAGCAGCGCAACAACTGCCAAAATGGAAGCCATACTTAGGACAAAGTTAAAAAAACTGACAGCAGATTCTTCAGTTTTTATATTTGCCATTCTCTGTACAGACGGTTCCGGCGCGCCAAATTCCGCGGCATACCTCTCCCGTATCAAGCTGTCAAGTTCCTCCTGATATTTTTCTACCTGCTCCTGATCCCTAAGCAGCACCTCGCAATAGATATAATTTTCTTTTCCCAGCGCCCTGATAATTTCCAGTGCAGAATTTTCCGAGATATAATAATCTCCTTCTTCCAAAAGTTCCGAGTTATCATAAGTTCCGGCAATTACAAATTCTTTCGTCTGTCCCGCATAGTGCACAGTTACCGTTTTTCCTACAAACTGTTCTCCTGAAACTGTTGGTACGTCAGTATTTCCTGTCTTACCAGCCAAAATGAATTTTGGAATAATCATCTGATCATCTTTCAAATTTTCCTGTCTTCTGACCTGCCGACAATTATTTTTAACCACATTATTGATTGGATAGAGTATTATTTTTTTATCCTCCGGAAGTTCCGCCGGCCCCTCAATCAAATCCACCATTGCGCTGAAGTTTATCCAGATATCCTCAATATCCGGATTATCCGCATACTTCTCCCGCAGCAGACTGCAAACTTCCTCCCCCGGTGCCTCCCGAACACTGAGTTTACGAAGATTCCAACCATTCCGCAGCGTTTCAATATAAGAGTCCAGCGTTCCATAGATCACACTGACCAGCAGCAGCACAAAAACGGAAATGACCGCAAATGCGCCGGACAGTTTTCCGTGATGCTTCAGTTTTCTGCCGTATTCTCTGTACAAATACCAGTCATTTTTCATATTTGCTGCCTATCCCCTATTGGTTCCGTTCCCAGAACTCTTGCAAACCTTCCTCTCTGATATCCTTTGCAATATCCGTTCCGTCCTTACATAACCGGATATATTCCGGATAGTCAGCAGGTCTGCAGTCTACGCCCTGTTTTGCGGTTTCATAGGTAACTACCTGCAGACTCCAACCGTTTCCCAGGGACTGGCTGCTGCTTGTGGGACGAATGCCATAGGGCTCCAGATCCCGCCATGTCAGATTGTCCTGCCCTGCCATCGCCAGCACCGCGTCGATATCAAGCGGTTTCGTCCATTCCTGTATAAACTCCTGAAACAGAGCCTCAAAATCAATATCAAATTCTGCAGTCCCGTTAACTGTCTTTACCCGCTTATTTTCTTCTTCCCTCAATAAAACGGAGTAGGTCCCCGCCTCCTCAGGCAGCGGAGAAATGCTGATCATACCCAGATTCAGATCCCAAGTCGCTTTTTCTGTTTCCTGCAGATCATCTTCTGTTGAATCGCTTGCCTCATGCACATACTTCTGAAAACGCAGGATTTTGCCGTCTCCGATCTTATCCCGAAACCATTGGAGAGCTGCCGGATCCGTAAAGGAATATGATTTATTCTCTGCCGAATCATTTGAAATCAGGGTAACTGCAACTGTTTCATCCCTTCCTTCCTTGGCTGCAATAAAATCGGCAATCGGTTTATTCGTATAGTCCTCCTCAGTATTTCTGAAAAAAATAAAATAACACGCCGCCAAGATTCCAATCGTTACAACAACTAACACGCTGACAATCAGGATTACATTCTTTTTTTCTTTCATACCACCACTCCTTTTTCCATTTTCCTAGCTTTCCCGGTACAACCGTTTGATCACAGAATCTTTCCTGCTCTTTTGATCCACTCTTTGGATCACCAGCCAGATCAAGAGCAGCAATACAAACGGGACCGCCAACTGAATCCAGCGCAGTATGGCGTCTGAACTCTGTCCGTATTCCAAAACCTGCGCGATCGTCTGACTCTTCCGAAGCAGACTGTAAGCCGCTTCCGCGATCCCCCAGGCCGGGAGTACCGCCGCAATTGCCAGTAATCCCTGCTGTACCCAGGTTCCACGCCGGATCTGCTGCTTCTTATATCCGATCGCCTCCAGCAGCGCATTTGCCTGCCTTTCCTGTCGGGCTCCCATACTGACAGTCGCCCACAGGGAAAAACAGACGCCGGTCAAAAGCAGGAGCATGATCACCGCCAGCATACCGAGGATCATCAGGGCATGGGACGCCATCAGTTCCGGATTGTCCCCGCCGGTCATGATACCGTTCAGAGTGCCTGAAACATCATCATACCAGTCGCTTTGGTAAATGGAGATCCCGGCAGCCAGCAGGCGGCCGATAAAGTTCAGCACAATACAGTCCAGCAGGAGCAGCCCGAATTCCATTCCCGCCTGTACCCGGTTTCGCAGTAAGTTTCGTATAAACATATTCCACATAAGCGCCTCACTCCTTTCAAACCAATATCTATCTCAAAGCCTCGATCGGAACTATTTTCTTCATCTTCCGCGCTGAAAATTCATAAGCGGCAAGCGGGATCCCCATCGCCGCCAGCAGGATCGGCAGCAGCAGGATCAAATTGAATTTCGGCAAAAAGATGGTATGATATAATCCGCTGACAAAGAACAGCACCCAGCCGATATACACAAGGACGGTCACCACTGTCAGCAGCCCGGCGATCAGCAGGATCCGCGCCGAAAACATCAATGCCTCCATCCGCAGCATACCGCTTAACTGCCGGTTCTGATATCCGATCGCCTTCAGCAGCCCAAACTCCGACTTTCGCAGGTTCAATTGTTTCAATTGGGAAAGCAGGATGCCGAGCCCCGTCCACAGCAGTGCAACAACCGCCAGAACAGAGGCCATACTTAAGACAAAGTTAAAGAAGCTGACTGCGGTTTCCTGACGTTTCATACTTGCTGTCCTCTGTACTGATGGTTCCGGCGCGCCAAATTCCGCTGCATACTTCTCCCGTATCAGGCTGCCGATCTCCTTTTGATATTTTTCTACCTGTTCCTGATCTTTAACAAGCACATGGCAACGGATAGCTTCTTCCAGTGCCTTTGAAATCTCTATAACATTATCTTCGGAGATATAGCAGTCATTTTGCATAATTTTTGAACTGTCATAAGTACCGACAATCTTGAAAGTTTTAGTCGTGCCCGCATAACTTACCGTTACATTCTGCCCTACGAACTGTTCTCCTGAAACTGCAGTATTACCTATATCTTCTCTTCTACCCAGTATGAGAAATTTAGGGATAATCATTTGGTCATCCAAAAGTTCCTCCTGGTCTCTTGTCTGCTTACAATCGTTTTTTATAATATCGTTCGCTGAATGAATAATGTAATTTTCCAATTCTGATGGCCCTTCAACAAAATCTACTAATAAGGCGTGATCTATCCAGATTTCCTCGATATCCGGATTATCCGCATACTTCTCCCGCAGCAGACTGCAAACTTCTTCCCCCGGTGCCTCCATAACAGTGAGTTTGCGAAGCTGCCAGCCATTCCGCAGTGTTTCAATATAAGAATCCAGTGTTCCATAAATCACACTGACCAGCAGCAGCACAAAAATGGAAATGACCGCAAATGCGCCGGACAGTTTTCCGTGATGCTTCATTTTTCTTCCATATTCCCGATACAGATACCAGTCCTCTTTTATCTTTGCAATCATTTTATCCCCCTTTTCTATCATTTGTCCCTGCCCGGCTGGTGACCGGGCAAAGTTCAATCCTTCACTATTATCTCAAAGCCTCGATCGGCATGATCTTCTTCATCTTCCGCGCTGAAAATTCATAAGCGGCAAGCGGGATTCCCACCGCCAGCAGGATCGGCAGCAGCAGGATCAAATTGAATTTCGGCAAAAAGATGGACTGATATAATCCACTGACAAAAAACAGCACCCATCCGGTATACACAAGGACAATCACCACTGTCAGCAGCCCGGCGATCAGCAGGATCCGCGCTGAGAACATCAGCGCCTCCATCCGCAGCATACCGCTTAGCTGCCGGTTCTGATATCCGATCGCCTTCAACAGCCCAAGCTCCGACTTCCGCAGGTTCAACTGCTTCAATTGGGAAAGCAGGATGCCGAGCCCCGACCACAGCAGCGTAACAACCGCCAGAACGAAAGCCATGCTTAAGACAAAGTTAAAGAAGCTGACTGCGGTTTCCTGACGTTTCATACTTGCTGTCCTCTGTACAGACGGTTCCGGCGCGCCAAATTCTCCGGCATACCTCTCATCTATTAGGCTTTCAATCTCATCCTTATATTTTTCTACCTGATCCTGATCCTTAAGCAACACATAGCAACGGAGATAATTATCTATTTCCATTGCCTTTGCCATCTCTGTAACATTATCTTCGGAGATGTAGCAGTAATTTTGCATAATTTTCGAACTGTCATAGGTACCGACAATCTTGAAAGTTTTAGTCATTCCCGCATAACTTACCGTTACATTCTGCCCTACAAATTGTTCCCCCGAAACTGCAGTATTGCCTATATCATTTATCTTATCCAGTATGAGAAATTTAGGGATAATCATTTGGTCATCCAAAAGCTCCTCCTGGTCTCTTGTCTGTTTACAATCGTTTTTTATAATATCGTTCGCTGAATGAAGAATATATTTTTCCAATTCTGATGGCCCTTCAACAAAATCTACTGGTATGCTGTAATCTATCCAGATATCCTCGATATCCGGATTATCCGCATACTTCTCCCGCAGCAGACTGCAAACTTCTTCCCCCGGTGCCTCCATAACAGTGAGTTTGCGAAGCTGCCAGCCATTCCGCAGTGTTTCAATATAAGAATCCAGTGTTCCATAAATCACACTGACCAGCAGCAGCACAAAAATGGAAATGACCGCAAATGCGCCGGACAGTTTTCCGTGATGCTTCATTTTTCTTCCATATTCCCGATACAGATACCAGTCGTCTTTTAGTCTTGATTTCATCTTTCCCTCACCCCTCTTTATATTTCTGTAAACTCATCATAAAACAATCAGCCTGCTAAAACAAGCAGGCTGATCAAGATTTGGGACGAACGGTATATTTTTTGGGACGAATGAACAAAAAACACTGTTACCGCTGCATTTTTTTCAATTTTCTTATGGCAATCTCATATGCCAGCAGTGGGATCAAAATTCCCACGGCTATCGTTCCCAGAAGGAACCATATGTCAACAGTCGGCAGTAGGAAATGCCATAACGGATTTGTAAAAGCTAAGATATATGTCGTATAAGCAGCCAGCGCTATACAAACAATACTTCCTGTAACAGCCAGAACCCGTACAGACAACATCAGCGCTTCTGTCCGCAGCATAGCCGCAAGCTGCCGGTTCTTGTATCCGATCGCTTTCAGCAGGCTAAATTCCTGTTTCCGAAGCTGCAGTCCTTTGAGTTGTGAAAGCGCAATACCAAAGCATGCCCATATGAGGGCGACCGCACTCAAGACCACGACAAGAAACATGGCGGTTCTGATAAACTCAACTGCGTCTTTTTCCATATAACCCGCGGCATGGACCATACTTCCGTATCCGTCAGATTCTTCCGGCAGTTCATTTGCCTGTATTTTTTCTGAAATCCAATCTCTGAATTTATCAATATAGAGTTCCTGATCTTCATAATCCAAGACTTCTACCTGCAGCTCGGTGATATCCGGGAATCCGCCGGACATCTGGCGGGCCAGTTCCTCTGTAATATAATATTTACCGTCTTCCGACAGCATAGCATTATCATATACATCTCTGACCTGAAGTTCCCAGCTTTTACCGGCATAGGATACACTTATCTTCTGCCCGATAAATTGTTCCCCATTGAGATAAGCTGTCGCGGTCATGTCAATGGATGGATGATTGCTTTGAAAAATATATTTTGGAATCACGACCTCATTATCTTTCAAATCTGTTTTTTCATCTATCCTCTCGCACTGTCTTGCGACATTCGCACGAATAATATGGAATGTCCTGCCCTTTACCGCCCCTTTGGGCGCGTCAACCGCATCTGCCTGAACCTCGTACTTCATATCCATAGATACCACGTGAGCATCTCCCTGCCAGGCAGCCCGGAACGCGCTGTAATCCGCTCCCGGAATATAAACAATAATATCCTTAACCGCATTGGAAGCTGTCATCGCGTCGATATACCGATTAAAAATACTTCCCGCGATATTGACGATCAGCAGTATGGTGATAGAAATTCCAAATAAAGCGGTCGCTAATCTTTGTTTTTTCCTTAACTTTTTACTATATTCCCGGTAAAGGTAAAATCCATATTTCATGCAATCGGTTCCTTCGTTTAGGATTCCTCTGTTTCTTTTTCCTGTTCTGTCTCCGCTTCCGGCTTCTTCCCTTTTTTCTTTTTAGAGATTACCACTGCCGCAATTGCCGCAGCCGTGATCACAACAATCGCGATTACGATAATAATCACCGGTAAGCTGCTGTTGTCGTCGCCGGGCTCTGCATCCGGAGCCGAGGCTTCCGTCGGCGGTTCCGGTACATTCACATAGCTGATCTTAATATAGGATACATTGATCGCTGCGGAGTTGGAACGGAAGTTCAAGGTCAGCTTGCCGCCGGTGACATTCACGCTTCCTTCCACAACCGGCGTCGTCGCAACCGCTACTTCTTTTGCGATCACAGTTTCATGGTCGGTATCTTTATCCGCGTAAATGGTCGGCGCGTTAGAAACATTCCACGGATCCGCCAGACCGATTTCCAGCGTATACGCGCCGTCTTCCAGTTCAAATTCATAGTCCAGATGACGGTCAATGTTATTCTCAAACTGATTCTTGGTATACCGGTTTGTCTCCGTTTTTCCCAGCCCGTCTGTGCAGTCGTTCTGTTCATAGCACCAGGTATTGGCAGTATACAGACCGTCGCTGATGCCGGAACCGTTATATTGGTCGGTCGCGTCGTCGACCAGTCCCCAGGTGTAGCCGGTAACCGGATCCTTGCCTAAAAGCTGTTCCGTCACACTGTTGTGTGTGCCGAACAGGTCGCCGTCCGATACAGTCGCCGGTCCGTGATCGCCGCAGTCTACAAAATAAGCCACTTTCGGATCTACATTTGCCCGTATGCCCTCGCCCGGCGCTTCTACGGTCAGCTTATATTCCTTGCTTGTGGTATGGTCCTCCGCGTAGACGACAATCGCGAAATCCGTATATTTTCCGTTTAACGGTAATTTCTGTACCTGCGTATCGTCCACGATACTGCCGTTGATCATCAGGTATCCGTTCTGATCGCCAATCGTAAAGGTCACATGGGCCTCTGCCTGGTCTTCCTTCAGCATCAGGCGGAATTCGCCGTTATTGCTGCTGATCTCTCCGTCGTCTGACGCCAGCTGCAGATCCGTATTGGTTCCAAAGGAGTGAATCGTATACAGGAAGGTACACAGTTTTGCCGATTCTTCTCCCGCAGCGCCCGTAAAGGTAAAAGTCACGACTGTTTTCTCTCCGCCGTCCGTGCTGACTGTCTCCTTTGCTTTGGAAATAGCTTCCGCCGGTACCGGGATCAAAACCGAATATTCGCTGTCCGCGCCGCTGTAATTTAATTTTTCTTCATAGATCACCGTATCTCCCACGGAAATCTTCATGGTCTTGCCGTTGTCTGCTTTCCGGAAGAATCCGTACAGAGAGGTAGCCTCGTTTTCATCCACGATCATCCGGTAACTGAAAGAACCGTCCGCGTTCGCGTAGCGGTAAGTTCCGTCTGATGTCACGCCCACAGATTTATTTCCGGCTTCCTGCATCTGATGCAGATCGTCATTTTCATACTGCCCGTAACCCGGCTGAACCGTATCCAACAGATTCTCCTGCAGTCTGGCGTTTTCCTTATTGCTCATCAGCAAACCCACATTGACCGCGGAATCGTCGCTGACATAATTCCAGTAAATGCCATAGCGTTCCTGATACTGGGAATAATGGGTGACAAAGGTCAGATTGGCGTCTGTATCTTTTAAGGTAAAGGCCAGCTTTCCTTCTTCCTTTACCAGATGCTCATTGATATGTTCCATAAATTCAGCCACGCTGTTTCCGTTTACGATCCGAATAGTATCGGTACCGCTGCTTACATACTGCGCGTCGATCACTTTGGTCGCCGGAATGGTTACGTTTACGCCGGTCGTGGTCTGATTCATATTGCCGGAACCCAGCAGTGCGCTCAATACAACCGGACCGTACTTAAACGCGTAGGTATTCTCATTGTCCGGCAGGTTATACGCTGTCACCTGCATCGGCAGGGTAATCTCAATTTTCGTATTATTGGCAAACGGCCCTTTTACCAGCGCGTAACCGCCTGCTGCCGTAACAGGCGAAGCGGTTCCGTTTACCGTGATCGAAGCGTCCCCGGCCAGCCAGTCCGGCAGACGGAAGTAAATATTGATATCCGCGTCTCCGCCCTGCGTCTTGACGACAAATGCCGCCGTATCCGTATTGGGAATCTCTGTCGTCTGCTCTACCGTTACTTTTTTGTCCGTCCAGGTTACGGCAGAACTGATATACTGGTTCACGATCAGGCTGTTGTCCTTCTTAAAATACAGGCTGTCCTGCAGCTTGGTAAAATTCTCCATGCCGGAGCCGGTACAGCACCAGAACTTATCATACTGGGTACTGAACACCTTGAAATATCCCGTTGCCATCGGCTGGAAATACGTCGTCATGCCGGTTTCCGGATTCTGGGAAGAAAGGATCGCGTTCAGATAGGTATTTTCATAATAATCGGAATATTTCTTATCGCCGGTAATCTCAAACAAGGTCCGGGTCAGCTTCAGCATATTATAGGTATTACAGGTCTCGCAGTTACAGTTGGTCCGTTCCGCGTCCAGAATATTGTCCGCGCCGAAATGCTCCCATTCACTGTTGCCGCCTGTGATATAGGTATGTTTCTCCGTTACCATGGTCCAGAACGCTTCCGCGTATGCCAGATAGTCGGACGCGTCTATCTTTTCCCCGTCTACCGTCTTGCCGTTTAACTGTACATAGCGGTTCAGGGCGCCCACAAATTTGGGAATCGTCGTATTGGCATGCCGGTTATTCAAGACATTGGCTTCGTCGTTTTTAACCCGCTCGAACAGCTTCGTCTCGTCAAACATATGCGCCGCAACGGCATGGGTGTCTTTTCCTGTGATGCTGTACAGATCATACAGACAGTCGTTCATGCCGCCATACTCAATGTTCAGAACCGTAGTCTGCGTGGACGCGCTCCATTTGCTGACGCGGTTATAGATCCAGTCGCCCAGTCTGGAAGCCACCTCTTTGGCAGGCGCATAGCCGGTACACTGATAAACATCTACCAGACCTGCCAGAATCTTGTGCATGGTATACCAGGGCACCCACGCCTGTGTTGTAATATTCGTCAGGTTCTTCTCCACATTGTCAAACTGCTGTTCAATATTGCTCTTATTTACCAGCGTGGAACCAAAAATAAAACCGGTTCCCACCTTGTCCTGACACTCCTTCAGACCGTCGATAATGGTCTTTAAGATCTTCTCATACTGTGCTTTCTCCGGCGCGCCATCGTCCAGCGACGCATAAGCCTGCGCGCAGGCGGTCAGGTAATGCCCCACGCTGTGCCCGCCGATCAGGGAATTTTCCCAGCCTCCGTACCGGGTTGCCCCCTTCATGTCAAGTCCTGCGGTCTCGCGAAAACCCGCCAGGATTTTATCCGTATCAAAACTCAGCAGGTATTCGTTCTCTTTCGCGAACGCATTGGTAAAGTATGGATTTGTCAGCTTCACCTCATTCAGCGAAAATTCTCCGGCTCCCGCCAGTCCGCTCTCCTCAGGAGCAGCCGCAAATGCAAGCTCGGCATCGCCGCCCGCGGGAAGCCATGCCGATACCGTCAGAATCGCCGCCATGAAAACGGCAGTTCCGCGCTTCATTCTTTTTTTCAGTCCTCCGTAACTCAATTTACGTTCCTCACTTTCTCTTTGGATAAATTGATTATAACAAACCGTAAATCATTTTACAAACCCTAAAAGTCAGAATTAGTGTAAAAAAGTCAGATGTCTGATTTTACTTTTCTCCCGGCGCCCAGACCTCCTGGAAGAATCCGGATTCCGAAGGCACCTCTTTGCCTGCGTACAGATGTCCGGTATCCCCAATCGTCTTACAGCGGAAACACGCCTCTCCCTTCACCCGTTCCTCCGTCTTTAAAACCGTAACGGAAGTCGGCGCAACAAAACAGCCCTGCCACAATACAGGCGCCGAAACGCCCAGTAAATGGGAAAGCATGACGAACTCTACACCCAGATGACAGAAAATCGCGATCGTATCTTTGTTTCCGTTTACCACCTTATAATAATTGCCGCACCGCTCATAGCCGTGCCGCGCCAGCAGAAGATCCAGATTTTCCGCTACCATTTTCTGCTTTGCCGCGATCTCGCTATTGGCAAACAAAGGCGCATGCATCCACTCGTCTTTATTATACAGCTCCGGTTTTTTCGTCCAGAATCCCGGCATAAAATCCCATGCGATCCGGGTGCCCTCTTTTTCCGGGTTGGGAATCGGATAATAAAATTCCTGCAGCCAGTCATAGATTACCGCTTCTCTCCCCAGACGCTTCAGCGTACAGCCTGCCGTATCCTTCGCCCTTCCCAGCGGGGAACAGTAAAACGCGTCAATCTTTTCCTTTTCCAGCCGGTCCGCCAGCAGCTCCGCTTCCCGCCATCCTTTTTCCGTCAGAGAATCCTTCGTATAGTTAGGCTCTCCGTGTCTGATTATCAAAATTCTCATTGTCTTTGGTCTCCGATCACCTGTTTTACCATATCCGGGATCTGGGAAATGGAAGTCACCTTATACCGGGCCTCCTCCACGGTGCCGTACCCGTATGCCGCGTGGATAAACGGGATTCCTGCCTTATGAAACGCGGCGTCATAATCCCCATAGGTATCTCCCACATAAATTCCCAGCTCCACGCCGTTGCGCTCCATGATCAGCCGGATATTGTCTCCTTTCAGCTTGCCGGTATTGCCCGGACATTCAATGTCGTCCAGATATTTCCAGAAACCGTAATAATCCGCGAATACTTCGATATATCCGGCCTGACAGTTGCTTACGATAAAGACCTGATACTGTGCGGACAGCTCCGCCAGCAGCTCCTCTGCGCCTGCGAACAGGTCGCCGCCCACTTTGGCCAGATGCGCCACTTCTGTCTCCATACAATGATCCAGGATCTCATTTCTCCGTATCGGATCTTCCACATGGATCAGGTCTTTTCCGATATCCGTAAGAAGTTTCCCCATATTCCGCTGCATATCCGCAGCGGTAATCATATAATCAATCTCCGGACAGTCCTGAAAGGCTAAATTAAATGCTTCAACGACCTGTCTGGAAGAATCCCACAGAGTCCCGTCCAGGTCAAAAATCACTGCGATCTTACTGTTTTTCATATCGATTCCGTTCCCTCTCTCCCAATCAGGTTATTTTAAAATCGTCTGCACGAATTTTTCCAGGGCTTCCGCAGCGGCGGCCTGCTCAATGGGATAAATCATGGCGGCCTCCATTTTCTCGGAAACCAGTTTCGGGACGATAATCGTGATCGGCTGCAGCAGTTTTGTGGAATCGATCACTAGTTTGTCGTTTTTCAAAGAAATCCCGCGAAGCGTTTCCGCGTTGAAATAAAACGGACTTTCCAGTACCTCTCCGTTATACCGGATATGAATTGCGATCAGTTCCTTTTTTTCTTCCGTATACCCTAAGATCCAGCTGCTCACACTTCGTTTCAGAAACGATTTTTTCATCATATAGCCGTATACGACGTGATAATTCTCCAGTCCGGTCTGTTCGGTAAAAATTTTATTGATCTTCTCCTTAATCTGTTTATTCTTAAAAACACTGATCTGTGCCATATTTTCCTCTTTCCGGAGCTTTTACGCAACAGGGCGTCTTCTCTACTGCTCCTCAATATTTTCAATCTGCCAGTCGATGGGCGTCTCTCCATGCGCAGCTAAAAATTCATTCGCCTTGCTGAAATGCCTGCATCCGAAGAATCCGCGGTAAGCGGACAGCGGACTGGGGTGCGGCGCCTTCAGGACCAGATGCTTCGGATTCGTCAGCATGGGTTCCTTGCTCTGTGCCGGTCTGCCCCACAAGAGATATACGATCGGCCGGTCCTGTGCGTTTACGGCCCGGATCACCGCGTCCGTAAACTGTTCCCAGCCTTTTCCCTGATGGGAATTTGCCTGATGCGCGCGCACGGTCAGCACTGTGTTTAACAGAAGCACGCCCTGATCGGCCCATTTCTTCAAATATCCGTTGTTCGGAATATAGCAGCCGCAGTCGTCATGCAGTTCCTGATAGATATTCTGCAGAGACGGGGGGATCTCCTTCTGCTCCGGCAAAACGGAGAAGCTCAGTCCGTGCGCCTGTTTTTCATTGTGATAGGGATCCTGTCCCAGCAGCAGCACTTTTACTTTGCTAAGCGGCGTAAAGTGAAACGCGTTAAAAATATCGTCTGCCGGCGGATAGATCACCCGAGTCCGGTACTCCTGATTCACAAACTGATACAGTTCCCGATAATAAGGTTTCCCAAACTCCGACCGGATTCCGGTCAGCCAGTCATTACTGATCATTGCCATGTTCAAATTCCCTCTTTCGTTTCTGTCGTATTATCACTGCGCAGACAGCCTGACGGAAACGCCTCTGTCCTGCAGATAGCGCTTCAGCTCTAAGATTTCCATTTCCTTATAGTGAAACAGAGACGCCGCCAGCGCCGCTTCCGCCTTTCCTTCCGTCAGCGCGTCATAGAAATGTTCCATCGTTCCCGCGCCGCCGGAGGCGATCACCGGTATGGAAGCGTGTTCCGCGATCTGACGCGTCAGTTCGATATCGTATCCGGCTTTGGTCCCGTCACAGTCCATACTGGTCAGCAGGATTTCTCCGGCGCCCAGCTTTTCCGCTTTTGCCGCCCATTCCAGCGCGTCCAGCCCGGTATCGATCCTGCCGCCTGCCTGATATACATTCCAGCCGCTTCCGTCCGCCCTTCGTTTCGCGTCAATCGCAACGACAACGCACTGGCTGCCGAATTTATCCGCGGCGTCGCTGATCAGGCGGGGATTGTTGATCGCCGCGGAATTGACGGAGATCTTGTCCGCTCCTTCCCGCAGCAGTTCTTTAAAGTCATCGACCGTGCGGATCCCGCCGCCGACCGTAAACGGAATAAATACTTTTTCCGCCACGCTGCGCACCATGTCCACCACGGTTTTTCTGGCGTCGCTGGTCGCCGTAATATCCAGAAATACCAGTTCGTCCGCGCCCGCCTTATCGTAGGCAGCCGCTACTTCCACCGGATCTCCGGCGTCTTTTAAATTTACAAAATTGATTCCCTTAACCACACGGTTGTTATTCACGTCCAGGCAGGGAATGATCCGTTTAGTATGCATTGGCTGTTCCTCCTGTTCTGTCCCCGTGCGTCAGTTCCGCGAAGTTCTTTAAGATCCGCAGTCCCACATCGCCGGATTTCTCCGGATGAAACTGACAGGCAAACAAATTGCCGCTCTCCACCGAAGCATGGATATGCGTACCGTATTCCGTCGACGCTTTTACAATGGATTCGTCTCCGGCTTTTAGATAATAGGAATGTACAAAATACACATAGGCGTTTTCCGGGACCCCGGCAAACAATCTGCCCTGATTTTCCAGATGCAGAGAATTCCAGCCGATATGCGGAATCTTTAACCCTTCCCGGGCAGGAATCCGCAAAATCTCGCCGGGCAGGATTCCGAGGCCCGCCGCGCCTTCTGACTCATCACTCCGTTCAAATAGCAGCTGGAGTCCCAGACAGATTCCCAAAAATGGGATCTGCCGTTCCGCCGCCTGTTTAATCGGTTCAGTCAGTCCATACCGATTCAGCTTCTCCATGGCGTCCCCAAACGCGCCCACGCCCGGCAGCACAATGCCGTCTGCCAACAGGATCGTATCGGCGTCTCTGGAAACAACCACCTCTTCCCCGAGAAATTCCAGTGCCTTCTGCACACTTTTCAGATTCCCTGCGTCATAGTCGATTACCGTTATCATTCGTTGCCTTACCTCCAAGTAATTCCGATAAAAATACTGCTGGATCTTTCGCGATCCCCATCGCCTTATTCTGCAGCTCCGGGCCGTACTGATAAAACCGTTCGTTGACCCGGACCAGAAAGGCGTTCTCATTCAGATACGCCATCCGTTCAAACGGAAACCGAACCACGCCGGGCGCTTCAAACGACTCTCCCAGTTCCAGCAGAAGCGTCTTCTGATGCATCGTCGTCTGCATCCAGTTCCGATATGAAATCCAGTCTTTGAGATATCCGTTTTCACAGTACAGCTTATCTCCGGGACCGCGCCGGATATTAAACCGAAGCGGTTTCCCGCAGTGCGGACAGCGCGGAAGATCCGCTGCATCTATTTCGGGCCGCTGCTTTAAGCGCTCATAAAAATCTGTCAGCAGCGCTCCGGCTTCTGTCACCGTATCCGTACAATTCTCCTCACACTGCAACAGCCAGGGCGTACCAAACGGCATGACCGTTTTTTTCCTGTCTGCAAGGCTGTAGGAAAACAGACCATCCGTATTATTGCAGATGATAAAATAATTCTTAAAGCGGATCCACTGCCACAGTCTATCATAGTCGAAAATCCGGCTCTGCGCAAGCGCATCTTTCTCCTCCAGCAGGTGAAACAGACAGGCGTTCCGAATCCATTCGTCCGACAGCGCTGTTTTTGCTTCTGTTTTTTCATGCTTTCGATAGACCGGATCCCGCTGTATAAGCGCGTTTACATCTGCGCGCATTCCGTCCCCGATCGCGACGATCACACAGACCGCGTCCGCCGCCAGTTCTTTTACCCGCCGCAGCTTACTGCTTTCGTCTTGCCCTTGTTCTTGCTTCATCCTGTTCTCCTGTATCTGACCGTGTCTCCTGCTTTTTCTCCTTTTCTACCTCAAACCAGAACACCACGCCGCCTTCCACATTGGCGACGCCGCATTTCTGATTATGCGCGTCCATAACGGCCTTGACGATCGACAGCCCGATCCCGTTTCCGCCGTATTCCCGGGTTCTGGCCTTATCCACTTTATAGAACTTGATCCAGATGCGGTCTAAGTCCTCTTCCGGAATATGGCTGCCGGAATTGAAAATGGCAACCCGGATATTCTCTCCCTGCTCCGCCACATCGATCCGGACGGTCTTTTTCTCATCCAGATGATTCAGGGCGTTGGTAATATAATTCGTGATCACCTGCTCGATCTGAAATTCATCTGCCCAGACATAGATGCTCTTCCGGTTATCAAAAATGATCGTGGCCCCTTTCTGTTCGATCAGGATCGTAGAACGGCTTAGCACGCCGCTGATCACGGAGATCAGATCAAACCGTTCAAACGTGATCTGCCCGTTTCCGAATTCCAGTTGATTCAGTTCCAGCAGATTTTTCACCATCTTATTCATCTTATTGGCTTCGTCAATGATAACGTCGCAGTAGAATTCCATGCTCTCCGGATCTTCACTGATCCCTTCCTTCAGGCCTTCCGCATAGCCCTGGATCAGAGCGATGGGCGTCTTCAGTTCGTGGGAGACGTTGGAAAGGAATTCCTTCCGCATATTGTCAATCTCAATTTTCTGGTTAATATCCTTCTGCAGTTCATTATTCGCCGCTTTCAGTTCGGAAATCGTGGTTTCCAGCGTACCGGACAATTTGTTCATGCTGGTTCCCAACACGCCTATTTCATCATTCCGGTCCCCCACATATTTCACATCAAAATCAAGCTCTGACATCTTCTCGGAGATATCCGCCAGCTGCAGGATCGGTTTGGTAAAGTTCTTGGAAATATACCACATGATCACCACGCTTAACGCAATCGCGAGATAACTGATATACAGGAAAAACCGGTTGGAAATATTTACGCTCTGCCGGATACTCTCCATCGGGACACGCATAATAAAATAGCTCTCTTCATTCAGAGCGCCATACATCTCCAGATACCGGAGTCCGCTTCCGCTATCCGCAATATCTTCAACCTGATTTTCATTGTCGGAAAAATTGATGCTGCCCGATACAATCATATTAAAAAAGGTTGCCGCCAGCTCCCGATCCCCGTTTCCGGTAGAAAACAATGTCTGCTGATTGGCATTCAGTACCAGCAGGGAAACGCTGGACTGCTCGCAGATCTCCTGCAGAACGTCCTGATTCTCCGGATTCAGCAGATTCCTGTCGGTCCGGATAATGGACTGTAACTGATGGTAAACGCTGTTCAGAGCAGCTTCTTTATTGCTCTTATAATAGCCTTCCAGAAAGAAGGAGTTTAACAGGATACAAAACATCAACGTGCCGGCTACCATACCTGCCAGTATGATAACCAGCCGTGTGCGAATCGAATGCAGCATTATTTATCCACCTCAAATTTGTAGCCCATACCCCAGATCGTCTTGATATAATCCGCGTCTTCGCCCAGTTTGTTCCGCAGTTTCTTCACATGGGTATCAATGGTTCTGGCGTCTCCGAAATAGTCGTAGTTCCAGACGTTATTTAAAATATTCTCTCTGGAAAGCGCCAGTCCCTGATTTTCAACAAAATAAACCAGTAATTCAAATTCTTTAAAGCTGAGTTCTACGGTTCTGTCGCCGACCTTTACAATATGCGCGGCCTTATTCAGTTCCAGTGTCCCGGCTCTTAAAATCTGTTCGGCTCCGATCTTATTGGTTCTCCGCAGGATCGCGTCCACTCTGGCGACCAGGATCTTCGGGCTGAACGGTTTGGAAATATATTCGTCCACGCCCAATTCAAAGCCCAGCAGCTCGTCCTGTTCGTCGCTCTTGGCCGTCAGCATGATGATCGGGACCTTGGAAAACTTACGGATCTCCCGGCACGCCTGCCAGCCGTCCATCTTCGGCATCATCACATCCAGGATCACCAGATCGATCTTACTGTCTTTAAAGAAGATCTCGATCGCTTCTTCTCCGTTTTCCGCCTCTAATACCTTATATTCTTTCTTGACCAGAAAATCTTTTACCAGCTTCCGCATTCTCGGTTCGTCGTCTACCACTAAAATCTTCAGATTCTCCATCGGCTGCATTTACCTCCTTATCTGTCTTCTTCCGCAAATCTTATGTATAGAATACCAGATTTGACGGAAAAATTCCATAGTTGTAAGGCGGTTCAATAAAAATTCATATTTATGCCCATGCCGGACAAAAATCCCAAAAAAATAAACGGCCGCGGGAATGACTCCTGCAACCGTTATCTCTTTGATCCGCAATATGCTTATGCTAATTTTGCCTTTGCTGTCTCTGCCAGCTTCGCGAATCCCTCCGCGTCGTTTACCGCCATCTCAGCCAGCATCTTTCTGTTTACCGTAACCTCTGCCAGCTTCAGGCCATACATAAACTTGCTGTAGGATAAGCCGTTCATTCTTGCTGCCGCATTGATTCTGGCGATCCACAGCTGACGCATCTGGCGTTTTCTCTGCTTCCGTCCTGCGTAGGAGCTTGCCAGCGCTCTCATAACGGACTGCTTCGCAACCCGGTACTGCTTGCTTCTCGCGCCTCTGTAACCCTTGGCCAGTTTTAATACTCTATTGTGTTTCTTCTTGGCATTCAAGCCGCCTTTAATTCTTGCCATCTTAACTTCCTCCTGTCCTTCTGATTATAGATATGGTAAAATCTTCTTCATATTCTTTACATTACTTGCGTCAGTAATGGTAGCTTTCCGAAGATTTCTCTTCCTCTTGGGAGATTTCTTGGTCAGGATATGACTCTTATAGGCTTTCATTCTCCTTAACTTGCCTGTCCCTGTCTTCTTAAACCGCTTTGCTGCTGATCTGCTTGTCTTTATTTTTGGCATCTTTATGTCCTCCTTCATTTCATTTATCTTAACTGCACAGCTTATCGCTTCTCAGTTAAAAACATCGTCATAGTTCTGCCTTCCATCTTGGCAGGCTTATCGATCACCGCTACATCCTCTAACATTTTGGCAAAATCGTCCAGCACATGCTTGCTCGTAGCGACATGGGCCATCTCTCTGCCCCGGAACCGGAGAGATACCTTCACCTTATCTCCCTTTGTCAAAAACTTCCGGGCATTGTTTGCCTTTGTATTCAGGTCATTCTCCTCAATGTTCGGAGATAAACGCACTTCTTTTACTTCAATGATTTTCTGCTTTTTCCTGGCTTCCTTTTCCTTACGCGCCTGCTCATAGCGATACTTGCCGTAATCAATGATCTTGCAGACCGGCGGTTTGGCATTCGGAGCGATCTTCACCAGATCCAGCTCTGCTTCCTGCGCCAGCTTATACGCTTCCTTTGCTGACATGATACCCAGCTGCTCACCATTCTCACCGATCAGACGGACTTCCCTGTCTCTGATCTGTTCATTAATCATTAAACCGTTAATCGTCGTGCACCTCCAAATACATTTGATAAAATTAAAAATGAGCGGACAGAAAGAATCCGCTCATCACAACAAAAGACCTAAGTCTTACTTCCCTGTTATGAACCGACAGTCACCCGATTGTGCCGCGGTGAGAGGATACCTCTGCTTTCCGTAACAGTCATAGAATATCATTCCTCTTTGGGAATGTCAAGTATTTTTTTCAAAAATTGCCACAGACGGCCGACCGGAAGCCCGACCACATTATTATAATCACCTTCGATCCGTTCTATATAAGCGGCAAACCGCCCCTGGATCCCGTAACTGCCGGCTTTATCCATGGGCTCCCCGCTTGCGGCGTAAGCTGCGATCTCTTCCTCCGTCATCGGAAAAACATGGACTCTGGTCTCCTCTGCAAAACTGATCTCATCTTCCCCGTTTATTATGGTGACGCCGGTAAAAACGCTGTGCGCATTCCCCTGCAGTAGCTTTAACATACGAATCGCGTCCTCCGGATCCGCCGGTTTTCCCAGGATCCGGCCGTCAAACGCAACGACGGTATCTGCCGACACAATAATGGAATCGGGATACTGCTGCCGGACTTCTCTCGCTTTCTGCAGCGCCAGCTCCTTCACCGCCGTTTCCGGCACAGAGGTGGAAATGACCTCCTCGCCGACTGCCGGACAGCAGAGAAACGGCACGCCGATCTGCGTCAGCAGTTCTTTTCTGCGCGGCGATTTTGATGCTAAAATAATGGATTTCAATGGTTTTCTCCTGCTCTTATGTATTACGGGCAGCCGCCGGGCTGCCCGTGTTCTGTTTTACGATTGACAGTCGCAGTCAAAGCTCCTGCATTCTGTTTCTGAATAATGGCATGCGCCTTGCCCTGCAATGGTGATTCGATCCGCCATGCATCTGCAGTCGTCGTTAAAGCAGCACTTCTGCGCGTCGCACTGTACTTCCACAACAGGCTGCGGATTCATATCGCATTTACAGCTTCCCGTTACCGTATCCTTTCGTTCCCGAAAGCTCCCGCAGGCGGTCGAATTCGGACGGATCGCGTGCATTCCCTCTACGGAGATGTGTTCCCGACAACAGGAATTACTTTTATTGTAGTAACAATTCGTTACTCCACAGGCTAATACCGGCATGATTTTTCTCCTTTCCTATTCCTGAACTCAGAAATAGTATTTTCATAATCATACCGTTTATGCCTGTTACAAATTTCCTTTTCCCGCCATCGATGTAAGCATGGCGTGAAATTCCGGATAGTGTCGCTTCAAAGACAGCAATTTTCCATTTTTTCTCAAAAATGTATGCGTGCTGGTCCCGACGGCGCGGATCTCTTTGGTGTCGCAGTCCCGGACTTCATAGGAAACCTGCAGTTTTACGCCGGTATACCGCTCCACACGGACCGCGACTTCTACCTGATCTCCATACCGGACCATTTTCCGGTATTCGCAGGAAACCGACAAGACAGGGATCATAACGCCGGATTCCTCTACTTTCCAATAGGGAAATCCCACTTCCGCAAGCATGGCGCATCTGGCGTCTTCAAACCAGCGGATATAATTGGAATGATGCACGATCCCCATGCCGTCCGTCTCATAATATCGGATCGGTACGGGATAAATTGTCTCCTGATTCATGGCGGCGCTCCTTACTGATTCTCTTCCACTTCGATCTTACGGATCTCCTTAGTCCGGATCTCCTTACAGATCTGGTCAATAAATTCCTCTACCGGCTTGGTTCCCTCGTCTCCTGCGAACCGGCTTCTGACAGAGACCACGCCTTCCTCTGCTTCCTTCTGTCCGACAACCAGCATATACGGAATCCGGTCCAGCCGGCTTTCCCGAATCTTAAAGCCCAGCTTCTCGGAACGGGTATCCACAGAACAGTAAATCCCGTTTTCTTTTAATTTAGCCTCTACTTCGGCAGCATAGTCATGATATTTATCGGAAATCGGCAGGACTCTTACCTGTTCCGGACACAGCCAGGTCGGGAATTTGCCCGCATATTTCTCGATCAGCCACGCCAGCGTTCTCTCATAGCAGCCCATGCTGGTTCTGTGAATGATATACGGACGCTTCTTTTCTCCGTTTTCATCGATATAATACATATCGAACTGCTCAGCCAGCAGAGCGTCCCACTGGATTGTGATCATCGTGTCCTCTTTGCCGTATACGTTTCTGGCATTGATATCTACCTTGGGCCCGTAGAACGCGGCTTCTCCCACATCCTCCGTAAACTCGATCTGCAGTTCATTTAAGATATCCCGGATACTCTGCTCCGTCTGCTCCCAGACTTCCGGCTCACCGATATATTTCTCCCGGTTCTCCGGATCCCATTTAGACAGATGATAAGTCACATCTTCCTCAACGCCCAGCGTGGTCAGACAGTATTTCGCCAATGCCAGACAATCCTTAAACTCCTGTACCATCTGATCCGGTCTCACGATCAGATGTCCCTCGGAAATGGTAAACTGGCGCACACGAGTCAGTCCGTGCATCTCTCCGGAGTCTTCATTTCTGAAAAGCGTAGAGGTTTCCCCATAACGGCAGGGCAGATCCCGATAGCTCTTCTGACTTGCCTTATATACAAAATACTGGAACGGGCAGGTCATCGGACGCAGGGCATAGACTTCCTTGTCCTTCTCCTCGTCTCCCAGTACGAACATGCCTTCTTTATAATGATCCCAGTGACCGGACATTTTATACAGATCGGACTTGGCCATCAGCGGCGTCTTGGTCCGCATATAGCCGCGCTTTTCTTCTTCGTCTTCGATCCATCTCTGCAGTCTCTGAATGATCTGTACGCCTTTCGGCATGAGCAGCGGCAGGCCCTGTCCGATCACGTCTACCGTGGTAAACAGTTCCATTTCCCGGCCCAGTTTGTTATGGTCGCGCTTCTTGATATCCTCCAGATGCGCCAGATATGCGTTCAGGTCCTCTTTTTTCGTATAAGCCGTACCGTAAATCCGAGTCAGCATCTTATTCTTCTCGCTGCCTCTCCAGTACGCGCCGGAAGAGGAGATCAGCTTAAACGCCTTAATCATGCCGGTCTTCATCAGATGGGGCCCCGCGCACAGATCGGTAAACGCGCCCTGACTGTAGAATGAGATTACCGCGTCTTCCGGCAGATCCCGGATCAGTTCCACCTTATACGGCTCTCCCTTTTCTTCCATATAACAGATCGCTTCTTCTCTCGGCAGTTCAAACCGTGTGATCTCCGCGTTCTCTTTGATCACCTTCTTCATCTCCGCCTCAATCCGATCCAGATCTTCTCTGGTAAAGGACTGACAGTCAAAATCATAATAAAATCCGGTATCAATAGACGGACCGATCGCCAGTTTTGCTTCCGGATACAGCCGCTTTACAGCCTCCGCCAGCACATGCGATGTGGTATGGCGATATGCCGCTTTTCCCGCCTCACTGTCAAATGTGAGGATATTGACAGCCGCATCCTGCGCTACCACCGTACGCAGATCTACGGTCTTCCCGTCTACTTCCCCGACACAGGCCGCTCTTGCCAGACCTTCGCTGATATCCTTCGCAATTTCATACACAGACATAGGCTGCGCATACTCCTTTACGGAGCCGTCTTTCAATGTGATCTTCATGATTTCTCCATCCTTTCCTGAATTCAAAAATAAAAAACCCCACCGATTATATCTCTATAATCAGTAGGGACGTATAGCATCTGATACGCGGTTCCACCCTGCTTGTTTAAAACCACTTCATTTCACGATAACGGTGTGTGGCCGGGCTTGGTTAAAGCCGCTCCGAGGTGGTCTTCCATATCGGTTCCGTAAGGCGATTCCAGCCTGCACGCCTCTCTCTGTACTTCCCTGACATGTACTCGTCTCATCCATGCGTTTTCAAAAATAATTTTAAAACTACGCTCTAATCATAGTGAGTTTTTCCGGATTTGTCAAGGGCTTTTTACGGAATCCAAAGAAACCTTTGCGGAATCCAAAGCTCTGTTTTATACGACGACAACAATCCCGCCGTCATTGGCGTATACGGTGCTGATCCCGCCTGCCTTTGTGATCAGGATATCTTTAAAATGCCCCAGCCGGCGAAACTTCTCCCGAACCCATTCCGCCCGTTCCCGGCAGTTGCACTCGGTGATCATTAAAATTTTGTTCTCAGCGTCCACAACCTGCGTGATCACTGTCTCAATCATCTTCTGCAGCGCCTTTTCGATCCCGCGCGCCTGTCCCAGTTTGCAGATCAGACCTTCTTTGGTCGCGCCCATCACCGGCTTGATATTGAGCACGCCGGCCATGATCGCCTGCAGATTGGAAAGCCTCCCGTTCTTCCGAAGCGTTTCCAGTGTTTCAATGACAAAATAGGTGTTCAGCCCATAGCGAAACTCTTCCACTTCCGGTACCAGTTCGGCAAAGGGCATACCCTGCTGCGCCAGCTCCAAAATCCGACGCGTCACCTGTCCTTCTCCGCAGCAGGCTGAGCAGGAGTTAAACACATAGATCTCTTTATCGTGTCCGTATTCCTCATAATACAGATTCATTCCCAGTACGGCACTGTTATAAGAACCGCTTAACTGCGCGGATAACGTTACGACATAAACGGCTTCCGCCTCGCCCCGATAGGCTTCCTTATAAGCGTCCGGAGATGGGCAGGCCGTCTGCGGACCTTCCGCGGAGGCAGCAACCCGTTTTATAAAATCCAGCTGGTCAAAGTTCTCGTCATCTATGATCTCCGTATCATCCAGACGGATGGTAAGCGGAACCTTTACAATATGCGGATCCGTTTCCAGATAATCCGGCAGATCGCAGCAGCTGTCTACAACAATTTTAAATCGCATAATTCCTCTTTTCCCGTAAGCGTTTCAAACCCGCAATCTTCTGCCGGCCGCTCAACGTAGTATTGATTACTACTTATAATAGCATCTCATACCCTTGCAGTCAATAGCAAAGATCAGAAATCTTTATCTCCTTTTAAAATTTAAGAAAGAATTGAAAGCGCGCCGGGCTTGTGATACACTATTGACAGCATACGGCACGGAAAGGCGGCGTTTTATGATTTCTTTAGAGATTACTGCGATCCGACAGTTTACACAGGATTTATTTATCGGAACCGCATTTGATTCTTTTTTGCTGCGGGAGGCTTCTTTTACCACGCTCTGTACCTACGGGATCAGCGGAAGGCTTTCCGCCGGCGCGGAAGAGCTTCGGCAGGAATACCCCTCTGATTTTATCCTCTGGTCCTATGTAAAACCGGTCTGCTTTTCTATGATTAAAGGAAACCGGCTGCCGGAACAGTTTACCATTACACTGCTTATGCCGAAGCCGCAGATTGCCGCTTTTATGGAAGGAAACGATACCGGCCTGCTGCCGGAAAATGTGCAGAGCCTTGCGTTAAACATCCGATATGCCCAGAAAACACTTACCTGCACTACCGGCACTTCTCTTTCCGTCTTTACGCTGGATAAAACGCTGGAACAGCTCTGGGATACCTATATAAAAAATCTCCTGATTTCTTATTTATAATTACTTATCATTGTAATTGTTAGCACTCTTTTGAAAAGAGTGCTAATTTTTACTTGACATTTTGTTCTAGTGGTACTAGAATATGATTCGTGAATAACAATTTCTGTAAAATAAAGGAGTGAATACGATGGCAAACAAACATGGAAGTCTATCCATTAACAGTGAGAATATTTTCCCGATCATCAAGAAATGGCTGTATTCCGACCATGATATTTTTGTGCGGGAACTGGTTTCCAATGGATGTGATGCGATTACCAAGTTAAAGAAATTAGAAATGATGGGCGAGATCCAGCTGCCGGACGACAACGAATTTAAGGTACGGGTGCTGACCAATGCGGAAGATAAGACGCTTACCTTTATCGACAACGGGATCGGTATGACTGCGGATGAGGTGGAAGAATATATTAACCAGATCGCCTTTTCCGGAGCGGAGGCGTTTCTGGAGAAGTATAAGGATAAGACCAATGAGGATCAGATCATCGGGCATTTCGGTCTGGGCTTCTACTCCGCGTTCATGGTAGCGGACAAGGTCACCATTGACTCTCTTTCCTATCAGGACGGCGCCGCTCCCGTACACTGGGAATGTGACGGCGGCACGGATTTTGATATGACCGACGGAGATTATACCGAACGGGGTACGAAGATCACCCTGTATCTGAATGAGGACTGTCTGGAATTTTCCAACGAATACCGGGTTCGGGAAGTATTGGACAAGTACTGCTCTTTCATGCCGGTTCCGATCTTCCTGACAAACGAGAAGGCTGAACCGCAGTATGAAAACGTCCCGGACGAAGAGGTGACGGAAAAGGATACTGTCATTGAACATTTTGTAGAAGAAGCCAAGACCCGGGAAGAGGAAAAGGAAGACGGCACCAAGGAAACCGTAGAGATCTCCCCCGCGCGCAACATGGCGAAGATCGTAAAGCGCCCTGTTCCGATCAACGACACGACGCCGCTCTGGGGCAAGCATCCCAATGAATGTACCGAGGAGGAATACCGTGATTTCTATCGGAAGGTATTCCATGATTATAAGGAGCCGCTGTTCTGGATCCATCTGAATATGGACTATCCGTTCAATTTAAAGGGCATCCTGTATTTCCCGAAGATCAATACCGAATACGAATCCATCGAAGGCACGATTAAGTTATATAACAATCAGGTGTTCATCGCGGACAATATCAAAGAAGTCATTCCGGAATTTCTGATGCTGTTAAAGGGCGTAATCGACTGTCCGGACCTGCCGCTAAACGTATCGCGGAGCGCGCTGCAGAACGACGGTTTTGTAAAGAAGATTTCCGATTATATCACCAAGAAGGTAGCGGACAAACTGTCCGGCATGTGTAAGACGGAAAAGGAAAGCTATGAGAAATACTGGGACGATATCAGTCCGTTCATCAAATTCGGCTGCATCAAAGATGAAAAGTTCTGCGAAAAGATGAGCGACTACATCCTGTTTAAGAATCTGGACGACAAGTATTTGACTCTGAAAGAGTTCATCGAGGAAAACAAGCCTGCCGACGCGGAACCTGAAGTTGAAGTGGTCAATGCGGACGGTACTTCTGCTTCCGAACCCAAAGCGGAGGAGTCAGAACACGAGCATGACCATTGTGACTGTGAAGATCACGACCATGAACACGAGGAAAAAGAAGACTCGCTGCTCTACTATGTGACCGACCCGATTGAACAGAGTCAGTATATCAATATGTTCCGGAAAGAAAAGATTGACGCGGTTCTGCTGACGCATAATATTGACCAGCCGTTTATTTCCCAACTGGAACAGAAGAATCCGGGCATCAAATTCCTGCGGATCGATACCGACCTGACTACGACATTCAAGGAAGAAACCGAGTCGGACGAAACCTTCAAGGAAACCACGGAGCAGCTAACCGCTCTGTTTAAGAAGGTTCTGGAAAACGATAACCTGACCGTTCAGGTGGAGCGTCTGAAAGACGAATCTATTTCTTCTATGATCACCTTATCCGAGGAAACACGCCGGATGCAGGATATGATGAAGATGTACAATATGTACGGCATGGGAATGGGCGACTTCGGCGGCGGAGAAACGCTGGTTTTAAACGCCAACAACGCGCTGGTACAGTATGTCCTTGCCAATGCGGAAGGCGAACATACGCCGATGATCTGTAAGCAGCTGTATGATCTGGCCATGATCAGCCACGGCCCGCTGAAACCGGAAGCCATGACCGCGTTTATCGCGAGAAGCAACGAGATCCTGCAGCTTCTGACAAAATAACTTTTTTGCCAAAATAATTTTTCTGACAGAATAAATCTTTTGCCGAAAGGGAACGGCAGAAATCAGAAAAAGGACGGTCGTCCCGGCTGACTATCAATCAAACAGCCCGGCGATCGTCCTTTTGCAGTTATCCTCTTTTATGCTCTGCTGTCAGCCAGAAGCACCAGACCGATGGTTCCCGGTCCGGAATGGGCTCCGATGCTGGGACCGATCGGCACGATCAGAAACAGTTCGTCCGGATAGCCGAAGCGTTCCTGCAGCAATGTCTTTAAATACAATGCGTCCTCTTCGCAGTCGCCGTGCATAATGCCGACCCGGATCTGTTTGTCCTGATAGCTTCCCATTTGCTTCGCGGCATTGTCTACTATAGTAGACAGAGACTTTTTCCTTCCTCTGACCTTAGTGAGCGGAACCAGTTTTCCTTCCGGATCCACATATAAAACCGGCTTGATATTTGCCAGAGAGCCCAGCACCATGCTGCTTTTGGAGAGCCGGCCGCCCCGATACAGATAGTCCAGTTTTTCTACCGTAAACTGTACGAACAGATGCTCGACCAGATCACGGATCACATCCGCTGTTTCTTCAATGGTCTTTCCTTCCGAACGCAGCTCCACCGCTTTCATAAGCAGGATTCCTTCTCCGACCGAAGCGGATTTCGTATCGATAACGATCGCTTTCATTCCGGGATATTCTTCGCAGATATTCCGCGCGCCTACGGAAACATTACCGAATCCGCCGCTTAAAGCCGCGGAAAAGCTGATATGTAAGATATCTTTTCCCGCTTTGGCGTATGCGGTGAACATCTCCTCGATCACTGCCGGATTGCTCGCCATCGTCCCCGCTTTTTTGCCGGCACGCATCGCGTCATAAAATTCCCGATTGGATAATTCCGGATATTCTCCGCCGTAAGTCTCCTCTTCTACCGTATAATAGTGCGGGATCACACCGATCCCGTTCGCCTCCAGAAATTCTTTCGGCATATCGTTATTGCTTTCCGTTGTAATTACAAATTCCCGCATATACTTCTCCGTTCCGTTTAGTGTTTGAAATGGCGCATGCCGGTAAATACCATGGCAATTCCGTATTCGTTGCATTTCCGGATGGAATCCTCATCTCTGACCGATCCGCCCGGCTGGATAATGGCTGCGATGCCTGCCTCGTGAGCAGCTTCTACACAGTCGTCAAACGGGAAAAATGCGTCAGAAGCCAGTACCGCGCCTTTGGTCGCATCCGCGCTGATCAGTTCAGCCGCATGTTCGATCGCCTGTCTGGTCGCCCATACACGGTTTACCTGTCCCGGTCCGATTCCGACAGACTGTTTGTTCTTTGCCAGCGCAATGCCGTTTGATTTGACGAATTTTACCATCTTCCATGCAAACAGCAGGTCTTCCATCTGCTCTGCCGTGGGCGCCTGATCTGTTACCACCTTCAGGTCTTCCTCCGGCAGCAGTTTACTGTCAATGGTCTGCACAATCAGACCGCCGTTTACTTTCTTCAAGTCATAAGCGCCCGGATCCTGCGGCACCTCGATATCCTTCAGCTTCAGCACACGCACGTTTTTCTTGGAGCATAAAATTTCCAGCGCTTCCTGGGTATAAGACGGCGCTACGATCACCTCTAAAAAGATCTTCTTCATCTCCGCAGCCAGTTCCGCTGTTACCTCACGGTTTACAACCACGATACCGCCGAAAATGGAAACCTTGTCCGCCTCATAAGCCTTAGTCCATGCTTCCATAATGGTATCCGCGCTGCCGACGCCGCAGGGATTGCCGTGCTTGCATGCGACAACGGTAGGCTCTGTAAACTCTTTCAGCAGTTCCAGCGCGCCGTTGGTATCGTTGATATTATTAAAGGACAGCTCCTTGCCGTTTAACTGGTCGGCGTCTGCGATCGAACCGACCTTCTTGCCGACTTCCCGGTAAAACGCCGCTTTCTGGTGCGGATTCTCACCATAACGCATATCCTGTACCTTCTCAAAGGTCATGGTAAGCGTATCCGGAAGGCTGTCGTCTCCTCTCTGTTTTTTCAGATAATCGGCGATCATGGCGTCATAATTGGCCGTATGCATAAATACCTTCTGCATCAGATAAAACTTGGTATCTAAAGAAACTTCTTTATTCTCTTTCAATTCGCCCAGAACCTGCGGATAGTCAGCCGGATCAATAACAACCGCCACATCCTGATAATTCTTGGCAGCGGCGCGCAGCATAGTCGGTCCGCCGATATCGATATTCTCCACTGCTTCCGCTCTGGTAACGCCGTCCTTTAAGATCGTTGCCTTAAACGGATACAGATTCACAAACACCAGATCAATGGTATCGATTCCCAGATCCGCCAGCTGTTTCATATGGTCGGGATTGGAACGCATTGCCAATAGTCCCGCGTGAACAGCCGGATGCAGGGTCTTTACCCGTCCGTCCAGACACTCCGGAAATCCGGTCAGATCCGAAATCTCAATCGCAGGAACACCTTCCTCCTGCAGCTTTCTGTATGTACCACCGGTAGAGATCAATTCTACACCCAATGATACCAGTTCCTTTGCCAGCTCTACAATGCCGGTTTTGTCAGATACGCTAATCAATGCTCTCATCTTTTTACCTCTCATTCTGCCGTCTGCGGCCTTCCAGTATTTTTATATTATAATAAAACCGATACCCAATGTCAACCGACGGGAGCGTTCTGTTTGGGATAATTCTGCATTTTCGCTGCCACATCCGATTTGAGCTGCTCCCAGGCGTCCTCATGCTCCACATAATATTTCGGACAGTTTTTTCCGGTCACATCATAATGCCGGATCAGCGCGTCCGCGGACAGACCGTACCGCAGGCAAAGCCACGCGCACAGATTTGTCAGCGTGTCGTAAGTTGTCGGATTAAATTTCCCGTCCGCTTCCGGATGGCACACCTCAATGGCAATTGTATCGTTGTTCCGGTCGTTGGAGGCATACGCGACCTCATTTAACGGAATACACTGTACGATCTCGCCTTCCAGTCCCACGACCATATGCGCGCTGGCGCTCGTCAGATGAGTAGTCGCCAGCCCGTTAAAGTAATCCCGGTTTGCCTTCGCGCTGCTTCCGGGATTGGCTACATAGTGGATCACGATATTATTGACTGCCGACAGCGCCGTACCCGGCCTGGAATACGGATTGATATCCAGCAGATCGACGGTAAGCTCCGGCCAGACATAGGAATCATCTTTGATCAGGTTTCCGCCGGCAGTCCCCGCCGTCGTTTGCACTTCCGCATTCACCGGCGCCGCCGTTTGACCGGAAAAAAAGATCTGCAGGATAATAAGAACGATCAGACAGACCCCTATGATCACAAGCAATACTTTTGTACTTTTTTTCATATTTCTTCCCTGCGTCTTTCTGTTTCTTAAAGCATAACAAATCGGGCGCAGGAATCTCCCGCGCCCAAATAAAACGCTTTTCTAATTTGTACTGTAGTTCGGCGCTTCCTTTGTAATCTGAATATCGTGCGGATGGCTTTCTTTCAGAGATGCCGCGGAAATCTTGACAAATTCGCCCTTTTCCTTCAGTGTCTCGATATCCGGAGTACCGCAGTAGCCCATGCCGGCACGCAGACCGCCGATCAGCTGGAATACGGTATCTTCCACGGTTCCCTTATACGCTACACGTCCTTCTACGCCTTCCGGCACCAGTTTCTTGGCGTCTGTCTGGAAATAACGGTCTTTGGAGCCGTTTTCCATAGCCGCGATCGAACCCATTCCACGATATACTTTATATTTTCTTCCCTGATACAGTTCAAAGGAACCCGGACTTTCATCACAGCCGGCAAAAATGGAGCCCATCATGCAGACATTCGCTCCGGCTGCGATCGCCTTTGTCATATCGCCGGAAAACTTAATGCCGCCATCCGCGATGATCGGAATCCCGTATTCTTTTGCAGCGGCATAACAATCCATGATCGCACTCACCTGCGGTACGCCAATCCCGGCAACCACACGGGTGGTACAGATCGAACCAGGTCCGATCCCGACCTTCACAGCGTCCGCTCCGGCCTCGATCAGGGCTCTGGTAGCCGCTCCGGTTGCGACGTTCCCTGCAATCACCGGCAGTTTCGGATAAGCAGCCTTGATCTCTTTGACCGCATTCATGATATTTTTGGAATGGCCGTGCGCGGAATCCAGCACAACCACATCTACATGTGCCTTAACCAGCGCGGCAACGCGGTCCATCAGGTTCGCGGTAATTCCGACTGCAGCACCGCATAACAGCCGGCCCTGGGAATCCTTCGCAGACAGCGGATACTTGATCTGCTTCTCGATATCCTTAATGGTAATCAGCCCTTTCAGGTTAAAATCCGCGTCTACAATCGGCAGCTTTTCTTTTCTGGCCTTCCCGAGAATAGCCTTCGCCTCCTCCAGGGTAATGCCTTCTCTTGCCGTCACCAGATTCTCAGAGGTCATGGACTCTTTAATCTTCTTGGAAAAATCAGTCTCGAACTTCAGATCCCGGTTCGTAATGATGCCAACCAGTTTCTTGCTCCCTACTTCGGTAATCGGGACGCCGGAAATCCGGTACTTTGCCATCAGCTCATTGGCGTCGTTCAAAGTATGTTCCGGAGACAGATAAAACGGATCCGTAATGACGCCATATTCGGAACGCTTTACTTTATCCACCTCATCCGCCTGCTGCTCTACGGACATATTCTTATGAATAATGCCAATTCCGCCCTGTCTTGCCATGGCGATTGCCATTCTGTGTTCCGTCACGGTATCCATTCCGGCACTCATCATCGGAATGTTCAGAACAACGTCCTTCGTCAGATGCGTCCGCAAAGATACCATATTCGGGGTAACTTCAGAATACGCAGGCACCAGCAGCACGTCGTCAAATGTGATTCCTTCACCGATAATCTTTCCCATCTCTGTTCTCCTTTTGTTGATTCGTCAGCTGTTCAATGAAATTTTAACAATCCTAACAAATTTCCGCAGGGATGTCAACCCTTATTTTCAAATAAATCCGCTATGACAAAAAGACTTTTTTCGGGGCGTATTTCGCCATCGCTTCCGCCATCTCCTGATCCGGTTCGATCATGATCCGAACCCTGTGTCCGTCGGCGGTTCCGCACAGTGCCATACAGCGTTCTCCGGTTCCGGAGGAAAAATCCATAACGGTCACATCCGGATTCATATATCCCCGGATCCGCTCATCCTCTTCATAAGCGGCAATTTCAATCGTATCAAAGCTGACCGTAAAAAACCGTTTTCTGCTGCGCTGTCCCAGGATCCGATCCACATCCAGTTCTCCGGAAATAAAAGCGTATTCATACTCCACACTGGTCCAGTGCCAGATCAGATATTCCAGATATGCCGCAAAAAATACTACGATCAAACAGTATCCGGCCAGGAATATGACCGTTCCAAAAGACAGCAGGATCAGCAGAATCCCGCCGACCCGCGCCAGATTCCCCAGCATGCTTGTTCTCGTTTTCACCAGACATTCCACAAATGTATCTTCCATACGAGCATTCCTCCTCAAATGTATTGTCTCCATTATACAGGATTTTTCTTCCTTCGTAAATGAAAAAATAAAAAATCCCCCATAAAATCGTTTCCAATCTTATGGGGGAAATGACCTGCCCGGAGCCGGGATTACATCATACCCATTCCGCCTGCGCCGCCTGCCGGCATTGCAGGAGTCTCTTCTTTTATATTTGCAACAACCGACTCGGTCGTCAGTAAGGTGGAAGCAACCGAGGTCGCGTTCTGCAGTGCGCTTCTGGTAACCTTGACAGGATCCAGAATTCCTGCTTCTACCATATTCACATATTCTTCCTTATATGCGTCAAAGCCGACGCCGATTTCGGATTCTCTTACCTTATTTACAATGACTGAGCCTTCCAGTCCGGCATTCTGCGCGATGATAAACAGCGGAGCTTCCAAAGCCTTCAGAATGATCCGGCCGCCTGTCTTCTCATCACCGTCAAAAGTCTCAACCAGCTTTCCGACTTCCTTGGACGCATGGATGTATGCGGAACCGCCGCCGGAGATGATCCCTTCTTCTACAGCTGCGCGGGTAGCGTTCAGGGCATCTTCCATCCGCAGCTTCTTTTCTTTCATCTCGGTCTCGGTTGCGGCGCCTACCCGGATTACGGCTACCCCGCCTGCCAGCTTCGCCAGACGTTCCTGCAGCTTCTCCTTATCAAAATCAGACGTCGTCTCCTCGATCTGTGCCTTGATCTGATTAGTTCTCGCTGTGATCTCAGCCTTATCGCCCATACCGTCAACGATGATTGTGTTCTCCTTCTGAACCTTAACAGATTTCGCGCGTCCCAGCATATCCAGAGTCGTATCCTTCAGTTCATAGCCCAGTTCTTCGGAGATCACCTGGCCGCCTGTCAGGATAGCGATATCCTTTAACATCTCTTTTCTTCTGTCGCCATAACCCGGCGCCTTAACAGCCACTACATTAAAGGTGCCGCGCAGCTTATTGACGATCAGAGTGGTCAACGCTTCTCCTTCTACATCTTCGGCAATGATCAGAAGTCTCGCGCCGCTTTGTACGATCTGCTCCAGTACCGGCAGGATCTCCTGAATATTGGAAATCTTCTTATCCGTGATCAAAATATACGGATCATCCAGATTTGCTTCCATCTTATCCATATCAGTTGCCATATATGCAGAAATATAGCCTCTGTCAAACTGCATGCCTTCTACCAGGTCTAATTCCGTCTTCATGGTCTTGGATTCTTCGATCGTGATAACGCCGTCGTTGGAAACCTTCTCCATCGCGTCGGCAACCATCTCGCCTACTTCATCATCACCGGCGGAAATTGCCGCAACTCTGGCGATCTGGCCCTTGCCGGAAATCTTCTCGGACATAGCGGCAATCGCTTCTACTGCCGCGTCACATGCCTTCTTCATACCCTTCCGCAAAACGATCGGGTTCGCGCCGGCTGCCAGATTCTTCATGCCTTCATTTACCATAGCCTGTGCCAGTACGGTCGCCGTAGTCGTACCGTCACCTGCCACATCATTGGTCTTGGTCGCAACTTCTTTTACAAGCTGTGCGCCCATATTCTCAAATGCGTCTTCCAGTTCGATCTCTTTCGCGATCGTAACGCCGTCGTTGGTGATCAGCGGAGAGCCAAAAGACTTATCCAATACAACATTTCTTCCCTTCGGTCCCAGGGTTACCTTCACGGTATCCGCCAACTGGTTCACACCGGCTTCCAATGCGCTTCTTGCTTCTGCTCCGTATTTAATTTCCTTTGCCATCGTTTTAAATCCTCACTTTCTGAAAATAATCTGCAAATAATGATTCTGCCGTCAATTATTCTACCGTCGCTAAGATATCGCTTTGTTTTACGATCACATATTCGACGTCATCAATCTTTACTTTCTCACCGGCATATCTGGGACATACAACTTTATCTCCGACCTTGGATACCATGGAAATCTCCTTGCCGTCCACAATGCCTCCCGGTCCTACCGCTACGACTTCCGCCATCTGCGGCTTCTCTTTGGACGCGTTGGTTAAAACAATACCGGACTTGGTTGTCTCTTCTGCTTCCAGAAACTTCACTACAACTTTGTCAAATAATGGTACTAACTTCATTTCATTACCTCCTTAAAATCGCTTGCATATCAGTCTGCTTTCCTATCATAGCACCGATATCCATATTTTGCAAGTATTTTATTAGCACTCTATCGAAAGTAGTGCTAACAATCATTGTTATAGGTATGCTATAACATATTTGTGTCTAAAATGTGTCCTTTCCCAATTTTTTCAATTTTCTTTTGTTTCTTTTCATTATGCACAAATCTTTCTGTCTATAACCACATATTTTTTCCTGGTTTCGGGCAATGCTGCGTCACTTTCTTCGCGCGCGCCAGGACAAAGCAGCCGCAATACTTACAGGTCAGCCCGCCGATCAGGGAATCGCAGGCATTGCAGATCCCGAGCCTGCGTTCATATTCCGCATCCGCGACGCACTGCTCCGGATCCAGCCGCTCAATATATTCCGCTATTTTTTCATACATTTCCTGCTTCTGCAGATTGGCAGGAATGTTACATCTGCATATCCGTTCTTCCATATCGCGTTTCACCCTCAGATTCAAACCTTATCATGAATGCATCCGGATTTCAAGTTTTTTCAAAAGAATTTCATTTTTATGAATTTTCTGCTTTATTTTTTCCGGTATATGAGATATAATACAACTATTACAGTTATTGATGCGCGTAATGCGACAGAATGGAGGATACAATGGCTAAATTTGGTAAGATTGTTGCTGCCGTTGCAGCATTGGGGGCCGGCGCTGCGGCTGTGCTTGTTTTAAAGAAGAAAGCGGAAGACAAGCATTGTACCTGCGACGAAGAGGCTGATCACGATTTTGACAATGACAGCTTTGAAGAGACAGCAGAAGATTCCGCAGACAGAACTTATGTAACGATTCCGGTCGATCATACGCCGGAAGCGGAAGCCTGTGAAGACGTTCCGGAAGAAGCGCCTGCCGAAGAACCTGCGGCACCTGCCGATGAAGAAAGTTCTGACGTAGACTTTATGGAAGACGAAATTGAAAAATAAGCAAGTGCAATCAGTATGATAGGATCCCTTTTGTCTGATTTGAAGGCAAGAGGGATTTTTTCTAACATTTTTCTAAGTTTCATTATGGAGGAATCATGCGCAACAGAAAATTTTTATTTTTATGCGGCGTCTGCCTTTTCTCTCTTTTCTGCTTCGGCAGCTGCGGAGAATCCGGCTCCGCCGGCAAGCACAGCGGAACGGATGATTACGAACCCGCCACACCGGCAGTCTCCACAGGCAGCGTTCAGGATGCTTCCCTCTCCGTTACCGTCTCTCCGGAGAACGCTTCCGTAACCAACGGCGGCGTATTTGAAGGTTGGGGAACCAGTTTATGCTGGTGGGCGAACCGACTGGGCTACTCGGATACGCTCGCGCAGCAGGCCGCGGATTTATTTTACGGAGAAAACGGGCTCCGTCTCAACATCATGCGATACAATATTGGCGGCGGCGACGATCCGGCCCACGATCACATTAAACGGACGGACTCCGCTATCCCGGGATGGCTTGTCTGGGATGAGACCAAACAGGATTATCTCTATGATTACGACGCGGATCATAATCAGTTAAACGTAATGGAGCGCTGTGTGAAAGCAGCCGGAAAAGAAGCGCTGGTGGAAGTCTTTTCCAACTCTCCGCCGTATTTTATGACGGTCAGCGGCTGTTCCTCCGGCGGCACCGATCCCAATGTAACCAATCTGGCTGCAGACGCTTATGAGGACTTTGCCGAATATCTGGCTGCAGTGGCAGATTACATACAAAATAAACTGAATATTCGGATCATCAGTGTTTCCCCGATGAACGAGCCCAATACAAACTATTGGAACGCGAACAGTGAGAAACAGGAAGGCTGCCATATTTCGCCGGGGAAAGACCAGTCCCATCTGCTGACCGCTACAGCCGCAGCTTTCCAAAAGCACGGACTTGACAATATTCTCATTGCGGCGAGTGATGAAACAGATCCCTCCAGACAGATCACTGCCTATAACTCCTACTCCGAAGAAGCAAAGGCAGTAGTCGGCAGACTGAACACGCACACTTACGGAACAAGTGGGATTGAAAAACTGGGCGAACTTGCCAGAAAGGAAAACATCAATCTCTGGATGAGCGAGGTAGACGGCGGAGAAACCGCCGGTATGATGGCTAAAGAAATGGGCTCCGCGCTCTGGATCGGCAATAAGATCATTTCCGATATCAACGCCCTCTCCCCTTCCGCCTGGGTAATGTGGCAAGTCATTGACAATCACATTTCCAAGGAAGGTTATAACGGCAAAAAAGACAGCGGTATGGTAAACTTAAATTCCGGCTTCTGGGGCGCCGCGGTTGCGGATCACAACAAAGAGACCATTGTGCTGACTCAGAAATACTACGGGATCGGACAATTTACCCGTTATATCCGTCCCGGTTCCACGATCATTCACTGCGGAGATTCCGCGCTGGCCGCCTATGAAAAGGAAAGCCAGGAACTGACCGTGGTCGTTGTCAATACACAGCGGAAAGACACCGCATGCACGATCGACCTGTCCGCATTTCAAAATGTCGGTTCTTCCGTAAAAGTAATCCGCACCAGCGGTTCCATGGAAAAGGGAGAACACTGGGCCGAACTGCCTGATATTACCACCGCTGATAAGAAGATTCAGACTACGATGCCGGGTAATTCCATTACTACCCTGATCATCAGCGGCGTAACGCAATAACCGTACAAGCACAAATGCTGCCGAAGTCCACGGGCAACCGTGACTTTGGCAGCATTTTTATTTTTATGAAAACCGATTATATCATATTACAGGTTGTAGTCAGCAGTCGCTGCGCAGGAGCTGTTCCATCTGCGCGATTCCCCGTTCCTGAGACCGGATAATGGAGCACAGAATCGGCTTCAAAGACGGGCAAATGCAGAACTGCAGGGCGTTTTTGGAGAGTAAGACAGCGCCGCGGTGATGCGGGATCATCTGGCGCATAAAGGTCTGATTGATATTGTTGGTCGCGCAGGCCTGCTCCATAGCGCAATCCATATCCTTGATCACCCGGTTCGCGTATTCCTGATACCGGCATAATTCACACTTGGAATTGGTCATATTCTGCGCTTCGCATAAGATTGCTTCCATATTGGCAATACTCTGCGTCTGCTCTGAAATAATGCAGGAAGCGATATTCTGCAGCGGCAGACAGGTCGTATACTGTAAGAGATTGCGGCTCATTTCAATTGCCGCCTGATGATGCGGAAGCATCTGTTCGATAAAATTGGCGGAAATACTGCTGCCCAAAGGAGCGCAGTTCATTCCCTGGATCATATTATTTAAAATGCACTCGTAATCCGCCAGATACTGACGGGTTACATTGCTGAATTTGCAACAGGTTCTGTTCATATATTTTATTCCTTTTTAACAATATATGCACAGTTTCCCATGGGGTACGCATTATTTCAGCGCCTCCGCCAGCAGTGTGACTCCCTTGCGGATCTCCGTTTCGCTTAACGCTGCATAGCCCAATAAAATCGTAGATTCCCACGGTACTGCCTGATTCTCCATACAGTAATCCGAAATCGGATAGACCCGGACTCCTCTTTTCAGCGCGCAGGCGATCGCTTCCGACTCGGACATCCCATTTTTCATACGCAGCAGGATATGCAGACCGCCCCGCTCTCCCAAAATCTGAACCGGCAGGTTCTGTTCCCGCAGGGAATTTAACAGCGTTTCATGCTTGGCTTTATAAACGGCCCGCATTTTATTTAAATGCCGTTCATAATAACCGCCCTCCAGAAACGCGTTGACCAGCTTCTGATCCAGGCCGGACACTGTGGAAGCGTAAAATCCCAGTTTGCTTTGATAAATCTCCAGCAATTCCCGCGGCAGCACCATATAAGCCATTCGGATCGCCGGCGCAATGGATTTGGAAAATGTTCCGAAGTAGATGACTTTATCGTGGCTCCCGGTCCCCTGTAAAGCGGGGATCGGCTTTCCCACATAGCGAAATTCGCTGTCATAGTCGTCTTCGATCAGATAGCGTTCCGGAACCTGATTTGCCCAGGCAAGCAGTTCCATCCGGCGGCTGATCGGCATGATGACCCCGGTCGGAAACTGATGGGACGGCATCACATACGCCAGATTGACCGGATGCTTTTCCAGTTCCGCAGCCTGCATCCCCCGGGCATCCATCGGGACAAACACGACTTCCATTCCGGTCTCCCGCAGCACCCGATAAGCCTGCGGATAGGTCGGATTTTCCATGGCAATCCTGCGGTAAGCCTTCCTATTCTTCTCATTTAAGATCTGTGACAACAGCAGCAGCAGATATTCCTGCCCTGCGCCTAAAACAATCTGATCCGCTTCGCAGTATACGCCCCGGGATTCAAACAGATAGGAGGCGATCGTGCCGCGCAGGGCGCTGTCCCCCTGCGGATGTCCGTGTTTAAACAGCGAACCGTTTTCCAGATTCAGGATTTCCTTTGACAGCTTCCGCCAGGTAGAATACGGAAAATACCGCAGATCCACCCCGCGGGGAGAAAAATCTACCAGCGGCTTTTCCTCTTTCGCCTTGTTTTTAGAAGAAACCACAGGCTTCGGCAGATGATCCAGATGGTAAAGTCCGGAAATCTCCGCTACAAAATATCCTCTTGCCGGTTCGGAAACAATATACCCTTCGGAAACCAGCTGCATATACGCCATATCCACTGTGGTCCTGCTGACTCCCAGATAGGCGGCGAGAGAACGTGTAGAGGGAAGCCTGCTTTTTGTCGCAAGCTTCCCTTCTTTGATCTCTTTTTTAATATATAAATAAATCTGTTCATACATCGGAATGCGGCTCTTCGGCTCCAGATGGATTGTCAATTCATTCACGTCAACCTCTATTTCGGCAGTTTAAAACTGCTCTTTAACGATACGATCCGGTTAAAGACCAGATGCTCCGGCGTGGAATCCTTATAATCTACGCAGAAAAATCCCTGTCTGACAAACTGAAAACTGTCAAATGCCTTAGCGTCTGCCAGTGCCGGCTCCAGACAACAGTTTTTCAAAACCGTCAGAGAATTGGGATTGAGATTCAGGGAACCGTCTTCATTGAGTTTTCCCTTCTCTTCGTCCACAATATTTTCAAACAGCCGCACCTCCGCCCGGATCGCGTGGCTGGCCGGAACCCAATGAATGGTTCCCTTTACTTTTCTGCCGGTAAATCCGCTTCCGCTTTTTGTCTCCGGATCATAGGTACAATGCACTACCGTCACATTTCCGTCCGCATCCGTCTCATAACCGGTACAGGTTACAAAATATGCGTGCATCAGACGTACTTCATTTCCCGGATACAAGCGGAAATACTTTTTCGGCGGCTCGATCATAAAATCTTCTCTGTCAATATACAGTTCCCGTTCAAAGGGTACCTGCCGGGTTCCCAGTTCCGGATTCTCCAAATTATTATCCACGGTCAGCATCTCGCTCTGGCCTTCCGGATAATTGTCGATCACCAGTTTGATCGGATCCAGGGCCGCCATCATGCGGGGCCGCTTCATCTTCAGATCTTCACGGATACAGTATTCCAGCATCGCATAATCTACAGAACTGTTGCTCTTGGAAACGCCGCACAAGTCCACAAACATTTTAATGGACTCCGGCGTAAATCCGCGGCGGCGCAGGGCGCTGATGGACACCAGCCGGGGATCGTCCCAGCCGTCCACAATTCCGTCCTCGACCAGCTTCTTAATATACCGCTTTCCGGTTACCACGTTGGTCAGATACAATTTGGCAAACTCAATCTGTCTGGGCGGTTCCGGATATTCCAGTTCCCGTACTACCCAGTCATATAACGGTCTGTGGTCTTCAAATTCCAGGGTACAGATCGAATGCGTGATATGCTCAATGGCGTCCTCAATGGGGTGGGCGAAATCATACATCGGATAAATGCACCAGGTATCTCCGGTCCGATGATGGCTCATATGCGCTACCCGGTAAATAACAGGGTCCCGCATATTGATATTCGGAGAGGCCATGTCGATCTTGGCGCGCAGCACTTTTTCTCCGTCCGCGTAAACGCCGTTTTTCATATTTTCAAATAATTCCAGATTTTCCTCCACACTCCGATCGCGGTATGGACTGTTTTTCCCCGGTTCTGTCAGCGTTCCGCGGTATTCCCGAATCTCATCCGCGCTCAGGTCACAGACATAGGCTTTCCCCTTTTTGATCAGTTTGACTGCCGCCTCATACATCTGCGGGAAATAGTCGGACGCAAAGAACAGCCTGTCTTCCCAGTCGGCTCCCAGCCATTCGATATCCGCTTTAATGGACTCAACGAATTCTTCCTTTTCCTTAGTCGGATTGGTATCGTCAAACCGCATATTGAACTTGCCGTTGTATTTCTGCGCCAATCCATAGTTTAATAAAATGGATTTGGCATGACCGATATGCAGATACCCGTTCGGCTCCGGCGGAAACCGGGTCTGTACATGGGTATAATGCCCTTCCTCCAGATCCTTGTCAATCATCTGTTCGATAAAATTTTTGCTTTCTACTGTTGTCTCTTCCACTGTATTGTCCTCCATTTCTATCGCAGCCGCAGTATGGTCAATGATTCTTTCGGAAATGTATAAGTAAACCGATTGCCTGTTACGGAAATTTTGCCTTCTTTCGGTTCCACCCGATTCGGCGCCGCAAAGGAATTCTCTGCGTTCATGGGATAACCGCCCATAAAGTAGATCTCGCCCTGACTTAATTTCTTTCTTCTGTCCGACAGATCCAGCTCCGTTGTTACATCTTCGTTCTGCAGATTGACAACCTTTACGATAATATCGCCTGTTTCATTCTCCGCACTGGCAGTCACATACAGCGGTTCGATCACAACCGGCTGTACCGTTACATCATTGATCAGCTCTCCATCCACATAACTCTGGATATGGGCGCCGTCTACCACCAGTTTCAGATGATATACTCTGCCGGTCTCAATCGAATACTTGCTTTCGGTCAGACAGCTTACCCTGCCGTTTCGGTCGTCATTGATCTGCGAATCCAGGTTCTGCCAACCGCCCAGCTCCCAGGCGAATTTATAAGTCGGCGATTTCTGTCCGAAGGAAATGTAGAAGCCCCGCATCCCTTCCAGCTGCTCCGCATCCAGCGTCAGCGTATAGTGTGTGCTTGCCAGAGACAGGATCGGCTCCGCCGCGATATCGCCCTTTAACTGAATATCCGCTACGCTGACCGTACTGTTATCCTCATGGTTCGTCACCTGAATATTGCTGTATTTCACGCTGCCGCCGAAAACCACGCCCAGGATCTCTCCGCTGGTATCCGGCTCCGTCACCTGATTTTCTCCTAGGTCCACCAGTTTCCGTTCCAGCAGCATATCGCCCTGATGATTCATAAATAACTTCTGTACATGGTAATTCGGAGTCAAAAAATAAGTATGATTATTAAACCAGATCATATCCGGTCTCCAGTTCACATAATCCGCATGGCAGAACAGGGGCGCATAGCACGCCAGTTTCACCGCGTGCGCGTCATTCTGCAGCTGCGTCATATAAGCGGATTCTACAAGCGCATTGTACCAGGTATTTCCGCAGGAAGCATATTCTCCCAGGAATACCTTCGGATCTTCTGCGGAAAAATCGTCATACCGGTGCATATTGCCCAGAAACCACTCGGGATTCTGGTAATAATGCTCATCGATCAAATCGGAATGATATTTTCTCGCGCATTTCCAACCGCGTTCGTATTCCGAACCGGCCGCAAACGGGCTTGCCGTACCGATGATCCGGATCTCCGGATATTTTTCGCGGATCGCTTTATGAAAATAGGGATACCGTTCTACAAAGCCTTCTCCGATCTCTTCATTGCCGATTCCGATGTATTCCAGTCCAAACGGTTCCGGATGTCCCAGCCGGCTCCGAACGGCTCCCCACTTGGTATCTGTTCCGCCATTGGCAAATTCGATCAGATCCAGCGCGTCGTCGATCCAGGGCTGCAGCTTATCAAGCGGCACCATCCGCTGATGATGTGGATCATAAGCCGCCGGCAGTACCGGCAGCGGTTTCGCACCGATATCTTCACAAAATTGGAAATATTCATAGTATCCCAGCCCGGCCGTCTGATTATACCCCCAGTTATTCCTTCTGGCCGCCCGTTCCGGCAGCGGGCCGATCGTATTCTTCCAGCGGTACATGGAATTTCTCGCATCCGGGTCTAACTCTCCGTCATGGATCAGGCAGCCGCCGGGGAAACGCAGAAACCGCGGTTTCATGTCCGCCAGAAGCTGCGCCAGATCCGCGCGCAGGCCGTTTTCCCGATTTCGAAACGTATCCTTGGGAAACAGGGAAATCAGATCGAAATATACGGTTCCGTTTTCCGGAAATGTAATCCGCAGCCGTCCGCTGTAATCTGTATTCTCAGAATCCAATGTCAGCGTATACTGCTTCCATTCCGCGCCTGTAACCCGGAACCGTTTCTCCCGGTAAATCTGACTACCATGCGCATCGGTCAGCTCCACCCGGATTTCCATGCCGGTTTCGGAATCCGTCCTCGCATAACAGGAAAAGGCGTATTCCTTTCCTGCCTCCACGGGAATCCCGCTTCCGAATCCCTGATTGATCAGCGCCGCCTTCGCTCCTGCTTTCTTTACCGTAATCTTTAGATTGTGCGGGTTCTTCTCCGAAACGGCGCCGCTATCCAGCAGCTCGGCCGTTATCAATTTCTCATCCGCTATTTCCCAGGCTGTCATCCCGTGATAGGTATGGTTATCAATCGGGGAAAATTCAAAGCTGCGGTTTCTCACCAGTTCTCCATACAGACCACCGTCCGCCGCATGGTTAATATCCTCAAAAAAGAGACCGAACAGATCGCCCAGCGGCTCTTTTGGATTCTTTGTCTTAATGATCACTTTTCCCATTATCGTTCTCCTGTTTTATTCCAAAATTTGCTTTCAGTTTTGTTTTCTTTCCCATTGTACTTGTTTTCCCCGGGAAAATCTATATCTTTTTGAAAAAAGTTACAAAAAATCTGATTTAGAAAACTTATGCTTAAGAAATTTACCTTGGCTGCGGTTTCAGACCTGATGCAAAATTTTGAATTTTATTCACTTGACAACGCTCCGGTTTTTGCATATACTGTAAAAGGATTTTATCCTAAGCAGATATGGTGCATCGGTAACACGCTAGCTTCCCAAGCTGGAGAGGCGGGTTCGACTCCCGTTATCTGCTTTTTTGATAAGTACTTTTATAAGCAGCGCCAGAAGAAATCAATTATTGTTCAAGCAATCATTTTTTACTTGAAATCGACAAAAATATATGATATAGTTTAATCAGAAAAGGGAAAACCGCAGAAGCGGCTCTACCCTCAATAATTGGCAATTATACCGTCATAAACGGTAAGCCGTCACTATTGGTAGTAGTGGCGGCTATTTTCTTTTGTCCTTAAAAATCTGATAAACCAGACTGATAAAGGCAACAATGAATGTACAGAACAAAAATAAATCCTGATATGTAATCATTGTATCGCCCTCCTTTCTTTCGTCTGGAGGGCTATTTGAGCCCTCCGAAAAATCAGAGGGGTTAAGCCGCCTCGGCTCTGTGGTTTTCCCATATCGACAATATACCACATTTCTATACTTATTTCAATAATATCAATATCTTCAAATTATTTTTATGCCTATTTCTTTTTTTATTCTTGAAATTTATTATACTATATGCTATAGTAAAAGAGAGGTTACCGCCCACAAGGTGTGTTGACCTAGTTATTGGGTAGAAAACCCACCCCGTCGCCGGTCAAAGTTTTGGGGTGGTTTTTCTATGTAGACTTATTTACAAAACGTAAAAACGAATGTAAGCAGTGCCAGAAAAATCAATTATTATCCAAGTAATCAGTTTTTTTACTTGAAATTGATAAGAATATATGCTATAGTTTAATCAAAAAGGGAAAACCGCAGAAGCGGCTCTACCCCTTTAATAACAAGCTAAACCCTCCGAAAAGGGCAAGCCGTCACTATTGGTAGTAGTGGCGGCTATTTTCTTTTGTCCTTAAAAATCTGATAAACCAGACTGATAAAGGCAATTCGTAAAACGATAGAAAAAATCATATTTTCATGCTATAATTATAAAAGAACGGTTTTGGGATGAAATGCAAAGCAGGAAGCCTGATGCTGTTATAAACTTCCACTCAAATGAGGTTTAAGATGGGATTTCTGTCATTTAACGAAATGTATTTTACGCAGGCGCTCGGCAGACTGGAGGGCAGGACGCTTGATAAAAGTGAACTGTATGAAGCAAAGCAGCTTCTCAAGCTTCTCGATGATCTGATTGATGAGAGATATACGCTGTTGAATCGCACTCTGGAAGAAAAATACGGTGCTGTTTCGAGGCTTCAAGCCATTTTGAAAGCCCATGACGAATCACCGTTTCCAATTCAAAAAAGAATCCTTTCAAATGTGGAGTATGGCGATGCAGAAATGGAAGTCGAATCAGTTTGTGAGCGGCTGTCAAAGCGTATGCAAAGCGGCACTACCCCATCAGATAATCCGTTTCTTGCCGATCTGATCCATTACTGCCAATGGATTCCACAACAGTCCGATACCGCTTATGTGTTTTTACTCCGTGACGCTTTTCTGCCGTATCTCTATTTTAGAGGCAATGACAAAAGCAGCCTGTATCCGTGGGTAATCAATCGAGATTTCCTGTGGCAGACCGCAGAGAAAGGCGTAGACGATTTTTTTCGGCTGCCCGTGTATGAAGCGCTGGAAAGCGGCATTTCGGGCTATGAAGACTTCTCTGCATTTTGCAGGCCCCGCATCCGGAAGATACTCCGCAAATACACCGTTTTGGAAAAAACTCTCCGGGAACTGTTAGGCGGAATTCAGGCTGAAAAAATCCTTGTGATCGAATCCGGCTATTGCGGGACCGTCCCTTTAACGCTTGCGGCGCTGGATGACCGTGTGGATTTCCGGCTTTATACGACGGCCCCATTTCTGTATGATGTCTATCGGGAGAAAATCTTTTGCCAAAGATATGAGAATATCCGCTCCTTTGAGCTGTTGTACGCGCAGGATGCTCTGATGAAGTTTTCCTCTTTCCGAAACGGACGCTTTTATGTCAAAACCGCCGCAGGAAAAGAGATATGGGAGAAAGCAGTCAACGAATACTCTGCAATTTTATCTTTGAAGTAGAATTTTATTTAATTTTATTATTTACGTTAGGCTGCCCGTAAAATCCGCATAACAGTCCCGGATCGTAGTATATCCTTCGGCTTCCAGCTGCTCCTTCTGAAACTTTTTATTCTTCTTCATATTGGCAACCAGCACCTGTTTTCCTTCGGCCCGCGCTGCCTTCGCCGCTTCCAGCACCTTTAACATGCCTTCCTTCGGCATTCCCTTCTCGATCAGATACGCAACCTTTTCCCTGCCGCCCGGCACCCGATAGCCGCGCTCCAGAAGCAGCATCACGATCCGTTCAAAGCCGATGGAAAATCCGCAGGCACAGGTCTCCTGTCCGGTAAATTTGCCGATCATCTGATCGTAACGGCCGCCGCCGCCCACAGAACTGCCGAATTCATCCATGGAGATCTCAAAGATCGTGCCTGTGTAATAAGACATTCCCCGCACCAGCGTCGGATCAAATACGATACGGAAGCTGGCTTCCTTCGCCGCTTCCACGCTGCTCATGATCATAACAAGCCCGTCCGCCGTTTCCGCGTCCAGATAACCGTCCAATGTGGTTTTCAAGCGCTCCACGTCCGCAATGCTGCCGGATACATGTTCAAAGAGTTTCAAATACTTGTCAACGGAATCCGCCGCATATCCGCTTTCCTTCAATTCAGCAGCTACGCCGTCCAGTCCGATCTTATCCATTTTATCCAGAATGATAAATACGTTATCGTAATCTTCCTCGGCAAACCCACTGTAGGCAGCCATAGCCTTCAGAATCTTCCGGTCATTGATCCGAATGGTAAAATTCTGAAACTCCAGCTTTCCCAGTAGCGTCGTCGTCGCAAGGATCAATTCGATTTCCGCCAGATTGGTGGGTTCTCCTAAAATATCGATATCACACTGCACAAACTGACGGAACCTGCCGCGCTGCGGCCGGTCTGCCCGCCATACGTTTCCGATCTGCAGGGCCTTAAAGGGGGACGGCAGATCATTGGCGTTATTGGCATAATAGCGGGAAAGCGGCAGCGTAAGGTCATACCGCAGACCGCTGTCCGTCAGATCCCCTTCTGTCTGGGCCGTTTCCAAATTCAGCTTCTCGCCTCGCTTTAAGATCTTAAAGATCAGCTTCTCATTTTCTCCTCCCTGTTTGCTTGACAGGTTCTCAATATGCTCCACACAGGGCGTTTCAATGGAAGAAAACCCAAACGTCCTGTAGGTTTCTTTGATCAGCCCGATCACATAATCCCGGATCTCCATTTCCGCCGGCAGGATATCTTTCATACCGGTTACCGGTTTCTTTTTTAATGTATTATTCTGTGCTTTCATATGTCTCCTCCATTTCAGTCTGTGCTTTCAGCCATTTGGGATTGTCATGAACAACCCTCTGAAACGCGATAAATACCCGCATATCAAAATTTTTTACTTCATCGATCATTAAGAAAACCGCCATTTCCGGATCAAATGCGTCCCGGTAAGGCCGCTTGGAAGTCAGTGCGGTAAACACGTCGCAGACCCGCAGGATCCGCGCGCTGAGCGGGATCTCCTCTCCCGTCAGATGATCCGGAAATCCGCTTCCGTCATAATTTTCATGATGATATTTCACACATTCCAGGATATAAGGCGAATAGCCTTTTTCTTTTAAGATCTCATAACTCAGCGTGGAATGCATCCGCATATAGTTCATTTCTTCCACATTCAGGGTTTCGTTGCCGTTTAAATACCGGTACAGCTGCAGCTTCCCGATATCATGTACGACGCCCGCCACGGCGATATCATAACATTCCGACTCCGGCAGATCCAATTCTTTCGCAATCTCGTACGCAAGCGCGCTGACCGCGGCGCCGTGCGCAATCGCCTCCGGCAGTTCTTCCTCCAGATGAGAAGCGTCATTGACGATCCGGGTATTCTCCTCTAAGAACTCCCGCTTTCTGCCGATCATCTCCTGGATTCGTTCCATATATTGATCCACATCTTTTACATTGTCAATCTTCTGCACATGATACCCGTCCGGAAATACAAACTTGCTGACGGCTCCCGCTCCCGCGGCAAGGATCGTATGCTTCTCCTCCATCATCAGCACATTATACAGACAGTCTTTCCCGGGCTTTGCATAACCTACATTTTCCAGATTGGCTGATATATTTTTCTGCCGGTACAGATAATACGGCTGATAGCCTTTTTCAGTCAGGGCATTCTGCACACGCTCCATCACGGCGGCGTCCGCTGAAAACCGGTATCCCGTGAAATTCTCCGCTTCCGTAGTCAGTCTGGCCGCCCGCTTCCGCGCCAGGGAATGTATCGTAATACTCTCCGGCTCAATGGCAAACAGTTTATCCAGCGTCTGCATCATATCTTCCTCGGTCTCGTCCGGCAGTCCCACGATCAGATCCACATTGATATTGGTAAATCCGGTTTCACGCGCAAGGATATAGGCTTCCAGAAACTGCGAAGCCGTATGTTTCCGTCCGATGATCTTTAAGGTTTCATCTTTCAGCGTCTGCGGATTGATGGAAATTCTGGTAACGCCCCATTTTTTCAGAACCTGCAGCTTTTCTTCCGTAATGCTGTCCGGTCTGCCCGCTTCTACCGTAAATTCTTCCACATCCTCCATAGCGAATTCCGAATGGATCTGCCCCAGCAGCCGATCGAGCTGTCCGGCCGTCAGCGTTGTCGGCGTACCGCCGCCGATATAGATCGTCTGCAGCGGTCTGTTGACATAGCTCTGCGCGGCAAAATGCAGTTCTTCAAACAGGGCATTCAGATACGCGTCCACTTTGTCCGCATACTGTTTGATCGGATAAGAAGAAAACGAGCAGTAAGCGCAGATGCTGGGACAGAAGGGAATTCCGATATACAGGCTGAATCCTTCCCGATAGGGAAACTGCGACAACCTTTGCTGCTCTGTCTTTGCCACCTGCAGCGCCAGATCCAGCTTGTTGTCCGACAACAGATAGGTCTGTTTCATAAACTGCCGGATCTCGCCCCGGGACATGCCTTTCTCCATCTGTGCCAACGGAAGCTTAATAGGCCGGATTCCCGTCAGAGTCCCCCAGGGCAGCGTCTTTCCCGTATATTCGCACAGCGTAATATACAGAACCCGCTTTACCTGATTTTTGGCCTGCTGCCGGTCCGAATCCATCTCACTGTCTTCATGCTCCCGAAGCTGCATTTTTCCGTTATATTTTGTATCATAAATGTTGACTCCCACACTGGAACGCAGATATTCCACCTCAATCATGATCTGGTGCTCCGGTCTCAGTTCCTGATTCACTTCTACCGGAGTATCCGCGTAAAATGCCCGAACCAATGACTGAATGTCATATTCAAAATTGGTATCATAGCATTCCCGTTCCATGCGGTTTACAATTTTAATCAATATCATTTGTTCTGTACCACTTTTTCTCGTCCTCAATGGTTGTCGCCGCGTCATGCCCCGGATAAACAACCGTATTGCCAGGCAATGTCAGCAGCTGATCCCGAATGGAATCCAGGATCTGCCGTTCACTTCCTGTCGGGAAATCCGTTCTGCCGTGAGAACGGTAAAATAATGTATCTCCGCTGAATAAGATGCCTGCCTCTTTCAGATAATAGCAGCAGCTTCCCACGGTATGTCCCGGCGTATGCAGCACGGTAAACTCCAGACCTGCAGTCCGCAGAACCGTTCCGTCTTCCAGCAGTTCGGCATTGCACACTGTCATGGGAATCCCAAAAGTGGCAGACAGATTCAGTTCCGCATCTGCGGCAACCGCAGCTTCCGCCCGCGACATATAAACCGGCACCGCATAGCGCCGTACCAGCGCCGCTACGGCGCCGATATGGTCAAAATGGCTGTGCGTCAGTAAAACAGCAGCCGGCGTCAGCCCGAGGCTTACCAGCGTACGCTGGATCGTTCCCGCCTCACCTGCCGGATCGATCACGGCGCAGGTTTTCTGATCCTGTTCCCAAACCAGATAGCAGTTCGTTGCCATACCGCCCAGAACCAGTTGTTTGATCTTCGGATGCATAATCAATTACCCCCTCGTCCGTTCAATGGAAATGATGCTTTCAACCTGGCGCATCTTATCGATGATCTTCTGCAGTTCTTCCACACTGCCGATCTCAAAACTGATGAGAATCGTTGCAATCCCCTGCTTGCTGGTCCGGCTGTTGATAGACTTTACATCTATATTCCGCTCGCTTAATATCTTGGAAAGATCCGCCAGGATTCCCGTCCGGTTATTCGCATAGATGCTGACTTCTGCCAGATAGGTTTCATTTTTATCCGCTATGGCTTCGCTCTCCCATTCCGCATCGATCAGCCGCTGCCGGTCAAAATCCGGAAGATTGATGATATTGACGCAGTCCGTCCGATGGATCGTCACGCCTCTGCCCCGTGTAATAAATCCCACGATCTCATCTCCCGGAACCGGTCCGCAGCACTTGGATAAACGGACGGAAACATCCGACAGGCCGTTTACGATCACGCCGGTCTTAGAGCGGTGCCCACCCGGCAGATTTCTGGAAACATTCCGGTCTCCGACAGATTCCATCACCTGTTCATCCGTCAGCTTATTCCGCTGATCCTTTTCATACAGCTCTGTCAGTTTATTCACGACCTGACTTTCCTTCAGGCCGCCGCAGCCTACGGAGGCCATCAGGGAATCCCAGTCCTTAAAGCCGTATTTGGCGATGACCTTATCCATATATTCCGGCTTCATGAGCAGATTCAGCGCGATATTCCTGGTCTTGCAGTACTGATAAGTCAGGTCTCTGCCCTTTACGATATTATCGTCCTTTAACTGGTGTTTAAACCACTGATTGATCTTATTTTTTGCCTGGGTGCTTTTAACGATCTTCAGCCAGTCCCGGCTCGGTCCTTTTGAATTCTGGGACGTTACGATCTCGATCCGGTCGCCATTCTGAATCTGATAGTCGATGGGTACCATTTTCCCGTTGACCCGGGCTCCCACCATTTTATTGCCGACCGCGCTGTGCACGCTGTAGGCAAAATCTATCGTCGTCGAACCGTTCGGCAGATTTTTCACGTCTCCGTTCGGCGTAAAACAGTATACGCTCTCGGAAAACAGATCCAGGTCGCTTTTTAACAGGCTCATAAATTCCTGATTGTCGGACATATCCCGCTGCCACTCCAGGATCTGCCGCAGCCAGGTCAGTTTCTTTTCTTCATTTCTGGCAATATCCGCCATATCGTTGCTGCCGCCGCTCTCTTTATATTTCCAGTGGGCGGCGATACCGTATTCTGCCGTACGGTGCATCTCAAAGGTACGGATCTGAATTTCAAACGGCTGTCCGGTCGGCCCGATCAGCGTCGTATGCAGGGACTGATACATATTGGGTTTCGGCATAGCGATATAATCCTTAAACCGTCCCGGGATCGGCGTATACTTTTCATGGATCGCGCCCAGCGCCGCATAGCAGTCCCGCACATTATCCACAATAATCCGTACCGCGAATATATCATAAATCTGATCCAACGTCTTCTGCTGGTTCACCATTTTCTTATAAATACTGAATAAATGCTTGACCCGTCCGTTGATATCCGCCTTAATGTTGGCGTTTCGGATCACTTCCTGCACCTGTGCCACCAGATCCGCGATAAAGCCTTCGTTATAGGTAACTCTTGCTTTTACTTCCGTTACCAATTCCTTATATTTCTCCGGTTCCAGATACATAAGCGACAGATCGTCCAGTTCAATCTTAATCTTACTGATACCCAGACGGCTGGCAATGGGAGAATAGATATCCATCGTCTCTCTTGCCTTTTCCTTCTGTTTCTCAGGCGTCATAAACTGAAGCGTCCGCATATTGTGCAGCCGATCCGCCAGTTTGATCAGGATAACGCGGATATCTTTCGCCATAGCCAGAAACATTTTCCGTAAATTCTCGGCCTGCTTCTCCACCTTATCCTGTTCATAGCTTAACTGTGTAAGTTTGGTAACGCCGTCCACCAGCCCGGCCACATCCTCGCCGAACAATTCCGTCAGTTCTTCCTTGGTATAAACAGTATCTTCGACCACATCATGCAGCAGTCCGGCCACGATCGTCTCTTTATCCAATTCCAGATCCGCCAGAATAATGGCAGTCTGCAGCGGATGAATGATATAAGGCTCTCCTGATTTTCGTTTTTGTTCTTTATGGGCTTCGGTGGCAAGCCGGTATGCCTTTTCGATGATCCGCAGATCCGCATGCGGGCGGTAACGGCGAATCGTCGCAATCAGTTTCTCATACAGAGCTTCCGGCGTCTCATCCGCTGTCTTCTCATCTTCCCGAATCCCCTCCAGCTCTATTTCTTTTTGAATCTGTCGTTTTTCTTCCAATCCGATACACCTCCTGCCAAAACGCGCTGTACAACCGGTTCCCTTTCTACGAACGAACTGAGGCTGTTAAAAAACAGCCCCAATTCCTGCAAAATCACAAATTAAAACATACCATCGATCAGTTCGCCGCCGACCAGCTTCCAGTCTCCGTCGATCTTGGCGACAACCGCATCTACTTCATGCGTATCCTTTTCCCCATTGATGCTTACCGTCATTTCCACTTCCAGTTCATACATCGCGTCGATATCACCGGTTGAAACAAACATGGCAAACGAAGACGAGATATGATCCCGGTAATCATCAGAATCAACCTTGTCCTTGTCTTTGATCTTATAGCTTACACTGTCAATCTCTGCCACATCTAAGCTGTCCTCCAGGGATTCCAGAAGAGAATCCATCGATAATCCCCATTGGCCCAGTGCATCCGATACCCCGTCAAGCGGAAACGCTTCCATGATCTCTTTCGCGTCTCCGTCTTCCATGCCGTTACACAGCTTTTTAATCGGCGTTTCATATCCGCCGCCAAAAACACAGCTTGCCAGATTGATCACCAGAATCAGAACAATCACTGCCAATACACAGGTTACAATAAAGCCGATCAGACGATTCTTATTCGTCGCCATGCCTGTAAAGAAGTCCTTTACCTTAGAACCGGCCGGCTGTACCGACTGTCCGTAAGGAATTCCAGCATCCGGCTGTACCGGCTGTCCATAAGGGATCCCTGTCTCCGGCGGCGTCTGCTGCGCGTTCTCCTCCGACTGCGCGGTCGGCTGTTCCGCTGCCGGCGCAGTCGGATTCCCGCACTTAGCGCAGAACCGTGCGTCATCGTCTAACTGCGCTCCACATTTGCTGCAAAATTTCATAATATTTCCTCCAATTCCTTTTTGGTAGTGTCAAAAACTACCTGTTTTTTATTGCTAAATTTTAATAAAATCCTTGATTTTAAGGGAAATCTGCAAAAA